>JANPIX010000032.1:0-214813 GCA_031425195.1 Gemmobacter sp. | reverse complement strand
GGCGTTGCGGCGGGTTACCGGCACCGCCCCGGCGTTGTCGACCGGCTGCGGGCGCGGTCCGCCCCCCGCGCCGACACCCGGCCCGCGCTGTATGAAAGCCATCTGCCCGAACGCGCCGAAATTCGTGGCACCGTGCTGGGGGGGGATACGCTGACACGGCCCGCGGTGCCAGACCACAGCGAACGCCCGCTGCGCCTGTTCGACCGTGCAGAAGAAGTGCAGGTTGTCTATGCCGTGCCCGAAGGGCCACCGGTACAGTTCATCTGGCGCAGGCAGATTCACCGCACCGCACGCTATGCCGGGCCGGAACGGATCGGGCCGGAATGGTGGCGCGATCAGCCCGGCACGCGGTTGCGCGATTACTTCAAGGTGGAAGATCAGTCGGGCCTGCGCCTTTGGTTGTATCGCGAAGGGCTGCATGATGACGGGCGCGGGGGCGTGCCGCGCTGGTTTGTGCATGGGGTGTTTGCCTGATGCCCGAAATCGAAAAGCCCCCGCCCCGCCGCGAATTTGCCGAAGGCGAATACCCCCCGAACCCCCGCGCGCCCTTTGTGGAACTGGGCGTGACAAGCTGCTTTTCGTTTCTGCGGGGCGCGTCCGATGCCGCCGATCTTGCCGCCGCCGCCGCGACGCTGGGCTATGATGCCCTGGGGATCGCCGATCTGAACACGATGGCGGGCGTCGTGCGATTGCATGTGCAGGCAACCAAGGCCAGTTTGCGCCCCGTCATCGGCTGCAAGCTGGCACTGGTGACCGGTGAAAGGTTCCTCGCCTATCCGCGTGACCGGGCGGCCTATGGACGGCTGTGCACCCTGCTGTCCAAGGGCAAGATGCAGGACCAGAATGGCGAATGGCAGGCCAAGGGGATCTGCGACCTGAGCTTGGATGATCTGGCCCGTCATGCCGATGGCGTGCAGTTGATCCTTATCCCCGACAGTGATCTGGCAGACCTCGGCACGCGCCTGCCCCGGCTGATACGCAGCCTGCCCATGCTGCGTCACATCGCGGCAAGCCATCTTTACCGTGGCGATGACAGGGCGCGGATCAACCGTCTGGACAGGCTGGCCCGCAGGCACGGCTTGTCGATCCTCGCCACCAATGATGTCCATTACCACGCGCCCGACCGCCGCCCCCTGCAGGATGTGATGACCTGCATCCTGCACAAGACCACCATCACCAAAGCCGGCTTCCTGTTGCACGCCAATGCAGAACGCCACCTGAAATCCCCTGCCGAAATGATGCGCCTGTTTGCGGAATGGCCCCACGCCATCCGCGCCACCCGCGAGGTGGCCGATGCCTGCCATTTCAGTCTGACCGAACTTGCCTATGAATACCCCACCGAAACCGTTCCCGAAGGGCTGACCCCTCAATCGCATCTGGAACAGTTGACCTGGGCCAGCGCCGCCGAAAGCTATCCCGACGGGGTGCCATCCAAGGTGCGGGCGGTGTTGAAGAAAGAACTGGCGATGATCGCCAAGCTGAACATCTCGCAATACTTCCTGACCATCCATGACCTGATCCATTTCGCCCGCAACGAGGTGAACCCGCCCATCCTGTGCCAGGGGCGCGGGTCGGCGGCCAATTCGGCGGTGTGTTATGTGCTGGGCATCACCTCGGTCGATCCGGCGCAGCACGATTTGCTGTTCGAACGCTTCATTTCGGAAGAGCGCAAGGAACCGCCCGACATCGACGTCGATTTCGAGCATGAACGCCGGGAAGAGGTGATCCAGTACATCTATCGCAAATATGGCCGTCACCGCGCCGGGCTGTGCGCAACTGTGATCCATTATCGCCCCCGCAGTGCGATCCGCGAAGTGGGCAAGGTCATGGGTCTGGGCGAGGATGTGACAACCGCACTTGCGCGCACCGTCTGGGGCAGCTTTGGCCGCGAAATCGGTGACCTGCACGCGCGTGAGGCGGGGCTGGATCTTGCCGATCCGCTTTTGGTGCGCACGATGCGGCTGGCCGATCAGATGATCGGAATGCCCCGTCACCTGTCGCAGCATGTGGGCGGGTTCATCCTGACCGAAGGCCCCCTCACCGCCACCGTGCCCATCGGCAACGGCGCCATGCCCGAGCGCAGTTTCATCGAATGGGACAAGGACGATATCGACGATCTGGGCATCCTCAAGGTCGATGTGCTGGCCCTTGGAATGCTGACCTGCATCCGCAAGGCGTTTGACCTGATCGAACAGGAATACGACCGCCATCTGGATCTTGCCGCCGTCCCGCGTGAGGATGCGGCGGTCTATGACATGCTGTGCAAGGGCGACAGTATCGGTGTGTTTCAGGTGGAAAGCCGCGCGCAGATCAACATGCTGCCCCGTCTGAAACCCCGTCGCCTGTATGACCTTGTCATTCAGGTGGCCATCGTGCGGCCCGGCCCCATTCAGGGCAACATGGTGCATCCCTATCTGCGCCGCCGTTGCGGAGCAGAACAGGTGATCTATCCCGCCCCCGCGCCCCCGCATGACCCCGACGAATTGCGTCAGGTGCTGGGCAAAACGCTGGGCGTGCCGCTGTTTCAGGAACAGGCGATGAAGCTGGCCATGGTCGCCGCCCGGTTTTCAGATGTGGAGGCGAACCAGCTTCGCCGCGCCATGGCCACCTTTCGCAATCTGGGAAAGATGCACAAGTTTCACGATCTGATGGTCGAACGCATGGTCGAACGCGGCTATGAACGCGAATTTGCCCAGAACTGCTTTGACCAGATCAAGGGATTTGGCAGCTATGGCTTTCCTGAAAGCCATGCCGCGTCCTTTGCGAAACTCGTCTACATCTCGTCCTGGATCAAATGCCATTATCCCGCAGTGTTTGCCTGTGCCCTGCTGAATTCGCAGCCGATGGGGTTCTATGCCCCGGCACAGATCGTGCGCGATGCGCGCGAACACGGGGTGGAAGTGCGGCCTGTCGATATCAATCACAGCGTCTGGGACAACACGCTGGAACGTGATGTCGATGGGCAACTGGCCTTGCGGTTGGGGTTTCGTCAGGTCGACGGTGTGCATCAGGCCGAAGCGGCGCGCCTGACAGCCGCCCGTCGCGAAGGGTACACCTCGGCCGAAGAACTGGCAGTCCGCGCGCGACTGCCGGGCCGTCCGATGCGGGCGCTGGCTGCTGTCGATGCGTTCCGCTCGGTCGGGATGGATCGCCGGGCGGCCTTGTGGGCGGTACGGCGGCTGCCCGATGACATCCCCCTGCCTCTGTTCCGGATCACAGACACGCCGGAACTGGGCGTCGAACCGGAAACCCGGCTGCCCGTGATGCCGCTCGGCGAACATGTGGCCACCGATTACCAGACGCTGCGCCTTTCGCTGAAGGCGCATCCGTTGCAGGTGCTCCGACCGATTCTTGCGGCGGAACGCGTGCTGACCTGCGCCCAGACTTCGGCCAGCCGGAATGGCAGTTTCGTACGAACGGCGGGGCTTGTGCTGGTGCGGCAGCGGCCTGGCAAGGGCAACGCCATCTTCATCACGCTGGAGGATGAAACCGGCGTGACCAATGTTGTGCTGTGGGCCCGGCAGTTCCTGCAATTCCGACGCGCGGTGATGGGCGCGCGGTTGATGCTGGTGGCCGGTCGGGTGCAGAAAAGCGCGGAAGGCGTCATTCACCTGATGGCCCAGCATGTGACGGACAGGTCGTCCACGCTCGATCAGCTTTGGGATGCGCCGGGGCCTCGGATGCCCGCCCCCGTGACGGATAACCCGCGCGCGCCGATCGACACCGGCCCGCGCCACGGACATCCACGTGACACGCGGCTTATTCCCAAATCACGCGATTTTCACTGAAACACTGCGGCAAAAACCAGCAAACAACCCGGCGTCAATCCCTGCCGGGTTGCAGGATTGTTGAAGTCCGCTAAACTGTCGCAAACGTATTGAAGGAGAACGGATTTTGGTATTTCGCATATTGATTGCAACTGCCGTGGCGATGGTGACAGGATTTTCGACTTCGGCGGCGACGTGCGGAAACCAGTCGAACGGTTACGAAGAGTGGAAACCCGTCATGGCGCAAGAAGCCGCCGCCGCGGGCGTCGGTCAGCGCGGCATCGACGCACTGATGGGCAGCAGCTATTCAACCAAGACGATTTCCGCGGATCGTGGCCAGAAAAGCTTCAAATACAGCCTTGAAAAATTCATGCAGGTGCGCGGTGCCAATGACATCGTCAGCATTGGGCGATCACGCAAGGAAAAGTCGGCCGAATTCTATGCCTCGCTGGAGGCGCGGTTCGGCGTGCCGTCCGGGGTCATCCTGGCCATCCACGGCATGGAAACCGGCTTTGGCAATTTCATGGGCGACACCAATGTGGTCAGCGCCATCGCCACCCTCGCCTATGATTGCAGGCGGTCGGAGTTCTTTACCGGACACCTGCTTGCTGCGCTTCAGCTTGTCGATCAGGGCACCATCGACACATCGACCATCGGCGCGCGCCACGGAGAGGTGGGTCACACGCAGTTCCTGCCCGGAAATGTCCTGCGCTATGGCGTGGATGGAAACGGCGACGGCGTCGTCGATCTGTCCAACCAGACCGATGCCTTGGCGTCGACGGCAAACTTTCTGGCCCAGAAAGGCTGGGTTCCCGGGGCAGGTTATCAGGAAGGTGAACCGAACTTTGCCGTGATCAAGGAATGGAACGCTGCCACAGTCTACCAGCAGGCCATCGCGATCATGGGCGCGCGGATCGACGGCTGATCACCCCACCGACTTGAGCGGGGGTGCCACACTCCGTTCCCCAAACAGGCAGGCGCGCCCCCGTCCGGCGCGCTTTGCCTCGTAAAGGGCGGCATCGGCATCGGCGAGCATTTCGGCGGCACTGGCAACGGGACAAACCGACGATACTGTCATCCCGATGCTGGCCGACACGCGACACAACTGCCCTTTGAACAACACGGGTTCCCCCAGTGCTGCGACAATACGGTCGGCAATGGCCTGCAAATTCTGCAACACCGTCATACCCGGCAACAGCAACACAAATTCGTCACCCCCAACGCGGGCGATGGTATCACCCGACCGCAGTTCGCGCGTCAGCGCGCCAGCGACAGAACGCAACAGATGATCGCCAGCCGCATGGCCAAGCGTGTCGTTCACCGCCTTGAAGTAGTCGAGGTCAAGGTTCATCAGGGCAAACGGCGTCTGGCCCGAAATCAATGAGGACAATACCTTGTCCAGTGCGCGGCGATTGCGAAGTCCGGTCAAGGTGTCGGTATGGGCTTTTTCCTCGGCCACGGCTTTCGCGCCGTGCAGGCGGATGTTCAGATTGCGCAAATCCTCTGTCAGGGCGGTTTTCACCTCCACCAGATACAAAAGTTCGACGGCAAGATCCGTCACCGCAAAATCGCCTTCGGTCAGCCGGTGCTGACGCACAGCATCCAGGACCGACACCCCGAACGACAGATTGATCAAAAGACAGCCACCATCGCCAACCCGCTGCGCCACGCCGCGCAGTCCGGTGGCAGCGCCGCCATGTAGCGACAGGTGAAGCCGTTCCCCGGTGTGGCGCTGAAAGTCGGCAAAGGTCTGAACGGAACTGGGGCGCCGCAGGTCGAACACGTTCAGAAACACTTCGCCAATCCAATATCGTTCCGGATCGAGCTTGCGCAATGTCGGCCCGACGCTGGTGATGCGGCCAGCCCCGTCGACGACCACATGCATCGGCATCAGCCGCGACAAGGCGCCTTGATCCAGCACGACCCTTGGACCTTCGGCCGCGATCACCATGCCGGCACTGGTGCTGCGAGCGCGAACTCGCGGCCTTCGGCAAAATCCATGTCCAAAAGCTGAATCCCGATGACGTCGCAATCTTCGGCGCGCCCGCGATATTCCAGCATCACCAACGCACCGTAATCATCCGCCATGGCGCGCAGCAGCCCCACCAGAACATGCCCGCCACCGATCACGTTCGACCGGCAATGCAGCGTAAAGCGGTCAATGCCAATGTCGATAAGCTCAAGCGCCGGCACTTCCAGATTGGGAAGTGCAAGGCGGCTGCGGCCGGGCAGATCATCCAGGGAATGTAGAAATTCCACGAAAGACGCGCCGCCAAACCGCAAAAGCCGGCGCAGGCGGTGCGAATTTGCATGCGACACAAGGTAGGTGCCCATGTCTTCGAGCAAAATCTCCCGCGGGCGGTCAAGCACCTTGACGGCGCCAATGATGACCCGTTCCGTCAGCACCGGATCATATCGCGTCATCGCCTCGAAATTCAAAAAGCCAAGCTTTGCCTGTTCCGCAACCGCAGCCCATTTGTCGTCACCAAAAGTGTCGCGCAAAAAGCACTGAAGTGCCTTGTTCACCAAACCATGCATCACCATCACCCACGCATACTGACAGCGCAGATTAACCTGCCGGGGGTTAACGATTGCCTGACAGGGATGGAAACCTGTTCCATTTTAACGAATTCAGAAATCCGTCGGTGCGCCGCCCTCTTGCTTGCGGCGGGCAACAAACCGGGTCAGCTCCTCGCGGTGGTCGCCGTTCATCGGGGGGGCTTCGAACTCTTCCAGAATTTGCTTGTAGATACGGTGCGCGCGTTCGGGCGTCCACAACGCGCCGTCCTGTTCCCACGCTTCGTAGTTGCGCCAATCACTGGCGAAAGGCGCATAAAACGCGGTGGCATAGCGATCCTGCGTATGCTGACAGCCAAAATAGTGCCCCCCCGGCCCGACTTCACGGATGGCATCCAGTGCGATGTCGTCGTCGGTCGTGGCAAAAGTTGCCTCTTCGAAATAGCGTTGGATCATCTGCAGAACTTCGCAGTCCATGACAAACTTTTCAGGGCTGGCAATCAGCCCGCCCTCCAGCCAGCCTGCCGCGTGATACACCATGTTGGTCCGGCTTTGTACGGCCGCCCACAGGCTGTTTGAGGTTTCCCACATCGCCTGACCATCAGGCACGTTGGCGGCGCAAACCCCCGATGACCGCATCGGCAGTTTGTAGAAACGCGCCAACTGCCCGGTCATCTGTGTGGCGCGCATGTATTCGGGCGTCCCGAACGCGGGCGCGCCGGATTTCATGTCAACGTTTGATGTAAAGGTGCCAATCGCCACGGGACAACCGGGATTGATGTATTGCAACAGTGCGATGGCCGCCAAGCCTTCGGCCAATGACAAAGCCACAGCCCCGGCCATCGTTACGGGTGCCATGGCCCCGGCAAGGGTGAAGGGCGTGACAATCACCGGCTGCCCCCGACGGGCCAGACGCATCGCGCCATCCAGCATCGGGTAATCGTGTTTGAGCGGCGAGACAGAGTTGATGTTGGTATACATGCGCGGGCGTGCATCGAATTCGGAATGGGACAGCCCGGCGGCAAGACGCGTCATTTCCATGACGTCCTCCACCCGTTCGGCGCCAAGCGAATAGGCGTGAACAACCTTGTCGGTCAGCGTCAGCTTTTCATAAAGACAGTCGAGGTGCCTGATGCTGGCATGAATGTCGATCGGTTCGACAGGATAGCCGCCAGCCACATGAATGCAGTTGAAATACTGCGTCAGTTTCATGAATTCCTTGAAGGTTTCAAAATCGCCTGACCGCTTTCCGCGCTCCAGATCCCACGCGTTGGGGGGGCTTGACACGTTCACGAACACCATATGCTTGCCGCCGATGATGATTTCGCGATCAGGGTTGCGAGGCGTGATGGTGAATTGTTCGGGTGCCGTCGCAAGCATTTCCATCACAAAGGCTTCGTCCATCCGCACATTCGTGCCGGTGACCTTGCACCCCGCCTTTTGCAGGATTGTCACCGCCTCGGGGTTCAGAAACTCGATGCCAATTTCCGACAGAATGCGCATGGCACCCCGGTGGACGGCCATGACCCCGTCCATGTCCATGGGTTCTGTCGGGCGATCCGGGTTCACCGGGATGCGCCATGGCATCTGATCGATGGCCGCCGAGCCCGCACGCATCTTGTTGCCCGCCCGGCCCCCTGCCCGGCGTTTGCGATTTGGTTCGTCGGTCATGGCGGCTCCTGTGATCACGTGTCAGGGCGCGGTCGCCCTGTCGCGGTCAAGGATGAACGATTTGAACCGGGCTTGCCCAACCAGTGACCGACGCAAATGCGTCGTTTTTTGCGCCTTAGCCTGCGGCAAGGCTGTCAATCCAGGTGGGAAGCCCGCCAATGTCGGCCAGAACGACATCGGCGTGGGGTGCCAGTTCCTCGCGCGTTGCGACCCCGGTCAGAACCGCGACTGTCCGCATCCCTGCGGCGCGCCCTGCGGCAAGGTCATGCGTACTGTCGCCCACCATCGCCACGCGGTCAGCCGACAACCCGGTTTGTCGCAAAAAGGCATGCAACATGCCAGGCCCCGGTTTTCCGCCAAAACCACTGTCATAGCCGGCAATGAAATGAAACAGATCGCCAATGCCCGCACTTTGAAGGTGGGCGCGGGCGGGGGCTTCGGTATCGTTTGTGGCCAGTCCGATCTTGATGCCCCTCGCCCGCAAAAGGCCAAGGAAGGGCACAAGCGGCACCGTCTCGGACAAGCTGACATCCATCGCAAGGCGGTTCAGATGCCCCGCCAGTGTCCGCAAATCGGTACCGGGCAGAAAAGTCAAAAGAAGCCGGGCCGAATCTTCCACTGTTGCCCCGATCACGACGGAATTGGCGGCGAACTGCCCGGTGGTCAGATCGTACCCAAGAACATCGGCCATCTGCGCGGCGGTGGCGGCATCAGGTGCCAGCTTTGCAATGACGCGCCGAACCCATGGCCCCCAGGCCAGCCGGAAATCGAACAGCGTTCCGTCCTTGTCAAACACCAGACCATCGATCATGCGTAGCACCCCCAATTGCGCCAAAGCGTAAAGTGCGCGTGCAGTCAGGTCCAGTCGGGAACGGCCCCGCCCGGCAAGGCCGCGCGCAGTTCGACGAACCGCGCCGCCGACAGGCCAAGGGCGTCACTTGCAGCAACGACCCAGTCATCCTGTGTCATGATGAAGTCGACGACAGCCGCCAGAAACTCCCGTTCGGTGGCGGACGTCGCCAGATCGCCGGGCGACAGGCCGCTTTCACCCAAAAACCGTTCAATGATATCTGCCTGCGAAATCATCCAGCCAAGGGCTTCCAACGCAAGAGTATCGGCGGCTTCTTGCCTGATCACCTTCGATCTCCAACCATCGGACCCAATCAGCGGCATTCATGATAGATTTCACACAATGTGGAAAGGAATTCTTAACCAGTTGGCAAGAAGGTTGAGAAAGCCGGAAATGTCGGTGCGAAAGATTTTTGGATGTCTGGGAAGATCCTCATCGTTGATGACGTTGCAACCAATCGCATCGTGCTCAAGGTCAAGCTGGCAGCCGCCTGCTACCATCCCTTGATGGCCGACGACGGGGAAAGCTGCCTGCGGCTTAGCCGCGATGAAGACCCGGATCTTATTCTGCTGAACGACACATTGCCCGACATGACTGGCGTGGATGTGCTGATGCGGCTGCGCGCCGCGCCGGAAACGCGCGATATCCCGATCATCTTCCTGTCCGCAGTTGTGGACACTGAAACCCGCCGGGGCGCGCTGCTGGAAGGCGCTGACGATTTTCTGCAAAAACCGCTCGACGACCAGATCCTGATGGCGCGGATCCGTTCACTGGTCCGCAATCGGACGGCGTCGGGCACGGTCGGGCGCAACGAAACAGCCTTGAACGTGCTTGGCATGGCCGAAGCTTCCCCCGAATTTGAAATGCCGGGCGTCGTTGCACTTGTCGCCAATCGCCCCGAAACGGCAATGGCCTGGCGGCGCGATCTTTCTGAATTCATGTCGGACCGTCTGGTGATCATGTCGCGGGAAGAGGCGCTGGCCGACAGTCTGGACGGCGCGGTTCAGCCTGACATCTTTGTACTGGAAGTTGATCTCGATCATCAGAACGGCGGCTTGCGCCTGATGTCCGATCTGCGCAGCCGCGCCCTTACGCGTCACGCGGCAATCTGCATCGTCAGTCCGGACCGATTGCCGGACAGCACTGCCGAAGCGGCCGTCATGGCTTTTGATCTGGGTGCAAATGAGGTGGTGACAGCCTCGGTCGATCCCCATGAATGGGGCCTGCGTCTGAAAAAGCTGCTGCGGCGCAAACGTGCCGCCGACAGGATGCGCGCCTCGGTGCAGGAAGGGTTGCGCGCTTCGGTGATCGACCCGCTGACGGGGCTTCACAACAGGCGATACGCCATGCCTTATCTTTCCGGCATCGCGGAACGGGCACAGGCAGCAGACCTACCCTATGCCGTTCTTGTCATCGACCTTGACCGTTTCAAGGCGGTCAATGACCATTGGGGTCACACGGCAGGTGACAGTGTGTTGGTCGAAGTTGCGGCCCGACTTTCGGCGAATTTGCGCGAAGGTGACCTTCTTGCCCGCGTGGGGGGCGAAGAATTTCTGGTCGGTCTGCCGGATACTGGTTTGTCCGCCGCGCAACTGATTGCAGAACGGCTTTGCAAGGCGGTGAAGGCGACGCCGGTACGCACACCATCGGGCGCCGTGATCAAGGTTACGGTTTCGATCGGGCTTGCGGTGGGGAACGCCCAGCCCAAAAACGCCACCGAATCCTCCGCCGACGTGATCGACCGCGCCGACCATGCCCTTTTGATTGCGAAATCGGCGGGGCGAAATCAGGTCACGATCAGCCAGACCGCTGCCTGAATGCTCTGCCCGGCTCAGGGTTGGGTTTTGCGTTCCGGTCCGCGGCGCAATGTATCTTCCAGACGGTCCGCGAACATCGTCCTTTGTTGATCGCTCATGGTGGCAATCCGCTCCACGATCAGTTGCTGCCCCAGTTCCAGCCGGGCCTGACCGCGCGCCGAAAACTGCGCAAGGGCGGTTTTCAGCGCGTCCGCATCGAAAGGTTCCGCCCGCAACGCCGTCAGCAAAGCGTCCATGTCCGCCCGCATCATTCGGCGCATGTCCCGCATTTCGGGCAATCTTTTCAGGAAGGAAGACCGCAAGGCCGCGCGGTCGTCGGGGCTGAGTGCCGCATTGAACGGACCGAACCCGATATCGCGGATCGCCCCAAAGCGTGAGCCCCCATCGCGAAGTGCCGCACCCGCGACAATGCCCGCGGCACCGATGTTCAGCGCCAGCAGCACAAAGAACGCAAACCGCCAACCACGCCCGGCAACAGGGCTGACTACGGGGCCGGAAACGTCATTCTGGGGAAGGTTGGGGTCGGACATGGGATTCAACTTTCGTCCATGAAGACATCAAGGTCGGGGATCAACTCAACCGTATCAATGGCGGATGACGGGGTCAGAGTCTGCGTCCACGCGGCCAATGCAGGCGGATCGTAGAACCCGATACCGACCCCCGCCAGTGCCGCCGTTGTAAGCCCCGCCAATCCCAAAGCGCCACCCAGTCCGCGCACCAGACGCGATAACAACGATGGTGACGGCGCTGCCTGCCGAAGCACCGGTTGCCCGGGCGACTGAAGGGCGTAGGCATCGCTCAGGACGCGCTCGATCAACGCAGGTGCAGGCGTGTGCGCCGTTTGGCGGGCATGTTGCAACAGGCCATCCAGATCATTTTCATTCGTCATCTCATGCCTCATCATCGTCGAATCCCAGCGCGCCGCGTTGCCCCGCCAGGGCCGCCGCAAGCGCCCGTTTGCCGCGCGCAGTCAAACTTTCCACAGCCTCGACCCCGATATCCATCACGTCGGCGATTTCCGGGTTGGTCAACCCTTCGATATGCCGCAGAACGACGGCCTGCCGCTGACGGCCCGGGATCTGCGACAAGGCATGGTCAAGTGCGGCGAGCCTGTCGTCCCCCATCATCCGCGCCTCGACGCCGGGAACCGGATCGGCAAGATCGGGTGCGTCGTCCAAAGCCGTAGCCCGGCGACGTTGCCGCGCGCGAAGGCGGTCGATACACAGATTGCCCGCCACCCGGTACAGCCACGGCATGACGGCAACGTTGCCCTGTGGCCAGTCACGCGCCGCTTTCCACAACCGCAGCATGCTTTCCTGTGTGACATCCTCTGCTTCGGCCCGGTCGCCGCCAAGGTGGCGGGTCGCATAGGCCAGAATACGCGGCGTCAGACGCAGTGTCAGGATCCGCGCCGCTGACCGATCCCCCTGCGCATATCGGGCGACAAGGGTTTCGTCCGGCAGATCGTCTTTGGCATCCAGCGGCATCTGCATCGTGTCTTTCGGCTTAGCCCTGTTCCCTGTTGCAGGCAATTCCCCTGCCCTGCCCCATTGGCGTGGCAGGGGTTTTTGTCAGTTTTCGGGCATCATATCGGGCCCGCCCTGCGGCCCATGATGACCGCGCCGCATCATGCGGCCTGCCATCTGATCGCGGCCCGCCTCTGCCTCGGCGGCAGTCACGCTACCGTCACTGTTGGCATCCATCCGTTCAAATATGGTCTGCATACGCGGCCCGGCGGCAAGTTCGGCTGCCGAAAGCAAACCGTCAGCATCCGTGTCGAACCGGGTGATCATGCGTGTGGCGCGTTCTGTCATCATTTCTGCGCGGGCTTGTTCCTGCATCGCCACAAGTTCGGCGGCATCAAGTTTGCCGTCGGCATTGGCATCGGCGCGGGTCATCTGCGCCGCACGGTAGGTATCAACCTCGGCTTCGGTCAAGGCACCGTTCTTGTCTGCATCGATCGCGTCGAACATCGGCATTCCCATCATGCCCATGTCGCCCGCGCCCTGCCCCATCAGCCCGCCCCGATCAGCGTAGGCAATTTCGCCGACGCCGGCCGCAAGGACCGCGGCACCTGCCAAGGCCATCAACGTGTATTTCTTGTGCATCGCAATCTCCGTGAAATCAGGCAGGAACGGATTTGCCCTCTGCCTTGTTTAACGATGACGCTGTCGGCGCGGTTTTCCGTCGCGAGCGAAAGCGTTCCCGCAGCGATTGCGACATCCGGCCGCAAAGCGGCGTTTGCCCCTCAACATGGACGGGTTAACGCGGTAAGGTGCCCGGCAATCTTGATAGGACGAATGATGACATCCTCGCTGTCCCCCGCCACTTCGGAAGACCGCCCCCTTTGGCCTGCTGTGCGGCGGGGATGGTCTGGCCGCTGTCCGAACTGCGGGTCCGGGTCTTTGCTGCAAGGGTATCTGAAAGTTCGCGCAACCTGCCCGGCTTGTGGCGAAGACCTGCATCATCACCGTGCCGATGACGGGCCGGCCTATCTGACCATCCTAATCGTGGGGCATCTGATGGCACCGCTGCTGCTCGCGGTGTTTGTGAACTACCGGCCTGATCCGATTGTGCTTTCAGTGATCTTCAGCATCGGTTGCGTGGCGCTTTCTCTGTTTTTGTTGCCACGTTTGAAAGGTGCGATGGTTGGGTTCCAATGGGCAAAACGGATGCACGGGTTCGGCACGGGGGATAATTGACTGATATTCGCGCCGCCGCCAGCGTCATACTGGTTCGCGGGCAATCAGGCGGCGCGCAGGTTCTGATGGGCCAAAGGGGTGCGGCTGCCGCCTTCATGCCGTCGCGGTTCGTGTTTCCCGGAGGGGCGGTTGATCAGGCGGATGCGGACGTCCCTCTTGCGCGACTGCCCGCCGCGGATTGTCAGCGCACACTGGTTGCCGGATCAGAGGGACTATCCGCATCAACCCTTTGTGCCACCGCCATCCGCGAGTTGTGGGAAGAAACCGGCCTGACCATGGGTCTGCCAGGCCCTTGGCCGTCGCCGCCGCAGCCGTGGTCCGGTTTTGCCGCGCAAGGGATTGTTCCAGATGGAAAACCCCTGCTTTTCATGTTTCGCGCGATTACGCCGCCCGGCAGACCACGACGGTTTGATGCACGATTCTTTCTGGCACATGCCGATGCTGTCAGCGGCGACATGCAAACCTTTGCCGCTGCTTCGGGCGAGCTATCGGGGTTGCACTGGGTGACGATTGACGCGGCCCGGCACTTGCCCCTGCCATTCATCACGACTGTGGTTCTAGCCGAAGTGGCGCATCTACTCGGCGGGCAGGATCAGGCCGGCGGCGTGCCCTTCTTTGACAATTCCACCAGCCGCCCCTCCTTCCGTCGTCTGCACTGACCCTTTGTCAACGGGCCAGATGGGATGCGGAACGGGGTCTTTTGCCACGAACAGGAACTGGCGAAAGATGCTCAGGTACGACGGATAGACGTAATTCAGGTTGCGTCGCAGAATGTGGGGCCTGCGCGCCGCATAAATGGCGGGCAGTTTGTACCACGGAACATTCGGATGCATGTGGTGAAGCGCGTGAAAATTGTTGTTCAGAAACAAAAGCGCCAGCGGCCCGCGATCTTCGATAATCACGGTGCGTCCGCGGGCCGCGGCGTGGGCGCGATGTTCCAGAAAAGTACGGATTTTTAAAAGGCTATGCCCGATCCAGACCGAAGCGAGGTAGGCCCACCACGGCATTGCGGCCAGCCACAGCCAGCCAATGACCATCGCCAGACCACCAAGGTGCAACAGCCACGACCGCCGTGCCGACCTGTCGCCTGCCATGATCAGCCGGGCCTCTGACGTCAGCCACAGCGTGGCACCGATCAGCGGCCCCAGCACGATACGTCCCAGCAGCGTGTTGTTCACCCGGAACAGAAATTGTGCAGCTTTAGGCAAGGTGGCCCAGACATCAGGGTCGTGAAAGTTGGACTCCGGATCGTCGTAGGGGTCGGTCAGATTGGGATCATAGTGATGGCGCAGGTGCAGGTCGCGGAAGCGGCCATAGGGGACGGTGATCGTCAGCGCCGGAAAAACCAAAGCCTCATTCACGGCGGTTGATTGGAAGGGATGGCCGTGCAGCACTTCGTGCTGCAGCGACGAAAACTGTGCGATGGCGCATCCGGCAAGAAGGATTGCGACCAGAGGTGACCATCCGAACAGCACCGTCGTGGCAGCACCACAGACCAGATAGGTGGCGGCCAGCATCGCCAGGGTCGGCCATTCGATACCCGTGTTTTTCTTGTACATTTCCCGTGTTCCCGCCGTACATACAAAACGCTAACGGCATCCGGGGAAAGTTGGTATTCTAACTATGCACAACATAAAGTCTGCATTGTTCATAATTATCACCGGATGTTGGGAATGATCGACAAACGTGACCGCGCAGCACTGTTTCGCACGCGTCTTGCAACAGCGATGGCAGAGCGTGGCACGAACCAAAGCGCCCTTGCGCGCGCAACCGGGGTGGACCGGTCCACGATCTCGCAACTTCTGACGGGCGGGAAACGCCTTCCCAACGCCCAGTTGGCGGCGGACTGTGCAGCGGCCTTGGGGACGAGCGCGGACTGGCTGCTTGGGTTGACCGACCGGCCCGAACCCCTTGCCGATATTCTTGCGGCGACGCTGACCATGACAGAGGCGCCCCGCGCCCTGTTCGACGAGGCGATCTTTGCCTGGCACCGCGAGGCTGCGGGTTACAAGATACGCCACGTGCCCGCGACACTGCCTGATATGCTCAAGACCCGCGCGGTGGTCGAATGGGAATACGAGCCGCAACTTGGGCGCACGGCCGAACAGGCCATCGGGGCGTTCGAGGATCAGCTTGCCTGGCTGCGCGGGGCGCGGTCTGATTACGAGATTGCATTGCCGCTGCATGAAATCGGATCGTTCGCGATGGGAACGGGCTATTACGCCGGGTTGCCTGCTGGTGTGCGGCGTGAACAGATGGACCGGCTTCTGACACTGACGGATCAGCTTTACCCGTCATTGCGGCTGTATCTTTTCGACGCGCGGCGGGTGTTTTCGTCGCCCGTCACGATCTTCGGGCCGCTGCTGGCGGTGATCTATCTGGGGCGTCACTACATCGCCTTTCGGGATACGGCCCGGGTTGCCAGCATCACCCAGCATTTCGACTGGCTGGTGCGCGAGGCGTCCGTGAGTGCGCGTGACACAGGCGATCATCTGCGCAGTCTGCGCGCCGCCATCGCAGACGACACCTAGAACACCCGCAGCTGCCGGTTGTCATATCCGTTGAAATCCAGAATCTCGCGGGCGGCGTTCAAACGGTCAGGCGGTGTGCGGGACGCGCGATCAAGAATAAAACCGAAATCGCCGGAGGGTGTGCCGATCAGCAACGTTCGGTTGTCGATGTCGGCCCACAGCACCCACCAGACCTGACCGATGCCTTGCGGGTCACCCCCGCTTAGCGCAAAGCGGCCGGAGCCGAGGGTGTCGGCGTAGCCGTCAAAGCCGACAGGCTTGCCGGACAGGCAGAGACTGGTCTTCAGCCGCATCCGGCCATTTGCATCCGGCGGCCCGAAGGTGGCACGCCCACCCGAACAGGTTGCGCCATTGGGGCGCTGAAACCCGGCCACCTGAACCCAATCGCCCTGCAAGGCCCGGGACGACAGGGCCGCGCTGGAATAGATCGACAAAGCGGCGTCCCGGTACCCCTGCGCTGCGGGTTTCGGGCCGCAGGCGGCAAGCAGGCACAGAGCGCCGAGGTAGAAGGAACGGCGCATCAATTCACGCATAGCGTCACCATTGCGCCGTTCTGCTGCAAGACATCGTTGCAGCCCAAAAGCGGTTCGATGGGCGAACAGCTTTGCGACCGCGCAAGGCATTGGCCTTCGCAGTCGCCTTCGCGGCGGCAGGATTTTCCGCCGTCACGGGTGGGCTGCACACAGGCGCGCGCGCCTTCGCCGCCGACACTGGCGAACACACCGCCGCGCGCTTCGCAACGTTGTTGGGATTCGGATTTTATGGCGACAGGTTCTGCCGGGGCGGGTTCAGCCTCTGGTGCGGCCGCGTCTGGGACGGTTGCTTCAGCGTCGGCAATCGTGTCTGACAGAGGTGCAAGCGGCGCATCTGCAACGGCCTGATCTGGCGCAAGTGGCGGCGCTGTTTCGATGGCGACGGGGGTGTCAGAATCAAGGCTTGTCGTCTCAATAGCGTCCCCTGCGATCACGTTCGCCTTGGGCGCGCCTGTGTTGTTCATCTGACAGGCGGCAAGAACCCCACACAGGGCAAGCCAGACATATCTGCGCATGGGCGGCTTTTTCCAGATCAAGGGTTTCGCTCACATGGCCCCAAGCGGTTGGAACCGTCAATAGGGTGCAGGATGGGTGCGGTGCACGGTGTCGATCGCCGCCGCCAGATCGGCGGAAATCACGAGGTCGGCGGCACCGAGGTTAACGCGCAGTTGATCCAGCGTGGTGGCCCCGATGATGGGAATGGTCGGGAAAGGCCGCGCGCAGCAGAACGCAATGGCCATCTGGCAAGGATCGACGCCATGTTCTGCCGCCACGTCCAGATAGGCGTTCACGGCGGCGAACATGTTGGGCGTGATCCGGCCGCTCAGGTCAGGGGTTCTTTCGCGGCGACTGCCCTGCGGGATCACGCCACCCGCGTATTTTCCCGACAGCAAACCGCAGGCCAAAGGCGAAAACGCCAGCAACGGCATGTTCTCCAGCACCGAAAATTCCGCCCAGTCGGTATCGAACTGGCGGCAGAGCAGTGAATATTCGTTCTGCACGGTCGCCATGAGGGGTAGCCCTGCCTGCGTGGCCAGTTGCCGCCATTTCGCGGCCCCCCAGACACTTTCGTTCGACAGGCCAAAGGCGCGCACCTTGCCTTCTGCGACCAGTTCGGCGGCGGTGTGGAGCACATCCTCCATGTTTGCGACAACCGCGGCGGGGTCGTCGAACCGGGGGGCATAGCGCCACATCTGGCGGAAATGATAGCTGCCCCGGTTGGGCCAGTGGAGTTGGTACAGATCGACGTAATCCGTCTGCAACCGCCGCAGCGACCCTTCCAGTGCGGCGCGCATCGTGGCCCCGGTGATGGGCGCGCCATCCCGCACGGCGGCATTGCCCTTGCCGGTGACCTTGGTTGCCAGAACCACGCGGTCGCGCCCGCCTTTGGCGAACCAATGGCCGATGATCGCTTCGGTATCACCGATGGTTTCGGCGCTGACGGGGTTGGTCGGATACATTTCGGCGGTGTCCCAGAAAGTGACCCCGTGTTCCAACGCGAGGTCAATCTGATCGTGCGCCTGCGCCTCGGTATTTTGTGTGCCCCAGGTCATCGTGCCAAGGCACAGCCGCGAAACGGCCAGTCCGGTTGCGCCCAACGTGATCATAGTAATGCCTGTTCCTTTGGATTTTGGCCGACAATAAGCGCGACAATCGCAAGGGCAAGGGCGGCTGTCCGTATTCGTTTTGAACACGGCCAGAATCATGATTGTTGCCGTTGACGCCCAAATGGCGCAATTCAAACGGGCAGCACGGGGGTGCACCGGGCGATGCATGATGCGCCGCATACAGGCAAAGCCCCCCGAAATTTCAACGATATCGGCACCTTATCCATTGTGATTGGCCCCGCGCCAATCGACACAATATTGCTTTAATGTTGCCGAGACACGACACAGTCCGGGCACATTCAAGTTTTAACCCTTTCCGCGAACAAGTGCTTTTGTGAATTACCAGTGCGGTCAGCGTTTTGGTGCCGCGTGTAAAAAATCGGGAATCCGCATCATGTGGAGGGGGTATCGTGACACAAAAATTCGGACCGCACGTTAAATTTGGCCTGCCAGGAATGGCCATGCTGTCAGCGCTACTGATGGCCGGGTCGGCTTGGGCCGATCAGGTGACGCTGAAATCGTCGGACGGCACTGTGAATCTGGTGGGCGATCTCATCAGCTTTGCCGAGGACAACTATATCATCCGCACAGATCTGGGTGACCTGCGCATCGCCGCCAACCGCGTGCGCTGCGAAGGGGCGGCTTGCCCGCAAGTTGCGGCGATGACAGGTGATGTCGTGATTGCCGGGTCTGACACAGTTGGTGACGGCCTGATGCCCCTGATGATGGAAGGGTTTGCAACCTTTCTGAATGGCGAAGTCAAAACCGAAAACGCCGCCGTCGAGGGGGAGTTCGTCGCGAGTTTTGTGGGTGAACAAGGCTTTGGCGATGCGATCGGCTCTTATCTTGTGTCGGCCACGACGTCGGACGATGCCTTTGTCAAACTGCTGGATGGCACGGCCCAGATCGGCATGGCATCGCGCCGCATCCTTCCGGACGAAGCACGCGCCCTGAAGGGTGCCGGCGCAGGCAACATGATCGACCCGACGCAGGAACACATCATTGCAGTCGACAGCCTTGTCGTGATCGTGAACCCGGAAAACACCGTCAATGAACTGACGCTGGCCGATCTGAAAAAGATCTACACGGGCGAAATCACCAACTGGTCACAGGTGGGCGGGCCGGATCTGGCCATCAGCCTTGTGACCCGCACGGAAGACGTGGGCACGTTCGGCGTATTCAGCGCAGGGGTTCTTGGTGAAGGCACTGAAGTCGCCGACACCGCCTTTGTTGCGGCTGACAACGACAGTGCCGCCGCCTATGTCAACGACAACCCCGGCGCCATTGCGTTCGTGGGCTTTGCTTTCCAGCGCGGGCAAAAGCCGCTGACCCTGATCAGCGAGTGCGGCATTGGCACGACGCCGGACGCGTTTTCGGTGAAAACCGAAGAATACGCGCTGTTCCGCCGCCTGTATCTTTACAACCGGGGCGATCTGGACAGCGAACTTGCCAAGAACTTCCTTGAATTTGCCAAGTCGCCCACGGCCAGTGCGGTGATCCAGCAAGCCGGGTTCATCGATCTGGGCGTAGAGCGGCAAGCCAATGACATGGCAAGCCCGCGCGCCGTCAGCCTGATGAATTCCGACGCCAAAGCGTTCGAGAAAAAGGTCATCGGCGAATTGCTGGCGGCCATGGAAGGGGCAGACCGTCTGTCATCCACCTTCCGTTTCCGCACAGGTTCGTCGGAACTGGACCCGCGCGGACAGTTGGACCTTGAAACGCTTGTTACCTACCTTGAAACGATGCCCGAAGGCACGAACATCACGTTTGTCGGCTTTTCGGACGAAGTCGGTGAGTTCGAACCAAACCGCTCGCTGTCGCAAGGCCGCGCGGCGCAGGTCGAACAGGCGATCAAGGCTTTCGCAGGCGACAGGCTGGCCAATGTGACGTTCAGCTCCATCGGCTTTGGCGAAATCGCGCCTGCCGCGTGCAACAGTTCCGATCTCGGCCGGTCCATCAACCGTCGTGTCGAAACCTGGATCAGCAAAGGCTAAGCGGGGTTCAGATGCAGATGGATCGTCAACATAATCAGACTGTGGATGGGTCGCCCCGGCGACAGGGACAGGGGGGCGCAGCAATGTGTCAGGGTCCACATCCGTCACGTCATGCAAGGGTGGGGCTCATGAAACTCTTTGATCGCAGACCAACGACGTCGGGACCAAAGGCACTTCTGGCCGCGTGCCTTGTGGCCGCCGCAGGAGTGCTGGCAATGCCTGTGCCGGTACTGGCGCAGGAATCCGCAACTGTCGCGGATATGCAGGGGGCCGAGCGCATCGACCTGACAGCGCGGGTTCGCGCGATCAGTCAGCGCGTTGCGGCCGCCACCTGCTATTCCCAGGCGGGGATTGACGCGGAGGCGTTCAAGGCGGTGGCGACAGAAAGCCTTGCCGAATTCGCGACGTTGATCGCCGCGTTGGAAAAGGGCGATGCAAACCTTGGCATCACCCGACCGGAAGAAGCCCGCAAGATATTGTCGGGCATTCGCGGGATCAGCCTGCAATGGGAGCCTTTCAATGTTGCGGCCATGCAGGTGATTGACGGCAGCGCACCCGATGAAGGCTGGGCTTTCGTGGCGCGGCAGAACCTGAACCTGATGCACGCCAGCAAGTATCTGGTGGGTGAACTGGTGGCCGAATATGCGATCCCGCCGGACCTGCTGCAATCGCATGCCCTGACGCTCGATATTGCGGCACGGGAAATGGCTTTGTCGCAGCAAATGGCGAAGGAAGTTTGCGGCATCAACACAGGCAACGACGTGCTGGGCAAGAAAGAGCGGTTGAAGAACGCCGCCCGCCTGTTTGACGCGTCACTGAACGCCCTGCGCAACGGGCTGGAAGCGGCGGGCGTCATTGCCCCACCGACGCCGGAAATCAAGGCCGCCCTGGAACAGGCGACAACGGAATGGGAAGCGGTCAAGGCGGAGATCGCCAAGGTCACGGGGCCGGATTCGGTTGATCAGGCGGCCTCGGTCGATATCTACAATCGCCTTGACGTGCTGTACAAAACGTTCCGCGATGTTTCGGTGCAATACGTCAAGTCGAGCAAGTTCGGCATCTGAGATTGTTCAGGACGGCAGGGGGGCGGCGTCACAGCCGCCCTCTTTTTCATGTCATCCGTAGTGTCCGACGGGCGTTCCCGCCAACGCGGCAATGTTCAAAAGACCCCGCGTGGTGATCGACGGGGTGACGATGTGTGCCCGGTTGCCCATCCCCATCAGGATCGGCCCGACCTCAAGCCCACCCGCCTTGAACCGCAGCATGTTGCGCGCCGCCGAGGCCGCGTCGGAATAGCCGAACACCAGAATGTTTGCCGCCCCCTGCATCCGGCTGGCCGGAAAGATGCGGGCGCGCAGTTCAGGATCGAGTGCGGCATCCGCGCTCATCTCACCTTCGTAGACGAAATCGACGCCCTTGTTGTCAAGGATCGCCAGCGCCGCGCGCATGCGGCGGCCAGAGTCGGTGTCGAGGTTGCCAAAGTTGGAATGGGCGCACAGGGCCACGGCGGGTTTGACGCCAAACCGCCGGGCGTGACGGGCAGCGCCGATGATGGTTTGTGCAATCTGTTCCGGGGACGGCACGGCATTGACCTGCGTGTCCGCGATGAACAGCGGCCCGTCTTCCAGGATCATCAGGCTGAGCGCGCCTTGCGGGGTCAATCCGCCCTGCGCCAGCACTTGTTCGACATAGTTCAGGTGCCAAAGATACTGGCCAAAGGTGCCGCAAATCATGCTGTCGGCGTCACCGCGATGCACGGCGATTGCCGCAATCGCGGTGCTGTTGGTACGCATCACGGCACGGGCGATATCGGGGGTCACGCCACGGCGCTGCATCAATTCGTGGTACGCGCCCCAATAGTCGCGATAGCGGTGGTCGTTTTCGGGGTTCACAATCTCGAAATCACGGTCCGGGCGAATGGGCAGGCCCGCGCGTTCCGCCCGCGCGACAATGACGTCGGGCCGGCCGATCAGAATGGGCTTGTCGGTCGTTTCTTCGAGCATCGCGTTGGCACAGCGCAGCACCCGTTCGTCTTCGCCTTCCGCGAAGACGATCCGGCGGGCGGACAGGGCAGAGGCATCGAAGACCGGCTTCATGATGAGGGCGGACTTGAAAACCGACCCGTCAAGTTTGCTGCGATAGGCCACCATGTCTTTGATGGGCCGGGTTGCGACACCCGTGTCCATGGCCGCGCGTGCGACGGCATGGGCGACAACGCCGATCAGCCTTGGGTCAAAGGGTTTCGGGATCAGGTAATCCGCGCCGAATGTCAGCGTTTCACCGTGGTAGGCGGCAGCAGCCTCGGCGCTTGTCGTGGCGCGGGCCAAGGCTGCGATGCCGTCGATGCAGGCAAGCTGCATGGCGTCATTGATCTCGGTCGCGCCGACGTCCAGTGCGCCCCGGAAAATGAAGGGGAAACACAGGACATTGTTGACCTGATTGGGAAAATCGCTGCGCCCGGTGGCCACGATTGCGTCTGGCACAACCGCGCGCACGGCATCGGGCAGAATTTCGGGCGTGGGATTGGCCAGTGCAAAGATAATGGGCCGGGGGGCCATCCGCAGCACCATGTCGGGGGTAAGGATCCCCGGGGCCGACAGGCCAAGGAAAAGATCCGCACCGTCGATCACTTCTGCCAGGGTCCGTTTGTCGGAGGCTTGCGCAAAGGCAGCCTTTTCCGGGTTCATGTCCACATCGCGCCCGACGTGAACAAGGCCGTGAATGTCGCAAAGCCAGATGTTTTCGCGCCGCACCCCCAGTTTCAGTAGCATGTTGAGGCAGGCAATCCCCGCCGCGCCGCCGCCTGTGCTGACAATGCGGATATCTTCGAACCGTTTGCCTGCGACGTGCAGCGCATTGGTTGCCGCCGCACCGACCACGATCGCCGTCCCGTGCTGGTCATCATGAAAGACCGGAATTCGCATCCGTTCGCGGCACAGTTTTTCGACGATGAAACAGTCGGGGGCCTTGATATCTTCCAGATTGATCGCGCCGAAGGTGGGTTCAAGGGCGCAGACGATTTCAGCAAGGCGCACAGGATCGGGTTCGTTGAGTTCGATGTCAAAGCAATCGATGTTGGCGAACTTCTTGAACAGCACGGCCTTGCCTTCCATCACCGGCTTTGACGCCAGCGGGCCGATGTTTCCCAGACCAAGCACCGCCGTGCCGTTCGTCACCACGGCAACAAGATTGCCGCGCCCGGTATATCGGCTTGCCGTGGTGGGATCGGCCTTGATTTCGAGACAAGCCTCGGCCACGCCGGGGCTGTAGGCGCGGGCCAGATCACCGCCATTGGCCAGCGGCTTTGTGGCGCGGATTTCCAGTTTACCGGGCTTTGGAAATTCGTGGTAATCCAGGGCCGCCTGTTTGACGTTGTCATTGCGCGCCTCGTCCATGTCACCCCCCCAAAATATAGTTCAAGGCTAAACCATATTTTTTTCACGCCATTCAGGCGCGCAATCTTGTTTGCGGGAAACCTTGCAAATCCCGCATTTGCGGCACACTCTGCCCCGAAACAAAGGGGCAAGACAATGACCGAAAGCCGGATCGACTCGCGGGAGGCCGAGCAGACCCAGACGCGTGCGGAAATTCGTCTGCCCACCAATGAACTGCGCGATGATCTGCCGTTCTATACCAAGACGCTGAAGATGCGGCTGGACAGTATTTACCCGGCCGATAACCCCGAGGTTGCGGTTCTGTCCGGCCATGGCCTGCGTCTGCGGATCCAGAAGGGGGCAAGCGAAAGCCCCGGAACCCTGCGCATTCTGACAGATGATCCTGATGGGTTCGCCGGTGGCGCGCGGGAACTGACAGCACCGAACGGCACCCGGATCGAGATTGACGACCTGAACCCGCCGCTTGTGCTACCGCCAACCGAACATGCCTTTGTTGTGCGCAGGCTTGCCGATCAGGCACCCTGGATCATCGGGCGCGCAGGCATGCATTACCGCGATCTGGTGCCGTCACGGCTGGGCGGGGCGATCATCGCCAGCCATATCCGTATCCCGGATGGTGGCCCGGTTCCCGATATGGTGCATTACCACAAGGTCGGGTTTCAGTTGATCTTCTGCATCAAGGGCTGGGTCGATGTGGTGTATGAAGATCAGGGTGGCCCGATCCGTCTGCATGCCGGCGATTGTTTCATTCAGCCGCCCGAGATTCGCCACCGCGTTCTTTTGGCCAGTGACGGGATCGAAGTGGTGGAGATTGGCGTGCCGGCCGAGCATGTGACGGAAATTGACCACATGATGGTTCTGCCCACACCGCATCATCGCCCGTCACGCGAATGGCAAGGGCAGCGGTTCGTGTTCAATCAGGGTACGCTTGGTGTGTTCCACCCGTTCCGCCTGCCGGGGTTTGAGGCGCGCGATACGACGATCAACACGAATACGCAGGGCGTCGCGTCTGTGATGGTGGTTCGGCCCAAGGGTGCCGCAGCACCTTGGGCAAGGCATGACAGTGATATCCTGTTTACCTTTGTGATGGCGGGCGAGATGACGCTGGAGGGGGAGGGCAAAGCCCCCTACCGCCTGTCACCCGGCGACGCCTTTGTCATTCCGCCGGGGTTTGCGACACACTATTGCGACACGACAGATGATCTTGAACTGCTGGAAGTCAGCCTGCCGGGCAATTTCAACACCGAGGTCGTGGCCTAGAACGCCTTGAACGTCATGGTCGTCAGGGTGCGGACGATATCGGGTATGTCGAACAGACGTTCGCTCAGATAATGGCCGACATCGGCATCGTCGGGCACATAGACCTTGGCGATCAGGTCGTATTCGCCGCTGGTGGAGTAAAGTTCGCTGACCACTTCGCGGTCATAGATGGCGTCGGCCACGGCATAGGTCTTGCCCGGCGTGCAGCGAACCTGAACAAAGACACAGGGCATGGCAGTCTCCTTATAACCTGAGGATGACTGTAAACGCCCTTCCCGGCCGTGAAAAGGTCAGTCCTGTTCTTCGGGACGCGTCAGGGCAAGGGTCGGCACCGTTGCCTTGAGGTCATCAACCGTCAGCACGGATTTCGGCAGGGCAAGTCGGTTGCGCACCACCCAGAGCAACCGCTTTTCCGCGCGGGTGATTGCCACATAGGCAAGCCGTTTCCAAAGGGGCAACCCGGCCTCGGACCGTCCGGTCTGGGCGGCGGCGAACAGGTCGGGGGCGAACACCTGCACGGTTTCCCATTGCGACCCCTGCGCCTTGTGAATCGTCACGGCGGCGCCATGCAGAAAGGCGGCCCCCATTTTGGCGGCATGGGGGATGTAGGGTTCTGCCTCGTCCGGTTTTTCGATCTTGATGATGGATGCGGCGGAAAATTGCGGGTCTTCCGCGCCCATGACGTGCAGGCGCGCAAAGCCTTCGCGGTTGCCCGGCCCGAGATAGATGACTTGCGCCCCCTTGATCAGGCCGCGCGCCTCCAGATCAATCCGCTTTTTGCGGTGTTTGAGGGGCAGTTCGATCCCGTCGCAGATCAAGGGTTCGCCGGGGATGAGTTCGAAATCCGGGGCACCGACCGCCGCGCGAAAGGCCGTGATCAGGCGGATGCGCGTGGCATTGCGCCACACGAGGACGGGGCTGCGCGCCATCAGGTCGCTGTCCACGCGTTCCGCCATGACCACACGGTCATCCCGTGCGGCGGCGGTTTCCACCATTTGTTCGAAATCGCCGAAGGTCAGGGTCGGGTCAGCCAAGGCATGTGCCAGATCAAGAATTGGATTGCCTTCGGCCTGACGGTGAACGCGGTTCAGGATGAGTTTGCGCGCGTCGCCCAGTTTGTCGAACACCATCTCGCCCGATTGGCCGACAGGGGCAAGCTGTGCCGGATCACCGAACAGGACAAGAGTAGGAAAGATTTCGCGCAGATCGTCGAATTGTCGCTGATCGAGCATCGAGGATTCGTCGACAAACCCCACGTCAAGCGGTTCTTCCCGACGCTTCCAACCCTTGATGAAATCGCTGCCCCGCAAACCCGCCGCAGCGAGCGCGCCCGGGATTGACGGCACCTGTGCGTAAAAGGCATGGGCGCGGTCAAGCGCAAGGTCGGTCAAACCTTCGACCACGGGGCGCGGGCCGGTGCCCGCCAGCCATTCGGCGATGCGTTCGTACTGCGGATCGTAAAGCGGGGTATAAAGGATCCGGTGGATCGTGGTGGCAGGCACGCCCCGAAGCCGCAGGACGCTGGCCGCCTTGTTCGTGGGGGCAAGGACCGCAAGCGTGCGCCTGTCCTTGCGGCGGCGGCCTTCGTAATCGGCGGACACCACCTCCACCCCGGCCTGTTTCAACGCTTCGAACAGTTTGGCAAGAAGCAGCGTCTTGCCGGAACCGGCCTTGCCGATGACGGCCAGAACCTGACTTTTGCCTTCGGTCGCGGGGGTCAGGACACCGTTTTCAAGATCAATGCCGACAGCCCGGACCGTTTCAGAAACCCGGTCAAAGGCTTCGGCCTGATCATCAGACAGGGCAAGGGCGGGCAACAGTTGCATGGCCGCTGTCTAAACGGGTTTGCTGGTTCGCGAAACCCGCTAAGCGCGCGTTGTCGCGGCCTCGATCACATCGTCGATGGTTCGCAAGCCGGGGCGCGGGGCCTGCACCAGAACGGCCATGTTTCCCGGCTTGTGTTCGTTGTGCAGCATTTTCATATGCGCCGCCGGAATTTCGGCCCAAGGAAAGACTTCGGACATGCAGGGATCAAGCCTGCGTTCCAGCATCAGACGGTTCGCGGCACTGGCCTGTTTGAGGTTGGCAAAATGGCTGCCCTGAAGCCGTTTCTGGTGCATCCACAAATAGCGGGCGTCGAGCGTCAGGTTGAACCCTGTCGTTCCGGCGCAGATCACCACCATGCCGCCGCGTTTGACGACGAACATGCTGACGGGGATCGTCGCCTCGCCCGGATGTTCGAACACCATGTCGACATTCACGCCCTTGCCGGTGATGTCCCAGATCGCCTTGCCAAAGCGGCGTACTTCGTTGAACCACGTCTTGTATTCCGGCGTGTTCACTGTGGGCATCTGCCCCCAGCAGGAAAAATCCTTGCGGTTGATGACGCCCTTTGCACCCAGCCCCATCACGAAATCGCGTTTGTCTTCGTCACTGATCACGCCGATGGCGTTGGCCCCGGCCGTGTTGATCAGTTGAATGGCATAGGAACCAAGGCCGCCCGATGCGCCCCAGACCAGCACGTTATCGCCCGGTTTGAGGATATGGGGGCGGTGGCCGAACATCATGCGGTAGGCTGTCGCCAGCGTGAGGGTATAACAGGCGCTTTCTTCCCACGTCAGGTGGCGGGGGCGGGCCATAAGCTGCTGGGCCTGAACGCGGGTGAACTGGGCAAAGGATCCGTCTGCCGTCTCATAGCCCCAGATGCGCTGACTTGGCGAAAACATCGGATCGCCGCCGTTGCATTCTTCGTCATCGCCGTCGTCCTGATTGCAGTGGATGACCACTTCGTCGCCCACCTTCCAGCGTTTGACGGCGGCACCCACGGCCCAGACCACGCCCGAGGCATCTGATCCGACGACGGCATAAGGTGCGCCATGACCATCGAACACGGAAACAGGTTGGCCAAGGCAAGCCCAGACTCCGTTGTAATTGACCCCTGCCGCCATCACGAGAACAAGAACTTCGTTGCTGCCGATGGTTGGCGTATCGACGATTTCTTCCAGCATCGCGGTATCGGGGTTGCCATGCCGTTCGGGGCGCAGCGTCCAGGCGTGCATCCGGGCCGGCACATGCCCCAAGGGTGGGATTTCCCCCACTGCATACAGATTCTTGCCATCAGTTCTGGGCGGCGAGCCGGTCAAATGCGTGTCCAAAGCCATGCCCTTCTCCTTACGCAACGGACCCTTTTTGCCATTCGACTAGTAATAATACAACCACAAAGTCACGTATTTTGTAATTTTATGTCTGCGGCGTTGCAGCGTAATTGACCGGAGTTGCAAGGTACGTTGCGCCAACCGACATTTATCTTGATTTTTTGCAGGTTCCATCGCAGCTTTCCCTTTGCGACGTTATCTAGATCGACCACTGTCTTCCCTATGGGCCACAGCACTCGATACTTGCGCTGACGGTGCCGGGCCGCCGCAACCCCGCGGGCGGTAATACTGAAGGAGACATCACGATGGCTAAGGGCACCGTGAAATGGTTCAACGCAACCAAGGGTTTCGGCTTTATTGCACCGGAAGGTGGCAAGAAGGACGTGTTCGTTCACATCACCGCACTTGAGCGGGCAGGCCTGCGGTCTTTGGCTGACGGTCAGGCCGTGACGTTCGACATCGAAGCTGGCCGGGATGGTCGCGAATCGGCAACGAATCTGGCGCTCGCCTGATCTTCAGCCGCAGACATTCGGAAAGGGGCGGGTCAGCGACCTGCCCTTTTTCTTGGCATCTGATCAGAAAGGATGCGCCCGCAAGGCGTGTTCAAACCCCACGCGCAGGGCCACGAGGGAAACCGGCGCGCACAGAACCACGGGGTCGGTCGCGGCCTGTGGAAAATCGGGCGCGGCCACTTCACTGCTGATCAGAATGGCGGCAAGTGGTTGTTCCGGCACGGTCATGCGGCGCAAGGCGGCCTGTCCGGCGGCAAAGCCGCCCAGCGCATCGCAATCGACGACGATCAGCGCCGGGTCGCAACTGACCGCAGGCACGCATGGCTGCCAATCCACATTCGCCCCGAACCCCCAGAGGGCGGCTGCGATCTTTTTTCCGCTGTCGCCCGTGTCGGCGAGCAACAGGGCCGCGACGCCGAACGCTTCTACCGGGGCCGACGCATCAAAGTTTCTGACGAATTGCATGTGACCCCCAGCCGTTTACCACTTGGGGCAGGTTCCCCCGTGTGGCATCATCTTTTGGGTAGCCGGACAATTTGCCTAAAAGATGGCGGAATGTCATGAAATGCGCAGGGATCAGATGACCACCCTTCTCCGCAATATAGACCACTGGGCCGAACGGGTTGATCTTGCGGCGGCGTTTCGCTGGACTGTTCGCCTGAACATGCACGAGGCCGTGGCGAACCATTTCAGTCTGGCTGTGAATGAGGCGGGCACCAAGTTCCTGATCAATCCGAACGGCCGCCATTTTTCGCGCATCAGAGCAAGCGATCTTGTTCTGATCGACGCCGATGATCCCGCGACGATGGACAGGCCGGATGCGCCTGACCCAACGGCATGGGGCCTTCATGGTGCGGTGCATCGCGCCTGCCCCCATGCGCGGTGTGTGCTGCATGTCCATTCGATCCACGCGACGGTTCTGGCCAGCCTTGCGGACAGCAGGCTGCCCGCGATTGACCAGAATTCGGCCATGTTCTTCAACCGCCTGGTGGTTGATGAAAGTTACGGCGGCATGGCCTTTGCCGACGAAGGGGCGCGCTGTGCGGCGTTGCTGGCGGATCCGCAGATGAGCACCCTGGTCATGGGCAACCACGGCGTCCTTGTCGTTGGCCGTGATGTCGCGGATGCGTTCAACCGCCTGTATTATCTTGAACGGGCGGCAGAAACCTATGTCCGCGCCTTGCAGACAGGACGGCCCCTGCGGGTTCTGTCGGATGCGGTTGCCGAAAAGACGGCACAGGAATGGGAAGCCTACCCCGGATTTGCCGCCACCCATCTGCGCGAAATCCGGGCGATGCTGGACGAGGAAGGTTCGACCTACGCGACCTGATGGTTCGTCCACTGTGCGGGCATCAGGCCACGCAATGAACTGCCGACCCAAAGCGCGACATGGCCCAAGTCTTGCGCCAGAAGCCGTTCTTCCCGACATTGGTGCGTGGCCAACATCTCGGCCCGCAGCACACCCGGCAGCAGGCCTGAACTGACCGGCGGTGTGCGCAAACCCTGACCGCGATCAAAGAACAGTGTCGTGATCGTGCCATCGCACACCTCGCCGTGTTCATTCAACAGCAGCGCTTCGTCAATATCGGGCGCGAGCGCGGCGCGGGCGGCATCATAAGCGTGCCGCCTGCTTGATTTCAGTGTCAGCCACGGGTCATCCGACCGCAGCCTTTGCGCTGCCAGCCCGACACGCCAGACGGGGCGCAGGGGGGGCATCGGTGACGCCGTGACCGCGACATGGCCGCGCCCATCCAGCGTCAGGCGGAGACGCAGCGCATCCGGCCCGGTGGCGGCCATCAAGGCGGTTTGCACATGGTTCGGATCGCAGGGCCAGCCCAGCCGGTTGGCCGCCGATGCAAGGCGCGAAAGATGCAGGTCCAACCTTGGAAACGCGCGGCCATCCCAGCCCAGCGTTTCGATCAGGGTCAGCCCCGGTTCACCACTTGCGCCACGAAGCGGGTCTTCCACAGCGCCTCCTCCCATTCCCCGTCGGGTGTGCTGTCAGCAACCACCCCGCCCCCGACATTCAACGTGACGCGGCCATCGGGGTATACCCGCAACGTGCGGATCGCCACATTAAAGGCGGCGCGCCCGTCGGGGGCCATCCAGCCGATTGCGCCACAATAGACGCCACGCGGTTCCCGCTCCAGTTCCGCGATGATTTCCATGGCGCGGATTTTTGGTGCGCCTGTGATCGAGCCACAAGGCAGCAGGGCGCGCATCAGTTTCGTCAGACCGGGTGTGCCGATCAACTGACCCACGACACGGCTGCTCATCTGATGGACAGTCGCAAACGCCTCCACCTTGAAAAGTTCGGGCACTTTCACGGTGCCGACGTGACTGATGCGGCTGATGTCGTTGCGCAGAAGATCGACGATCATCAGGTTTTCGGCACGCGCCTTTTCCGACTGGAACAACTCTTCCGCAAGGGACGCATCTTCGTCGGGGTCGTTGCCGCGCGGTGCCGTGCCTTTCATGGGGCGCGCCGAAATATGGCCTGCGTCGTCGACAGCAAAAAACAACTCGGGCGAGAGTGACACCACAGCCGGGCCTGCGCCCAGATCGCAGTACGCGCTGTGACCAACCCACTGACCCGCACGCAGCGCGGCAAACAGCGCAAGGGGATGTCCGCCGGACAGGTGCGACGAAAGGGGGAACGTCAGGTTGATCTGATAACAGTCACCCGCCCGGATGTAGGCCGCAATCGCCTGCATCGCCTGATCATAGTCGGCACGTTTTATCGCGGGGACGGGTGGCGACAATCTGACAGCGCCCGCCTGCGCCGCAGCGGCCGCAAGCGTTGCGTCCGCGTCAAGCGAGGCGGAGTAGACGCCAAAACACAACAAAGGCTCTGCACAATCGGGTCGGACGTGGGCGGCAAGACGCGGTTCCAGTGCCAGACCGGCCTCGTAGGTTGCATAGCCCGCGATCCAGAGGCCCTGCGCGCGGGCGGCATCCAGCCGTTCCATCGCGGGGACCACTTCATCCGCTGTCCACGCCGTCACCAGTTCCAGTGCACCGTCAAACAGAACGGCGCGACCATCCGGCCCATTTTCGCACAATATCACGCCGTTACAGCCGCCTTTGCCCCGTCAGGATGCATCTAACCCGATATCGCACACAAGACAGGCCGGAATGTCCTGTTTCGGGATGCAAATCCGACACGGGGAATTTGTAACGATTTATTCAACACTTGCGTCATTGAAACATTCACGGTTCTATGCGGGCAGGCAACCTTAGGGCGACCTCAAGAAAAGTAAGGGGCAGCGGGACCATCCCCGTTAATCCCAAAACGCCACATCTCGGAAGGGAGATACGGACCATGGTAAACTATACCGATAAGGATCGAAGTGAGGATAAGAAACTCCTCAACAATATGGGCTATGCCCAGGAACTTTCGCGCTCGATGTCGAAGTTTTCGAACTTTGCCATCTCGTTTTCCATCATTTGTATCCTGTCGGGCGGGATCAACTCGTTTGCTCAGGCGATTTCGTCCGTCGGTGGTGCCGGCGCGGGCATCGGCTGGATTGTCGGCTGTATGATTTCGGGCATGTTCGCGCTTTCCATGGCGCAGATCGCGTCGGCGTTCCCCACCGCCGGCGGCCTGTATCACTGGGCGTCGATCCTTGGGAACCGTTTTACCGGCTGGATCACCGCGTGGCTTAACCTTTTGGGGCTGATCACGGTTCTGGGTGCGATCAACATCGGCACGGCATACTTTTTCGCCGGCACGTTCGGATCGTACTTTGGTTTCACAGGCACCGACATGCAAGTGGTGGGCTTTGTCGCAACGATCACCGTGTTGCAGGCACTGTTCAACCACCTTGGCATCAAGGTGACAACGCTTCTGACGGACGTGTCAGGGTACATCATTTTTGCAACGACGGCAGTTCTGGTTCTGGCCTGCCTGTTCTATGCACCGTCGATCGACATTTCCCGTTTGTGGACAGTGACCAACTTTTCGGGCGAAGCGGGCGGCAATGTGTTCCCGCAGTCTGACAACACGACCTATCTTTTCCTGCTTTGCCTGCTGCTGCCGGTCTACACGATTACCGGTTATGACGCATCGGCCCACACATCGGAAGAAACGCTCAAGGCGGCCTATGCCGTTCCCCGCTCCATCGTTTCGGCGGTTTTGTGGTCTTCGCTGATCGGCTGGATCATGATCTGCTCGATCACGCTTGCCATTCCTGACCTTGCAGTGGCCGCGTCGCAGGGCTGGGGCATGTTCTTTGCCACGATGGATGCGATTCTTCCTGCAACGCTCAAAGTTGCGATCTACTTCTTTATCTTAATCGCCCAGCTGCTTTGCGGTTTGGCGACTGTAACGTCTGCCAGCCGCATGTTGTTCGCGTTTTCGCGCGATGACGGTATTCCTGTCGGCTCCAAGGCTTTGGCCAGTGTTTCGACAAAATACCGGACACCCGTGGCAGCGATCTGGACTGCAACGGCATTGTGCATCGTCTATGTGGTGCTGGCGATGTCGATCAAGGTGGATGGAACATCGATCTACGTGATCGTCGTCAACTCCACCCTCGTGTTCCTGTTCTTGTCGTTCGCGGTTCCGCTGACGCTCGGCATGTTCGCCTTTGGCACACGCAAATGGCCGAACCCCGGCCCATGGGCGATGAGCGCGGGCGTCTACAGGCTGGTTACCCTTTTGTCCATCGTCGGCATGGGTATCATCCTTTTCATCGCGGTCGCTCCGCCGAACGAGCGTGTGCTGTATGTCGTGATCGGGTTCCTCGTGCTTGCCGTTGTCTTGTGGTTTGCCGTCGAAAACCGCCGCTTCCAAGGCCCACCGATGGGCGAAGCGGTGATGAAACGGCGCGCCCTGATCGAGGCGCAAGAACGCGCGGTTGGCGAAATCAGCTAAGCGCTGCAGTTACGCAAAAAAGCATTGCGGCCGGGGTTATCCCCGGCCGTTTTCCTTTGGTCGGAATGATTGGGCCTTTGGGCTTGCACCGACCCGAAGCATGGCTATAACCCCGGCAGTTTGCGCCCGTTTGGGGCGGCATACCGGGGGGCAGCATGCCAAAACGGACCGATATCCATTCCATCATGATCATCGGCGCAGGGCCTATTGTCATCGGCCAGGCATGCGAGTTCGATTATTCCGGCGCACAGGCCTGCAAGGCCCTGCGGGAAGAGGGGTACCGCGTCATACTCGTCAACTCCAACCCTGCCACCATCATGACAGACCCGGGGCTGGCGGATGCGACCTATATCGAGCCGATCACGCCGGAAGTGGTGGCCAAGATCATCGAAAAGGAACGTCCCGACGCACTGTTGCCGACAATGGGCGGGCAGACCGGTCTGAACACCGCGCTGGCGCTGGCCGACATGGGGGTGCTGGAAAAATTCGGGGTCGAGCTGATCGGTGCCAAACGCGCCGCCATCGAGATGGCCGAAGACCGCAAGCTGTTCCGCGAGGCAATGGACAGGATCGGGTTGGAAAACCCGAAGGCCACGATCATCGCAGCGCCTAGGAAGGCGGATGGCAAATACGACATTGCCGCCGGTGTGGCAGAGGCGCTGGGCGCCATTGAATACGTCGGATTGCCCGCGATCATCCGCCCTGCCTTTACGCTTGGCGGTACGGGCGGTGGCGTGGCTTACAACCGTGATGACTATGAGGCGATCTGCCGGTCGGGCCTTGAGGCGTCACCCATGGCGCAGATTCTGGTCGATGAATCGCTGCTGGGCTGGAAAGAATTCGAGATGGAGGTGGTGCGCGACAGCGCTGACAACGCCATCATCATCTGCGCCATCGAAAACGTCGATCCGATGGGTGTGCACACCGGCGACAGCATCACCGTGGCCCCTGCCCTGACCCTGACGGACAAGGAATACCAGATCATGCGCAACGGCAGCATTGCCGTGCTGCGCGAAATTGGTGTGGAAACCGGCGGTTCCAACGTGCAGTGGGCAATCAACCCCGCCGATGGGCGCATGGTGGTGATCGAGATGAACCCCCGGGTGTCACGTTCATCTGCGCTGGCGTCCAAGGCGACTGGATTTCCGATTGCCAAGATCGCGGCGAAACTGGCCGTGGGATATACGCTCGACGAGTTGGACAATGACATCACCAAGGTCACACCTGCGTCGTTCGAGCCGTCCATCGACTATGTCGTGACGAAAATCCCCCGTTTCGCCTTTGAAAAGTTTCCCGGTGCCGAACCGAACCTGACCACCGCGATGAAATCGGTGGGCGAGGTGATGGCCATCGGACGCACGATCCATGAATCGATGCAGAAGGCGCTGGCGAGCCTTGAAACCGGGCTGACCGGCTTTGATGAAATCGCCATTCCCGGCGCGCCGGATCGTGCCGCTGTCATCAAGGCGCTTTCCGCTGCGACGCCCGACCGTCTGCGTGTGATTGCGCAGGCGATGCGTCACGGGATGACTGACGATGACATCAATGCGGCAACCGCGTTTGACCCGTGGTTTCTGTCGCGCATCCGCGAGATTATCGACGCCGAGGCAGACATCCGCAGCACCGGCCTGCCCGTCACCGAACACGGGCTGCGCCGGATCAAGATGATGGGCTTTACCGATGCCCGCCTTGCCACGCTGACGGGTCGTGACGAAGGGCAGGTCCGCCGCGCCCGTCTGCGACTTGGCGTCAAGGCGGTGTTCAAGCGTATCGACACCTGCGCCGCCGAGTTCGAGGCGCAGACGCCCTACATGTATTCCACCTATGAGGCCCCCGCGATGGGTGATGTGGAATGCGAAAGCCGCCCGTCGGCTGCGAAAAAGGTGGTGATCCTTGGCGGCGGGCCAAACCGCATCGGTCAGGGGATCGAATTCGATTATTGCTGTTGCCACGCCTGCTATGCCCTGACGGCGGCGGGCTATGAAACCATCATGGTCAACTGCAACCCGGAAACGGTTTCGACCGACTATGACACGTCGGATCGGCTTTATTTCGAGCCGCTGACCCTGGAGCATGTGCTGGAGATTCTGCGCGTTGAACAGGAAAACGGCACACTGCACGGGGTGATCGTGCAGTTCGGCGGGCAGACGCCGCTGAAACTTGCCAACGCGCTTCATGATGAGGGTATTCCGATCCTTGGCACCACGCCGGATGCCATCGACCTTGCCGAAGACCGCGAACGGTTCCAGAAACTTCTGCACGAGCTGGAGCTGAAGCAACCCGTCAACGGCACGGCCCGTTCACGGGACGAGGCGTTCGCGGTGGCAGAGCAGGTGGGCTATCCGCTCGTGATCCGCCCGTCGTTTGTTCTGGGGGGGCGCGCCATGGAAATCGTGCGCGATGGGGCGCAGCTTGAACGCTATATCCAGACGGCGGTGCAGGTTTCGGGCAGCAGCCCGGTTTTGCTCGACAGCTATCTGTCGGGCGCGATCGAGGTGGATGTGGATGCGCTGTCGGACGGCACGAATGTGCATGTCGCGGGCATCATGGAACATATCGAAGAGGCGGGCGTGCATTCCGGTGACAGCGCCTGTTGCCTGCCGCCACATTCCCTTTCGGATGTGACAGTTGCCGAGATCAAGCGGCAGACCGTGCAGATGGCGCTTGCACTTGGGGTGGTTGGCCTGATGAACGTGCAGTTTGCCGTCAAGGGCGACGATATCTATGTGCTGGAAGTGAACCCGCGCGCGTCGCGGACTGTGCCCTTTGTGGCCAAGGCGACGGACAGCGCCATTGCCAGCATCGCCGCGCGCCTGATGGCCGGGGAACCGCTTGGCAATTTCCCGATGCGGGCGGCTTATCCGGCGGGTGTCGGCCCCGACACACCGTTGCCGTTGATGGACCCCCTGACGCTCGCCGACCCGCATACGCCATGGTTTTCGGTGAAAGAGGCGGTGCTGCCCTTTGCCCGCTTTCCCGGTGTTGACCCTGTGCTTGGGCCGGAGATGCGGTCCACGGGCGAGGTGATGGGCTGGGACCGGACCTTTGCGCTGGCCTTCCTTAAGGCGCAGATGGGGGCCGGGACGATCCTGCCGGACGGCGGGCGCGCGTTTCTGTCGATCAAGGACATGGACAAGACGCCCGCGATGGCCGACGCCGCGCGCGACCTGATCGCCATGGGGTTCGAGATTGTCGCGACCAAGGGGACGGCTGCCTGGCTCGCCAGTGCGGGGGTGGCGGCAACTTCGGTGGCCAAGGTCTATGAGGGTCGCCCGAATATCGTCGACAGGCTCAAGAACGATGAAATCGCACTGGTGATGAACACGACTGAGGGGACGCAGGCGGTGTCCGACAGCCGCGATATCCGCCGCGTGGCCCTGATGGACAAGATTCCCTATTTCACCACAGCAGCGGCGAGTGCCGCCGTTGTCGCCGCGATGAAGGCGCGTAGCGAAGGGTACGGGGTGCGCACGTTGCAGGGGTGAACCCGCCCTGCCCCGGCAACGGGGCAAGGCCGAGGCGGTGTCAGACCATCAACTGACCGCCGTTCACCTCGATCACCTGCCCGACGACGTAGCCCGACATCGCGGCCGACCCCAGAAACAGATAGGCCCCCACACATTCCTCGGCCGTGCCAAGCCGCCCGGCGGGGATCGTGGCCTTCTGTGCGGCCAGCTGTGCCTCCGTGGAATAGCGTTCGTGGAACGGCGTGGTGATGACGCCGGGGGCCACGCAGTTGCAGCGGATGCCGAAAGGGATCAGTTCCTTGGCCATACCGCGCGTCATGTTGTGGACGAACGCCTTGGACGATCCGTAAAGACCCGCGCCGCCGCTCGCACCGTTGCGCGCAGCGATTGAGGTGGTGTTGATGATGAACCCGCCCCAGCCATGCAGGCTTGACGCGGCCTTCAGATGCGGGATGGCCGCGCGCGAGGCGGTCAGCACCGACCGCGCATTCAGATCCATGATGTCGTCATAGTCTGCGTCCGTGGCGTCGGCGTAGGGCACGCGGCGGACCATCCCGCCCGCGTTGTTGATCAGCCCATCGAGCCGCCCAAAGGTTGCCGCCACTTCGGCGACCATCGCCGTCACCGCCGCACTGTCGGCCACATCGGCCTGAACCAGATGCACCGTGCCGCCACTGGCCGCGATTTCATCGGCCAGCGCCTGTGCTGCATCGACGCTTGCATTGTAATGCAGCCCGACCATCGCCCCCTGCGCCGCATAGGCCCGCGCCACGGCAGCCCCGATGCCTGTCGAGGCACCAGTGACCAGCACCGCCTTGCCCGCGAGATCGGGGATCATCATTGCTTGTGCCATTCCATGTCCTTCATCTTTTTCATAACTTCCGCGATGGCACGGGCCACCGCCTGTTCGATTGTCATTTCCGATGTGTCAAGGATCACCGCGTCGGGGGCGGGGCGCAGCGGTGCCGTGGCGCGCTGGCTGTCGCGCGCGTCGCGTTCCAGAACTTCGGCCAGAATATGTGCCTTGTCGCCGCCCAGTTCCTGCCATCTGCGGTGCGCACGTACCGTGGGGCTTGCCGTGACGAACAGTTTGACCGGCGCTTCGGGGCAAATGACGGTTCCGATGTCGCGCCCGTCAAGCACGGCCCCCGCCGGTTGCGCGGCAAACTGGCGTTGAAACGCCACCAGCGCGCTGCGCACTTCGGGGATCACGGCCACGCGGCTTGCCGCTTGCCCCGCCGCCTCGCTGCGCAGATCGCTGCGCTGCAGATCGTCGGTGTGCAGGGTCTGCGCGGCCAGAGCCGGGTCGCCCCCCTTTGCGCCGACGGCCCGGTACAACAGTCCGGTATCGAGATGGGCAAAGCCGAAATGGCCGGCGACCGCCCGGGCGATGGTGCCCTTTCCGGCGGCAGCGGGGCCATCAATCGCGACGGTAAAGGGCAAATGTTGGGCCTTTGCAGTTGGGGGAAAGGGTCACGTCAAAATCAACCGAACGTGGCAGGGTCCGGCCCCGTGCGGGCACCTGCCTCAAGCGTAGCCATGGCGGTCATGTCATCGTCTGACAACTCGAAATCGAAGATATCAAGGTTCTGCGCCAGACCTTCCTGCCGCGACGACCGTGGGATGACCGAAAGACCAAGCTGCACATGCCAGCGCAGGATGACCTGAGCGGGGGATTTGCCGACGCGCGCCGCAATGGTCTGAACCGCAGGCGCATCGAATGACTGACCCTTGCCCAGCGGCGTCCAGCTTTGCGTGATGACATGCCGTTCGGCGTGCGCGCGCCGCAGTTCTGCCTGCTGTAACCTTGGATGAAGCTCGACCTGATTCAGAACCGGCATGACCCCGGTTTCGGCCATCAGCCGGTCAATCTGTGCCGCGTCGAAGTTCGACACGCCAATCGACGTGATCGCCCCCTGTTCGCGCAGATGGATCAGGGCGCGCCATGTGTCCACGTATTTGTCCTGCCCGGCACGGGGCCAGTGGATCAGGCACAGATCGACACGGTCAAGCGCCAGCCGTTCAAGGCTTTCGCCCACTGCCTGCAGCGTGCTGTCATAGCCCTGCCTGTCGTTCCACACCTTGGTCGTGACGAACAGGTCATCCCGCGCCACACCAGAGGCGCGGATACCCTGCCCCATGCCCGCTTCGTTGCCATAGATCGCGGCCCCGTCCACCAGCCGGTAGCCCAGCGCAATCGCCGTTTCGGTAACGCGGTCTGCGGCATCAACCTGCCACAGGCCGAACCCGACCTGCGGAATCCGCCGCCCATCGCTCAGGGAAAGTGTCGTCATAGCATCATCCTTTGTGGGGCCGCTTGGGCGCGTAAACGCGCTGCGTCCACATCTGCCCCAGCGCCAGATCATAGTCCGCGGGTCGGAGCGGCGTAAACCCTCCACCCGTGTAAAGCGTCAATTCATTGAGCGCGAAGCGCGTTCCCGTATAAAGGTAATCGACCCGGATATAATCGAACGCCTGCCCCAACTGTTCCGCCAGTGCCACCATCTCGTCAAACTGGGCGGGCCTTGGCGGCAGGTCGGCGGCAATCGGATGCGCCCTTTGAATGTCGATCCGTTGCCAGTCGCGGGTCACGAAGGCATTCTCGAATTTCGCGTGTTTGTCGATATTGAACTGCGCCATGTGCATGCGGCCATCGAACACGGTGAATTTGATGTCGTCGGCGGGCGCGCCATTCGGAAAGCAGAGCAGTTCCTCAACCAGAACGCGGCGGGGGATCGGTCGGTAGCCCCATTCCCAATGATCGCGCCCGAAATCGGTCTGCAACCATTTGCGACAATCGCGGGCCAGTTTCGGGTAATCCGGCACATCCCCATCCAACAGGATGCGGTGCATCGACGACCCGTGATTGGCCTTTACGATTACCCCTGTGCCAAAGCCGCGCAGCCAATCCTGCGTGGGGCGGTTCGTTGATCCCAACAGCCGTGGAAACAGCGCATCGCTGCGCGCCTGCCCCAGAATGTCTGCAACATAGCCGCGCACACGGATCTTGTCGCTGATGATCGGATAGACCGGATTGCGGTCATAAAGTTTGCGAACCAGTATCTTTTCGTTGAACGACTTCGGGTTTTTCAGATCGACTGGATAGCCCATCTTCGCGAGGAAGCGCCGCCGCAGATAGGGATAGCCGCGCAGTCGTTGCCATTCGTCCGCAAGCCTGCGGTGGCACCGATCCGCGAAGCGTCGCATTCTTTTAAGCCTGAGCATCCTGTTCAGCCCTGATGGCGTTAGCACACCAATGACGACGATAGGTAAGTGGACAGGGCCGGTCCAGTTTTGTGTGATGTGGGGATCATCCTGCTGTCAGTCTGTCGTGTCAAAGATCAGTTCCGCGCCAAGCTGTTCCATCAGCGGAACGAAGATCGGGAACGATGTGACGATGGGTGATGCGTCGTCCACGCTGACCGGCGCTTTTGCGGCCATGCCCAGCACCAGAAAGCTCATCGCGATGCGGTGGTCCAGATGGGTCTGGCACGTGGCCCCGCCCGGCACGCCGCCCGGCCCCATTCCGTGCACGATCAACGTGTCCTCGTCCTCCTCCACGCGCACACCACAGGCTTCGAGGCCGCGCGCCATCGCGTCGATGCGATCACTTTCCTTGACGCGCAGTTCCTTGACCCCGCGCATCACTGTCCGTCCGTGCGATAGGGCCGCGACAACCGACAGGATCGGGTATTCGTCGATCATCGACGGCGCGCGGCCCGGTGGCACCTCGATGCCTTGCATCCTGTCGGAATAGCGGACCCTGAGGTCGGCCACGGGTTCGCCGCCTTCGACGCGGGGATTTTCAAACCGGATGTCCGCGCCCATGTCCACCAGCGTGAGGTAAAGCCCGTTGCGCGTCAGGTTCTGGCTGACACCGGGCACGAACACCTCGGACCCCGGCACGACAAGGGCGGCACACACGGGGAAGGCCGCGCTGGACGGATCACGCGGCACGGCCACGGTTTGCGGGCGAAGTTCCGGCTGACCCGTCAGGGTGATGACGTTGCCTTCGTCTGTCGGCTCCACGATCAGTTCCGCGCCAAAGCCCAGCAACATACGTTCCGAATGATCGCGCGTTGGTTCCTTTTCGATCACGACAGTCTGCCCCGGCGCGTTCAGCCCGGCCAGCAGAACCGCCGATTTGACCTGTGCGCTGGCCACCGGCAGGGCATAGCGGACGGGAACAGGATGCGCCGCACCCACCACAGTCATCGGCAGGCGGCCGCCCTGCCGCCCAAAGGCGCGCGTCCCGAACAGCGAAAGCGGATCAGTCACGCGGCCCATCGGACGCTTGCGCAGACTGGCATCGCCGGTGAACGTGGCGGTCATTGCCGTTGTCGCCATGCAGCCCATGATCAGGCGGACACCGGTACCGGAGTTGCCGCAGTCGATCACATCCGCAGGTTCGCGGAATCCGCCAACCCCCACGCCGTGCACCGACCATGCGCCCGCGTCGTGTTGCGTCACTTCTGCGCCGAAGGCCTGCATCGCCTTGGCCGTATCAAGCACGTCCTGCCCTTCCAGCAACCCGGTGATCCGTGTTTCACCGACGGCCATCGCCCCAAAGATCAGCGCGCGGTGGCTGATGGATTTGTCGCCCGGCACTTCGGCCGTGCCCCGCAGGGGGCCAGAGGCACGGGCAGTCATCGGTTTGGCGGTTCCGTGGGCGGACATGGGCAGGCTCCTGCAAGGTCGCCCGCGTGATAGCGCAGGGTTCCGCCGTGGTCCATGGGGGAGGATTGGCAACGACGGACATGTGGCTGCAAACACAGGTCGCATCGATGCCTGCAGTCCATGCCGTTTGCGGCCCCCAATCACCCCAGACGTCGGAACGTCACATAATGCGGAGGACGGCCTTCGCGCAGTGCCTTTTGTTCATAGCGGGTGGAAATCCAGTCAGCCCACGGTTCTGCCGATTGCCCGATCAGATCGAAACCCGCTTTCGGCACCTCTTCCAGCGTCTGGCGGACATAATCGGGAATATCCGTCGCCACGCGGAACTCTGCCCCCGGTTCCATGACGCGGGCAAGGGCGGCAAGATAGTCAGGTGTGACGAAGCGGCGTCGGTGATGGCGCGCCTTGGGCCATGGATCGGGATAATTCAGGAACGCCTTTGCAACGGATGCATCGGGCAACACCTCGAACAGGTCGCGCACGTCGCCGGGGTGGATCAGCAGATTGGTGACCGCGGCCTTGCGGACCTTGCCCAGCAACATCGCCACGCCGTTCACGAACGGTTCGCACCCGACAAGGAACACATCCGGGTTGGCCGCCGCCATCCCCACCAGATGTTCACCTCCGCCAAACCCGATCTCCACCCACAAGGGCTTGCCACCGGTCACCGCAGCGACGTCAATCGGGGCGCGGGACGGGTTTTCGTCGCGCGTCAACTGGCGCAGTGTCAGGGGCCCAAGGTCATCGGCCAGATAGGCCTTCTGGCTTGGCCGCAGCGTCTTGCCGTGGATACGGCCGTAGAAGTTTCGTCGGGGCGAGGGGTCGGGCTGATCAATCATGCGCGCCGCCTAACGGTGCCGGGCGGGCAGGTCAAGCGCCCGATGGCCCGGCATCGTCGAACGGCCGGGTGCCAAGCCGCTGTGACACCATCACAAGGTAACCGTCAGGGGCCTGTACCAGAAACTCGCGCTGGCCACCCAACCTGTCGCCCCAGTCGCGCCAGCGTTCGCGCGGTTCAACATAAAACGGCATGTCTGCCGTCTTTACCCGGTTGATCACGGCATCCAGATCATTCACCGAAACCTGAATGACCACGCCGCGCCCCAAGGGCAGATCGAACGGCCCGGTTTCCCAATCACCGTCGCGTTCATAGATCATCACTTGTGCGCCGTCAGGATGCTCCAGATAAGCGAATTTCTGGGCTGGCCGCAGATAGGCCACGGCAAAGCCAAGAATACCCGTCCAGAACGCGAAAGAGGCCGCATAATCCATGACGATCATCTCGACCGCGGACCGGGAGAACCCGGCAGATGGCGGTGCGCCGATACCCATCAGACTGACCCCGCCATCTGCATTTGCGTTACAGACCCTTGCGCAGGGTTTCGATCAGGTCGGTCCGTTCCCAGCTGAACCCGCCATCCGCCTCGGGCGCGCGACCGAAATGGCCGTAAGCGCTGGTCCGGGCATAGATCGGGCGGTTCAGACCCAGATGGGTGCGGATGCCGCGCGGGGTCAGATCCATCGCCGCGGCAACGGCGCGTTCGATCTCGGCCTCGGGGACGATCCCTGTGCCATAGGTGTCGACATAGATCGACAGGGGTTTCGCCACGCCGATGGCATAGCTGACCTGAATGCAGCACCGTTTTGCCAGACTGGCGGCCACGACGTTCTTGGCCAGATACCGGGCCGCATAGGCAGCGGAACGGTCAACCTTTGTGGGATCCTTGCCACTGAACGCGCCGCCGCCGTGCGGGGCGGCACCGCCATAAGTATCCACAATGATCTTGCGCCCGGTCAGGCCCGCGTCGCCATCTGGCCCCCCGATCACGAACGTTCCGGTCGGGTTCACCCACCATTCGGTGCGGTCCGTCAGCCAGCCGTCGGGCAGGACGGCGCGGATATGGGGTTCGACAATGGCGCGGATGTCGGCGCTCGTCTGGCTTTCATGGGCATGCTGCGTTGACAGCACAAGCGATGTCACCTCTACCGGCTTACCGCCTTCATAGCGCAGTGAAAGCTGGGATTTCGCATCCGGGCGCAGCGTCGGTTCAGCGCCCGATTTGCGAACTTCGGCCAGACGGCGAAGGATGGCATGGGCATACTGGATGGGGGCTGGCATCAATTCGGCGGTTTCGTCCGTGGCATAGCCGAACATGATCCCCTGATCCCCGGCGCCGTCGCGATCCACGCCCTGCGCGATATGCGCCGATTGCGGATGCAACAGATTGGTGACCTCGCATGTCTTCCAGTGGAACATGTCCTGTTCGTAACCGATGTCCTTGACGCAGCCGCGCACGATGTCGGCGACCTTGTCCATCATCCCTTTCAGGTGATCGGGGTCGGACAAGCCAACCTCGCCGCCCACGATCACGCGGTTCGTCGTGGCAAAGGTTTCGCACGCGACGCGGGCGTTGGGTTCCTCGGTCAGAAACGCATCCAGAACTGCGTCGGAAATACGGTCGCACACTTTGTCTGGGTGCCCTTCCGAGACGGACTCGGAAGTGAATACATAAGAACTGCGGGTCATTGGGACGTGCTCCGTTGGATGAACCCCGTCACGCCAGGAAGCCGTTGTGACAGGTCAGGCGCACCCGTTAGGCTGCGCCGGGGGCGTCGTCAATGCTTGACGCGCGACCACCAGCCAAACAGGGCCAAAGTCGCGCCGATCAGCAACACAAGAATCGGCCAGTCGCCCCAGCGCGCATAGGGCGTTTGGGCAAGTGCGCCGGGTATGACGGCATCAAGGAACCCCTCGGTGCCAAAGGGCAGGCTGTCCACCATGCGCCCGCGCGCGTCGATCACGCCCGTGACGCCCGTGTTCGCAACCCGCACCAGCGGAATGCCCTGTTCGATGGCGCGAAGCCGCGCCTGCGCGAGATGCTGGAACGGGCCCGACAACGTGCCGAACCACGCATCATTGGTGATCTGCAGGATCCAGTCGGGACGTTGTGCCGCACGCAGATATTGGGGAAACACCGCCTCGTAACAGATGATCGGCTGAACCCGACCGATGGCTGGCCCCAGATCAAGGACAGTCGGCCCCGGCCCCGCGCTGTAGCCGAACCCCTGTTGTGCCGCAAAGGCCCGCAGACCGAACCAGCGCCAGGCCTGATCGCCAAAAGGCACATATTCGCCAAAAGGCACCAGATGCGATTTGTCATAGCCTGCCGTGACGGTGCCGCCCGGGCCAAGGACCGCCAGACTGTTGAAGATCAGGTCGCCTTCCAACCGCTGCACCCCGGCGGCGATGACCGCGCCTTGTGCGGCATCCGACATGGCCTGTGCCACACCGCCCTCCGGCTCGAACTGATACGGCACGGAAGTTTCCGGCCAGATCACAAGGTCTGGTGCAGGCATGGCCGCCGTCATGTCAAGCAGGCGGCCAAAGATCAGATCGGCCTGTTCGGCATCCCATTTCAGATGTTGTTCCGCATTCGGCTGGACCAGCCGCACTGTCGTGGAGCGCGGTGCGGGGTCCGGCTGCGACAGCCGCGCCTGCCCGGCCCCGAAGGCCGCAACAAGCAGCAGCACCGATCCGACACCGCCGATCCTGCCCGCCGCCACGGGCAGCGCCGCGATCAGGCAGGCAATCGCCGTCAAACCCGTTGGCCCCACATAGACCGCCAGTTGCGCGACCGGCGTTTCGAGCCAGACATGGCCGATCATGGCCCAGGGAAACCCTGTTGCGACATAGCCCCGCGCCAGTTCCACGAGCGTCAGCGTCATTGCCAGAAACACCGCCCGCCGCGCGGCGTGCGGACTGAAACGCCCCGCAGCCCAGCCCGCAACCGCCCAGAACAGCGACAAGCCCGCCGCCATCAGCACCAAAGCAAAGGGTGCCATCCAACCGTCGCGCGCCGCATCCACCAGAAACGGCTGCACGATCCAGCTGAGCGCCAGACCGAAATACCCGACGCCGCCCGCCCACATGATCCATGCAACGCCTGCAGCATCGGCCCGGTGGGCAGCCAGATACATCAGCGCGGCCAGTGCCAGAAGGGTGGCGTACCACGCATCCACCGGGGCCTGCCCCAGCGCCATGACAAGCCCCGCCAATCCGGCAAGCGCCAGTTCGCGCAGCGCAGGCCTGCGCCGATACATCGTTCAGCCTTGCTGTTGCGCGCCGGCAGCCGCTTCGGCCGCCCGCGTCACGGCACCCGGCAACCGCACCCGCACACGTTTGAGCCTGCGCGGATCGGCGTCGACCACTTCGAATTCGACGCCGCTGTCATGGCCCACGATTTCACCGCGCCCCGGCACCCGGCCTGCGCGCAGAAAGATCAGCCCGCCCAGCGTGTCAATCTCGTCGTCTTCTTCATCCTGACGCAGGCGCATGCCGATCACGTTTTCGAATTCGTCAAGCGGGGCAGTCGACTGCACAAGATAGACGCCGGGTTTTTCTTCTTTCCACAGATCGCCTTCGTCTTCGTCGTGTTCATCCTCGATTTCACCGATGACGGTCTCGATCAGATCCTCGATCGTGACCAAGCCGTCGACGCCGCCGTATTCGTCGATGACCAGCGCCATGTGAACACGTTCTTTCTGCATCTTCTGCAGCAGCACGCCGACCGGCATCGACGGCGGGGCGTAAAGGATGGGGCGCAGCATCTTGCGCAGGGAAAACCGCCCGCCGGCCCCGAAGCCGTGTTGCAGGGCGAGGTCTTTCAGCAGGACCAGACCCTGCGGATGATCCAGCGTCCCCTTGTAGACCGGCACGCGGCTGAACCCGTGTTCGCGGAATACCGCCACCAATTCGTCGCGCCCGATGCCAAGCGGAACGGCCACAACCTCCACCTTGGGGATGGCGACGTCGTCCACCCGCATCCGGCGCAGGTTTGCCATGCCATGTGCCACGCCGCCTGTGGGCGTGGTCTGCGCGCCGCCGGGTGAAAGGGTGTTCTGCCCTTCGTCCGCGGGTGCGCGTGACCCGAAAATCCGCTCCAGAAAGCTGCGTTGTTCGGGTTCCTGCGGATCGCTCTGGCTTGTATCCTGCGTGCCGAGAGGTCCGTCGTTGCTACTGCCCATCTGTCCTTGTCCGATGCGACCCCCGTAAAGAAGAGGCCAGTTGTCAATATGGGTCCGCGACCCCAAGAGTTGCAAGGATTCGCGACTCGGTTGTTTCCATCAACGTGGCATCTGCGTCGTTCTGGTGGTCAAACCCGAACAGATGCAGAATGCCGTGCACAGTCAGATGCGTTACATGATCGCCCATCGTCTTGCCCTGCGCCGCAGCCTCGGCGGCACAGGTGTCATAAGCCAGCGCGATGTCGCCCAGTTCCACCGGATCATCCGCATCGCCGGGTTCCGGCAGGTTGGGCACCTTTCCCGGCGTTTCGGCGGCCCGTTCCTCTGATGGCCAGCTCAGCACATTGGTTGCCTGCGGCTTGCCCCGGAAATCCGCGTTCAGCGTGGCGATGCGGGCGTCGTCGCATCCCATCACCACAACCGCATAACCCTGAACCGGCAGTCCGAGTTCCCCCAACGCCGCCACCGCCGCGCGTGCCGCAATTGCGGGCAAGCCTACCGCATTCCAGCGGTCATCCTCGATCACGGTATCAACCAGCGGTTCCATCCTACCCCCGACGTCGGCGGGCGTAGATTGAATCACCCCGCAGCCTCGTCCGCCTCATACGCCTCGATGATCCGGCCCACCAGCGGGTGGCGGACGACGTCCTTGGACGTGAAGTAGTTGAAGCTGACGCCCTTGACCCCCTTGATGATGCGTTCGGCATCCTGCAGGCCGCTCGCCGTGCCGCGTGGCAGGTCGACCTGCGTGCGGTCGCCAGTGATCACCATGCGGCTGCCTTCGCCCAGACGGGTCAGGAACATTTTCATCTGCATGGTCGTGGCGTTCTGCGCCTCGTCCAGCACCACAAACGCGTTTGACAGGGTGCGCCCGCGCATGAAGGCGAGCGGTGCAATCTCGATCCGCTTTTCCTCCACCAGTTTCTGCATCTGCTTTTGCGGGAGAAAATCGTTCAGCGCGTCGTAAAGCGGTTGCATGTAGGGGTCGATCTTTTCCTTCATGTCGCCGGGCAGAAAGCCAAGACGTTCCCCCGCCTCCACCGCCGGGCGCGACAGGATGATCTTTTCGACGGCCCCGGCCAGAAACATCGTCACACCCACGGCCACGGCAAGATAGGTCTTGCCGGTGCCCGCAGGCCCGATGCCAAAGCCGAGTTCGTTGTCGAACAGATTGGCGACATAGGCCTTCTGCGCCTCGGTCCGGGGTTCGACGGGGCGCTTGCGGGTGCGCAGTTCGTAGCGGCTGCCGGAAAACATCTCGATCTGTTCGGTATCACCCAGCGCGCGGCGGGCCTGATCGGGCATCGGGCGGCCAAGGCGGATCGCGCCGTCGATGTCACCTGCAGCCACCCCGCGCCCTGCCTCCAGCCGGGCATAAAGCGCGCGCAGCACGGCCGCGCCCTGTTCGCGGGCACCCTTGTCACCGATCACCGCCAGACGGTTGCCCCGGCGCAGGATATGCACCCCCATCTGATGTTCCACTTGCGCAAGGTTGCGGTCGAATTCGCCGCAAAGGTCAATCAGCAAACGGTTGTCGGGAAACTCCAGCAGGGTTTCCACGACATCATCAGAACGGGTCGGGGGGGTCAGTGCGCTGATACCCAAAGGGATCTCCTTCCGCGGGGTTGAGGGGTCATCGGCAGGCGTAGGTCAAACCGTTGTGTCAGATCGTCAACGGGGCACATAGGGCGCAATGCCGCGCAGACAGGCCTATTGACGGTTTTATGGGCGGAAACAAAAAAGGGCCGCAGCCTGCGCTGGTGCCCCATCTGGTTCGAATGCAGAGTGGCGGTGTCAGCAGGCAACCCGGCCCCCCATTGTCACGATAGCGAACAAACCGGGCAATTTGCCAATCGGTTCCCGCGTTTCCGGGACAAATTCAAAGGTCAACGGATGCACACCACCTCCCACGTCTTCGCCCCTAAAGGATGGACCCGGATGCAGGACAGGTAAAGCAAATTTTGCGTGACAGGGGCCTTAGGCCGCGCCGGGCAAACGGACAGCGCCCAGCGAATTGGTTTCACTGTTCGTGATCCGCACCCGAACGAGTTCGCCCACCCGGCCTGCGGGATCGTTCACATGCACCGCGTGCAGATGATCGGACTTCCCCACCATCTGCCCCGGCATGCGACCAGCCCGTTCGTACAGGACCGATACTTCGCGCCCCACCATTGCCTCTTGCCCGGCGCGCTGTTGTTGGGCGACAAGCGACTGGATCGCCTGCAAGCGTGCATCGACGATGGCATCGGGCAGTTCCGGCTTTTCCGCAGCGGGCGTTCCGGGGCGGGCCGAATACTTGAACGAATAGGCGGCACCATAATTGACCGCGCGGATCAGGCCTAGCGTCGCCTCGAAATCCGCATCGGTTTCACCGGGGTAGCCCACGATGAAATCGGACGAAATCAGGATATCCGGCCGCGCGGCGCGAAACCGTTCGATCAGGCGAAGATAGGCGTCCGCCGTATGCTTGCGGTTCATCGCCTTGAGGATGCGGTCGCTGCCGGATTGCACGGGCAGATGCAGATAAGGCATCAACTTGGGCAGATCGCCATGGGCGGCAACCAGATCATCTTCCATGTCATTGGGGTGGCTGGTCATGTAACGAAGCCTGTCCAGCCCGTCGATACCCGCCAAGGCCCGCAACAGACGCGCCAGTGTCCAGTCGCCGCCTGCCCCCGTCCCGTGATAGGCGTTCACATTCTGCCCCAGCAGCGTGATTTCACGCACCCCTTTGGCCACAAGCGCCCGCGCCTCATCCAGAAGACGGGCCGCAGGGCGGCTGACCTCGGCGCCCCGGGTATAGGGCACCACGCAGAACGCACAGAACTTGTCGCAGCCTTCCTGCACTGTCAGAAACGCCGACGGGCGGCCATTGGTCTGCCGTTCGGGCAGATGGTCAAACTTGTCTTCCGCCGGAAATTCCGTATCAACCGCCCGTTCCCCCGCACGCGCCAGCGCGGGCAAGCGGTGATAGGCCTGCGGCCCGACAACAAGATCGACAATCGGCATGCGCCGCTGAATCTCGGCCCCTTCGGCCTGCGCCACACAGCCCGCGACCGAAATCTTCAGATCGGGTTTCGCCTCTTTCAAAGGGCGCAGCCGCCCCAGATAGGAATACAGCTTTTCCGACGCCTTTTCACGGATGTGGCAGGTGTTGAGAACGACCATGTCCGCGTCTTCGATGGTATCCGTCAGACCATAGCCATCGGCCGCCAGCGCGCCCACAATACGCTCGCTGTCATAGACGTTCATCTGGCAGCCATAGGTCTTGATGAACAGCTTTTTCGCGTCGGTCACGGCATCCGCCTTTTTCCACAAGGTCCGGCTTTTACACCGCCCCATCCCCATCCGCAACATTCCCCACCGATGCCGAGGTTTGACATTTCGGCGATTTCGCGTCCTTTGGGGCAAAGCGCACGGAACAGGACGGAATGCATCACTCGGGGCTTGCAGAATTCATCAGGGGCGCGGGGCGGTTGCGCGGCCCGGTTGCCGTCATTCTTGCCGAAGATGCGGTGGAACTTGAAAGCACGCTGCAGCACCACCTCGACTGCGGCTTTCGGCTGGTTCTGGCGCTGACCCCGGCCAATCCGTCCCTGCCCGACGCGCTGGCGGCAAAGGTTCATACGATTGCGGTCGACGCGGGCGCGGACGACGCCCTGCCACAAGCGGTGAACCTTCTGATCGAGGCCGCCTCGGGCGAATGGATCTATGCCGGATACAACGCCGAATACCTGTTCTATCCCTTTGCGGAAACGCGCAGCGTTGTTGAACTTTTGGCCTTCCACACCGAAGAACGCCGTCAGTCCATGTTGGCAACCGTCATCGACCTGTACGCGGGCGACCTTGCCAATGCACCCACGGCAGTGTCACGTGATGACGCGCATTTCGATGGCGCGGGGTACTATGCCCTTGCACGAACCGATCCTGACGCGGGCTGGGCACCGCTTGACCGGCAGCTTGATCTGTTCGGCGGCCTGCGCTGGCGGTTCGAGGAACATGTCCCCTGGACCCGCCGCAGGATCGACCGCATCGCCCTGTTTCGCGCCCGCGCCGGCCTTCGGATGGGCGCGGACTTTACGCTCAACGATGCCGAGATGAACACCTATGCCAGCCCGTGGCACAACAACCTGACGGCAACCGTCTGTTCCTTTCGCACCGCCAAAGCCCTGCGCGCCAACCCGGGGTCACGTGACGCAATCCAACAGTTCCGCTGGCAGAATTCGGTCAGATTCGACTGGCGCGCGCAGCAACTGCTCGACCTTGGGTTCATGGAACCGGGGCAGTGGTTTTGAGGCAGCAAGACTGGTGATCCCAGAAGGAATCGAACCCTCAACCTGCCGATTAGAAGTCGGCTGCTCTATCCAGTTGAGCTATGGGACCACGATGGTCTTTTGCTGCAGGTTCGCGGTTTAGGCAAGCACCCGCGTCATGAACAGGCTGTTCGGGTCGATCTTGTAGTCGCCAAAGGGCGGGCATTCGTCAAAGCCGGCACGGGCGTAAAGCATGCGTGCGGCGACGAAGGTGGGCTGCACACCTGTTTCAAGGCTGACCCTGCGGAACCCCTGCGCATGTGCCTGCGTGATCAGATGCGCAAGCATGCGTTTCGACAGGCCCTGCCCCCGGCGTTCGGCCAGAACATGCATGGATTTGATTTCTGCGTGTTCGGCATCGATCCGTTTGAACGCGCCCATGCCAACCGGTTCGGCCCCGTCGCGCATCACAAAGAACCATATGTCCGGCCGGGCCAACTGCCCCGCATCCATCATGTGAATGCTTTCAGGCGGCGTATCGACGTGCATGTCTGCCGTGTGCCGCGCCATCAACAGCGCAAGGTCGGCGGCCAGCGGGCTTTCCGGCGCAATCGTGATCGTCAATGCGTCCACGCCCCCTTGCGGCTGGTCGCGAAGTTTTCACCGTATCCACCTTGACGGATCACCGGCTTGCGCGGTTTGGGGGTGATCACATCCGCCTCGATCCCCCGTTCGGCGGCATAGGCCAGCGCAGCCTCTACCGTGTCGAACTGAAGCCGCACCTGCGTGTCCATCTCGCTGTTGGAAACCCAGCCCATCAACGGGTCTACATCACGCGTGGCCGATTGCTGAAATTCCAGTATCCAGCCTGTTGCCCGGGCAGAGCCGGACTGCATGGCGTTTCGTGCTGGCTGAAAAATCCGGGCGCGCATGGGTCACCTTCAGAGGGGATACGGGGCATCCCTGTTCTGGCGAAAAAAGGATGGGAGGGCAAGATGCTGTCGGTCGGCCACGGGGAGTGTGGGTGGGGTGTGGTGCGGCCAACCGACAGCGAGTTTGCTGCTTGCCCGCTCAATATGCCGTATCTAAGCCTGAAATACAACCGAAAGCTGTTTGGTTCTGAAATTTCGATGCCTAAGATTGAAGATGATACTTTTACCCTTCGTTCACAGACTGGCCGTCAATGCCCCTTGAACAAGAACAAAAACAGATCAATTTAAAGGTTCACCCAGGAATCGCGCCATGCCCCACAACAACACGAATGCGCTTGCGGAACGTCCGGAGGTTCTGACCCGGCCAAAGCTGGAGGGCGGACGCCGCTTTGTGCTGAACACGCCGTTCCAGGCGGCAGGTGATCAGCCCAAAGCCATTGCTGAACTGACGGCCGGGGTAATGCAGGGCGAACATAATCAGGTGCTGCTGGGTGCAACCGGCACCGGCAAGACCTTTACCATGGCGCGCATCATCGAGGAAACGCAGCGCCCCGCGATCATCCTTGCGCCGAACAAGACGCTGGCGGCGCAGCTTTATGGGGAGTTCAAGGGATTCTTTCCCGACAACGCCGTCGAATACTTTGTGTCCTACTACGACTATTACCAGCCCGAGGCTTATGTCGCCCGGTCGGACACGTTCATCGAAAAAGAAAGCCAGATCAACGAACAGATCGACAGGATGCGCCATTCGGCCACCCGCGCCCTGCTGGAACGGGATGACGTGATCATCGTGGCGTCGGTGTCATGCATCTATGGCATCGGGTCTGTCGAAACCTATTCGGCCATGACGCAGGATCTGGTCACGGGCCAATCCTATGACCAACGCAAGATCATGGCGGAACTGGTGGCGCAGGCCTTTCGCCGCAACGATCAGGGCTTTTCGCGCGGGTCTTTCCGGGTGCGGGGCGATTCGCTTGAAGTCTGGCCTGCCCACCTTGACGACCGCGCGTGGCGGTTTTCGTTCTTTGGCGAAGAACTGGAAAGCATCACGGAATTCGACCCCCTGACCGGGGCCAAGACCGACAGCTTTCCGCAGATCCGCATCTATGCCAACAGCCACTATGTGACCCCGCGCCCCACCATGCAGCAGGCAATCATCGGGATCAAAAAGGAGCTGCGCTGGCGACTTGACCAACTGGTCGCCGAGGGCAAACTGCTTGAGGCGCAGCGCCTTGAACAGCGGTGTTCGTTCGATCTGGAAATGCTGGAGGCGACGGGCGTCTGCAACGGGATCGAGAATTACTCACGCTATCTGACAGGCCGCGCGCCGGGTGAACCGCCACCCACCCTGTTTGAATTCATACCGGACAACGCGATTGTCTTTGCCGACGAAAGCCATGTTTCCGTGCCGCAGATCGGCGGCATGTACAAAGGCGACTATCGGCGCAAGTTCACGCTTGCCGAACACGGGTTCCGCCTGCCCAGCTGCATGGACAACCGCCCCCTGAAGTTCGAGGAATGGGATGCGATGCGCCCGCAGACGGTGTTCGTGTCTGCAACCCCGGCCGCATGGGAAATGGAACAGACGGGCGGCGTGTTTACCGAACAGGTGATTCGCCCCACCGGCCTTGTCGATCCGCAGATCGAAATCCGGCCCGTCGACATGCAGGTGGATGATCTGCTGGACGAAATCCGCAAGGTCGCGGCGCAGGGGCTGCGTGTGCTTGTCACCACCCTGACCAAGCGCATGGCCGAGGATCTGACAGAGTATTTCCACGAGCAGGGCATCCGCATCCGCTATATGCACAGCGATATCGACACCATTGAGCGCATCGAAATTCTGCGCGACCTGCGCCTTGGGGCCTTCGACGTGCTGGTGGGGATCAACCTGCTGCGGGAAGGTCTGGATATCCCGGAATGCGGGTTGGTGGCCATTCTTGACGCGGACAAGGAAGGGTTCCTTCGATCGGAAACCTCGTTGATTCAGACGATTGGCCGGGCGGCCCGGAATTCCGAAGGGCGCGTCATAATGTATGCCGACCGGATCACCGGCAGCATGGAGCGGGCGATTGGCGAAACCACGCGGCGGCGTGACAAGCAGATTGCCTATAATCTGGAGCATGGCATCACCCCCACCACGGTGAAAAAGAATGTGGAGGATGTTCTGGCGGGGCTTTGGAACGGCGATACCGATCAGGCGCGCATCACAACCAAAGTGGACAAGCCGCTTGTCGGGGGCAATTTGGCGGCCCATCTGGACGCGATGCGTCTGTCGATGCGCAAGGCTGCCGAAAACCTTGAGTTCGAAGAAGCGGCCCGCCTGCGCGACGAAGTGAAGCGACTGGAGGCGGTGGAACTTGCCATTGCCGATGATCCGCTTGCGCGTCAGTCCGAGGTCGAGTCCGCCATCGACACCGCAGTAAAAGGTGCCGGGCGGAGCACCGGGGGCCGTGCTGGTATGCGCGGCGGCAAATCACGTCCCCGGCGACGCTGACCCGACATGTGAAAATGCCCCGGAATTCATCCGGGGCACTGCCGTCAAAAAATACGTTTTCGTCAGGCGCGTTTGAAAAGCCTGACCAGCAACAGCAGCACCACCGCACCAATGGTTGCAAAGATGATCGATCCAAGGATGCCACTGTCTGCGCCAACGCCGAAACGTGGAAGCAGCAGCCCCGCGATGAATGCGCCGACGATGCCGACGACGATGTTACCCAAAAGACCGAAACCGTAGCCGGTGACGATCTGCCCGGCGAGCCAGCCCGCAGCGGCACCGACCAGCAACATGATAAGCAGACTTTCAATTCCCATTGGTATTCTCCTGATTGGCAGTCACACCACGGTTTTCCGTGCCGGACCGCAGACACTATTCCCTCGTACGATCACGGTTGTGTGGCAGGCACCGGGTTGACCCCAACGGTCTGCCACTTCACAATCGTATAATTGCCAACGCGGAAACGTGAACGCGGTTCCCTCCAATGTTCGAAAATGAAAACTTCGGGGTATGCCGATGAAAATACTCGACGCCAACGACCCCTTCTTCGCGCCTGTCTGGCGGCGCTGGGCAACGGCGGTTGCCCCTTTGGCATGGGCCATGCTGGAGCTCGTTGTTTTCGAGGCGCAGGGTTGGGCGATTGTTTTCGGGGCGCTTGGCGCCTATGCCTTTTGGGTGTTGATCGTGAAAGGCCCCGATCAGACCTGAAGTACCGCCAGGACTTCGTCTGCCAAAGCGGTCACTTCGGCCTTGGCTGCAGACTTTCCGGCCTCCGATGCGCTCATGCCGTGACCCAGCGTTTCGGCAAATACCACGCGCTGCCCCAGACGCGAATTGGCCAGTTCGGCGATCTTGGCCACTGCGACCGCCATGTCTGCCGTCAACCGTGTGCCCGCCTTGACCCGGTTCAGAACGATAAGTGCCCGCCTGCTTTCGCGGGCGACCAGATCAAGCACACCGTCGGTTGCCCACAGATCCAGATGGCTCGCCGCGACGGGGATCAGAACAAGGTCGGCTTCGCGCAGGGCCGGGCGCAGATCGGCATCCGCCTTGGGCGGTGTGTCGATGATGACGATGTCATGTGTGCGCCGCAGCTTTTCGCATTCGTAACTGACGCCCCAGGCGGATGCCGTAGAAAGATCCATGCGCGCATCGCCCATCCGATCCCGCCGCATCAGAAACCAGCGGCCGAGCGATCCCTGCGGATCGGTGTCCAGAAGCGCCACGCTCATCCCCTTTTGCGCGAAATGAACTGCAAGGTTGACGGCAAGGGTGGTCTTGCCTGACCCACCCTTCTGCTGCGCGATCGTGATGACATGGCCCATGCGAATCCCTTTGCTGCACTGCAGCATAGCATGAATTCCTACGGGTTAACAGGTGATCGAACCCCGCATTTCACCACTGTCTCCGGTGATCGTGGACGGGACGAGCCTGCAGCCGGTGACGGATGGGATCATGTCGATCATCGTGGCACGAACCGCCTGATGTTCGCCGCGCGGAACATAGCCAAGGCGGATAACCTCGACCCGGCTGTCGGTGCGGAAAACTGTATAGTTCCGCCCGTCGCGTACAACGTCCGTCCGGGTCGCACCGAAAAACTCGGGGGCCGGTTGGGCACCGCAGGCGGCAAGCAGACAAAAGGCAAGGACCAGGCGCATGCAACGACTCTGCGCCCGCCTTGGTTAAGATGCGGTTAACAGCAGCGAATCGCGCGCCAGTCAGACGAACTGTTCGTTCAGCAGACGTTCTTCCAGACCATGACCGGGATCGAACAGGATGCGGTGATTGACGCGCGGTTCCGAACGCACCTCCACAGCCACGACGTCACGGATGCTGCGGCGTCCGTCCGCATCCGCCATCACGGGGCGTTTTGCCGGGTCGATCACATCGAACCGAACGACGGCAGTATCCGGCAGCAACGCCCCGCGCCAACGACGGGGGCGAAACGCGGCCACAGCCGTCAGGGCCAGAACATCCGATCCGATGGGAAGAATGGGGCCATGCGCAGAATAGTTGTAAGCCGTCGAACCCGCCGGCGTGGCCAGCAGTGCGCCGTCACACACCAGTTCCGGCATGCGCACCTTGCCATCTACCGAAATCCGCAGCTTGGCCGCCTGCGGGCCCATGCGGAACAGACTGACCTCATTGATCGCCAATGCCTCAAGCCTCTGGCCGTCCACGGTTTCGGCATGCATGCGCAAGGGATTGACCACCTCTTCCACTGCCGCCGTCAATCGTTCGGTCAGCCCTTCGGTGTGATAGGCGTTCATCAGAAACCCGATGGTGCCGCAGTTCATCCCATAAACCGGCAGGCCGAGGGATTGCCATTCATGCAACGACTGCAGCATGAACCCGTCGCCCCCCAGCGCCACGATCACGTCTGCCGCATCGGGCGTGCATTGCCCGTGCCGCGTGGTCAGCTTTTTGAGGGCCGTTTTCGCAGCCGTCGATCCGCTGGAAAGAAACGCGATCTTCATGTGTCAAAGCCTCCGCCCTGCAGTCTTGGGCATAGCACCGATGAAAACTCAACCCCCGCCACTTCGCCAGACGCCGCGACTGCGTCGTTTCTTCGCTTTTGCGAGCGGTTCCGATGTTGTAAACGAAACAGGATACGCCATGCCCCAAGGGAGATGCCAATGAACGCCCCGCACCGTGACGCCGGATTTTTCACTGAAACGCTGGAAAACCGCGACCCTGAACTGTTCGGGGCCATGACACAGGAACTGGGCCGTCAACGCGATGAAATCGAACTTATCGCGTCCGAAAACATCGTCAGCCGCGCGGTGATGGAGGCGCAGGGCGGCGTGATGACGAACAAGTACGCCGAGGGGTATCCGGGCAAGCGGTACTATGGCGGATGTCAATTTGTCGACGTGGCCGAAAATCTGGCCATTGCCCGCGCCTGCGAACTGTTTGGCGTGGGCTTTGCCAACGTTCAGCCCAACAGCGGCAGTCAGGCAAACCAGGGTGTGTTTCAGGCGCTGTTGCAGCCTGGCGATACCATTCTGGGCATGTCGCTTGACGCCGGGGGTCACCTGACCCATGGGGCGGCACCCAACCAGTCGGGCAAATGGTTCAAGGCGGTTCAGTATGGCGTGCGCGCGCAGGATCTGCTGCTTGACTATGAACAGGTGGCCGACCTAGCCGAAACCCACCGTCCCAAGATGATCATTGCCGGTGGCTCTGCTATTCCGCGGATCATCGACTTTGCGCGGATGCGGCAGATTGCTGACAAGGTCGGGGCCTATCTTCTGGTCGATATGGCACATTTCGCGGGGTTGGTCGCCGCAGGGCTGTATCCAAGCCCCTTCCCCCATGCCCATGTGGCAACCACCACGACACACAAAACATTGCGCGGACCGCGCGGCGGTATGATCCTGACGAATGACGAAGCCTTGGCGAAAAAGTTCAACTCGGCCATCTTCCCGGGTATCCAGGGCGGCCCCCTGATGCATGTGATCGCCGCCAAAGCCGTCGCCTTTGGCGAGGCGCTGCGCCCCGAATTCAAAACCTATCAGGCGCAGGTCATCAAGAACGCACAGGCGCTGGCGGATCAGTTGATGAAGGGTGGGCTTGGCACTGTGACCGGGGGCACCGACACGCACCTGATGCTCGTCGATCTGCGGCCCAAGGGCGTCAAGGGCAATGCCACCGAAAAGGCACTTGGCCGGGCACATATCACCTGCAACAAGAACGGCATCCCGTTCGATACCGAAAAGCCGACGATCACCAGCGGCGTCCGTCTTGGTACGCCAGCGGGCACCACGCGCGGTTTTACCGAAGTGGAGTTTCGCCAGATCGGCGACTGGATCGTCGAAGTTGTCGACGGTTTGGCCGCGAACGGCGAAGACGGTAACAGTGCTGTCGAGGCGGGTGTGCGTGCCAAGGTTGCCGAACTGTGCGCGCTGTTCCCGATCTATCCGGGCCTTTGACCTGACAGGGCGGATGCCCGACCGCGATGGTGCATTCGCCCACATCCACCAGCCTTGAACGCCGCCTTGGCGACTGGGCCCGGGCGCGACTGCCGTTCGGTGTCGCGGAGTTCGTCATGTTCGTGCTCAAGAAAGGTTGGGCCTGCCTGTTTGGCGGCCTGCTGCTTGCCGCGATCATCGGGACAAAGTTGCTGTGGCAGGACAACTGGCCAATTTACCGGTATGACTTCCTGTTCCTGTTCGCGCTTGCGGTCCAAGCGGTGTTCCTGTGGCGCAAGCTGGAAACCTGGGAAGAGGCGCGGGTCATTCTTCTGTTTCATCTGACCGGAACCGCGATGGAGTGGTTCAAGGTGGGCGCCGGTTCATGGGCCTATCCGGAACCGGCCGTTCTCAAACTGCTGGGCGTGCCCCTGTTTTCCGGGTTCATGTATGCGGCCGTTGGCAGTTACATGGCCCGCGCCATTCGCATCTTTGACATGCGGTTCCAACCCTATCCACCCTTCTGGATCACGGTTGCACTGGCCGCCGCGATCTATGCCAATTTCTTTGCGCATCATTTCCTGCCCGACATCCGCATCGCGCTTTTTGCCGCGACATTGGTGATTTATGGACGCACAAGGGTGTGGTTTCGCGTGTCCGAGCGGGATTGGTGGATGCCCCTGCCCCTTGCGGCATTTCTGTCCAGCCTTGCGCTTTGGGTCGCCGAAAATGTAGGAACCGCAACCGGCACATGGCTTTACACCGGACAGGCCCGCGAACACTGGGTCAGTTTTGCCAAACTCGGGTCATGGTATCTGTTGCTTTATGTGTCGTTCGTGACTGTCACTCTGGTCAGCCGCCAGGCCATTACAAATAGCCGCGCCATACCAGAATGGCGACGGTCAGCACCGTCACCACAAGCAGACTTCCCAAAATCGACAGGGCCATCGACATGAAGACCCCCTTGCGCCGATCCCAGACATTGACGCCGTTCAAGTGACGCAAGCAGCTATCATAGGCTTGCGCCACGCGCGCCTCGTCCACATGCGCCAGAAGTTTCGGGTTCTGGGACATGTCGGCAAACCGGGCGAGCTCCTGCGCCTCGGCCCGTATCCGGCGCGGCAAAAGCCACCCACCCCGACGCAGTTTCTGCGTCAGACTTGGGCCTTTTACGCGAAGCCGTTCCTCCATCAAGGCCGCCACACGGTCGGCCATCTGCTGTATCGAAGCAGCGCCCATCACTCACCAACACTTTCACCCCACTGACCAAGTTTAAGCGTGCGCATGCGGTGCGACAACACCTGTGGGCGAAGGAAAAGGAAATAGTAGCAATTCCATCATGCTGAATTTCAACAAATACCCTGCCGCAACTCCAACTGTTTCGCGCCCTCTCCTAATCGCGCACGGGCTGTTTGGTTCGGCGCGAAACTGGGGCACAACGGCGCGCCGTTTGGCTGTGACCCGGGATGTGGTTGTGGTGGACATGCGCAACCATGGGGAAAGTCCGTGGTTTCCGACGCACAGCTATGCCGATCTGGCGGATGATCTGGCACAGGTCATCGACCATCTGGGCGGCCCGATGGATGTGCTGGGTCATTCGATGGGGGGCAAGGCGGCGATGTGCTTTGCATTGGCGCGGCCCGAACTTGTCCGGCGGCTGATCGTGGGGGATATTGCCCCCGTGCCCTATGACCACGACAACCTTGGCCATATCGACGCGATGCAGCGGTTGGATCTGTCTGGCCTGACCAGCAGGGCAGACGCAGATGCGCGCCTTGCGCACGATGTTCCGGACGCCGCCTTGCGGGCTTTTTTCCTTCAATCCCTTGACCTCAAGGCCGAGGGTGGCGCGCGCTGGCGGCTGAACCTGCCCGTCTTGCACGACGCCATGCCGCAAATCATCGGCTGGCCAAGGCCCGCGGGCGTGTTCGCGCAGCCGACGCTGTTTCTGACGGGTGCACTGTCACACTATGTGCAGCCCGAACATCGCCCCGCCATCCTGACGCAATTCCCCGCCGCAAGGTTCGCCAAACTGCCTGACGCGGGCCATTGGCTCCACGCGGATCAACCCCGTGCGTTTGAAGCGGCGGTTGGCGTTTTTCTGGACATGCCGGATCGCCACTGACAGCCGTAGGCAAAGAAAAACCCGGCCCGCACAAGGCGGACCGGGCTGTTTTCTGCGAGTTGCGATCAAGCAAAGATGAAGTCGCCACCCTTTGTAATATCGTTGCTTTCAACATTAAGCAGCGTGATCGTCGTGTTGTTAGCAAGCGTAATCAAGGTGTCGTCGCCACCACCGATCGACGTGATGGACTTGATGTTCGCATTGGTCCCGCCCGAGATCAAAATCTTGTCGACCCCATCTTCGAAGTCAAAGATCTTGTCGGTACCGGCGTAGGTGGTTTTGGAGAATACGAACACATCTGCATCCGCACCACCGGTCATCTGGTCGTTGCCCGACCCGCCGGTCAGGGTATCGGCACCCGCTCCGCCAAACAGACGGTCGGCGTTGCTGCTGGCAGAAAGGATGTCGTCACCCCCGTTGCCATACAGCCGGTCAATGCCCGACCCGCCGCTTGCCGTGTCGTTGCTGTTGCTACCGTTGAAGGACAGGTAATCCACACCGGTGAACACGATGGAGTCCGTTCCCTGCGATGCCGAACCGGCATAGCCGGCACCGTCGGTAAAAGCACCAAGCGACACGTTGGCCCCGTCACCTGCAAGGATAGCGTTGACCACCAGAGTGTCGATACCCGCACCCAGATTCACGACGTCATCGCCGCGCAGGGCAATGTTCGCCTTGTCAAAGCCACCGGCCAGATTGAGCACATCGTCCATCTGGAACGTCGCATGGGTGGTGATCGTGTCGCCGCTGTTGCCACCGGTGATGTTGATACCTTCGATGTTCAGGAACTTACCCGACACCTGATAGATGCCCTGCTGGTCTGCCGGACGGTTGATGTTGATGCTCGCCCCGGCCGTGCTGGCAGAAGTGTTCAACACCCACATGTCAAGCCCGGTACCGCCATTGACGAACTCTTTGCCCTTGCCGGTGCGCAGAACGTCGTTGCCAGCCCCGCCATAGACCGCATCGCCGCCGTTGCCGGTGATGATCAGGTCGTCCTGCGACGAACCGAAGACAAACATGTTCTCGGCGTTCGTGACCGTCACCTGGTTGGTGCCGTCGCCATAGACGGCGCTGAACGTTGTGCCCGAGACGACGTTACCCGTCGTCGTGAGCGCCACGCCATCTTCGGCATAAATCACGACAGCGTCGGTGCCGCTGCCAGCGTTCACCACATCGGTGCCGCTCAGATAGACACGGATCGCGTCATTGCCGCCACCCGTGGAGAACGAGTCGTTGGTTGTAATCGAGTTCAGGTCGTTGAAGTAGCCACGGATGGTGTCATTGCCCGACCCGGTGATGACGTTCATCCCCTCGATGCCCTGCACGATGCCGCCAGTACCAAAGGTGGAGTTGTTGACCCCATTCCCTGCTTCGTTGCTGAGCGAGATGTTGATGCCGACAGTCGCCGCAGACAGATCAAGCGTCAGATAGTCGACACCAGCGCCGCCATAGATCCTGTCAAAGCCCGAACCGCTGTTGATGTTGTCGTCGTCGTTGCCACCATAGATGGTGTCCACGCCCGTGCCGCTGGTGATAACGTCGTTGCCGTCACCGCCAAGAACCTGGTTCGTGCCGTTCCCGACGATGATCGTGTCAACACCTGCGCCGCCTTCGACATAGTCATTGCCGGTGCCTGTGGTGATCGAGTCCGCATCATCGCCGCCATAGACGGTGTTCGCACCGTTGCCTGCGTTGATCACGTCAAGGCCGACGCCGCCGAAGATCAGATCATTGCCACCGAGTGCGGCAATGCTGTCGTCGCCCGTGTCGCCGTCCACACGGTTGTTGCCGGCACCAGCGTTCAGCGTGTCATTCCCGCCAAGACCGTTCAGCGTGTCATCCCCGTCGCCCGACAAAAGGTTGTCGTTCGCGGAAGAAGCGGTCACGTCGACCTGTTCGATATTGGTAAAAGTCTGCGTCGCAGGGCCAGCGAACGTGCCGCCCGTGCCAACCATGTTCAGGCTAAGCGAGCTTGCACTTCCCACGATCACGAGCGTGTCGGTTTCGGTGCCGCCGTCGATGACGTCGGTCCCGCTCAGCGTCGTGACGGTGATCCGGTCGTCGCCAGCGCCACCGTTGATGACGTTGGTGCCCCCGCCAGCGTTGATCGTGTCGTTGCCGCTGCCGCCCGTGATGGAGTCGTTGCCTGCACCCGTGGTGATCGAGTCGCTTGCAGTGGAGCCGCTGACGTCGAAGTTTTCGATGTTGCTGAGCGTGGTCACGCCCGAGCCGCTGGCGATGGAGGTGGTGGTCAGCGTGAAGGCCGCGCCCGCACCCAGCACGATGAGCTTGTCGGTGTCAGCGCCGCCGTCGATGGTGTCGTTGCTGCCGACATCGGTGGTGATCGTGTCGTTGCCTGCGCCGCCGTTGACGCTGTCATTGCCAGCGCCGCCGTTAAGGGCATCTGCGCCCGAACCGCCGTTCAGCGTGTCGTTGTTCGCACCCGATGTCATGATGTCGTCAGCCGACGAACCGGTGATGTTGAAGCGTTCGATGCCGGTGAACGATACTGCGCCCTGGGACGCCGTCACGATGGCCGATGCCGAAAGGCTGACGGCCTGCGTGCCGCCGGTCCAGATAAGCGTATCAGTGCCGAGGCCACCGTCAACTGTGTCGACGGTGTTGGCGTTTTCGAAAGTAACCGTGATGGTGTCGTCGCCATCACCCGCGTTGATGCTGTCGATACCGAGACCGGTGTTGATAGTGTCGTTCCCAGTGCCTGCGTTCACCGTGTCGTTGCCGCCAGCGGCATTGATGATGTCGTCACCAGCGCCCGAGTTGATGGAATCGGCACCATCACCAAAATTCAAAGTATCATTGCCGCCAGCTGTGTCCACAAAGCCGAAGTTTTCAATTCCAGTGAAGATACCATTGCTGGTTCCTGGACCGTCGAAGGTGCCAGCATAGCCAGTTGCCAAGGAACCGGTGATACCGGTCAACAAAACACCGGTCGTACCGCCGGTGGTGTTGATCGTATAGTTCAGAGTGTCCGCGCCGACCGCACCGTTGCTGGTCCCGCTATTGGTCTGGTTAAAAACTGCCATGTCCCGCATCCCGAAATAAAGTTACCCGTTGCCGAGAACACTCGTTCAGGATGTGGACTTTTGTTTGGTTGTCCTTGGGGCAATCGTGGCCGACTCGGGGCATTCTCGCGGCCAAGGCCGGGTCATTTCAAGGCAAACCGGTTAAATCCCTCAAAATCGCCCTGTTTGCCATCCTTACTCTGCCGCCTCGGCATATGATTCCAAGGGCGGGCAGGTGCAGATCAGGTTGCGGTCACCATAGACATTGTCCACCCGGCCAATCGGCGGCCAGTATTTGTCCACGCGGAAGGCACCGGGCGGGAAACAACCCTGGTCGCGGCTGTATTTACGGTCCCAGTCGGCCACCAGATCATTCACTGTATGGGGCGCATAGCGCAGCGGGCTGTCCTCGGCTGCAATCTCGCCCGCCTCAACCGCGCGAATTTCGGCGCGGATGGCCAGCAGGGCGGTGATGAACCTGTCGATCTCGGCCTTGGTTTCGCTTTCCGTCGGTTCTACCATCAGGGTGCCTGCCACGGGCCAGCTCATCGTTGGGGCGTGAAAGCCGTTGTCGATCAGCCGTTTTGCGATGTCGTCCACCGAGACGCCACATGCCGCAAAGGGCCGGGTGTCCAGAATGCATTCATGCGCCACCCGCCCGCGATTGCCCATGAACAGGATCGGGAATTCCCCCTTTAGCCGGGCCGCGATATAATTGGCGTTCAGAATGGCAACCCGCGTCGCCTGCGTCAGCCCGGCACCGCCCATCATCAGGCAATAGGCCCAGCTGATCAGCAGGATCGACGCGCTGCCATAGGGGGCCGCGCTGACCGGCCCTTCCAGACCGCCGGTTTCCGGATGCCCCGGCAGGAACGGCGCAAGATGCGCCTTCACGCCAATCGGCCCCATGCCCGGCCCGCCGCCGCCGTGCGGGATGGCAAATGTCTTGTGCAGGTTCAGGTGGCTGACATCAGACCCGATCTCGCCCGGTTTCACCAACCCCACCAGCGCGTTCATGTTGGCCCCGTCCAGATAGACCTGACCGCCATGGTCATGCGTGATCTTGCAGATGTCGCGCACGGTTTCCTCGAACACGCCATGTGTCGAAGGATAGGTGATCATGCAGGCAGCCAGCCTGTCGCCCGCTGCCTGCGCCTTGGCGCGGAAATCCTCGATATCCACGTCGCCATTGGGCATCGATCCCACGACCACCACCTGCATCCCCGCCATCTGCGCGCTGGCCGGGTTGGTGCCATGCGCCGACACCGGGATCAGGCAGATATCGCGCTGCGCGTCCCCGCGCGACCGGTGCCATGCCTGAATCGTCAAAAGCCCCGCATATTCACCCTGCGCACCAGAATTTGGCTGCATCGACATGGCGTCATAGCCCGTGATGACACAAAGCTTGGCCGCCAGATCGTCGATCGCTTCTTTGTAACCCAGCGCCTGATCGACCGGCGCAAAGGGGTGGAGCGACCCGAACTCCGGCCAAGTGATGGGCATCATCTCTGCCGCCGCATTCAACTTCATCGTGCACGATCCCAAGGGGATCATCGCCCGGTCCAGCGCCAGGTCACGGTCCGACAGGCGGCGCATGTAGCGCATCATTTCGGATTCCGCGCGGTTCATGTGGAACACCGGGTGCGTCATGTAATCGGACACCCGCAGCATGGTTTCGGGAAAGCCCAGATCGGCACGGTGCGGCGGGGCCGTCGGAATACCGAAGGCCCGAAGCACCTGTTGCAACACCTGTTCTGTCGTCGTCTCGTCCAGCGAAATACCGATACGGTCGTTGCCGATCTTGCGGAAGTTCACACCCTCGGCCCGTGCCGCCGCCATTATCCCGGCCTGCCCTACGCCCACCTCTACGGTGATCGTGTCAAAGAACGCCTTGGGCGACACCTTGGCCCCCGCCACCTTCAGCGCCTTGGCCAGACGGACCGTCTTGAAATGCACCCGCTCTGCAATCGCGCGAAGACCCTGCGGCCCATGAAACACCGCATACATCGACGCCATGACCGCGAGCAATGCCTGCGCCGTGCAGACATTGCTTGTCGCCTTTTCGCGGCGGATATGCTGTTCGCGCGTCTGCAGCGCAAGCCGGTAGGCCTTGTTGCCATGTGCGTCGATCGACACGCCGACGATGCGCCCCGGCATCGCCCGTTTCAGATCATCGCGCGCCGACATGAACGCCGCATGCGGCCCGCCGTACCCCATCGGCACGCCAAACCGCTGGCTTGACCCGATGGCGACATCCGCCCCCATCGCCGCAGGCTCTTTCAACATGGTCAACGCCAAAAGGTCGGTCGCCACAATCGCCAGCGCCTTGGCCCCATGCAGGCGCGCGATATGGTCAGTGAAATCCTGAACATGGCCGTATGTGCCGGGGTACTGGAATATCCCGGCAAAAACCTGCTCTGCCACCATGGCTTCGGGCGCGCCCACGATCACGTCGATGTTCAGGGGCTTGGCGCGGGTCTGGATCACGGCAATCGTCTGCGGATGGCAGTTCTGATCAACAAAGAATCCCCGTGCCTTTGACTTCGCGCTTCGCTCGGCCATCGTCATCGCCTCGGCCGCCGCCGTCGCCTCATCAAGCAGGCTGGCATTCGCGACGGGCAGGCCCGTCAGATCCGCCACCATGGTCTGATAATTCAACAACGCCTCCAACCGGCCCTGCGCGATTTCGGGCTGATAGGGCGTATAGGCGGTGTACCAGGCCGGATTTTCCAGAATGTTCCGTTGAATGGCGGGCGGCGTAAAGGTGCCATAGTACCCCTGCCCGATCAGGCTTGCCATCACGCGGTTCTTTTGCGAAACGGCGCTCATCCGCGACAGCAGATCCTGTTCCGACAGCGGCGCCCAGTCGAGCGGTTCTGTCTGCCGGATCGACGCTGGCACCGTCTCGTCGATCAACTGGTCAAGTGTCTTGACCCCCACCACCCGCAGCATTTCGTCCATTTCGGCAGGCGAAGGGCCGATATGCCGACGGTTCGCAAAATCATAGGGATTATAGGTGGAAGGGGTGAAAGTCATGACACTGTCCTTGTGCAAAAAAACCATGGACGGGCCGCACCAGCCCGCCCGATGCGCAAAACCGGCTTGCGCCTATTCGATCAGTTCCTTGTACTCGTCCTCGTCCATGAACTGATCCAGCACCGAAAGATCGTCGATCTTGACCTTGAAGAACCACGCGGCCCCGGTCGGGTCATCGTTCACAAGGCCCGGATGATCGACCAGCTTTTCGTTCACCTCGACGATTTCGCCGTCCACCGGGGCGAGAATGTCCGACGCGGCCTTGACGCTTTCGATAACAACGACTTCATCGCCAGTGGTGATCATCGTTTCCACTTCGGGAAGTTCCACAAACACCACGTCACCCAGTTGTGTGGCGGCGTGTTCGGTGATGCCGACGACGACAAGATCGCCCTCGATCCGCAGCCATTCGTGTTCTTCGGTGTACTTCATTTCGGGCTCTCCGTGCGTTTGAAGCTATTGGGAATAAAGGGAAGCGGGGCCACCGTGACCGGCAGGCGCTTGCCGCGCACGTCGCCGTGCAAGGTGGTGCCAAGCGCGGAAAATGCCTTTGCGACATACCCCATCGCGATGGGCGCGCCGACCGACGGGCCGAACCCGCCCGAGGTGACGCTGCCCACCGGCGTGCCATCTGGCGTGAACAGGGCGGTTCCCTCGCGCATTGGCGCGCGTCCGTCCGGCAACAGGCCCACCCGCTGACGCTCCGGCCCTTCGGTCAATTCGCGCAGGATGCGCCCGTCGCCCGGAAATCCGCCTTCGCGCGCGCCACCGGGCCGTCGCACCTTTTGAATGGCCCAGGTCAGACCCGCTTCCACCGGCGACGTCGTTGTGTCGATGTCATGCCCGTAAAGGCACAGCCCCGCCTCAAGCCGCAGACTGTCGCGCGCGCCAAGCCCGATCCATGCCACACCGGATTGCCGCAGCAACGCCGTCGCAAACGCCTCGGCCTGCGCGTCGGGCACTGAAATCTCATAACCATCCTCGCCCGTGTACCCAGACCGGCTGATCCACAGATCAACCCCCTGCCAAGGCATGATGGCGACATCCATGAACCGCATACCTGCCACCCCCGACACCAGCGGCGCAAGCGCCGCCTCTGCCCCCGGCCCCTGCAGCGCCAGCAGGGCGCGGTCCGTCACCGGGCGCACTTCGGCAACATCCGACAGATGCGCGCTCATATGGGCGATGTCAGCAGCCTTGCAGGACGCATTGACGACGACAAACAGATGGTCACCCCGGTTGGCGAACATCAGATCGTCCAGAATCCCGCCCTGTTCGTTGGTGAAAAGCCCGTACCGCTGCCGTCCCGCTGCAAGGCTTTGCACATCGACCGGCATCAATGCTTCCAGCCCCGCCATCACAGCCACAAGATCGCCCTTGGGCTGCAAAAGTACCTGCCCCATGTGCGACACATCAAACAACCCCGCCTGCCCGCGCGTGTGCAGATGTTCCGCCATCACGCCCGCAGCATACTGCACCGGCATCTCGTAACCCGCAAAGGGCACCATGCGCGCACCGGCCCCGACATGCAGGTCATGCAGGCCAAGTTTCAAAAGAGTGTCCGCCATTTCCAAAGCCATTCCGCCCCACCTGTTTGGCCGATGCACAGGGGCAACGGCACCGACCGCGCAGGTTGCCCCTGCCCTTCGATGCCCCCTCTGTCCTTGCCGCGAACGGCGCCTGAGATCGTTATCCCTTCGGCGGGCCAGTACTGACCTCTCTCCAGAGTTTTCGTTGCAGGACGGTCCCTTGCGCCTGAGAGATTACCGGGGCGGTTGCTCCTTCGGCACTGGTCGAACCAGATTCTCCCGAACCTGCCCGGACAGGCTAGCCCGCGCCCCCAATGCAGGCAAGGGGGGATTTGCCACCGCTTACACCGGGTCAGAAGCAGCGGGATTGCCCTGCGCCGCCACGGGCGGCACCACCGGCGGCGGTTCCAGCGGCACGTCCCGCGCTGTGGCCCGCGCGATCAGCCGGAACGCCAGCCACAACCCGATGCTCCCGAACACCACGCCACCCATGGCCTGCCCGATCATCACCCCCGACGGCCCGTGAAGCCCGCCCAGCCACCACGCAAACGGAATGGTGCCCAGCGTGTTGCGGCCCCAGTTCACCAGTGTCGATTGCAGCGGCGCGCCCAGATTGTTGCAGGCCGCATTCGACACAAAGATCGCGCCGTTGAAAAAGAACAAAAGCGTCAGCGGACCGCAGAACAGATAAACCAGATCCCGCGTGATACCCTGCGCGTTGAACAGATCGGCAATCGGACTGCGAAGCAGGAACATCAGCGCTGAAATCACCACGATCACGATGGCGGTGAACAGAAGACTGTCCAGAAAGGCCCGCCGCACCCTGTCCATGCGTCCGCCCCCGGCGTTCTGCCCGATGATGGGGCCGATGGCACCCGACAGGGCAAAGATGATGCCAAAGGCCACAGGCATCAGACGCCCCGCAATCGCCATCCCGGCCACCGCCGCCTCGCCATACTGTGCCATCGCGCGCGTCACGAAGGCCTGCCCTACGGGTGTTGCCACCTGTGTCAGAATGGCGGGCAGACCAATGGCAAAAACCGGACCCAGATCCCGGCGCAGCCCCCTTACGGTGGGCCGATCGAACCCGCCATGAAACCGCAGGATCGGCTGCAGCGCCATGGCGGCAATGGCAACCCGCGACAGCACCGATGCAATCGCGGCCCCCGTCAGGTCAAGGTCAAGCCAGAAGATCAGGATGGGGTCCAGAACAACGGCCACCCCCGCCCCCGCCAGCGTCGCCCACATCGCGCGCCGCGCGTCGCCGTGGCTGCGCAGGATCGCGCCGCCGATCATGCCCACCATCAGCAAGGGCTGCGACGGCACGATGATCTGCAAGTAACGAACCGTCAGGTCGTGCGTCGCCCCGACAGCCCCCAACAACGTCACCAGCGGTCCCAGAAACACCCAGACAATGCCCGCGAACACCGCGCCGAACCCAACGCCCAACACCAGGCCGTTTGTCGCCCGCGTCTTGGCACCCGGCAAATCTCCCTGCCCCACCGCGCGCGCGACAAGGGCGCTGACACCGATCGCCACCCCGATTCCGAAGGACGAGGTAAAGAACAGGATCGCCCCGGCATAGCCGATGGCCGCCGCCAGTTCCGCCTGCCCCAGCATGGAAATATAGATCATGTTGATCAGATCAACGGCGAAGACAGCCACCAGCCCGACGGACGAAGTCAGGGCCATCACCGTGATATGCCGGAACAGATTGCCCGTCAGGAACCGCGCCTTGATGTTTGCACTCATCGGTCACGTCCTCCCACGGCCAATCCCGGCCCCATCCTCTTTGCAAAAATATCCTCGGGGGGTGCGGGGGGCAGAAGGCCCCCCGTCCGCCGTGAAAATCTAGCCCTGCCTCGGCATCTTCTGCATCAGCGGCATGAAATGCGCCATCTCCGGCCCGGTGTCGCGCCCGGTCAGCGCCCGCCGCAGCGGCTTGAACAAGGCGGCCCCCTTGCGGCCGGTTGCCTGCTTTACCGCAGCAGTCCACTCGGCCCAGGTGGCAGCATTGAACGGCATCGGCGGCAGCAAGGCCATCGCCTCGGCCACGAAACCCGTATCTTCATCCGCAACAAGGGGCACGGCCCCTTCCGACAGGATGGCCCACCACTCTTTCAAGTCCGCCATGACCGTGATGTTCTCGCGCAGCACGTCCCAGAACGCCGGGGCCACATCCTCAGGCACACCCAGTGCAGCAATCTCGCTTGCGACCACATCAAAGGGCTGGCGCTGCAGATAGGTTCGCGTCAGGGGAAACAGGTCGTCCGCATCGAACTTGGTGGGGGCCGAACCAAAGGCATCCAGATCGAACCCCGCCGCAAGTTCGTCGAGATTCGAATACAGCTCCACTGGCCGCGACGACCCCAGACGCGCCATCAGCGACAACAGCGCCATCGGTGCCACCCCCTGCGCGCGCAGATCGCGCAGCGACAGCGTCCCCAGCCGTTTCGACAAAGCCTCGCCCCCCGGTCCGGTCAGAAGACTGTGGTGCGCAAAGGCGGGCGGCGTTCCCCCCATCGCTTCCATGATCTGAATCTGGGTCGCGGTGTTCGTCACATGATCCGCCCCCCGCACAATGCTGGTGACGCCCATGTCCACGTCGTCCACCGACGAGGCAAAGGTATACAGGACCTGCCCGTCCGCCCGGATCAGCACCGGGTCCGACACCGACGCCGCGTCAATCGAGATCGGGCCAAGAATACCGTCCGTCCATTCGATCCGGTTCTGGTTCAGAAGGAACCGCCAATACCCGTCACGCCCCTCGGCACGTGCCTTGTCGCGCTCGGCTTCGGTCAGGCGCAGGCTGCTGCGGTCATAGACTGGCGGCTTGCCCATGTTGAGCTGCTTCTTGCGCTTCAGGTCCAGTTCCACCGGCGATTCAAAACACTCATAAAACCGCCCGGACGCCCGCAGATCATCCGCCACGCTGCGATACCGCTCCATCCGAAGCGACTGTTTTTCGATCCGGTCCCAATGCAGGCCCAGCCAGTCCAGATCGGTCATGATACCGTCAGAGTATTCCTGCTTTGATCGTTCCTGATCGGTGTCGTCCAGCCGCAAGATGAACTGTCCGCCCGACTTGCGCGCAATCAGGTAATTCATGAGCGCGGTGCGCAGGTTGCCAATGTGGATATAGCCTGTGGGCGAAGGGGCAAAGCGGGTAACAGTGGTCATTGGCGTCTCCTCGGAACCGTGCACCTGTGTCACAACCCACCCGGGTTGTCCAGTTTCGGCCCCTGCCCATGCACCCTTTGCACAACATCTTCCAAATTCCCTTGTCCCCCCCTATGTTGCCCGAATGGACAAGCAAAACCGCCTCCCGCCCGACCTGGCACAGATCGAAACGCTTGCAGTGCAGGCCGTCAACGAACTGCCCGAAACCTACCGCGAAGCCGCCATGGGCGTAGCCCTGCGCGTGGAAGATTTTGCCAGTGACGCCGTGCTTGACGAACTTGGCATCGCGGACAAATTCGAATTGACCGGCCTTTACGATGGCATCCCGCTGACGGAAAAATCCGTCATGGACCAACCGCTGCAGCCTGATGCGATCTGGCTGTTTCGCAGGCCGATCCTTGACGAATGGATCGAACGGGGCGAGGTTTCGCTGCCGCATCTTGTGGCGCATATCCTGATCCACGAACTCGCCCATCATTTCGGCTGGACCGACGAAGAACTCGCCGAAATCGCACCGTGGCGTGACTGACCCTTCGCCGGGGCACAATTACCGTGCGTTTTTGCACGGGTATCTGACGGACCCGTGACTGGCCGTGCCCATGGCGTGATCTAACCTTATTGCCGGAACTTCCTCATAACAGGAGACGGCAATGACTGTCCTAACCCGCCGCAATGCACTGTTCGCCGGTGCTGCACTTCCCTTCATCGGCACGCTGTCCGCAACACCCGTCCAGGCCAAGGCCGAATTGCTGGGCGCAGCCACGCCGCAGTTCAACCGCTTCAAACTTGGCGCGTTCGAAGTAACGGCCCTGCTTGCAGGCAGCCGCACCGTCGAAAATCCGCAACAGATTTTTGGCCTGAATGCCACCCCGGAAGATTTCGCCGCTGCCTCTGCCGAAAATTACATTCCCGCCGACAAGGCGCAGTTCTTCTTTACGCCAACACTGGTGAACACCGGGGCAGAACTGGTGCTGTTCGATGCCGGTCTTTCGCCGGACGGTACGACAGCCGCCCTGACAGCGGCAGGCTATACCCCCGATCAGGTCGATGTGGTGGTTCTGACCCACATGCACGGCGACCATATCGGCGGCCTGGCAGGCGACGCCGGGCTGACCTTTCCAAACGCGCGCTATGTGACCGGCGCTATTGAGCATAACCACTGGTCGGGTGCTGGCGACGAAGGCTTTGACAAACTGGTTCGCCCGCTGACAGACCGCACCACGCTGATCGACGACGGCGCATCGGTGGCGTCGGGCATCACGGCGATGGCTGCGTTTGGCCATACGCCCGGGCAGTTCGCCTATCGCCTTGAAAGTGAAGGCCAGCAGCTTGCCCTTCTGGCTGATACGGCGAACCACTATGTCTGGTCGCTGGCCTATCCCGATTGGGAAGTGTCCTTCGATGCCGACAAGGCCACCGCCGCCGAAACGCGCCGCACCCTTCTGGGCATGCTGGCCGCCGACAAGATCCCGTTCATCGGTTATCACATGCCATTCCCGGCGATGGGTTATGTCGAAACCCGTGACGATGGCTTCCGTTATGTTCCGGCCAGCTATCAGATGATGCTGAACGGTTGATCGACCGCCTTGGGGCGCGCGCCAATTCGCGCCGCGCCCCTCGGCACAACAGCGCGGCAGCGGCCGGCTTGACGCCACGCCCGTTGACAATGCAGCGTCCTTTGCACAGCTTGGGGTTAAATGATTGCGGTAACAGCCGCCCCGATGCAGGATGCGCGCATGAACCAGACCCTTCCCATCCTGACCCTGACGCTCAACCCCGCGCTTGACATGGCGACGTCCGTGCCCAGTTTCGAACCGGGTCAAAAACTGCGCTGCAGCGACCCGCTGCTGGATCCGGGCGGTGGCGGTCTGAATGTCAGCCGCGCCATCCGCGCGCTGGGCGGTGACAGTCTTGCGCTGGTCGCATTGGGTGGCCTGACGGGTGACAGGCTCGCCGGATTGATCCGCGCCGAAGGCGTCACCTTCCTGTCAATCCTTGGCCCCGGCGAAACCCGTCAAAGCCTGACCGTCACCGAAAACGCCACTGGCAAACAGTTGCGCTTCATGCTGCCCGGCCCGGAATGGACGGAAACCGAACGTCAGCGCGTCTTTACCCTGCTGCGCGCCACGTCGCGCCCCGGCGGGATTTCGGTGATATCGGGCAGTCAGCCGCCGGGCGTGCCGGCCGATTTTCCTGCCCAACTGGCGCAATCCATGCCCGGATCGCGCGTTGTCCTTGATACGTCGGGGGCGGCGTTGACGGCGGCGGTCCAGAAACCCATTCCGGGGCTGGACGTGCTGCGCATGGACACGGAAGAAGCCGAAGGTCTGGCGGGACGGCCCCTGCACACGCGCGCCGAAACTGCGGACTTTGCACAGGAACTTGTCCGGCGCGGCGTGGCGCGCCACATCATCATGGCGCGCGGGGCCGAGGGAAACGTGCTGGCCCTTGCCGACCGCCGCATCTTTGCCGCCGCAGCCAAGGTGCCGGTCAAAAGCACGGTCGGCGCTGGCGACAGTTTCGTCGCGGCCTTCGTGCTCGCCCTCGCCAGCAACCAATCCCCTGAAGTGGCACTTGCCCGTGGCGGAGCGGCGGCCAGCGCCGCCGTGATGACCGACGCCACCCAACTGTGCCGTCTGGAAGACGTTGAAAGACTGCTTCCTCAGTGTACCGTCACGGCCATCTGACCCGCCCGTCAGCCCGGATCGCGCCAGCGGTTGGCAATCGGATACCGCCGGTCCAGCCCGAACGCACGCGGTGTCAGCCGCGTGCCGGGTGCCGCCTGAAATCGTTTGTATTCGCTGATGTAAAGCAGGTGCTCCACCCGTTTCACCGTCGCCTCATCATGACCCATAGCCACCACTTCAGCCACTGAAAGCTCCCGGTCGACAAGCCCGTCCAGAATGGCATCCAGAACCGGATAAGGCGGCAGGCTGTCATCGTCACGCTGATTGGCGCGCAATTCCGCTGTCGGCGGCTTGTCGATCACCCGCTGCGGAATGACTGCACCTGCCGGGCCCTTCATCCAGTCGCGGTGGTTTTCGTTGCGCCAGCGGCACGTCTCGAACACGCGGGTCTTGTACATGTCCTTGATTGGGTTGAACCCGCCATTCATGTCGCCATAAATCGTGCAATACCCCACGGCCACTTCGGATTTGTTGCCCGTCGTCAGAAGCATCGCGCCGAACTTGTTCGACAGCGCCATCAGTATCAGGCCCCGCAGACGCGACTGGATGCTTTCCTCGGTCAGCCCCGGTTCGGTGCCCGCAAACAGGGGGGCCAATGCCGCACCCACCGCCCCCTGTGCCCCGCTGATCGGCACGGTATCCAGACGCGTTCCAAGGTTCGCCGCCACCTCTGCCGCATCGTCCAGCGAAGAACGGCTGGTGAATTCCGATGGCAACATCACGCAATGCACATTTTCAGGCCCGACCGCGTCGGCGGCTATCGTCGCGACAATGGCACTGTCGATGCCCCCCGACAGACCAAGCAGAACTTTCCTGAACCCTGTCTTGGCCAGATAATCCCGCGTTGCGACCACACAGGCACGGTAGTCCGCCTCCCATATCACGGGGATCGGGGCCTTGATACCCGGTTCCGCCCGCCAACCCATCGCACCCTGCACGAAATCCACATGCGTCACGCAATCGTCGAACTGCGGCATCTGCACCGCCAACTGCCCGCCGGGGTTGAGCACAAAGGATGCGCCGTCGAAAACCTGATCATCCTGACCGCCCGTCATGTTCAGATACACAAGCGGAAGCCCCGTTTCGATCACCCGCGCCACCATCAGGTTCATCCGCACGCCGGGCTTGCCCCGGTGATAGGGCGACCCGTTGGGCACCAGCAAAATCTCTGCCCCGGTTTCCGCCAGGGTTTCGGTCACGTCCGGATGCCAGGCATCCTCGCAGATCGGCGTGCCGATGCGCAGCGGCCCGATGCGGTAGGGGCCATGCACGTCGGATGCGGAAAACACCCGCTTTTCGTCGAACACGCCGTCGTTGGGCAGATGATGCTTCAGCACGACAGTCTGCACCACGCCCTGATGCAGTACGTGATAGGCGTTGTACAACTTGCCGTCCCGAACATGCGGGCCGCCGATGCCCAGCGCAGGGCCATCGGCACAATCGGCGGCAAGGCGGGCAATCGTTGCCTCTGCCGCCCGATGAAAGGCGGGTTTCATCACCAGATCCTGTGTCTGGTATCCGGTCACGAACATCTCGGGCAGCGCCACCATCTGCGCACCCGCGGCCTTGCCCTCGGCCCAGACGGCCCGTGCCTTGGCCGCATTCCCCTCCAGATCGCCGACGGTGGGGTTTATCTGCGCCAACGTCAGGCGAAACCTGTCTGCCATGATCCCCGTCTTTCCTGTCGCCCCTGCCAGACCACGATCTAGCAGAACCAACCCCAAGGGAAAGGTGGAACGCTCATTCGATGCGCCGGACCGAACCCGGCGCTTGTCAGGCCGGGGCACGCGGGGCTAGGGTTCACGCCGGGTGGAGTACGAACAGATTCTCGGGGGGCTTTGATGAACGGACGCTTGGTGGCGGCCTTTTGGCTGATCGCGTTGGGCCTGTCGGGGGCTGCGCTCGCGCAGGCGGCGGGCGACATCGTATCAAAGCAGTATGATGACGGCAGCGTCTATGAAGGCACGTTCAAGGACGGCAAACAGGACGGCACCGGCACCTACCGCCTGCCCAACGGCTATGAATACACCGGCGAATGGGTCGAAGGCGAAATTCGCGGTCAGGGCAAGGCCCGGTTTCCCAACGGTTCCGTCTATGAGGGCAGCTTTGCCAAGGGGCAGCCGGTTGGCAAAGGCAAGATCACCTTTTCGGCCGGCGGTTCTTACGAAGGCGACTGGGCCGATGGCCAGATGACTGGCACAGGCGTCGTGCGCTATGCCGACGGATCGACTTACGAAGGGGCTGTCGTGGCCGGGGTGCACGAGGGCAAGGGCAAACTGTCCAGCCCGGGCGGCACCGTCTATGACGGCGACTGGGTCAAGGGCGTCAAGCAGGGCAACGGGCGCATTACCTATCCCGATGGCACCGTCTATGACGGCGGCTTTGTCGCAGGGGAACGGGCAGGCAAGGGCACGCTGATCCTGCCCGACGGGCTGACTTATGTGGGTGAATGGTCGGCGGGCCAGATCAATGGAACCGGTGTTCTGACCCAGGCCAACGGCGATATCTATGAAGGCCCCCTCGTCAACGGCATCCGTCAGGGCAAGGGCCGCATGACCTATGCCAACGGCTCCGTCTATGAAGGTGATTTCGTGGCCGACAAACGCGAAGGTCAGGGCATCTTTCGCGGCACCGACCGGTTCGCCTATGAAGGCCAGTGGGTCGCAGGCCGCATGGAAGGCGTGGGTCAGATCACCTATGCCGATGGCGCGGTCTATGAAGGGGCCATCAAGGCCGACAAGGCCGAAGGCGTGGGCCGCATCGTCTACGCCGATGGAACGGGATATGAAGGCGAATGGAAGGCGGGCGTGATCGAAGGCGCAGGCCGCGCCACTTATGCCGATGGCATCGTTTATGAAGGCACGCTGAAGGCCGCGAAACCCGATGGCCGTGGTCTGATGACCTATCCTTCGGGCTACCGCTATGACGGCGAATGGGTCGCAGGCCAAAGGCAGGGCAAAGGCACCGCCACCTATGCCGACGGGTCTGTCTACATCGGCGATTTCGTCGCCGGTGCACGGGAAGGACAGGGCGACTTTACCATGGCCGACGGGTTCCGCTATGTCGGCACCTGGAAAGCGGGCGAGATTGAAGGAACAGGCACCGCCACCTATGCCAACGGCGATGTCTACGAAGGCAATTTCGTCGCCGGCAAACGGCAGGGTCAGGGCACCATGAAATACGCCTCGGGCGACGAGGCCGCGGGTGTATGGGAAAACGGCATCCTGAAAACGCCTGCCCTGGCCAATAACACTCCGCCTCCGGCACCACCTGCAAACCCCTGACCCGGCCCCATCAACCCCGCGGCTGTCTGGTCAAACCCCCTCGCCCGCGTCCATCCTTGCCAGAAACGCGTCGGCATCGGCCAGAACGCGGGTCTTGTGGGCGTCGGCCATCTTGTCCCAGGTGCGGTACATCTGCGCCATGCGGGGGTTGCCCTGAAACCTGTCACGGTGGCGCATCAGGAAATGCCAGTACAGCAGGTTGAACGGGCAGGCGTTGGCACCGCTTTTCTCTTTGACCGAATAGGCGCAGGATTTGCAGTAGTCCGACATCCTGTCGATATAGGCCCCCGAACTGACATAGGGTTTCGATCCCACCACGCCGCCGTCTGCGAACTGGCTCATCCCCACGGTGTTGGGCGCTTCGACCCATTCATAGGCGTCGATGTAGACCGCCAGATACCATTCATGCACCTGCGCGGGGTCCACCCCGGCCAGCAGCGCGAAATTGCCGGTGACCATCAGACGCTGAATATGATGCGCATAGGCCAGATCGCGCGTCTGCGTCACGGCGTGGGACAGGCAGTTCATCTTTGTGGGCCGCCCCCAATAGGCCGCCGGAAGATCACGCCCATGGCCCAGAACGTTGCGTGACGTATAGTCAGGCCCCTCCAGAAAATAGATGCCGCGCATGTATTCGCGCCATCCGATGATCTGGCGAATGAACCCTTCAACCGAATTGATCGGCGCGCGCCCGGCGTCGAATTCGTCTGCCGCGCGGCGGCATACCTCCAGCGGCGACAAAAGCCCGGTGTTCAGATAGGGCGACAACAGCGAATGAGACAGCACCGGATCGCCCGTCAGCATAGCATCCTGATAGTCGCCGAACGTCGGCAAAGACTGCGCAATAAAGTGATCAAGCGCGCGCAACGCCCCGGCCCTGTCGGTGGCCCATGAAAACGGGCGCGCAGCACCAAAGTGGCTGGCAAAGCGCGCCTCGACAAGGGCAGTCACCGCGTCCGTCACGGCGTCGGGCGGAAAGCGCAGGGCGGTGTCGCGGAACAGGTCTGCCCGCGCGGGTTTGCGGTTGTCATGGTCGAAATTCCACTGCCCTCCGATGGGCGCGTCACCGTCCATCAACAGGCCGGTCTTGCGACGCATGTCGCGGTAGAAGAACTCCATCCGCAACTGTTTGCGCCCCTTGGCCCAGGTGGCAAACTCTGCATTGGAACAGATGAACCGGTCATCGGGCAGCACTGTAACCGGGATCGGCAGGTCGGCCAGAATCGCCCCCAGCCGCCATTCGCCCGGTTCCGTTGCCAGCACCCTGTCCGCCCCGAACTCTGCCGCACGCCGCAGCAACTCGCCACCGATGCTCTGGCTGTTGTCGGGGTCGTCCAATCGGGTATAGGCAACCCGCCACCCCCCCGCCTCCAGTTCCGCCGCGAACTTGCGCATCGCTGACAGGATCAGGATGATCTTCTGCGGATGGTGCGGCACATATTCGCCTTCGGCGATCACCTCAGCCATGACCACGACATCCCGCCCCCGGTCGCCCTGTCGCAAGGCGGCGATGCCCGGCGACAACTGATCGCCCAGAACAAGGATCAGGTTCACCAGACCACCCGCGCGCCGGTCTGATCGAAAAAGCCGCCACTGTCGGCAGGCGTCAGATTGCCCAGCACCGTCAACAAGGCGGCTGCCGACTGATCCGGGGTCAGCTTTTCATAAGTCGGCGTGTAATTCGCGGTAAACGGCGTGTCCACCGTCCCCGGATGGAACAGCGCCAGCACGGCCTGCGGATGGCTGCGCCCCACCTCGATCGCCGCCGTATGGATCAACTGGTTCAGCGCCGCCTTGGCCGCCCGGTAGGAATACCATCCTCCCAGCGCATTATCACCGATCGACCCGACCCGCGCCGAAATCGCCGCAAACCGCACCGGACGATCCTTGGGCATGTGGCGCAACGCGTGCTTCAAAACCAGCAGCGGACCCGCGGCGTTGAGCGCAAACTGATAGGCCATCGCCTCGGGCGTCACGGCCCGCAGCATCTTTTCCGGCCCCTGCCCTGCGGCGGCAAGCGCACCTGTCGCCACGATCACCGTGTCGAACGCGCCTTCCAACCGCCCCAGATGGGCCGCGATGCTCGCCTCGTCCGTTACGTCCAGACCGTCCGCTGACCGCGACAGCCCGATCACCTCGCAGCCCTTCGCCGCCAACCTGCCCACCAGCGCACCCCCGATGCCGCCCGATGCCCCGATCACCAATGCCCGTTCCATACACACCCCACTGCGTTGCATCGTTGACCTAGGCCCCGATGCGCCGTTGACCATTCAGCGCCGCAAAAAACCGGGCGTTCTGCCACAATCCCCCTTTTCAACAGGCGTTTTCGCCGTATAGTCCGGCGTCATGAACCGTCACGATCATATCGCCACTGTTTCGGGTGCCCGCCGGGCGCCCCGTGGTCTGCTTCTTCTTAGCCACGTCTGAGCGTGCCTTTGGGTGCGACCGCTCGGATGTGACAGCGCCCTGAACGCCAAGCTGAGAACCGAAGGAACCCCGATATGACCGACAAATCCACCCAACCCCGCGTCCTGATCTTTGACACCACTCTGCGCGACGGCGAACAGTCGCCCGGTGCCACGATGACCCACAGCGAAAAGCTGGAAATCGCGGCCCTGCTCGATGACATGGGCGTGGATATCATCGAGGCGGGCTTTCCCATCGCCTCCGATGGCGATTACGAGGCGGTGAGTTCCATTGCCAAACTGGCGCAGACCTCCACCATCTGCGGATTGGCGCGCGCGAACTACAAGGATATCGACCGTTGCTGGGATGCCGTGCGCCACGCCCGCAGCCCGCGCATCCACACTTTCATCGGCACCTCGCCGCTGCACAGGGCCATTCCCAATCTGGACATGGACCAGATGGCCCAGCGTATCCATGACACAGTCACCTATGCCCGCAACCTGTGCGACAATGTGCAGTGGTCACCGATGGACGCCACCCGCACCGAACATGACTATCTGTGCCGTGTCGTCGAAATCGCGATCAAGGCCGGGGCCACCACGATCAACATTCCCGACACCGTTGGCTATACTGCACCGCGTGAAAGCTCCGATCTGATCCGCATGCTGCTGGAACGGGTTCCGGGGGCCGACAGCATCATCTTTGCCACGCATTGCCACAACGATCTGGGCATGGCGACGGCCAACGCCCTTGCGGCAGTAGAGGCTGGGGCACGGCAGATCGAATGCACGATCAACGGTCTGGGCGAACGTGCTGGCAATACCGCGCTGGAAGAAGTGGTCATGGCCATGAAGGTCCGCAACGACATCATGCCGTACCAGACCCGCATCGACACCACCAAGATCATGAACATCAGCCGCAAGGTCGCCACCGTGTCCGGCTTTGCCGTGCAGTTCAACAAGGCCATCGTCGGCAAGAACGCCTTTGCCCACGAATCCGGCATCCATCAGGATGGCATGCTGAAAAACGCCGAAACGTTTGAGATCATGCGACCAACCGATATCGGCTTGTCGGAAACCAACCTGGTGATGGGCAAACATTCGGGCCGCGCCGCGCTCCGCTCCAAACTGCGGGATCTGGGCTATGAACTGGCCGACAATCAGCTGGCCGATGTGTTCGTGCGGTTCAAGGCGCTCGCCGACCGCAAGAAAGAGATCTACGACGACGATCTGATCGCCCTGATGCAGGATCAGGAAACCCATGCCACTCATGACACGCTGCAGGTCAAACGGCTGCGCGTGGTCTGCGGCACCGATGGCCCGCAAGAGGCGGAACTGACCCTGACGATTGACGGTGTGGATCATTCCATCGACGCCACAGGCGACGGCCCGGTGGATGCGGCCTTCAACGCGGTGAAAATGCTGTTCCCGCATCAGGCCCGCCTGCAATTGTATCAGGTCAGCGCCGTCACCGAAGGCACGGATGCGCAGGCCACCGTATCGGTCCGGGTGGAAGAAGACGGTCGCATTGCCACGGGCCAGTCCGCCGATACCGACACCGTCGTGGCCAGTGTGAAGGCCTACGTCAACGCGCTCAACCGCCTGATCCAGCGCCGCAAGAAATCGGCCCCCGACAGCGACGTGAAAACGGTGAACTTCCGCGACGCGAGCTAAGGGTTACTCTGCCGGCCCAAACGCGCGCTTGTGTAGGTGGCATGGCATGATAACGCTTCGTTAACTATATTTTAACGAAGTGTTTCATGTCCTGTCGCCGTATCATCGTGCTTCTGCTGCTGATGGCTGGGCAGGCCGCCGGTTCGACGGGACATTCTGTTAGCAAAGTGCCGCTTGTTCCGCCACCTGCTCTTCTACGTTTGGCGGCAGGCGACGTGGATTGCGGCGATTTTTCATCGCAGGCCGAAGCTCAGGCGTTCTTTGAGGCAAACGGCCCCGGCGACCCGCATGGCCTCGACAGGGACAAGGATGGCCTTGCCTGCGAAAGCCTGCGCTGATCCACTCAAAATCCGCCCGCGCCCTTCATTTCCACCAGCGTGTTGCCCCCGTCGACCACCAACATCTCGCCGTTGACATAAGACGCCCCATCGCTCGCCAGAAACGCGGCGCAGGCGGCCACTTCGTCGGGCGTGCCCGGCCTGCGTGCTGGTGTCGCGCGGCCCGCCCGGATTTCCCGCGCGCTCGACGACGGGGTTTCGATCCACCCCGGCAAGACGGCGTTGCAGGTGATGCCAAAACGCGCGTTTTCAAGCGAAGTGGCCCGTGTCAGACCCGTCAGCGCAGCCTTCCCCGCGGCGTATCCCGAAGACCCCTCGATCCCCACCATCGGCCCGGTGACAGACGCGATGTTGACGATGCGCCCGAAACCAGCCCCCTGCATGGCAGGCAACGCGGCGCGGGTGCAGTGAAACGCCGTCGTGACGTTCAGGGCCAGGTGACTGGCCCACGCGTCATCACTCAGCGCATCCAGCCGCGCTCTTTTGATCCGCAGACCGGTCTGAACCATACCCGCGTTGTTCACGAGTATCTCGACCGGCCCCAGCCGCGCCGTTACCTCGGCGAACAGGTTCGCGGCCTGCCCCGCATCGGTCAGGTCGGCCGTCACCGCGATATGCCCCGCCCCGAGCGTGGCCAGCCGGTCGAAAATCCGCGCGCTTGTGGCCGTAATCGCCACCCGCGCCCCCGCTGCGGCCAGTGCGCGCGCAATCGCAAAGCCGATGCCGCCCTCGCTCCCAGCGCCCGTAATCAGCGCCACGCGTCCGTTTTGCCCGTTCATCCACGCCCCTTTTCCACAATGCTGATCACTTTTGCTCGGCTCCTCGGCCTGGACAAACCGAACCTATCCACAAAGCGGGGCCTGCCCCTTCCCCCAGATGCCGACCACTCACCCGATAAGAACGCCCCAAACACGCCTCGTTTTACACCCAAGACACGCGGGATTACGCCGAATTGTGTCAGGCCGGAACGGGCAAGGGCCTTTCCCTGCAATCGCCCCTTCTTTATAGGACATTCTCGCATCGGTTCCCTTGAGTCGCGGACCAGTATTTCATTTACAGACAGGACCTCCCCCGGATGTCTATCCTTTCAGGCCTTTTCTCGTCGGACATGGCCATCGACCTTGGAACCGCCAACACGCTGGTTTACGTGCGCGGCAAGGGCATCGTTCTGAACGAACCCTCTGTCGTTGCCTACCATATCAAGGACGGCAAGAAACAGGTTCTTGCCGTGGGCGAGGATGCCAAACTCATGCTGGGCCGCACACCGGGCAGCATCGAGGCGATCCGCCCGATGCGTGACGGCGTAATTGCCGACTTCGATACCGCCGAAGAAATGATCAAGCACTTCATCCGCAAGGTGCAGAACCGCCGCGTGTTCGGCAACCTCAAGGTCATCGTCTGCGTCCCGCACGGGGCCACCCCGGTTGAAAAGCGTGCCATCCGCCAGTCGGTTCTGTCGGCAGGCGCACGCCGCGCCGGCCTGATTGCCGAACCGATTGCGGCGGCCATCGGGGCTGGCATGCCGATCACCGACCCCACCGGCAACATGGTTGTCGACATCGGCGGCGGCACCACCGAAGTGGCGGTCTTGTCGCTGGGTGACATCGTCTATGCCCGTTCCGTCCGCGTCGGCGGCGACAGGATGGACGAGGCGATCATCAGTTATCTGCGCCGTCATCAGAATCTTCTGATCGGCGAATCCACGGCAGAGCGGATCAAGACAACCATCGGCACCGCCCGCATGCCCGACGACGGGCGCGGCACCTCCATCACGATCCGCGGGCGCGACCTTCTGAATGGCGTGCCGAAGGAAACCGAAGTCAATCAGGCCCAGATTGCCGAGGCGCTGGCCGAACCTGTGCAGCAGATTTGCGACGCTGTGATGCAGGCGCTGGAAACCACGCCCCCCGATCTGGCTGCCGATATCGTCGACCGCGGCGTCATGCTGACTGGCGGCGGCGCGCTTCTGGGCGATCTTGACCTGTCGCTGCGCGAACAGACCGGCCTGTCGATCAGCGTAGCTAACGAACCTTTGAACTGCGTGGCGATGGGCACAGGCAAGGCGTTGGAGTATGAAAAGCAACTGCGCCACGTGATTGATTACGACAGCTGACACCCGTCTGAACGCGGGTCGCGCGGCCAGAACAACGCGATCACCCAGGGACAAGGCCCGCCATGGCGAAAAAGGATGCATCGCCGGACGAATTTTCCCGCCCTGTCCGGCGGATACTCGTTGGCGGTCTGGTGCTGGCGCTTCTCGCGCTGTTTCTGCTATGGCGCATCGACAGCCCGCGCGTGGAACGCTTTCGCACCGCACTGGTGGATCGGTTCGTGCCGTCCTTCGACTGGGCGCTTTTGCCGGTGACCAAGGCCGCCGACATGATCGACGCCTTCCAGTCCTACACCAGCCTTTACAACCAGAATCAGGAATTGCGCCGCGAGTTGCAGCAGATGAAGTCGTGGAAAGAGGCGGCGCTGCAACTGGAACAGCAGAATGCCCGCCTTCTGGAACTCAATCAGGTCCGGCTTGACCCCAGCCTGACTCATGTCACCGGCGTGGTTCTGGTCGACAGCGGCTCGCCCTTCCGCCAGTCGGTGTTGCTCAACGTGGGCGCGCGCGATGGCATCCGCGATGGCTGGGCCGCGATGGATGGCATCGGTCTGGTCGGCCGCATTTCCGGCGTCGGCGAAAAGACCGCCCGCGTTATCCTGCTGACCGACAGCAACAGCCGCATCCCCGTGGTCGTGCAACCCTCGGGCCAACGCGCGCTTTTGTCCGGCGACAACACGCCCGGCCCCCTGCTCGAATTCGTCGAAAAGCCCGATCTCGTGCGCCCCGGTGATCAGGTGATCACCTCGGGCGATGGCGGCGTGTTCCCGGCGGGTCTGCTTGTCGGCGCGGTGGCCGCTGGCCCCGACCGTCGCCTGCGCGCGCGCCTGTCTGCCGACTACGGCCGGCTGGAATTCCTGCGTGTGCTGCGCAGTCACGATCTGGCCCCGATCACCGATCCCGGCGCGCTGGTGGCACCGCCCCTGCCCCTGCCCCCCGTGCAGGGGCCGGTGCTGCCCACCGATGCCGTGGCCGCAACCGGGGGCACCGATGGCTGATCGTGCCGGCACCGACATCTGGCTGCACCGCGCCATCTTTGTGCTGATCGCGCTCGTGCTGTTCTTCATCCGCCTTCTGCCGCTTGGTGCGCAGGCGGGCCACTGGCCGGGGCCGGACCTTCTTTTGTGCCTGATCCTTGGCTGGGTCATGCGGCGACCTGATTATCTGCCGGTCTGGCTGATCGCCCTTGTCGTCTTTGTCGAAGATATGCTGCTGATGCGCCCGCCGGGCCTGTGGACGGCGCTTGTCGTCATCGCCGCCGAATTCCTGCGCGCCCGCGTCGCCCTGACACGCGAGTTGAACTTCGCAGTGGAATGGCTTCTCGCGGCAACCCTGATGCTTGGCCTTCTGCTGGCCTACCGGCTGACCTTTGCCGCAACATTGATCCCGCAAACCAGTTTCGGCTTTGCCTTGGTGCAGACCATCGGCACTGCCCTGTGCTATCCTGTTCTGGTGATCGTCAGTCAGATGGTGCTGAACGTCCACAAACCCGCCACCGGCGAAGTCGACGCAAGAGGCCGCAAACTATGAGACGCAACGCCCGTGACATCGAAGACAGCGCCCGGCAGGTCAACCGCCGCGCGCTTCTGTTGGGTGGCGCGATGGCGGCTTTTGTGGCCGTTCTTGGCGGACGGATGCGCTATCTTCAAGTCGACCAGGCCGATCAGTTCCGCCTGCTGGCCGAAGAAAACCGCGTGAACATCCGGCTGATCCCCCCCGCACGCGGCCTGATCCTTGATCGCAACGGCGTGGTCGTGGCGGGCAATGAACAGAACTACCGCGTTGTCATCACCCGCGAAGATGCGGGTGACGTCGATACCGTTCTCAAACGTCTGGCCACCCTGATTCCCCTCGGTGACGAGGATATGGCCAAGACCCTGGCCGAGGCGGAAAGCCTTAGCCCCTTTGTTCCGATCACGGTGGCAGATCGCCTGAACTGGGAAGATTTCTCCAAGATCGCGCTGAACGCACCCACCTTGCCGGGTGTCACACCCGAAGTCGGGCTCAGCCGCCTTTATCCCATGACCACCGATTTTGCCCATATCGTAGGCTATGTCGGTCCGGTCAGCGAAAAGGATCTGGCCGAACTGGAAAGCCCCGACCCACTCTTGCAGATCCCGAAATTCCAGATCGGCAAGATCGGCGTGGAACGCTGGACCGAAGATCTGCTGCGCGGCCATGCCGGGCAAAAACGGATCGAGGTGAATTCCGTGGGCCGCGTGATGCGCGAACTTGACCGCGTCGAAGGGCAGGCCGGCGAAGACCTCCGCCTGACCGTGGACGCGGGCATCCAGAATTTCACGCAGGTGCGCCTTGGAACCGAAAGTGCGGCCGCCGTGGCCATGGACGTGCAGACCGGCGATATCCTTGCCATCGCGTCGGCCCCGTCTTTCGATCCGAACCTCTTCGTGCGCGGCATCAGCCAGCGTGACTATGCGGCGCTCACCGGGAACGACCACACGCCACTGGCCAACAAATCGGTTCAGGGTGCCTATCCCCCCGGTTCGACCTTCAAGATGGTGACAGCGCTGGCCGCGATGGACGCGGGGGTCGCCGACGAAGAAACGTCGATCTATTGCCCCGGCTATATCGAATTCGGCGGGCGGCGGTTTCGCTGCTGGAACCACGGCGGGCACGGCACCGTCAACCTGCGCCGCGCCTTGATGGAAAGCTGTGACGTCTTTTTCTATGAACTCGCCCAGAAAGTCGGCATCGACAAGATCGCCGAAACTGGCCGCAAGCTGGGTCTGGGCGAACGGCACGATCTGCCGATGTCGGCGATTGCCACGGGCACCATGCCCGACAAGGCGTGGAAGCAGGACCGCTACAAGGAAAACTGGCGCATCGGCGATACGATCAACGCATCGATCGGTCAGGGCTATGTCCTGACCACGCCCTTGCAACTGGCCGTGATGACCGCGCGGCTTGCCACCGGCCAAAAGGTGGTGCCGCGCCTGATCCACATGATCGGCACCGAACTGACGCCCCTGCCCGTCCACGAGCCCTTGGATTTTGAACCGGGCCATCTTTCCGCCGTCCAGCGCGGCATGTTCGATGTGATGAACGGCGAACGTGGCACAGGCAGTCGCAGCAGGATCGTCGATGAAACCATGCTGATGGCGGGCAAGTCGGGAACCGCTCAGGTCCGCAACTTCAGCCAGTCCGAAGCGCCGACAGCCAACGATCAACTGCCGTGGGAACTGCGCGACCACGCGCTTTTCGTGGGTTACGCGCCCTATGATGCGCCGCGCGTCGCAGTGTCGGTCATTGTGGAACACGGCGGCGGCGGGTCCGCTGTGGCAGGCCCCATCGTGCGCGACATTCTGCTGCGCTGCCTGACAGGGGGTATCCCCCCGATCAGCGCCTATCCCGCCGATCAACGGGCGCGGATCGAAACGCAGTTCAAGGAAATGCCTCTGCGCGATCTGGGGCCGGACAGCCCGACGAAAAGCCGGGCCTAGGGGCAGAAGATGAGCTTTCTGGAATACCGGATCAAATCCGCCCCCACCGGCCTGCAAAAGGCCCTGCACCTTAACTGGTCGCTGATCCTGCTGTTGACGGCGGTGGCGTCTGTGGGCGGACTGATGCTCTATTCCGTGGCGGGCGGCAACGCCGACCTCTGGGCCGCACCGCAGATGAAACGGTTCGGCGTCGGGCTGGCGCTGATGTTCTTTGTGGCGTTCGTGCCGATCTGGTTCTGGCGCAACATGTCCGTCCTTGCCTATGCGGTGGCCTTCCTTTTGCTGATCGTGGTGGAACTGTTCGGGTCGGTCGGCATGGGCGCGCAGCGCTGGATCGACCTTGGCTTCATCCGCCTTCAACCGTCCGAAATGATGAAGGTCACGCTCATCATGCTGCTGGCCGCCTATTACGACTGGCTTGATCCCAAGAAAACCTCGCGCCCCCTTTGGGTGCTCATCCCCGTCGTGCTGATCGTGGCCCCGACAGTGCTGGTGCTGATGCAGCCCAACCTTGGCACGTCGGTTCTGCTAATCCTTGTCGGCGCGGCGGTGATGTTCTGCGCGGGCGTCAGCCTGTGGTACTTCGGGGCCGTGGCGTCGCTTGCAATCGGGGCCGTCGCATCTGTGTTCCTGTCACGCGGCACAGCGTGGCAGTTGCTGCATGACTATCAGTACAAACGCATCGACACGTTTCTTGACCCCTCTGCCGATCCGCTGGGCGCGGGCTACAACATCATTCAGGCCAAGATCGCGCTGGGTTCGGGCGGTTGGGCGGGCAAGGGGTTCATGCAGGGCACCCAGTCGCGGCTAAACTTTCTGCCGGAAAAGCACACGGACTTCATCTTCACCACGCTGGCCGAGGAATTCGGTTTTGTCGGCGCGTTTTCCCTGCTCGCGCTGTACGGCCTGATCATCGCGTTCTGTGTGGTCAGTGCGCTGCAGAACAAAGATCGGTTCTCGTCGCTGCTGATCCTTGGGGTTGCGGCCAACTTCTTCTTCTATCTGGCGGTCAATCTTTCGATGGTGATGGGCATGGCCCCGGTGGTGGGCATCCCCTTGCCCCTGTTGTCCTATGGGGGGTCGGTTATGCTTGTCCTCATGGTCGGTTTTGGGCTGGTGCAAAGCGCCCACGTCCACCGCCCGCGATGAAACGCCCGGCCCAACCCGACAATGCCATGAAGGGCGGCAAACACGGGCGGTTCTACTTTTCGCTTGGCGTCGGTCTGGTGGCGGCTGGTCTGTCGCTGATCTGGGCGCTGCCTTGGGCCGTGCGGGTGCTGATCGCAGCGGATGTGTTCTTTTGTGTCTACATCGGGCTGTTGATCGAACAGACTGGTCGCCTGACGCCCGACGCGCTGCGCCGCCACGCCGCCGATAGCGACGAAGGCCTGCCTGTCATCCTGATCCTTGCCCTGTCGTCCATCGGGATCAGCGTGACCGCGATCTTCCTTGTCCTGAATGCGACAACCGGCCCTAATCTGTCGGAATCGGTGCTGTCGCTGATCTCGGTTCCCCTGGGCTGGGCGATGATCCACACCCTGTTGTCACTTCATTACGCCCATCTGTTCTATGCGCGCGGTGACACGGGCCGCGACGTTGGCGGCATGGACTTTCCCGGCACCAAAACCCCGGGCATCCGCGATTTCCTGTATTTCTCCTTTGTCATCGGCATGACGGCGCAGGTGTCCGATGTCACCGTTTCCAACGGCGATATCCGCCAAACCGTGCTGTTGCACTCGGTCGGGGCGTTCTTCTACAACACCGTGATACTGGCGCTTGCCGTCAATGCCGCCGTGACGCTGGCGGCCGTGGGCTGAAACGGGGGAACAATGATCAACGTCTATTTCGCGGCGGGCCGCGCCGCCTGGGCCGATTTTCGCGCGCCGCTGGAGGGCGCATTTGCCGAGGCCGGGCTGGACGTCGCCATGGCCGATACGGCGCCCGACCCGGCAGCCGTCGATTACATCATCTATGCCCCGTCCAGCGCGCTTCAGGATTTCGGCCCCTTCACCCGCTGCAAGGCGGTGCTGAGCCTTTGGGCCGGCGTTGAACGCATCGTCGGCAACGTCACTCTAACCCAACCGCTGTGCCGCATGGTTGACCCGGCGCTGGCCGAAGGCATGGTGGAATGGGTCACCGGCCATGTTTTGCGCCATCATCTGGGAATGGACGCCCACATCGTGAACCCCGCCCATGTCTGGGACAATCGCTGCCCCCCCTTGGCGCGGGAAAGGCCGGTTACAATTCTGGGGATGGGGGAACTTGGCACCGCTTGCGCGCGCATGCTGGCGCAACTCAACTTTCCGGTAACGGGCTGGTCGCGAACCGGAAAATCCGTGCCCGGCATCCGCTGTCTTTCGGGTGAAGAAGCCCTGCCCATGGCCTTGGCGCAGGCACAAATCGTAGTGACCTTGCTGCCGCGCACGCCCTCCACCGAAAACCTGCTGAATGCTGAACGACTGGCACAACTGCCCCGCAGTGCCGTTATCATCAACCCGGGGCGCGGCGCTCTGATCGACGACGCGGCCCTGCTTGCAGCCCTTGATGCGGGTCAGATCGGCCATGCCACGCTCGATGTGTTCCGCACCGAACCGCTCCCCGCCGATCATCCGTTCTGGCACCATCCCCGCGTGACCGTGACTCCCCACATTGCCGCCGACACCCGGCCTGCAACGTCGGCGCGCGTCATTGCGGAAAACATCCGGCGTGGCCAGTCGGGCGCGCCCTTCCTGCACCTTGTCGACCGGCACGTCGGATATTGATGCGCGGGCAGGTCGGGAACGGAACAGACGCCGCCCGTGGCATGCGGTCTGGTCTGGCCGGTGGCAACAACAAGGGGCGCGCACGGGAATGACGTATGGGCGTGGGGCGATGTTGGTGGTGATCGCGGCAATTCTGTGGTCGCTGATGGGCCTTGCCATCCGCCATCTGGCCGAAGCTGACACCTGGCAGGTCCTGTTCTGGCGGTCGCTAGGAACGCTTCCCGTGTTGCTCGGTTTCGTCGCCGCGCGGGCGCAGGGGTCGATGACGGCCGCCTTTCACGGCGTGGGCTGGACAGGCATTCTGGGCGGGGTGTGCCTTGTCGCGGCCTTTGCAGGGGCAATCTTCGCCATCCAGTCCACCACTGTCGCCAATGCCGTGTTTCTGTTTTCCGCCTCGCCCTTCCTTGCCGCAATCCTCGGCTGGCTGATCCTGCGCGAGGCAGTGCGTCCGATGACATGGGCCGCCATCGCCCTTGCAGGTGCCGGCATGTTTCTGATGGTGCGCGAAGGTCTGGCGGTTGGTGCCATCGCGGGCAACGTTGCGGCCCTGCTGTCAGCGCTTGGTTTCGCGGTGTTCACGCTGACCCTGCGCAAAGGCCGCTCGTCCGACATGATCCCCTGCGTCGTGCTGGGCGCTGTCTTTTCGATGGTCGTCGCAGTTGCCGTGCTTGGCCTTCAGGGCGAACCGTTGCTGGTTCCATGGCCCGACATCGCCATTTCCACCGGCATGGGGGCCGCATCGCTTGGCCTTGGCATGGTGCTTTACACCACTGGCAGCCGCGCCCTGCCCGCCGCCGACCTGACCCTTCTGTCGATGGTCGAGGTGCTTTTGGCCCCGATCTGGGTCTGGCTGATTCTTGGCGAAACGGCCACTCAGGCCACCTTTGTCGGCGGCGCGGTGGTTCTGTGTGCCGTAGTGCTGAACGCACTCACCGGGGGAAAACGGACCGCCACTGCCTAACGGTGCCGCCGAAAGAACCGCGATTGCGCAAACAACGTCTCCAACCGCTTCATCCGTTGTTCCGTCTCGGGCCAGGTCAAGGCCTGCACCGCCGCCAGCAGTGTTTCAATCAGCACCGTCACGCTCACCATGCTGTCCCAGGCCGACGGCGCCTCGATCTGCGCGATCAGACGGTGGCGCGCATGCACCGCCGCCGGTGAAATCCAGCGGTCGGTGATCAGCACCACCTCGGCCCCCTGCTCCCGCGCCAGTTCCACCAGTTGCAGCACCGCGTTTTCATAGCGGCGGATGTCGAACACCAGCAGCACATCCCCCGCTTTCAGATCCAAAAGCGCCGCAGGCCAGGCATTCGAAAGATTGGGCACCAGCCGCACACCGGGCCGCACCGCCACCATCAGCGTCACAAAGTAATCGGCCATCGCATGCGTAATCCGCCCGCCCATGGAAAATATCTGCCGGTCCCCGTCCGCCAAAAGCGCGGCAATCGCATCAAACTCCGCATGGTCAATCTGCCCCAGCGTGGCCGAAAGATTGGCCAGAACCGCATCCGCAAACCTGTTCAGAATATGCGTGTCGGGGGCCGACGCTGCCCATCTGTCATGCTTGGCCAAGGGCGAAATCAGCATCGCCTCCACCTCCGCGCGCAGGGCGTGCTGAAAATCGGGATACCCCTTGAAGCCAAGCTTTTGCACAAGCCGGACAACCGTCGGCGTCGAAACCTGCGCCGCCTTGGCCAATGCGGTGATCGACCCCAGCGCCACCACCGGATATTGGTCCAATACCCGCGACGCCAACTGCCGCTCCGCCCGCGTCAACGTGGGCAGGGCACCGCGCAACTGTTCGTCGATCGCCTGTCCGATGCCCATCCCCAGCTCCCGCTCCCCGCCAATCCGTAAACATTGTAACAGGCATTTCCGCAAAGAAAACATATTGACAAAATCGACACGAAAAGTGGACGTTACGACTGGCAGGGGGGTCAGGCAGGCGATGCTGGGGGCGGCGGAAATCATTGCACAGTCGGGAACGGACGCGCTGGAATTTCCGGCTGTGATCGAAAACCCGCTTGGGGCGTCACGGATCGTTCTGGTCTGCGAACACGCATCGAACCACTTTCCCGACACTTGGGGTCCCCTTGGCCTGACACCTGACCAACGCGCAGCCCACATCGCCTGGGACCCCGGCGCGCTTGCCCTGTCACGCGCCCTTTCCACGCGGCTTGACAGCGTTCTGGTCCACGCGCAGGTCAGCCGCCTGATCCACGATCTGAACCGCGCGCCCGATCAACCGGGTGCCATGCCTGCGCGGTCGGAAATACACGATGTCCCCGGCAACGCGGCGCTGTCCCCGCAGGACAGGGCGCTGCGGGTGCAGGCCGTCTATCTGCCGTTCCACAACGCGCTGCACGGCATTATTGCGCAGCGCCTTGCACTTGGCCTGCAGCCTGTCATCGTGACAATCCATTCCTTCACGCCCGTCTATTTCGGTCAACCGCGCGCCGTCGAATTCGGCATCATCCATGACACCGACGCCACCTATGCCAATGCCATTCTGCAGGCGGCAGCCGGACTGCCGTTGCAAACCGAACTTAACGCCCCCTATTCCGCGCGGGACGGCGTGACCCATACCCTGCGCCTGCACGCCACGCCCTACGGCTTGCCCCATGCCATGCTGGAACTGCGCAACGATCTGTTCGACACCGCCCCCAAGGCCGATGCCATGGCGGCGCGTCTTGCCCCGGTTCTGAACATGGGGCTGGTGGAAATTCAAAGGCAGGCCAAGGCGAGTTGACGGTGTGACGTGCAATCTTTGTGATGACAGCCCCGGCTTGGGGGCAGGCCAAACCCGAAATCACCCCAACCGGGGACGTTGAAAAGGATCCGGACATGCCCGGCAACATGACTTTCGAACAACTGAAATCCGCTGTGAAAAAGGGCGAAATCGACACCGTGGTCGTCGCGGCAACTGACATGCAGGGCCGCCTGATGGGCAAACGGTTCCACGCCAAGTTCTTCATCGACAAGGGGTACGAGGAAACGCACTGCTGCAACTACCTGCTGACCGTCGACATGGAAATGAACACGGTGCAGGGCTACAAGTCCACAAGCTGGCAGACCGGCTACGGCGACTATGTTCTGAAACCCGATCTTGCGACGCTGCGCCCGCTGCCATGGCTGCCCGGGACTGCGATGTGCCTCGGTGATCTTCTGGATCACCACACCCATGAAGAGGTGGAGGTTTCGCCGCGTTCCATCCTGAAAAAGCAGGTCGCCCGCGCCCGCGCCATGGGGTTCGAGCCGATGATGGCCACCGAACTTGAATTCTACCTGTTCGAAAACAGCTACGAATCCTTCCGCGACTGGCATCAGGAAGGGCGCGGTTACGGCGGCCTGAAACCGATCAGCGCGTATAACGAGGATTACCACATCTTCCAGACCACCAAGGAAGAAGAGGTGATGCGCGCCATCCGCAACGGCCTGTACGATGCAGGCATCCCCGTCGAAAATTCCAAGGGCGAGGCGGACGCCGGTCAGGAAGAAATCAACTACCACTATTCCGACGCGCTCGACACCGCCGACAACCACATCATCGTCAAGAACGCCGTCAAGGAAATCGCCTGGACCAAGGGCCGTTCGGTCACCTTCATGGCGAAATACGATCACAGGCGGGCGGGCTCGTCCTCGCACGTGCACCAGTCACTGTGGACCAAGGACGGCAAACCCGCGTTCTATGACAAGGCCGACAAGCACGGCATGTCCGAAGTGATGAAACAGTTCATGGCAGGCCAACTGGCCCACGCCCGTGACATCACGGCGTTTCTGGCCCCCAATGTGAACAGCTACAAACGTTTCACCATCGGGATGTTCGCCCCGACCAAGGCGGTCTGGTCCGCCGACAACCGCACCGCCGGGTTCCGCCTGTGTGGCGGCCATACCAAGGCCGTGCGCGTGGAATGCCGCATCCCCGGTTCCGACGTGAACCCCTACATGACCTGCGCGGCCCTTCTGGCCGCAGGGCTGGACGGCATCGAAAACAAGATGGTGCTGGAACCCGAAGCATCGGGCGACATGTATCAGGCCAAGAAAGTGCGCGAGATTCCAACCAATCTGCGCGATGCAGCGGCCCTGATGCTCAAGTCCAAGATGCTTCGCGCGGCCTTTGGCGGCGATGTGATCGACCACTACCACCACGCCGCTCAGTGGGAGATTTCGGAAACCGACCGTGTCGTGACGGATTTCGAATTGCAGCGTCTGCTGGAACGGGCGTAACAGCCATTCAGATCAGGCCCGGGCGGACAGTCCGCCCGGTGCCCGCTGGCGGGGCGCACCCGCCGTTGCCCGTGGGCGGGGCACACCGCCCCTGTAAGGACCACCCGAATGAAACCGATCCAACTGATTTCACCCGTTGACGGCAGCGTCTATGCCGAACGGATGCCCCTGTCGGCCACCGAAGCCGATGCCGTTGTCGCCCGCGCCCGCGCCGCACAAAAAGGCTGGGCCGCGCGCCCGCTTTCCGAACGCATCGCACTGGTGCAGGCCGGTGTCGCCAAACTGCTTGAAGACAAGGAAAAGCTGGTCGAGGAACTCGCCTGGCAAATGGGCCGCCCGACCCGCTATGGCGGCGAATGGGGCGGTGTGATTGACCGCACCAACTACATGGCCGGTATTGCGGCGGAAACGCTGGCCCCCCACGTCGTCGAAAACAGCGACCGTTTTCACCGCTATATCGCGCGTGAGGCGCTGGGCGTCGTGCTCATCGTGGCCCCGTGGAACTATCCCTACCTCACCACCATCAACACGCTGGCCCCCGCCTTGATCGCCGGCAACACCGTGATCCTGAAACATGCCAGCCAGACCCTTCTGGTGGGCGAACGTCTGGCCGCGGCCTTTGTTGCCGCAGGCGTGCCCGCCGATGTGTTCCAGAACGTCGTTCTGGATCATGCAACCACGGAACGGCTGATCGCGGCGCGGTCCTTCGGCTTCGTGAACTTCACAGGCTCGGTCGCGGGCGGCGTGGCGATGGAAAAGGCGGCGGCGGGCACCTTCACACCGCTTGGCCTTGAACTGGGCGGCAAGGACCCGGGCTATGTCCGCGCCGATGCCGATCTGGACGCGGCGGTCGATACGCTGATGGACGGGGCCATGTACAACGCAGGCCAGTGCTGCTGCGGGATCGAACGGATCTATGTCCACGAAAGCCTGTATGACGCCTTCGTCGAAAAGGCCGTCGCCTGGGTTTCGGCCCTGAAACTCGGTAACCCCTTTGATGCGGCCACCACCATCGGCCCGATGGCCAACAAGCGTTTCGCCGCCGTCGTCCGCGCCCAGGTGGCCGAGGCGATTGCCGCCGGTGCGCGGCCCCTGATCGACCCGGCCCTGTTCCCCGCCGATGATGGCGGTGCCTATCTCGCCCCACAGATTCTGGTGAACGTGAACCATTCCATGCGCGTGATGATGGAAGAATCCTTTGGTCCGGTTGTCGGAATCATGAAAGTCTCCGGCGACGCCGAGGCGGTTTCTTTGATGAACGACAGCCCTTACGGCCTCACATGTTCGATCTGGACAAAGGACGAAACGGCGGCCCAGGCCATCGGCGCGCAGATCGAAACTGGCACTGTGTTCCAAAACCGCGCCGATTACCTTGATCCGGCCCTGTGCTGGACGGGCTGCAAGGATACCGGGCGGGGCGGCAGCCTGTCCTACCTTGGCTTCATGTCGGTCACGCGTCCAAAATCCTACCATATGAAAAAGGTCACCCAATGAGCCATAGCGTTCCCAACCGGAACTGGTCCTATCCGACTGCCATCAAATTCGGCGTGGGCCGGGTCGCCGAACTGGCCGATCACTGCAAGGGCGCGGGCATTCAGCGCCCTCTTCTTGTCACCGACAAGGCTCTTGCCTCGCTGCCCATCACCGCTGCGGCGCTTGATGTGCTGGCGGCGGCGGGCCTTGGCCGCGCCGTGTTTTCCGAAGTGGACCCGAACCCGAACGAAGGCAACATGGCCGACGGCATCGCCGTCTATCTGGCAGGCAACCATGACGGCGTGATCTGCTTTGGCGGCGGATCGGCCCTTGATCTGGGCAAGATGATCGCCCTGATGGCCGGCCAGAAACCCGGCCTGTCGGTCTGGGATCTGGAAGATGTCGATGACTGGTACACCCGCGCCGACGCCGACAGGATCGCCCCCATCATCGCCGTCCCGACAACCGCAGGCACAGGGTCCGAAGTGGGCCGCGCAGGCGTTCTGACCAACAGCGAAACCCACAAGAAGAAGATCATCTTCCACCCCAGACTGATGCCCGTCGTCACGATCTGTGACCCGGCCCTGACCGTCGGCATGCCCCGCTTCATCACCGCTGGCACCGGGATGGACGCCCTTGCCCATTGCCTTGAGGCGTACAGCAGCCCCTTCTATCACCCGATGAGCCAGGGCATCGCCCTGGAAGGGATGCGGCTGGTGTTCGAAAACCTGCCAAAAGTCTATGCCAACCCGAACGACCTCGACGCCCGCGCCCATATGATGAGCGCTGCTGCCATGGGGGCCGTCGCCTTCCAGAAGGGCCTTGGCGCGATCCATTCCCTGTCGCATCCGGTGGGCGCTGTTTACGGCACGCACCACGGCACCACCAATGCCGTCGTCATGCCCATGGTACTGGAATTCAACCGCACAGCCATCGAAGACCGGATCAATGCCGCCGCCGCCTTTCTGGGCATTTCCGGTGGCTTTGCCGGGTTCCACGATCAGATCATGGAACTGCGCACCCTTCTGTCCATCCCTGAAAACCTGTCCGCCATGGGCGTGCAGTTCGCCGATCTTGACCGGCTCACCGACATGGCGCTCGAAGATCCAAGCTGCGGTGGCAACCCCGTGGCGATGACGCGCGAAAACACCCGCGCCCTGTTCGACGCCTGCATGTGAAACCGATGCCGGGGCAAGACAACCAACCCTGCCCCGGCCCCCTTCGGCCCGCGTCCCGATCATGCCTGAAATAGCGGTCATCGGCGCGGGCGTGATCGGCCTGACCACCGCCCTGCACCTTGCCCGCGACGGGCGCGACGTTGTGCTGATCGACCCGAATGATCCGGGCTCAGGCTGTTCGCATGGCAACGCGGGCACCATCGCCGATTACGCGGTGCAGCCCGTCGCCACGCCCGATGTGTTGCGTGCCCTGCCCCGCCTGTTGTTCGACCGGAATTCCCCCCTGTCCATTCGCACGGCGGCGCTTCCCGCCCTTGCCCCGTGGCTGCTCCGCTTTGCCCGCCAATCATTGCCCGCAAACGCCGCCGCCAACGCGCAGGCGCTGGCCACACTCCTTGCCGACGCAGGCCCCCGCTGGCGCGATCTTGCGGACGGGGTCGCTGCCGACCACCTGCTGCAGCATCGTGGCTGTCTTTATCTCTACAAGGATACCGCCGCGCTTGTCGCCGCGAAATCCGACATGGCGCACCGCCGCGCATTGGGGGTGACGGTTGATCTGATCGACGCGGATGCCCTTGCCGCGCTGGAACCGGGCCTGCCCCCGATGGGCGGCGCTGCGTATTTCGGCGGCGCCATGTTCCTGTCAGACCCCGGTGCCCTGATGCAGCACCTTGCCCGCGCCGTCACCGGTGCCGGGGTGTTGCAGCACCGCGCAACTGTCACCACCCTGATGCGGACAGGCGGCAAGGTGCACCTGACAGGTCCGGGTTTCGATCTGACCGCCCGCCATGTGGTGATCGCCACCGGTGCGCACGGCCGCACCCTGGCGCTGCAGGCGGGTGACAGGGTTCCCCTTGATACCGAACGCGGCTATCACGCCGAATGGGACATGCCCGCCCCGCGCCTGTCCCGCCCCGCCTGCGTGACAGAAGCGGGGTTTTACCTCTGCCCGATGGACGGACGTTTGCGCGCGGCAGGCACAGTGGAACTGGGCGGCCTGACAGCCCCCCCATCGCCGCACCGGATCGACAGGCTGGTGCAGGGCGCACACCGCATCTGGGGCGATCTTGGCCCACCCACGCGCACATGGATGGGCTTTCGCCCCTCCATCCCCGACAGTTTGCCCGTCATCGGCCCGTCGCGGCATGGCACCGACGTGATCCATGCCTATGGCCACGGCCACCTTGGCGTGACCCTTGCCCCCGTCACCGCCGCCCTTATCGCGGCCATCTTGGCGGGCAGCCGCCCGTCGATTGATCTTGCGCCCTACGCCCCGCAAAGGTTCTAAGGGCTGGCCAGCACCCACGCAGAAGGGCCACCGCCATGGCTGAAGCCGCAGCCCCCCGCCACGCCCTTGTCACCGGCTCTGCCGGGTTCATCGGCTTTCACCTTGCCGCGCGTCTGCTGGCGCAAGGCTGGCGCGTCACCGGCATCGACGCCATGACCGATTACTATGATGTGTCGCTCAAGGAACGTCGCCACGACATCCTTGGCAACTTCCCCGGCTTTCGCGCCGTCACCGCGCGCATCGAAACGCCGGGCCTGCTGGCCAATCAGATGGCGGAACACACCCCCGATCTTGTCGTGCATCTGGCGGCTCAGGCGGGCGTGCGTCATTCCATCGACGCGCCCCGCAGCTATGTCGAGGCGAACCTGCTGGGCACCTATGAGGTGCTGGAGGCCGCGCGCGCCCATCCGCCCCGCCACCTGATGATCGCCTCCACCAGTTCGGTCTACGGAGCCAATACCGCGATGCCTTATACCGAGGCTGACAAGGCCGATCATCAGATGAGCTTTTACGCCGCCACCAAAAAGGCGGGCGAGGCGATGGCCCATTCCTATGCCCATCTTTACGCATTGCCGACCACCATGCTGCGGTTCTTCACTGTCTATGGGCCATGGGGGCGGCCCGACATGGCCCTGTTCAAGTTCGTCAAGGCGGCGCTTCAGGGGCAGGCCATCGACATCTACAACCACGGCGACATGCGCCGCGATTTTACCTATGTGGACGATCTGGTCGAAGGCATCGCCCGCCTGTCGCAGGTTCCCCCGGCATCCTCCGTGGGTCCATTCGACAGCCTGTCGCCGGTCGCCCCGTTCCGCATCGTCAACATCGGCAACGGGCGCGCCGTGACCCTGATGGATTTCGTGGCGGCCGTCGAAACCGCAACCGGCCTCCGCGTGCAGCGCAATCTTTTGCCCATGCAGCAGGGCGATGTCCCGGCCACATGGGCCGACACCACGCTGTTGCAGGCGTTGATCGGCCCGCTGCCCCACACCGACGTGCAAACCGGCGTGCAACGCTTTGTCGATTGGTATCGCGACCACTACGCCCAAGCGTAACCCGCACGTTGAACGTCAGGCGATGGTTCCGGTCAGCGGATAACGCGCCATCAGATGAAACATGCCGCTTTCATCTTCGCCAAACAGGCAAAGATCCTCCACCCGAAAGGGCCGCGGGACCACTGGGCCGAAATGCGCCTTGATCACCCGGTCCACCGCCACGGACGCGGGAATTGGCACACGGTCTGTCATTGTCAGGTGAAAGTGGAAATCGTCCTTCACAAAAGGATACCCCCAGCGCACCAGATAGGCGCGCTGTTTGTCGGTCAGGCTGTCAGGATTGCGTTTCGCGGCCTCGGCAGATGTCAGGGGTGCGCGGTAAGGGTCCAACGCCTCCACAACGATCGACGCCAGTTTGTTAAGTGCGGCCGTGCTGCCCGTGGGGATCAGCGCGAAAAAATTGTCGATCAGTGCAAGTTTCAACCCCGGCATCTCCAACGGCGCAAGGCGCGCGGCCAGTTCCGCCGTGGCCTGCGCCAGGTGATCCGGCTCGATATCCTGCGCCAACCGGAACGGCGCTTTCAGCGTGGCGTGAAATCCGTAACGACGGGCCTTTTGCGTCAGATCGCTCAGCGCCATGGGAATTTCGGGCAGGTCGGGGCGCGGCGGTGTCGTGCCAGTGGCGGGATCCCAGCCGAACCAGTGGGCGGTGGCCTTTGCCAACGGCCCGGGCCGGGGTGCGTAATAAATCGCAAAACGTTTCATGGCATCGTCACAACTGCTCTGTCAGGGCGCAGGATCATATCCTGCGCCAACTTTTCTCCGGTGTCGCGCGATGCGCCCGCCGCGTCAAGCCGCCGAAAAGGTTTTGCCGCACTACGGTGCTGACCAGACCGCCGCAGGCTGATCGGGCGACAGGGTATAGAAGGCACCTGCCGCCAAAGGTTCCCATTCCCCTGCTTTGCCACCCGGCCATGTCACCCGTATCTCGGCGCTGGCCTCGGGGCCAAGCCCGACATGCCACCAACCCGATTGCCCGCTCGCATGGCCGCCACCTGACGTGATTTCGCGTGTCTGAACCCGTCCCGCGGCGCGCACTTCGACAAAGGCCCCGATCCCCTGCCGGTTCACGCCCGCCTGCTCCAGCCGATAGCCGATCCAGCCGCCACCACCCACTGTGGCATTGCGCCAAAGCTGCGCCTTCTCACCCCGGTTGACCACCACCAGATCCGGCAAACCGTCCATGTTGAAATCTGCCAGCGCCGCCCCGCGCGACGCCCGTGTGCTGGCCACGCCCGCCTTGTCGCCCGCCTCTGTAAAACTGCCATCCGGATTTTGCAGCATCAGGTTGTTCGGGTCCAGCAGCGCAAAATCCGGCATCGCCCAGACGTTCCCCTTGGCCACGAACAGGTCGGCAAAACCATCGTTGTTCACATCCTCAAACTGCGCATGCCATGCCGTCGACGGGTTCAGGTCCGTCCCGATATAGGGGCGCTGTGCAATCGCCTTTCGCGCAAACGCCACGTCGGTGAACGTGGCAGGCAACGCCTGCCCTTCGGCGGGCGGCGTGGCGATGGTCTGCAACTTGTTGTCGGCCATGCTCGTCAGATAATAATCGGGATACCCGTCCCCCGTCACATCCGTGCTCGCAATGCCCATCCCCCAGATCTTGAGCGGCTTCCACCCTTCGTCAGCGGTATAGGCAACAGGCTCCTCACCCGGGCGCAGGTGCCACAACTGTTCCTGCCCGCCCTTGTAATACTCCCTGTCATTCGACACCCGCAGCGACGGTGTGCCAGACCGGTTCCAATCTGTGAACAGCATCGAAAGGGCACAATAGCTCGGCTTCAACGCTACCGGCGGCGCAAACCCGCCCGCGGCCCCCCGGTGCAGCCAGTTGTCGGTGCACGACCCCCACGGAAACGCCTCTTGCGTGCGGTCGATGTAGTTGCCCACGGCCAGCGTCGGCCAATCCGCCCCCGTCTCCCATGTTGCGGCAAACGCGGCAGACCAGGCGTCACCCCCGTCAAAACCCCAGTCCTCGTTGGCCCGCGCGAACTTGCAGTCGCCCAGCCCCCGCATCACCACGTTTTCGCCCACCCGCAGCAGAACGATGTCGGTGATCCCGTCACTGTCGATATCAACCGGATAGGTCCCCGAAATCGCATCCATCTCCAGCCCGCTGGCGCGCGCCTCGAACTTCAACTCCTGCCCTACGGCCCCCACATTGGCATAGAATGTCGCGGGCGCCGCCCCGCCGGCCAGCAGCATGTCGGTCATCCCATCCGCATTGCAGTCAAAGGTCGCAACCCCGCCGCCGACGATATACTCCCACTCTCCCGCATAGGTGCTGTCGACGCCCGCAGCCTCGGTTTCGTCAACAAAGGTCGGGATCAGCGGCGCGTCCTGGGCATTGGCAGGCCCAAAGCTGGCCGCCACGATCATCGCGGCCACTGCACAAACAAACTTCATCCCTTAAACCCTTGTCTGAAGTGCCGTGGCAAAGGCCCCGACACAACGCCCCTGTTCCAGCCCCCGCTCGATCGCCGCACGAAAGTGGATGCCGCCGTACAGCCGCGAAATCCCCGCCTCTTCGGCCGCCGCGTGAAAGCTCGCAAAGGGGCGCGGCGGCAGGCCGTCGTCCACATGGGTCGCATCCTCGAACGCGACATTCTCCCCGATCAAAGCCGTCAGAACCACGGCGGCGGCGGCAGACTGGGTGCTGTGGCCGCTTGGGTATTCCGGGAACGGCGGCGTCGTCATGATCGATTCCCACTTCGGGTCCATCGTGCGGCGGATATAGGTGACGGGGCGCAGCAGATCGTATTCGAACTTGGTGTGCCAGCACGCGATGAACGCATCCGCCAGTGTGATACCCAGAACAGCCAGCACCTCGGCCCGCTGTGCCAAGGGCGCCTTGTCGCGGTCAAGCACCTGAAACGCAATGGAAATCCAGTGGCCGGGCGGGGTGGGCGACAGCATCGGATCGTCCGACCAGAACCGTGCCACGGCGCGCTGTTCGGGCGTCAGGTTTGCCTTGATGTCAAACACTTCCTTGGCCTGCAAAAAGAATTCCGACGCTGGATCTTCGCTATAGGCGGGCGGCGGCGGCAATCCACAAGATGCACCGCCCGGCATGGCAAAAGTCCGGTTCTGACCCCATTCGGGCAACAACGGGGCCTGCTGCTGCACGATGGCGCTGGTCGGAACCCACTTTTCGGGATCGACGGATTTTTCATAGGTCATGGGGAACCCCATGTTGCGAACGATGGCACCGCCATCCGCATCGGCCCAGGCGAGGATATGCGCGGCAATCGCGTCGCCCTGCACCTCGCTCGCCGCCAGAATGTCACCTGACAACCCCTCGGCCACCTCGGCCCCCAGACTGCGCGACAGCGCCGCCATCGCGCGCTGCCCTGTGGGGCCGGTGTTGCCAAACAGATGCGCCACGGCCCGCGTCATCGCGGCATGCAGAACGGCGGCCTGATCCACCTCGGCCACCGCCTTCGGCAGCGGTGCCAATCCGTTCACCTGCCCCGCCAGCGATCGCAGCCCCGCGTCGCCCTGCGCCACCACTTCGAACGCCGTCACACCCAGATAGGCAAACGCCCGGCTTGCCACGGGCGGGGTGTAGGTCGCGGTATGGCGCACCAGTTCCAGCACCAGCCTGTACCACGTCTTCATAACATCATCCGGCCCCGGTCGCGCCCCCTGCGCCCAAAGCTGCCGGGGCACACCCGCAAGCCCGACAGCCGCAAAAAGACCAAGCCCGAAAATGCGTCTGCCACTGTCCATGTTTCCCCCCGGAACCGCGCTGTCAATACGCGCGCAACCAAACACGACAGTTCCCCTTTGGGCAAGCAAAACCCGCGCCGCAAAGGTTTGGCCGGGCCGCCGCGATAAAGTGCAGGATGGCTTTCAATCTGCTTGCATAACGGCACAGCGTCGTTAGGCTTTGCTCAGGGCTGCATCAGACAGGCCAGGCGCGACAAGTGGGGAGGGAACGGGATGGCAGCCTTGCTGGCGGCAGCATCCATCATTGACCGCATCACGCGGTTCTTTTCGATCATCGCCGCCATCATGGTGCTGGCAAGCTGCATGATCAGCGCCGGAAACGCCCTTTCGCGGTATGTTTTCGACATAAGTTCGAATGCCTGGCTTGAAATCCAGTGGCAGATGTTCGCCGCGATCTTCCTGCTCGGTTCGGCCCATGTGCTGAAACTCAACGAACACGTGCGCGTGGACATCCTTTATGGCGGCTATTCCGCCCGGACCAAGCTTTGGGTCGACGTGTTCGGCCTGATCTTCTTTCTGGCACCCGGCGCGATCCTGATGATCTGGTTTTCGGTGCCATGGTTCGAGACCAGCTATCTTGAGGGCGAAATGTCGTCGAACGCAGGCGGCCTGCCGGTCTGGCCGATCAAGGGGCTGCTGCCGCTCGGCTTCATCCTGTTGCTCATGCAAACCGTTTCGGAACTGATCAAGCGTATTGCGGCCCTGCAGGGGGAAATCACCCTCGACGTCGACTACGAAGCACCGTTGCAATGACGCGGGGACCAGACTTTCATGCTTGAATACGGATTGCTGGCACCCACGATGTTCGCGGGCCTGATCGCCTTTATGCTGATCGGATTTCCGGTGACATTTTCGCTTGCGGCGCTGGGCCTGTTCTTCGGCTTTATCGCGATCGAGATCGGGTATTTCGACTTCATCTTCCTGCAAGCTCTGCCCGCACGCGTGTTCGGGATCATGTCGAACGAACTGTTGCTGGCCATTCCGTTCTTTACCTTCATGGGGGTGGTTCTCGAAAAATCCGGCCTTGCCGAAGACCTGCTGGAAGGCATCGGTCAGGCCTTCGGCGGCGTGCCGGGCGGGCTAGCCTATGCGGTGATCTTCGTCGGCGCGATTCTGGGCGCGATCACCGGAACGGTGGCCGCATCCGTCATCGCGATGGGCATGATCAGCCTGCCCATCATGCTGAAATACGGCTATGACATGAAGATCGGCACCGGCGTCGTCGCGGCGGCGGGCACGATCACGCAGGTCATCCCGCCAAGCCTTGTGCTCATCGTGCTGGCCTTCCAGCTTGGCGTGCCGGTCGGGCAGATGTATCTGGGCGCCATCGGCCCGTCCTTCCTGCAGCTTGCGCTATTCACCCTGTTCATTCTGGGCGTGTCGATCTTCCAGCCCCACCGCGTCCCCGCCCTTCCGCCCGAGGCGCGAACCCTGCACGGGGCCGCCCTCTGGATCATGATCGCCAAGGGCATGATCCCGTCACTTGTCCTGATCTTCCTTGTTCTGGGCACCATCTTCCTGGGCCTCGCCTCGCCGACCGAGGCGGGGGCGATGGGTGCTGTCGGCTCGCTCATCCTCGCCTGGACGCACCGCCGCTCCAGTTGGGCGATGATCTGGGACGCGATGGACAGCACCATGCGCATCAGCACCATGGTTATCTTTATCCTGATCGGGTCGACCGTGTTCTCGCTCGTATTTCAGGGGGTGAACGGCGGCAAATGGATCGAACACCTGCTGACCGGCCTGCCGGGCGGGCAGATCGGGTTCCTGATCTTCGTCAACATCTTCATCTTCTTTCTGGCCTTCTTCCTCGATTTCTTTGAAATCGTGTTCATTGTCGTGCCACTTCTGGTGCCCGTGGCCCATGCGCTCGACATCAACCTCGTGTGGTTCGGCGTCCTTTTGTGCGTGAACATGCAAACCTCGTTCATGCACCCGCCCTTTGGCTTTGCCCTGTTCTATCTGCGCGGCATCGCCCCGCCCGAGGTGAAAAGCCGCGACATCTATCTTGGCTCGATCCCGTGGATCATCCTGCAGCTTATCCTTGTGGCCATCCTGATCTTCTGGCCGGAAAGCGTGACCTACTGGCTGGGTGCCGATGCCGTCCTTGACGATGCCGCCGTGACGCAAACGCTCGACGCCATTCCGATGCCGGAACTCGGCCTGCCCACACTCGACCTTAATTAAGACTGCCAACGACCAAAACCACCGGGAGGATTACATGAAAAGACGTAACTTCATCACCACCGCGGCCCTCGGCGCCGCGGCCACCACGCTGGCCACGCCAGTGCTGGCCCAAGGCAACCCCAAGGTAAGCTGGCGTCTGACGTCCGGCTTTCCCAAGGCGCTCGACACCATTTACGGCGCGGCCGAAGTCTTTGCCAAATCCGTGTCGGATGCAACCGAAGGCAATTTCCAGATCTCGGTCTTTGCCGCCGGTGAAATCGTCCCGATGCCCGAAGCGGCCGATACCGTGTCCAGCGGCACAGTTGAGATGGCCCACACGGCCAGCTATTACTACTGGGGCAAAGACCCGACCTATGCGCTTGGCACAGCCGTGCCCTTCGGCCTGAACGCGCGCGGCATCAACGCCTGGTATTACCATGGCGGCGGCGTGGACATGATGAACGGCTTCTATGCCAAACAGAACATCTACAGCCTGCCCGGCGGCAACACCGGCGCACAGATGGGCGGCTGGTTCCGCAAGGAAATCAATTCCGTCGCCGATCTTGCAGGCGTCAAGATGCGCATCGGCGGCATGGGCGGCAAGGTGATGGAGGCGCTGGGCGTCGTCCCACAGCAGATTCCGGGGGGCGACATCTATCCGTCGCTGGAACGCGGTGCCATCGACGCGGCAGAATGGGTCGGCCCCTATGACGACGAAAAGCTGGGCCTGAACAAGGTTGCCCCCTATTACTACTATCCCGGTTTCTGGGAAGGCGGCCCCACGCTCAACTTCTTCATCAATCTGGCCAAATGGAACGAACTGCCCGCCAACTATCAGGCGATCATCACGTCGGCGGCGGCCATGGCCAACGTTGGAATGCTGGCCAACTACGACGCCAAAAACCCGGCCGCCCTGCGCAGTCTGGTCGCCGGCGGCGCGCAACTGCGCCCCTACCCGGAAGACGTGATGCTGGCGGCATTCGCAGCGTCGAACAAGCTCTACGCCGAGATTTCCGCAACCAACGCGGATTTCAAGACGATCTTCGAAAGCCAGCAAACTTTCCGCAACGAGGCGAACCTGTGGAATCAGGTGGCCGACTACACCTTCGACACCTTCATGATCCGCAACCGCCCAAAGGGCTGATGCAGCAAGACCTCAGGATGGGCCACCGTGCCCATCCTGAACCGCCGCCGCGGTCACCTCCACCTCCACCAGAAACTCCGGCCGCGTGAACCCCGTCACGATGACAAGCGTAGAGGCTGGCAACCGCGTCACCTGTGCCAGCCAGGCATCCCGCGCAGCCATGTAGGCCGGCATGTGACTGCGGTCGGTGACAAAGGCGTTGATGCGGATCACATCCGCAGGCCCCATGCCCGCTGCCGCCAGAATCGCCGCACAATTTGCAAAACACAGATCCGCCTGCACCCGCGCATCCACAGGCACCGTGCCATCCGGCCCGACACCCAACTGCCCCGATGTCACCACCAGCCGCGCCCCGGGCGGCACCTCCACCCCATGCGCATATCGCGCGAACGGTGCGTTGATCGTGGTTGGCTGCAACATGCGCATCGCTTGCGATCCTTTCACTTCAAACCGCTCCCAGCCATGCGGTTTCATCCCGGCATTGCAACAGGACTGCCGCAAATTCCGCCAACAGTGCTTGTTATTTAAGCAAACCCGACGCAAAATTGTATTTAACCACAGCAAAAATGATCGCCCGCGCCTAAAATGTCGTCAGGTCTGTCGTCGCTGCCTTGGCCTGACTTTAGGGTAACCTCAAAGCAAAACAAACGACTCACACGGAGGTGAACATGAAGATTCTTTCCAAGGCCATGGGCGGAACGGCGCTTGCTGCGCTGATGACGGTTTCCCTGGCACCGGCGGCGATGGCGCAGAACGTGGCGGTGAAGTTCGGCACCAACTGGGTCGCGCAGGCCGAACACGGCGGCTATTATCAGGCCGTCGCAGATGGCACCTATGCGGCCTGCGGGCTTGACGTTACGATCATGCCGGGCGGGCCGCAGGTCAACAACCGCGCCCTGATGCTGACGGGCGAGATTCAGTTCAACATGGGCGGCTCCACCCTCGACGTATTCTCCTCCGCGCAGGAAGGCGTGCCGGTGGTCGCCGTTTCGGCCGCGTTCCAGAAAGATCCGCAGGTCATCGTCACTCACCCAGGTTTCGCCAAATCGTTCGAGGATCTGACCAAACTCGACAAGATCCTGATCTCCGACGGCGGCGTGCTGACGTTCTGGGCCTGGATGCTCAAGGCCTACGGCTTCAAACCAGAACAGCGTGAAGTGTATACCTTCAGCGCGGCCCCCCTGCTTGCCAACCCGACATGGGGGATGCAGGGCTATCTGTCGTCAGAACCGTTTGCCGTCGAAAAAGAAGCCGGTTTCAAACCCGACGTCTGGCTGATTGCCGATGCCGGTTACACCGCCTATTCCACAACCGTTGAAACCATGGCCGACACCATCGCCAACAGTCCCGAGGTTGTTCAGTGCTTCGTCGACGGGTCGGCCATCGGCTGGTACAACTATCTTTATAATGACAACACCGCAGCCAACGCGCTGATCAAGGCCGACAACCCCGATATGTCAGACGAGGCGATCGCCTTTGCCATCGCCACGATGAAGGAACACGGCATCGCCGATTCGGGCGATGCGCTGACCCTTGGCATGGGGGCCATGACCGATGCCAAGATGGACGACTTCTTTCAGAAGATGGTCGCAGCAGGCGTCGTGCCCGCCGATCTGGATTACAAGGCGGCCTATACCACGCAGTTCGTGAACAAAGGCGTCGGGCTTGATCTGAAACCGGCCCAGTAAGGATATCGCCGGGCGCGGTCACCGCGCCCGGCCCTGACCAGATGGCAGACACCGTGCCCCACATCCCTCCTTTGGGCCAGCGCCCCCGCCTGATGCAGATGCAAGGCATCGCCAAGGTCTTTGGCGGCAACGTCACGGCCTTGCGCAACATGAACCTTACGGTGAACGAAGGCGATTTCGTCTCGCTCCTCGGACCATCCGGCTGCGGCAAATCCACCGCTCTGCGGCTGATCGCCGGGCTGATGACACCGACGCAGGGCCGCATCCTGTGGGAAGGCGGCCAATCGACAGGCGATCTGGGCGTCGTGTTTCAGGAACCTACGCTGATGCCCTGGGCCACCGTGGCACGAAACGTCTGTCTGCCCTTCCGCCTGCGCGGCAAAAGTTTCGCGAGCGTACGGGAAGACATCGAACAGGCGCTCGCCCTTGTCGGGCTGGCAAGTTTCGCCGACGCCTACCCGCGCGAACTGTCGGGCGGCATGAAGATGCGCGTCAGTATCGCCCGCGCGCTGGTCACCCGCCCGCGCCTGATCCTGATGGACGAACCCTTTGCCGCTTTGGACGAAATCACCCGCCAGAAACTGAACGACGATCTTCTGGCGCTCAAATCCCGCATCGGATGTACCGTGATCTTCGTCACCCATTCCGTGTTCGAAAGCGTGTTTCTGTCCGACAGGATCGTGGTCATGGCCGCCCGTCCGGGCCGTGTCGTCGAAGAACTGACCGTGACGGCACCCTATCCGCGCGGCATGGATTTCCGCACGTCCGCCGAATACGCGGCCCACACCCATGTCGTTTCCAAAGCCCTGCTCCAAGCCATCGGGGAACCCGCATGACGCTGGCCGATAATACCGCCGAAGCCACCTGGGACGCGGAAGAGGCGCGCCGCGCCCGCGCCCGCCGCACCGAAGACGTGGCGCGCTGGCTCCTTCCCATCCTTGTCGTGCTGGGCACCCTGTTTCTGTGGGATCGGGTGGTCGCCTGGAACGACATTCCCCACTACATCCTGCCCAGCCCGGGGCGCATCTGGGAACAGCTGATCAAGGATTGGGACATGCTGTTCGCCTCGCTCAAGGTCACGCTGTGGATCACGATCATGGCGCTTGGCGTGGCGGTCACTGGTGGGGTGCTTCTGGCCATCCTGTTCAACCAAAGCCGCTTTGCCGAACTGATCTTCTACCCCTATGCCGTGATCCTGCAAGTCACGCCCATCGTGTCGATCGCGCCCCTGATCTTCATTTATGTGCAGGAACCCACCGCCCGCGTCCTGATCTGCGCATGGATCGTCGCGTTCTTTCCGATCCTGTCGAACACCACTCTTGGCCTCAAATCAACCGACCACAATCTGCGCGATCTGTTCACCATCTATGGCGCAAGCCGCTGGCAGAAACTGATCCACCTGCAACTGCCCTCGGCCCTGCCGTATTTTCTGGGCGGTCTGCGCATTGCGGGCGGCCTTGCGCTCATCGGGGCCATCGTGGCGGAATATGTCGTGGGAACCGGCGGTGCCGGGTCGGGTTTGGCGTTCCGCATTCTCGAGGCGAGCTACCGTTTGAACATTCCCCGCATGTTCGCCGCCTTGTTCCTGATTGCCGTGGTGGGTGTGGTGATCTTTGCCCTGACGGCCATGGTGTCCCACTTCACCCTGCGAAAGTGGCATGAAAGCGCGATAAGACGGGAAACATGATGGATTTTCTACGCCTTCCCGGCGGGCCGGTCACCCTGTTGAATGTGACGGTTCCAGCCTGTTTTCTGGGCCAGCCGGGCGATCTTGTGCAAACCAGCATCAGCATCGCAGGCGGCCTGATCGCCGCCGAACAGCCCATCGCGGTGGATATGAAGGGGGCGATGGTCCTGCCCGCCTTCACCGACATGCACACCCATCTGGACAAGGGCCACATCACCCCGCGCAGTCCTAACCCTGACGGCACCTTCAACGGCGCACTCGCCGCATCCGGGGCGGATCGGACCGCACGCTGGACGGCCGCAGACGTGCGCCGTCGCGCCGACTTTTCCCTGCGCTGCGCCTATGCCCACGGCACCCGCGCCATCCGCACCCATCTTGATTCAATCCCGCCACAGGACAGCATATCTTTCGGCGTCTTTGCCGAACTGCGCGAAGAATGGGCCGGCCGCATCGACCTGCAGGCCGCCTGCCTGTTGGGGGCCGAGGGTGTGAGCGAAGACGGCCCCTTCCGACAGACCGCCGACATCGTCGCAGCACACGACGGGGTGCTTGGCATGGTCACCTATCCCCTGCCCGACATCGACCAGCGGATCAGGACATTTCTGCGCATGGCGGCAGATCGCGGCCTTTCGGCTGATTTCCACGTTGACGAAACGCTCGACCCCACCGCCAACACGCTCCACGCCATTGCCGAGGCGGTGCTTGAAACCGGTTTTGCCTCACCTGTCGTGGTCGGCCATTGCTGTTCGGTCAGCGCCATGGACGAAGGGCGCGCTCTGGCGACGCTCGATGTGGTAGCCAAGGCGGGGCTGAATGTGGTCAGCCTGCCGATGTGCAACCTTTACCTGCAAGACCGCGCGGCGGGCCGCACGCCCCGCATGCGCGGTATCACCCTTGTGCATGAAATGCGGGCCCGCGGCATCAACGTCAGCTTTGCCTCGGACAACACGCGCGACCCGTTTTATGCCTACGGTGATCTCGACATGCTCGAAGTCCTGCGCGAAGCGACGCGCATCGGCCACCTTGACCATTCCGCCCCCGACTGGGTGCAATCCGTGGTGGGCAACCCGGCCCGCGCCTGCGGGTTTGCCGCCCCCGGACTGGCCCCCGGCAGCACCGCCGATCTTGTGATCTTCAAGGCGCGCAACTGGTCCGAACTCTTCTCCCGCCCCGCGTCAGACCGGATCGTGCTGCGCTCCGGCGTGCAGATCGACCGCACTCTGCCCGATTACGCCGAACTTGATGACCTGATGAGGACCGCATGAACCTGACTGCCGCCAAGGCCGCCCTCGCCCATCTGGAACTGGATGAAAACCCCGTATCCGTGCGCGCCAAAAGCCGTGACTTTTTCTGGTATTCCCCGGTTCTGAAGGCGCGGCTGGATCATGTGACCGCCGATTTCGTCGTGGCCCCCCGGACCGAGGCGGAAGTGATCGAGGTGCTGCGCGTGGCCTATGCCCATGACGTGCCCGTCACTGTGCGCGGTGCGGGCACCGGCAACTACGGTCAGGCCATGCCGCTTGCGGGCGGCATCATCCTGCACACCAAACACCTGTCCGCCGTGAAATCCGTGCATCCGGGCCGCGTCATCGTGGAACCGGGCTGCCTTCTCAAGGACGTGGATGCCGTGACCCGCGCCTCGGGGCAGGAACTGCGGATGTTCAGTTCCACCTATGCCACGGCCACCATCGGTGGCTTTATCGCCGGTGGCTCGGGTGGGGTCGGTTCCTGCACCTGGGGCGCGTTGCGCGATCTGGGCAACATCATCCGCCTGCGCGTCGTGACGATGGAGGCAGAACCCCGCATCCTTGAATTTTCGGGCGAAGAACTGCACCGCGTCAGCCACGCCTACGGCACCAACGGCATCATCACCGAACTGGAAATGCCGCTGGCCCCGGCCTATGACTGGGTGGAACTGTTCGTCACCCTGCAGGATTTCGACGCCGCAGTGCGCTATGCGGCCGACCTTGGCAACGAGGTGGGCATCCTGAAAAAGCTCATCTCGATCTACGAAGCCCCGATCACGCAAGACTATTTTCAGCGCGTAGCCCCCCATGTCGCCCCGGGCGATCACCTGATCGGCCTGATGATCGCCCCCCATGCGATGGATGCCTTTGTCACCTTCACGGCCAGACACCCGGACGCCCGCATCCTGTACCGCAGCGACCAGACGGAATGGCCGCGCGAACCCGGCCCGGTCTATGAATACGGCTGGAACCACACCACCTTGCGTGCACTCAAAGTCGATCCGGCGATCACCTATCTGCAGGTGCGCTATGCGCCCGACAATCATGCCGAAAAGATCGCGGCCATCCGCGCCGCCTTTCCGGGCGAGGTGATGCAGCATCTGGAACTGATGCGCGAGGGCGGGCGCGTCATGTTCGCCGGCCTGTCGCTGGTGCGGTTTACCACCGAAGACCGGCTTGACGCCATCGTCGCCGCACATGAGGCGATGGGCTGCATGGTGTTCAACCCCCACCGCTATACGCTGGAGGAAGGCGGTCGCCAGTCGGTCGATGACCGCCAGTTGAACTTTAAGCGCGAGGCTGATCCCAAGGGTCTGTTGAACCCCGGCAAGATGATCGCCTGGGATGATCCGGCCTGGGGGTATGACGCAATGTATGCCTATCCGAAACTGCAGGCCGCCGAATGACCGCCCGGTGGGCGGCGCGCGCGGACGGGGGGCTGTCTGCCCCCCGCACCCCCCGAGGATATTTCTGCAAAGAGGATGGGGCAAAGCCGTGAAGGCGATGGTTCTGTTCGCGCATCCGGTTGAAGAAAGCTTTTCGGCAAGCCTGAAGGCCGTTGTCGTGGAAACGCTGGCGGCGCGCGGATGGGAGGTTGATCTGTGCGATCTTTATGCCGAAAAGTTCGATCCGGTGATGACGGCGGCGGAACGGCGCGGCTATCACGACACCGCCACCAATACGCTGCCAGTGCAGGGCCATGTTGACAGGCTGCGCCGTGCCGATGCGCTTGTAATGGTGTTCCCGGTGTGGAACTTTGGCTTTCCTGCGATATTGAAAGGGTATGTCGACCGGGTGTTCCTGCCCGGCGTGTCGTTCCGGCTGGTGGATGGCCGGGTCAGGCCCAATCTGACGAACATCCGCAAACTGGGGGCGGTCACCACCTATGGCGCGACACGGGTGCGGGCCATTCTGGCCGGGGATCCGCCCCGCCGCGTGGTAAAGCGTGCGCTTCGGCATGTGTGTCAGGCAGACACGCTTTGCTATCTGGCCCTGCATGACATGAACCGTGTCAGCGCGGCCGACCGTCAACGCTATCTTGCGTTGGTGGAACGAAAGATGAGGCATTTCTAGATGCGTGCATTGGTGGTTTTCTGCCATCCCTGTGACCAGAGTTTCAATTCGGCGGTGCGTGATGTGGTGGTGCAGAAACTTGGCGCGGCGGGGGCCGAAACGCGGGTTCATGATCTTTACCGTTCTGGATTTGCGCCTGCCTTGTCGTGGGACGAATGGAAGGGGTATCTGTCCAGCCCCGCCAATCAGCGCCCCGTGCAGACCGAGGTGGATGATGTTCGGTGGTGTGACACGCTGATCTTCATCTATCCGACATGGTGGTACGGCCTGCCCGCCACCCTGAAAGGCTGGCTTGACCGGGTGCTGTTGCCCGAGGTGGCGTTTCTGATGCCGGATGGCGCCAACCGCACGATCCGGCCGGGCCTGCGCCACATCAAACGGCTGGGCGTGTTCACCACTTGCGGGGCAAGCTGGTGGCTGACGCAACTGATCGGCGCGCCGGGCAAGCGCACCCTGACGCGCGGTGTGGGCTATCTGTGCGCGCCCCGCAAACGAACGGCCTTTGCCGCGCATTACCTGATGGACAGTTCCACCCCGGAAAGCCGCGCGCGGCATCTGGCCACGGTGGCCGCGCGGATGGACAGGCTGATCGGCAGGCAGGCTGTCGCAACCCAGACACCAAAGCAGGGGGTCACCACGTGACAGCACGCAACTGGGCCGATCTGCGCGCGCCCGAATTTCTGACCCTTGATCCGGCGCGGACAGTGGCGGTGTTGCCAACCGCCGCCATCGAACAGCACGGGCCGCATTTGCCGGTGGGCACCGACACACTGATCGCCGAAGGCATGCTGGAGGCCGTGCGGGCCGCCTGCCCGGACGACCTTGATCTCTTGATTCTGCCGGTTCAGGCGGTGGGCAAGTCGAATGAACATCTGTGGGCGCGCGGAACCCTGACGCTCACCGCCGAAACCGCCCTTCGGGCCTGGGTGGAGGTTGGGCTGTCGGTGGCCCGCGCGGGTGTGCGCAAGATCATTCTGGTGAACAGCCACGGCGGCAACACAGACCTTGTGTCGATTGTCAGCCGTGAACTTCGGGTGCAGGCGGGCATGCAGGCCGTCAAATATGGCTGGGGAAACTGCGGCCTGCCCGAAGGCCTGTATTCCCGGCAGGAAACCACCTTTGGCATCCATGGCGGCGATCTTGAAACCTCGCTCATGCTGCATTTACGCCCGCAAACCGTGGACATGGCGCAGGCGCGCGACTTCCGGTCATCTGCAGAAAGCGCGCCGATTTCACCGATTGGTGCGACCAGCCTCGGCTGGGTGTCATTCGATCTGAATCCGGCGGGTGTGGTGGGCGAGGCGCATCTTGCAACCGCCGAAAAGGGCCGCGTCACGGCGGCCCATCTGGCGGGTGGCTTCCTTGACCTTGCCCGTCGTCTGCGCGACCTGCCATTGGAGGGCTTTGCCCCTGCCGATGGGCCGGGAACAGCGCCCTAGTCGGTATAGCCCGGCCCCTGCGCCCAGCCCCAGGCATCGCGGATCATGTCCGGCAGGTTGGACCGCGCCGGGTGCCAGCCCAGTTCGTTCACCGCCCGCGCCGACCCCGACACCAGCGACACCGCATCCCCCGCGCGCCGCGTGCCTTCAATGGTGGGCACCGACCGGTTGGTCACGGCGCGCGACGCCTCGATCACTTCGCGCACCGAAAACCCCTTGCCGGTGCCAAGGTTGAAGATGCGGCTGCCCTTGCCCTCCAACAGCCAGTTCAAGCCAAGCACATGCGCCGCCGCAAGATCCGTCACATGCACATAGTCGCGGATGCAGGTGCCATCCGCCGTTGGATAATCGCTGCCAAACACCGTCAGCGCCGGGCGTTTGCCCATGATCGCGTCGAGCATGAGTGGAATAAGATGGGTTTCCGGCCTGTGCTGTTCGCCGATTTCACCCTCCGGATCACAGCCCGCCACGTTGAAATAACGAAAGATCACATGTTCCAAACCGTGGCTGACGCGAAAATTGTTCAGGATGTCTTCGATCGCCCGCTTGCTTGCGCCATAGGAGTTGATCGGTTGCTGCGGCGTGTTTTCGTCCAGCAGCACGCCGTCCGGGTCGCCGTAGGTGGCGCAAGTGCTTGAAAACACCATGTTGCGGCAACCCGCGGCCACCGCCCCTTCAATCAGGTTCAGCGCGCCGCCGACGTTGACGCGCCAGTACCGCCCCGGGTCCTGCATCGATTCCCCGACAAGCGACAGCGCCGCAAAGTGCATCACGGCCACGGGCCGGTGTTCGGCGAAGGCCGCATCCACGGCGGCGCGGTCCATCAGATCGCCCTGCACAAAGGGGCCGAACTTGACCGCCTCGCGCCACCCCGTCGCCAGATTGTCGAACGCCACCGGCGTGAACCCCGCGGCGCGCAGCGCCTTGCAGGCATGCGCCCCGATATAGCCGGCCCCGCCTGTCACCAATACATTTCCAGACATCACCGTCCCTTTTCCTTGAATTTGCTGCAATGTAATCCGACACACCTGCCAAGCAAAAGCCCTGATGCCGTGATCCTTAGGCTTGCCCGGCGGCTTTGCCTTACGTAACATCAAAGGGGGCCGTTCCGGTTCCAACTGGGGGTCAGGGATGTGTATGCTGTGCGCGGCGCTTCGGCCGCAGGATGCGGCGGCGCAGTGGACGACGCATGCGGATACGCTGGGCGGCAGCCCGCTGTCAGCACCATCTCTCAATCAGATCAACGCCTTGGCCACCTACCTGCGCAGCGGGTTCTGGGATGACCAGACCGAGGGCGGGCGCGCTTTCAACGTCAATCCCGGCGGCACGCTGACCTATGACATGACGGGGCTTTCCCCCGCCGAACGTCAGGTTGCCACCGCCGCCCTGCAGGCCTGGACCGATGTGTCGGGCATAAAATTCAAGGCGATCGATCTGCAGGATGGCGGCAATATCTTTGAATCGGCCGATGCGAAACCGGGCATGCAAACCAGCTATATCCTTGGCCAGAACAAGGTGTTCCATGGCAACCTCTCGAACAAAGACGATGCCGATGTCGTGCAGGTGAACTTGAAGGCCGGGGTCGACTACTATGCGCTGTTGAAGCGTGATGGCTCAGGTGGGCGTAACTTCGACCCCTTTCTCGAACTCCTTGACCGAAACGGCAATTCGATCATCAAGCAAGACAACCCCGAGGCGCGCGACAACGAGCCTATGGCCTTCCGCGTCAACGCATCGGGGGCCTATTACTTGCGGGTCACCGGCTGGAGTGACAGTGAAGGCGACTATTCCCTTCTCTTCAAAAAAGGCGCTGACCTGATCTTCGACAACTGGGACGACGGCGCCTATTCCTATTCCGACCTGTCGTTCGGTGACGCGGGGACAATCTATACCTCCATCGTCAACGTCCAAAGCAATTGGGACACAAAGCCCATCTCGCTCAATTCCTACTGGCTGCAGACCTACATCCACGAAATCGGCCATGCGCTTGGCCTCGGCCACGCGGGCGATTACAACGGCGACGCAGATTTCGGCACCGATGAAACCTTCAGCTTTGACAGTTGGCAGGCATCGGTCATGTCGTATTTCGCGCAAACCGACAATCCGAACATCGACGCGAGCTTTGCCTTTCTGGCGACGACCATGGCGGCAGACATCCTTGCCATTCAGGCCCTGTATGGCACCAACGTGCAGAGCCGCGCGGGCAACACCGTCTATGGGGCCAGTTCCAACGTAAGCGGCTATCTTGGCCGCCTGTTTGATGAGATTTTTGACCGTTCTCCCAATGACCCCAAGGTTTATCAGGGCAACCCCTATGCGCTGACGATCTATGACACTGGCGGCAATGATACCCTGAACTTCTCGCCCGTCACGGCACGCCAGCGGATCGATCTGAACGAACTTGCCGCGTCGAATGTCGGCGGGTTCAAGGGGAACATCATCATCGCCGCCAATGTCGTCATTGAAAACGCCATCGGTGGCAAAGGAAGCGATGCGCTGATCGGGAACGACGTCGGGAACAGGCTTTCGGGCCGCACGGGGGCCGACACGCTGAAAGGAAACGCCGGGACAGACACCCTGAACGGCGGCGCAGGCAATGATGTGCTGAACGGCGGGTCGGGCGCTGATGTGCTGCAGATTTCGGGCGGCGAAAAGGTCATCATCAACCTTGCCCGCACCTCCATTCAGAACACCGGTGAAGGGCGTGACAAACTTGTTTCGGTGGAACATGTCATCTCTGGCGGCGGCAACGACCTGCTCTTGGGCTCGTCCGCTGCAAACCGCATGCAGGGCCGGTCCGGCAACGATCTGATCAAGGGTGATTTGGGCGATGACACCCTGATGGGCGGCGACGGAAACGATGTCCTGTACGGGCAATCGGGCAATGACGCCCTGTCAGGCGGGGCCGGGCGCGATGTCTTTGTCTACTCCGAAGGCAAGGATACAATTGCCGATTTTGCCGACAATATTGATACCCTCCGCATCAGCAAATCGCTGTTCGCCGTTGCACCAGCCGGTTTTGATGATCTTCTGCTTTATGTCGTGGTTGAGGGCACGAAAGCCGTGTTCGATTTCGGCGGCGGCAATACCCTGACGCTTGCCGGGGTGACGGATCCTGAAACCCTGCGCAACGACTTTGCCTTCATCTGATCCGGTCAGATCAAGGTCAGATGGTCGTATAGCATGCGGAGCGAATGGGCGTCCTCAACCAGTATCCGGTGGGGGCCGGGCAAATCCAGCACGACGCCCCCCCGCGTCAGATCACCAAACCTGTCGATCACCGCGCGCGCCGTCATCCCGCCAAGGCCCCGCAGACTGTCGGTGTCGATCACCAGCCTGTCCCCCCGCCCGGCGTTGAAATCGGTGATCTGATCGCTGCCCCCGTCAAACACAAAGGTATCCGCGCCGCCGCCGCCGGAAAGAGTGTCATTCCCCCCGCCCCCGGTCAGCCGGTCACGCCCGCCACCCCCCAAAAGCCTGTCATTGTTGCCAAGTCCCGCCAACTGATTGTCACCATTGTTCCCGGCAAGCGTGTCGCGCCCCCCCCCGCCTCGCAGGTTTTCGATCCCTGAAATCAGATCGCGCCCTTGCCCGGTATCCTGCAGCCCCCTGATCGCCAGATTGACGGAAAGTGGCATCATCCCGCCCAGATCAAGCCAATCCTGCCCTGCCCCGCCCACCAGCACATCATTGCCCCCTTGGCCTTGCAACACATCATTGCCGCCGCCCCCTTCCAACCGGTCGTCCCCACCGCCGCCCGCCAGAACATCACGGCCAGCTTGCCCCTGAAAATGATTGGCCGCCCCGTCGCCCGTCAAACGGTCTGCCCCGGCACCCGTGCGAAGGTTCTCGATCCCGAAAAGGCGGTCCTGATCCGCCGCCTTGTTCTGGCCAAGCCGGATCGTGACATTTCCACTCCCGCCATAGATCACCAGATCAGACCCCGCACCGCCGACCAGACGGTCACGGCCCGCCTCTCCCAGCAGGGTATCGTCCCCCGCGCCGCCTTCCAGCGTGTCGTCGCCACGACCCCCGGCAACCCTGTCACGCCCCCCTCCCCCAACCAGATGGTTCGCCCCCACCGACCCGGTCAGAACATCGTCACCGCCCCCGGTTGCCGCATGTTCGCACCCCTTGATCGTGTCGCGCCCCTCGCCTTTTGCCCACCCGTCGATCATTGAAAGGTTCACTGCCATCGCGACTGGCCCATGGAATAACACCCAATCCTCACCATCGCCCCCCTGCAGCAGATCGTTGCCTTCGCCCCCGATCAGGCTGTCCGCACCAAACCCACCAGAAAGGCTGTCGTCGCCCCCATTGCCGATAAACCGGTTGTCGGCCTCATCGCCCAGAATGAAGTCACGGCCATTCCCCGCCGTTATCCATTCGACGCCGCCGATCAGATCATTCCCCTGCCCGGTGGACTGCGCCCCGATGACGGTCAGATCGACACGCAGATTGCCTCCAGAATCAAAGATGATCTCGTCAACACCAGAACCCCCGTTCAGTGTGTCGCTGCCCTCGTCGCCCTGCAATGTGTCACGCCCGTCACCGCCATAGACAACATCATCCCCGCTGCGCCCGATCAGAAGGTCATTCCCCGCGCCGCCCCACAGCCGGTTGCCCGCAGCATCGCCTGTCAGACTGTCGTGATGGTCGCCTCCGGCCACATCTTCCACGCCGTCATAGGTATCGCCCGCAGCCTCTCCCCGGTTCAGGTTGGGCGCCGACAGATCAACACGCACGGCACCCAAGGCTGCACCGTAATCCGCCAGATCGCGCCCCGCCCCGCCCACCATCCGGTCTGCCCCCGCCCCGCCCGTCAGCGTGTCGTTGCCTGCACCGCCGTGCAGCGTGTCATCGCCCTGGCGGCCATCAAGCTGGTCCTGCCCGTCGTTACCGCGCAACAGATTGGCCTCTGCGGAACCCTGCAGCACATCGTCGCCCGCCCCCGCGGCCAAACCCTCGATCCCGATATGAACATCGCCCGCAGCCATCCCCGCATTGCGCGCCGCGTCATTCAGATCAACCGTCAAATCCCCCGCCGCCCATGCGTAATCCGCGATGTCAAACCCCGCCCGCCCGTCCAGGGTGTCCGCCCCGCCTTGCCCCGCCAGGGTATCCGCCCCCGCATCCCCCACCAGACTGTCTGCCCCCGTCGTCCCGGCCAGCCACAACCCCTCGTAAACCGGCTCCGCAACCACATGCCACAGGCGGAACAGGTCCGACGCCTTGAAATCCCCGGTCGACAGCACCACCCCGGCGGCCCCGTAAACCGTCACAGATTCCTGCCCATAGGATATCGTCACATACCCGGTGTTGAACTTGCGGATTGTCAGAGCCTGCGTCGAATAGATCCGGCCCCAGCTTGTCAGATCAATCCGGTCAATACCCGGCTCGAAATCGAAAATCCGGTTCCACGCATCGTCCGCCGAAATGATAAAGATGTCGGCACCCGCCCCTCCGTACAGATTGTCGTTGCCGGCACCGTCCATCAGAATATCGTCGCCCTCGCCCCCGCGAAGCGTATCCGTCCCCAATTGCCCGAACAGCAAATCATTCCCCGCCCCGCCCACCATGCTGTCGGCACCCGGCGTGCCCTCGCGCGGCCCCGCCACGTCGCCCGGATCAATCCGCATCCGCAAAAGCCCGCTGCCCTCGCCAGCCACGAACACCTCGATCCGGCCGTTCACCACGACAGCCTTGATCGCCGTGATATTGTCGAGCGGAAAGTCGTTCTGCTCCACCTGATTGCCCAGATGCAAAAGCCGCCCCCCGGGCAGCAGGGTGAACAGGCTGATCCCGTTGTCCCCGCCCCCCGCCACCACAAAGACCCGCCCCCCGATCGTCACCGAGGCAAGCGCACTGACCCCCTGAAACCGGGTGTCGAGCGTATCGATCACGTGGTCACTCAGGCTCATCCGACCCTGCGCCTCAAGCGCCACAACGCTGATCGACGAAGACCCCGCCGCCGTCACGATGGCAAACGCCTGCCCCCCGGTTTCAACCATGGTCATCGCCGAAGGTGCCGCAATCCCCAGCCCGCCCCCCGCGCCAAGTGCGGACACCTGCTGCAATGACCCATCCGCCCCGATCCGGTAACTGCGCAGCGAATCCGATGCCTGCGACAGGACAAACAGATACTGCCCGCCCGCGAGCGTCACCGGCACAAGGGCCGTCACATCAATTCCCTGATACTCAACCGGCAGGGCCACGTCGCTGGACCACACCGCCCGCCCGTCCGTCCCCACCCGGTACGCCGACAGCAGGGTGCTGCCGCTGCGATTGCCATACAGAAACGTCTGCCCCCCGCACTCCACCACCGCATGCGCCGCCATCGTCATCTCCGGCGCGTCAACCAGCGTCATCGCCGCGCTGTATCGTCCCGTAGCGCCCAGATCATAGCCGCCAAGACCCGTCTGACCGGCACCGCTCAGCAACACAGACGACTGCCCGTTCAGCATCACCTGCGAAAGCCGCCCCGGCGTCGACAAACCTGTGCCGTCGATCAGCGCCTGCTGATCGATCAGATCCAGCCCCAGACCCGCGCCCATCCCAACGTCAAAGGCAAGCAACCCCCCACCTGCCCGTGTCGTCGTATAAAGCTGCACGTCGTCGCCGGATTGGACCACCTCGATATCGGTTATGCCCGACACAAACCGTGCCGGAGCGTCGAGAAAAACCCCGACAACCTCGAAAGACGCCACCCCACACCCCGGATCGCTATGTAACACCCGGTGTCAGGATGCCGTCACCGGCTTTGCCCAAACCTTAACGGAACCGGAAATGCCTTTGGCCAAATGCCTTGAATTTCACACAAATGCCGAAAGCCTGCCCTGACGGCATCGCCGCCCTTGCCCACGGGCAGGCATCCCTTATGGTGCAACATCAGCAGGATGATTGGGATGCGCAGGCCAATGACACAGATCACACCCCTGCTTTTGTGTGGCGGCGCGGGAACCCGGCTTTGGCCTTTGTCGCGCAAAAGCTATCCCAAACAATTTGCTCAGCTTTTGGGGCCGCAAAGTCTGTTCCAACAGGCGGCTGCCCGGCTTTCCGGGCCGGATTTCACCGCGCCCGCCGTCATCACAGGTTCCGACTTTCGGTTTATCGTGGCCGAACAGCTGGCCGCCATCGGGCAGGAACCCCTTGCCCTGCTGATCGAACCCGAAGGCCGTAACACCGCCCCCGCGATTCTTGCTGCCGCTCTCCATCTGGCACAAACCGCCCCCGATACCCTGATCCTCGCCTCGCCCTGCGACCATCTGGTGAACGACCCTCAGGCCTTTCAGTCCACGGTCAGGGCCGCCATTCCACAGGCGATGGACGGACATATCGTGACGTTCGGCATCCATCCAACCCGCGCCGAAACCGGCTATGGCTGGCTCGAACTCGCGGAACCGGACGCGCCGCGCGATGTGCCGATGGCGCTCAGCCGCTTTGTCGAAAAACCGCCAACCGCCGATGCCGAACGTATGTTCATAACTCCGGGCTACCTGTGGAACGCCGGTCTGTTCCTGTTTCGCGCCGACGCCATGATCGCGGCGTTTCACGCCCACGCCGCCGATCTTGTCAGCCCCATGACCCGCGCCCTGCTGGACGCCCGCGCCGACCTTGGCTTTCTACGCCTCGACGCCGCGGCATGGGCGGGCGCGCGCCCGGTGTCCATCGACTATGCCGTGATGGAAAAGGCCCAAGGCCTGCGCGTCATGCCCTTTGACGGCGGGTGGTCCGATCTGGGCGACTGGGCCTCGGTCGCACGCGCACTGCCAGTGACCAAAGACGGCAACACCGGCACCGGAACGGCCATCGACTGCACCGATACCCTGCTGTTTTCTGATGCAAATGTGCGGCTTGTCGGAATCGGCCTGCACGACATCATCGCCGTGGCGTTGCCAGATGCGGTGTTGATTGCGCCCGCGTCCCGCGCGCAAGATGTGCGACTTGCCGTCGATGCCCTGCGCGAACAAGGTGCTGCTGCCGCCGAACATTTCCCGCGCGACCACCGGCCATGGGGTTGGTTTGAAACACTTGCACTGGGCGACAGGTTTCAAGTCAAACGCATCCACGTCAAACCCGGCGCAGCACTCAGCCTGCAAAGCCATGTGCACCGCGCCGAACACTGGATCGTCGTTTCCGGCACCGCCCGTGTGACGCTGGATGATACTGCTACCCTGATCAGTGAAAATGAGTCGATCTATATCCCGCTGGGCGCGAAACACCGGCTGGAAAACCCCGGAAAACTGCCGGTTATCCTGGTTGAGGTGCAGACAGGCGCCTATCTTGGAGAAGATGACATTACGCGTTACGAAGACATTTACGCCCGTGGCCAGGGGGCCAAGGGATAACCGTCCGTTCGTTCGGTTATGCTACCGGCCCACGCCCTCGAACCGCTCGAACCCCGCCGCCAGCGCCGACGCGCGGTCATAGACGTTGCGCAAATCGACCATCCGGCGCACCGCCATGCACCGGCCAAGTTTGCCCAGATCCAGCGCGCGAAACTCGTTCCATTCGGTCAGCAACACAACCACATCTGCCCCATCCGCCGCGAGATAGGCATTCTCCACCCAGGCCACACCCGGCAACAACGCCTGCCCCTCGCGCTGACCTTCGGGGTCAGTCACCCGCACCGTGGCCCCGGCCGCGACCAAAGCGGGCACAATGGTCAGGCTCGCCGCATCGCGCATGTCGTCGGTGTTGGGCTTGAACGTCACCCCCAGAACCGCAACTGTCTTTCCCTTAGCGTCGTCGTCCAGCATCCGCAGGATCTTGGCGATCATCCGGTTCTTGATTTCGTCGTTCACCTTGATCACTGTCTCGGTGATCTGCATCGGCACGCCATGTTCTTGCCCGATCCGCGCCAAGGCCTTGGTATCCTTGGGAAAACACGAACCGCCATAGCCAGGGCCCGCATGCAGGAACTTGTTCCCGATCCGCCCGTCCAGACCAATTCCCTTGGACACCGCCTTGATATCCGCCCCGACCTTTTCGCACAAAGCGGCGATTTCGTTGATGAAGGTGATCTTGGTCGCCAGAAAGGCGTTGGCCGCGTACTTGATCATCTCGGCACTCTCAAGGCCGGTGTAGACAACAGGAAAATCCCGCAGGAACAATGGCTTGTAAACGTCGGCCATCACCTTTTGCGCCCGCTCGCTTTCCACACCCACGACAACGCGGTCGGGACGCATGAAATCGTCAAGTGCCGCCCCTTCGCGCAGGAATTCCGGGTTCGACGCCACATCGAACGCCTGCCCGCCCGCATGCTCGGCCACCGCCGCTTCAACCAGACGGTTGGTGCCGACCGGTACCGTCGATTTCGTGACCACGACGGTATAACCGGTCAGCGCCGCGCCAATCTCCGCCGCCGCCGCCAGAACAAAGGTCAGGTCGGCATGGCCATCACCGCGCCGCGCGGGCGTGCCCACCGCGATGAACACCGCCTCTGCCCCATCCACCGCCGCCCGCAGATCCGTCGTGAACGACAACCGGTCCGCCGCGATGTTCCGCGCCAGCAACCCTTCCAGACCCGGTTCGAAAATCGGCACTTCGCCGTTTTTCAGGCGGGCAATCTTGGCCGCGTCCCGATCAACGCACACCACGTCATGCCCGAAATCCGAAAAGCAGACCCCCGAAACCAGGCCGACATAGCCTGTGCCAATCATCGCTATCTTCATCGGGGAACCATCCGTCCAGTTGTGCCGACTGATCCTTAGTCCCGGGGGGGTGGGGTGTCAAACAGGTGCTGACGCTCAGACCACCCGCGCCCAGATCGCCGTCGCAGACGCACTGTTGATCTCGGCCGCCGAAAAGACCCAAGGCGAAGGTGCCGCTGTCGCATAGGTTACCGTACGACGCAGCACCTTGCGCGCCGCCGTGGACGGTGCCCCGCCATTGATGTCTGGCGTGGCCCCAAGCGCCCAGGCCGACAGCGTCGCCGTCGACGAATGACGCACACCCAGCCAATAGGTGATGCCCTGCCGCAACGTCAGGGCAACGCTCGCCGTCTTGATCCCCACCGTTGCGCAATCAAGATCGGCGCTTTCCACAATAAGTGTTGCAGGCCGCCCGTTCGCATCCGCGGCATAGACCACAATCTTGCACAAGGCCGCCGCCACCGCCGTTGTCACGTTCACCGCCAGCCGGTCGATGGCGGAATCGCTCCGCGCGATAAAGGGGAACAAATCAACCCGCGCCGCAGCGCCTGCCAGCGTCGTCGTGGCCCCCCCGCCCGCGCCCGTGGTGGTCAGCACATAATCCCCCGCCACTGGCACAAGATAAGGCACGTTCATCTGCGCATCGATCGCCCGCGTCACCCCGCCGACCTGAGCCCGTATCTGGCCCGTGGCGCTGTTCTGCCAGATCATCCCGTTCACCGGCACCGCCGGGTCTGCCCCCTGCGCCCCCATCACCACGGGCTGCGGCAGGGTCACCTGCCCGCCTGTCCCCGCCACCAGCGCCGATTGCCACGCGCTTCCGTCCGCCGACACCCGCAGTTCAAGGTTGTTCGACCCGATCAGCCCGATCTCTCCCCGCCCGGCAAGCGCCGACTGGAACTGCAGACTGGCCGTGTCCGCCCCGCCCGATTTGTTCACCTGCATTTGATGCCCGGCCCCGTCATGCGTGAACCGGGTTGTCGCAGACGCCACCGCCAACCGTTGCGCCGCACCCGCCACCGCACCCAAGCCCACACTTCCGGCGGTCAGGGCGGCGGTGTCCATCGCCACGGCGGCAACGGCCGGCCCGAACGTCACCAGCGGCGCGTGCAGCGTGATCGACCCAAGCGCCCCCGCAACCGATGACCCGACGGTCACCACCGTCGTCGACCCCGCCACCCCGCCCGTCGCAATATCCACAGCCTTGACCGCACCGCTTGCCGTGGCCCCCACGCCCACCCCATAGACCGCCGCCGTCGCCGCCGTGCCGAAACTCCCCGCCGCCCCGGTCAGGGCAAAGCCCCCCGAAACCGTCATACCCCCTGCAAAGGTCTTGGCCCCGGCAAAACTCTGCGTCCCGGCCAGCACGGCAATCTCGCCCGACGTGTTGGGCAGGGTAAAGCTGCGCATCGTGCCCGTCGTGATCCCCGAAAGCACGAACGTCGCCGTCTTTGTCACGTCCGTCCCGTCGCGCAGCGTAAACCCGCTCGCCAGAACCCCGCCCGGCAGCGTCACATGCCCCGCAGGCCCCGTCGCCCGCAGCGCCTCGGCAAAGCTCGTGCCGTCCGACGATACCTTGAGCGTAAAGGCATCACTGCCCAGCAGCCCAAGTTCCGCCCGCCCCGAAAACGCGGTCTGGAACAAAAGGCTCGCCGAGTTGGCAACCCCCGCCTTGTTCACCTTGACCTGATGGCCCGCCCCTTCGTGGTTCAACAACACAGCGGGCGACGATACCGTCAGACGGTTCGTGATGTCCGCCGTGGCATTCACCCCAAAGACGGGGACGGTGGACGGCGCGGCAGACGCATTCGGCACCTCCCACCCCGTGCCGTTGAACACCACGATCTGCGCATCCGCGATCACATGCGCCTGCCAGCCTGCCTTGGGCTGCACGAAATCCCACCCGTCCACAGTGAACACCGCAATCCGCCCGTCCTGCCCGGCCCATCCCCCCGTGGCCCCCACCGCCACGATGTAACGGTCTGCAATCGCCGGGCTGGCAGGCGGCGTGGTGCGCGTGCGGTTCGTCACCGCAAGCTGCACCGCCACATCCAGAATACGCAGCGCCTCGTTATGGGTGACGTGTTTTTGCGCCTGCGCGGGCATGATCATCGGCAGGGACAGGATCGGGGTCTGATCGGGCATCGCGGGCATCCTTGGGATTGGGGTTTGCCCGCGACTGTCCGAAACTATCCTTCACACCGCGTCACCGCTGCGCCCGCAGCCCCGGCCGTTCCGCAACAAAGCCGTCACCCAAAGGCAAGCCCGGCGGCAATCGCCCACATCACCACGCCCACGATCACCTCCAGCCAGACCCACGCGCGGGGCCGCGCAAACACCGGCGCCAACAGCCGCGCGCCATAGCCCAGCGTCGCGAAAAAGCTGACCGAAGCCAAAGCCGCCCCCACCCCGAACGCATTGGCCCAAGGCGCGTGGGTCGAGGCGATGGACCCCACCAGAACCAGCGTATCAAGGTAAACATGCGGATTGGCCCAGGTCAGCACCAGACAAGTGGCCAGCACCTGCCCCAAAGGCGCACGCAGATCGGCGGCAGGCATCAACGCCGCCCCGCCCCGGAACGCCGCCCGAAACCGCAGCGCGCCGTAGACCACAAGAAACGCCACCCCGCCCCAGCGCATGGCCTGCGCCAACCACGGCACCGCCGCCGACACCGCGCCAAACCCCAAAACCCCCGCCGCGATCAGCACCGCATCCGAAAGCCCGCAGGTCAGAACAACTGCCCCCACATGCTCCCGCCGCAACCCCTGCCGCAACACAAACGCATTCTGCGCCCCGATGGCGGCAATCAGACTGATCCCCACCAGAAACCCGGAAACTCCCGCCTGAAACACTGACCCCTACCCCCACATTTCCCCCCTTGGCCGCTATCATTCCGGCACTTCCGGCGGAACCCCTTGGGGCAGTATAAGCGTCAGAAGTCCAGTGCACCCTGCGCGCCGTGGCTCACCTCCACCGCCGCCCGCTTGAAGGCATCATCCCGCCGCGCAGGCAACCGCACCGCCCGGTCACGCAACTCCATCGCCTGTTCAATGGTCACGATCTGGATGCGCGGCACGGGTTGAAAAAGCGGTAACGCAAACTCCTCGAGACAACTGCTTCGGTGATTAAAGGGCGTGATGGTTCTGTTAGCGTAGAAACAACCGGATCGTGCACCTTCACGATCAATTTTCCTTGCAGGTCACGGATCAAACTGATTACGCATCAGCTGCTAACAAATGAATATTTCTGGTCATAGGCTCCGAAAACGCGATCCTTTGTTTATTGGCAGCAGAAAAAGCCCGTTTGCCTGACTTGTTCGCTGTCGCACAATCGCATCCCAGTGCCAAAGAATGGTTGCCGCTTGCTGATGTAGTGGTTGCTTCTCGACTGACGGGGCAAGAAAAATTGCCACTACCCCAAACTTCAGTATTGCAGCGCGTTCCGGAGGGCGCTTCGCCTGCGCCACGTCCTTCGATATGACAACCCAGCCCCTTTCCTTACCTAGTCGTTCGTACAGATCAACGTCGCTTATGTTGGGCGGAAACCTGTACCGCAGGGCCCAAGCTTCATGGCCACCAACTTTAATGATGTGATCCAACGCATTGGCAATTGCTGGCGGCATATTGTGGTCAAATAAGACCTTTACCACTATTCGTACTCACATTTTGACTAAGACGATCCTCATACTGAACGGCATCCCGCACCAGCGCGTCATCAATCTCGTAAAGCCTGCTCACATACTTCAAGTCGCGTGAACGCTCCCATTCCCGGTACAAGACTTGCGTTGACACACCGACAAGATCAACCAATGGCGCCCCAAATGCCCGCGCAGGATCAATCACGACGTGCTTTGCGATGTCAGGTCGCCACCGCATTAGCCGCGCATCCTCATACTCAAGGCCCGAAACTGATTGATCAACGATCCGTCTAAACACCTTTTGACCGGCGCGCTTCTTCGCGAGACTAACCAACTCGCCGTCTTTTTCGACGGCGTCCATCAGGATCTCAGGTCCGTCCGTCTTGAACGCAACTGCGGATAGGGGACGATCAATCCCATACTTTTCTTTAGCAAACTTGATCGCATAACGGATCGCCTGAACGGAAATACCGTTCAATCGCAGCGCACGAACAGCCCGCAGTTCAATCAGGTCAAGGAAGGAAAGCTCAGTTGTGTCGTCTAGAAACTGGTAATGCGCGTTCCAGATAGGATCATTAGGACCACTACCGCGCGTCCAGCGCAACACGTCTTGCGTCGTCGCACCAATCAGCCGCGCCGCTTCACGAGGAGCATAGATCCCTTCGCCAAATATAGGTCCGTCAAGTGCCATTTCTTCTATTCCCTGACGGTGTTTTTCACGTCCGCCCGCCACGTCAACATAGCGAAACCGACTCAATCCACAAGATACTTGGGCTTCCCAAGGTCGTGATTCCAGTGCCAGGTGTCATCGAACGCCTCGATCTGCGCCGCGCTGTCGCCCCCGGTCGGGCCCTTGAACAGCACGTTGTAACTCGCGTTCGAATTGAACGGCGGGTCCAGATAGATCAGGTCGACGGTTTCGTCCCGGATGCTGTTCCGCAGCACCGAAAGGTTGTCGCCATAGAAAAGATGATTGGTCATGCCCGCCCCCCGCCTGCCGCCACCAGATCACCGTCTGGTTAACACAAGTTGAACGCACCCTGCCAAACTGCGCGCAACCCGGCAAGGGGTGCAGCCTGCCCCCTCCCCCCCGGTGGGGGAGGGCCGGGGTGGGGGGGGCGCACCAGACCGATTGGCGCAAAATCAACGCCTGACCCGCGTAAATACAGAATGCATACGCCCCGCATACGCAAAACATACGGTCGCAATACGCGGTTATTCCAGCAGGGCGGCCACATCCTCGGGGATGTCAAAGTTATGGGTGACGGTCTGCACGTCGTCGTCTTCTTCCAGCATGTCGATCAGCCGCATGAGCTTTTGGGCCGTCTCCAGATCAACCTCGGTCAGGGTCTGCGCCTTCCAGATCAACTTCGATTCGGTGGATTCACCCAGCGCCTTTTCCAGCTTGTCCGACGTCTCCGACAGGGCCTCCACACTGCAATAGATCCAGTGGCCGTCGTCGTCCGACTCCACATCGTCTGCCCCTGCATCAAGGGCCGCCATCATCACCGTATCGGCATCGCCCGCCGCCGCCGGATAGCTGATTTCCCCAACGCGATCAAAGCTGTGCGAGACAGAGCCGGTGGTGCCAAGGTTGCCGCCGCACTTGGTGAAATAGCTGCGGATGTTGCTCGCCGTGCGGTTCAGGTTGTCGGTCAGCGCCTCCACAATGATGGCGATGCCGTTGACGCCGTAGCCTTCATAGCGGATCTCGGTATAGTCTGCGGCGTCGCCGCCCACCGATTTCTTGATGGCGCGGTCGATCACGTCCTTGGGCATCGACACGGCCTTCGCGGCCTTGACGGCAAGGCGCAGACGCGGGTTCTTGTCGGGATCAGGCTCGCCCATCTTGGCTGCGACGGTGATTTCCTTCGACAGCTTTGAAAACGCCTTGGCGCGCAGCTTGTCCTGCTTGCCCTTGCGATGCTGGATGTTCGCCCATTTCGAATGGCCCGCCATACCCCGTCCTCGTTCCCTGTTCGGATGTTTGCCTGCCTATACACGGGCGGCCTGCCCTGCCGCAACCCCAACGGTTACAGGGCGTAGACCATCGGGATCACGACGGCGGCGACGATGCCCATCAGGATGTTCAGCGGCACGCCGATCTTGAGGAAATCGCTGAACCGGTATCCACCCGGCCCATAAACCAGAAGGTTGCACTGATACCCGATGGGCGTGGCAAACCCGAACGACGCGCCGAGCATGACCGCGATGAGCAACCCCCGCGGATCGACGCCAAGGCTTTGCGCAAGGCCGATGGCAACCGGCGTTACCACCACGGCCACGGCGTTGTTCGACAGCAGTTCCGTCAGAAACGAGGTGAGCGCATAGACGCAGAACACCAGAAGCCACGGTTGCATGCCCACCATGTAGGGCTGTGCAAAACCCACCATCAGTTCCACTGCACCGGAATGCTCCAACCCCTGCCCTACGGCGATCATGCCGAACAGCATCGCAAGCAACCGCCCGTCGATGTTTGAAAACGCCTCGTCCGCGTCGATGCAGCGGGTGAGCAGAACAACTGCAACACCCAGAAACGCAAGGATTTCGATCGGTGCCACATCCAGCGCGGACAGAAGGATCACCATCACCAGCGTCCCAACAACAATGGGCGCATGCCGGCGGCGGAAGGCGCGTTCGGTGGGGTGCGAGATATCGACAAGGTCGACGTCGGACGCAAGCCTTTGAATGTCGGCAGCGGCCCCTTCCAGAAGCAGCGTATCGCCCACCTGCACCACCAGGTCGTCAAGCTGCCGGCCAATGTTCTGATTGCGACGGTGCACAGCCAGGGGATAAACTCCATACCGCCGTCGCAATCGCATGGATCCCAACCGGCGTCCGATCATCTGACAGCCCGGCGTGATCAGCACCTCTACCGTTGTGGTCTGGACGGAGGACAGCTTGTCGACAAGTTTGACATCCTTCTGCTGTTGCAGGGCCAGAACCTCGCTCATCGGCGTGCGCAGAACGACCCGGTCGCCGGCTGCGAGGACGACATCGCCCAGATCGCGACGCAGGGACGCATCGCCGCGCAAGACGTCGATCACGCGCATCGAATCGCGTTTGAACAGCGCCACTTCCTCGACCCGCAGCCCGATCAGGGTGCTGCCTTCGGGCACCGCGACTTCGGTGAAGAACTTCATCTTCGACCGTTCCGTCAGCATCGCGCTCATCGACACGCGGTCGGGAAGGACACGGGGGCCGACGATGCCCAGATACAGAAGGCCCACCACGGCACAGGCGATCCCGACTGGAGTCATTTCGAAGATCGAAAAAGGTTCCAGCCCCGCCTGACGCGCGACACCGTCAACGACGAGGTTGGTCGACGTGCCGACAAGCGTGATCGTCCCGCCCAGAATTGACAGATAGGAAAGCGGGATCAATAGTTTGGACGGGGCCATCTTCATTTGTGCAGCAAGCTGGATGAACACTGGCAAGAACACGACCACTATCGGCGTATTGTTCACAAAGGCCGAAAGCGCCACAACGCCGATGCCCAGAATGGAGACAGTGATGGCGGGGCGGGCGGTCACATGCCGGGTGGCAAGCTGTGTGATCGCGTCCAGCGTTCCTGTCCGCACCAAGGCGCCCACGATGATGAACATCAGGGCAATCGTCCAAGGCGCGTTGTTCGACAGAACATCCATCGCCTCGCCCGTGGGAAGGATACCCAGGATCATCATCAGGGCAGCGCCCCCGATGGCCGTGACTTCAACTGGAAAATATTCCTGAACGAACAGCACCAGCATCAGGCCAAGTATGGCTATCGCGGCATAGGCCTGCATGGCTGCGGGCAATTCAAAGCCGAACATTGTTCCCCCAAGACAGAAATTTCTTCTTCCTTAGCGGGGTTTTTGAACAAGTTAAACCACGGCAGGCGTATTGTCGCGGGGTTTCACCAGGGTGAGGCCCAACATCATCACCGCCAGCGCGGCCCAGACCCAAGGCGAAAACCGTTCGCCCAAAAGCAGCATGGCCCAGATCACCCCGGTGCCTGTCACGATGTAACTGGTCTGCGACGCGAATACTGCACCAACCTTTGCGGCCAGCCAGACATAGCTTGCATAGGCGAAACAGTGGATCGTGGACGACGCGATCAACGCCCATTCGGCGCGCGTCCAGGGTTGTGTCGGGTCAATGAACTGGCCCGTGCCAACCGCCAGCGGCAAGGTGATGACTGCACCGATAGCCGAGGCGAGGAACATCGCCTGAATGGCATCCATTCCGGCGGTGCCGAAACGCGCCACGTAATTGCTTTCAAAGGCGTAAAACAGCGGGCCGATCAGCGCGATGGGCAGAAAGGCGGCCATTGCCACATCGGGCAGCGCCCCCGCCGGGGCCGCGATCAACACCACACCCAGCAGACCGCATGCCAGCCCGGCAAGCCGCGTCAAACTGAACTTGTCGGTGCCCAGCAGCAGCGCAATGGGAAGCGCCATCAACGGCACTGTCGAAATCAGGATCGACATGATCCCGGCAGGCAGGTGGACCACGGAATAATAGAAGGTGGAGTTCGGGATGATCGTCCCGATCAGTGCAATCACCACGGCGAACCACACTGTGCGGCGGGTGATCGGCACCGGCTTGCGTTGAACCAGCAGAACCGTTCCAAGGACGATGGCCCCGATCACCAGTTGCCAGAAGATCAGACCGAAATGTTCGTGCCCCGTCGACACCGCCATCTTGCCCAAAGGCTGTGTGGAGCCCCAGCCCAGTCCCATCGCCAAAAGAACGAGGACATAGAACCAACGTTTGCTCAAGGCGTTGACTCGGACAGTCTGCCGCCGATGCGGATCGGCACGACGCGGGTGGCGCGGCCTGTCTTGTCGTCGGTTTCGACATAGACACCCGACAAGGTGGCACTGCCATTCGCAGGCTCGAACCGGCCTTTGGCCATGCCGGTCACGAAACGGCGCAGGGGTTCGGTTTTCTCCATGCCGATCACGCTGTCATAATCGCCGCACATGCCGGCATCCGTCATGTAGGCGGTTCCGCCGTTCAGGATCTGCGCGTCGCCGGTTGGCACATGCGTATGTGTTCCTACGACAAGCGAGGCGCGGCCATCGCACCAGTGGCCCATCGCCATCTTTTCCGAGGTCGCCTCGGCATGAATGTCGATCATCACGGCATGGGCCTGCCCGCCAAGCGGATAGGTGCGCAGCACGGCATCGATGGCGCTGAACGGGTCGTCGAAGGGCCGCTTCATGAAAACCTGACCCAAGGCCTGCGCCACCAGAACCTTGCGCCCGCCCTTCGCATCGAACAACCGCGCCCCTTTGCCCGGCGCGCCCTTGGCAAAATTCAGGGGCCGCAGGATGCGCGGTTCGGTTTCGATGAAGGTCAGCATATCCTTCTGGTCAAACGCATGATCGCCCAGCGTGATGCAATCGGCCCCGGCCTGCAGGATGGCGCGCGCGTGATCGGGCATCAACCCCATGCCGGAGCTTGCATTTTCGCCGTTCACCACGACGAAATCGAGGCCCCAATCCACGCGCATTTGGGGCAGCCGTTCCGCCACCGCGGCACGCCCGGCGCGCCCCATCACATCCCCAAGGAACATCAGTTTCATGCCGCTGGCATAGGCGCGCGGCACACCCCGCGCAAGGGTGAATGGCATCAACCGCAAGGGCGTCGCAGCGGCACGCTTTCCTGTTGTGGCCAACCGCCCTATCTTGGGGGAATGACCGATCTGCCCCCCTCGCTCTCAAACTGGTTTGCCGCGCAAGGCTGGAGCCTGCATCCGCATCAAAAGGACATGCTGGCCATGGCCAGTCTGCCCGCGTCCCTGCTGATTGCGCCCACCGGCGGCGGCAAGACGCTGGCAGGCTTCCTGCCAACTTTGGCTGAACTGGGCGCGCGGCCGGGGCCGGGGATGCACACGCTCTACCTCTCACCGCTCAAGGCATTGGCGGCGGACATTCGCCGCAACCTGCGTCGCCCTGTCGAAGGCGCGGGCCTTGACATCCGGATCGAGGATCGCACAGGCGACACCACCTATACGCAGCGCCGCAAACAGCGCGCTGACCCGCCCCATATTTTGCTGACCACGCCCGAAAGCCTTGGCCTGCTGCTGAGTTACGAGGATGCGCCGCGGATCTTTGCGGGGCTGCAGCGGGTGATCGTGGACGAAATTCATGCGCTGGCGGAATCGAAACGAGGTGATCAGCTGATGCTGTCGCTGGCGCGGCTGGCCAGTCTTGCGCCGGGTTTGCGGCGTGTCGGGCTGTCGGCCACGGTTGAGGATCCGCCCGCGCTGGCCCGCTTTCTGGCACCGCAGGGCTGCCCGATCCTGACCGCCGATCCGGGGCCGGACCCCGACATTTCGATGCTTCAAACGGACGAAGCCCCGCCCTGGGCCGGGGGCGGGGGGCGCTATGCCATTCCTGCCATACTGGAACAGGTGCAGCGTCACCGCACCACGCTGATCTTCCACAACACGCGCGCGCAGGCGGAACTGTTTTTCCGCGATCTGTGGCTGGCCAATGCCGACAGCCTGCCGATTGCCATCCACCACGGAAGCCTTGCCCGCGAACAAAGGGAACGGGTGGAGGCCGCGATGACAGCGGGGCAGTTGCGTGCCGTGGTCTGTACCGGAACGCTCGACCTCGGGATTGACTGGGGAGATGTCGATCTGGTCATTCAGGTGGGCGCGCCCAAGAACGTGAAACGTCTGGTGCAGCGTATCGGCCGGGCCAATCACCGCTACAACGCGCCGTCAAAGGCGCTTCTGGTTCCGGCCAACCGGTTTGAGGTGGTGGAATGCGTGGCGGCCCTTGGTGCCGTGCGCGACCACCAGCTTGACGGCGAACCGCGCGGCCCGGGCCCGCAGGACGTGCTGTGCCAGCATATCCTTGCCACCGCCTGCGCCGGCCCCTTTGCCGCCGACGCGCTTTATGCCGAGGTGATCGGGGCCGGCCCCTATGCAGCACTTGGCCGTGCGGAATTCGATGCCTGCGTCGATTTCGTGGCCACTGGCGGTTATGCGCTGCGGGCCTATGACAGGTGGCAGCGCCTGATCCTGCGCGGTGACATGTGGCATCTGCGCGATCCCCGGGCGGCCGCCGTGATCCGGCAGAATCTGGGCACCATCGTTGGCACCGAAACCATGAAAGTGCGCCTGAAGGGCCGCATGGGGCAGGCACTGGGTGAAGTGGAAGAGGATTTCGCAGCCACCCTGACACCACGCGATACTTTTCTGATCGGTGGGCAGGTCGTCCGCTTTGAAGGGCTGAACGAACTGACCGTCGAAGTCAGCCGCGCGCCGGGCCGTGATCCGCGCGTCGCTGTGTTCAACGGCACGAAATTCGCGACGTCCACTTTGTTGACGCAGCGGATTCTGGATATCTTTGCCACCCGCAACTGGGAAGGGTTGCCCGAACACACGGTGCATTGGTTGAAACTGCAGATCGACACGTCACGGCTGCCGGATGCGAGAACGCTTTTCATCGAAAGCTTTCCCGCCGAAAACCGCGAATACCTGTGCATCTACGGATTTGCCGGGCGCAACGCGCAGCAGACGCTTGGCCTTTTGCTGACCAAACGGATGGAAGACGAAGGGCTTGCCCCCTTGGGGTTCGTCGCAACCGATTACGCCACGATGATCTGGGGGTTGGACCCGGTTCTGGAACAGGGCAGTCTGTTCGATCTGGCGCGGATGCGCGAAGGGCTGGAAGGCTGGCTGACCGGAAACGCCGTGATGAAACGCAGTTTTCGCAATGTGGCCATCATTTCCGGCCTGATCGAGCGGACACATCAGGGGCGGCGCAAGACGGGCCGACAGGCGACGTTTTCATCGGACATCCTGTATGAAACGCTGCTGAAATATGATCCCGACCACCTGCTGTTGCAGATCACCCGGACCGAAGCGATGCGCGGGCTGGTCGATTTCGGGCGGATCGAGGACATGTTTGACCGCATCAAGGGGCGGGTCGATCTTGTTCGGCTTGACCGTGTGAGCCCGCTGGCCGCACCGATGTTTCTGGAAATGGGCCGCGTTCCGGTACACGGCGCGGGCCGCGAACGGCTGCTTGTGGGCGATGCAGAGCGGATGATGCAGGCAGCGGGGCTTGTCTGACGCCGCAGGATCAGCCAAGAACAAGGCATGAACGGATATTCCTTCACGATGGGCCGCGCCGCCCTTGTCGCCCTGCCGGGCCGGGCCTTGTTCTGGCCCGCACAAAGCCTGCTTGTGGTGTCGGACCTGCATCTGGGCAAGTCAGAGCGGCTTGCCCGGCGCGGTGGCAGCTTGCTGCCGCCTTATGACACGGCGGCCACGCTTGGCCGTCTGGCCACTGATCTGGCGATGACGGGGGCGCAGTCAGTGATCAGTCTGGGCGACAGTTTCGACGATGTCGCGGCAGGCGGCGGTCTGGGCGATGACGACCGTGACCACCTGATGGCCCTTGTCACCCCCCGCAACTGGACGTGGATCATGGGTAACCATGACCCGGTTCCCGCCACGGTGGGAGGGCAGCATCAGGACGAGATCACAGTGGATGGCATCACATTCCGCCATATCGCGGGCGCCGATCCGGTGGCCGAGGTTTCGGGGCATTATCACCCCAAGGCGCGCATCGGGGCCACGACGCGGCCCTGCTTTCTAATAGATGAGGCGCGGGTCATCATGCCTGCCTATGGCACCTATACCGGCGGGCTGTGGTGCGATGACCCTGCGCTGCGCTGCCTGATGCAGCCCCGCGCGCTTGCGATCATGACAGGCACACGCGCCATAGCGCGGCCCATGCATCTGGACCGGGTCTAGTTCAGGCCGTCAGCCCCTTGGGTTCGGGCAGGCCATTGGCGCGGCAGGTGGCCGTCAGGGTGTTTGCCAGAAGGCAGGCGATTGTCATCGGGCCGACGCCGCCCGGAACAGGCGTGATGGCCCCCGCAACGGCACTGGCCGATGCGAAATCGACGTCACCCACCAATCGCAGCTTGCCGTCGCGTTCAATGCGGTTGATGCCGACGTCAATCACCGTCGCCCCCGGTTTCACAAAGTCACCCGTAATCATCTCGGCCCGGCCCACGGCGGCCACAAGGATGTCTGCCCCCCGGCAGACCGCCGCCAGATCGCGGGTCCGGCTGTGTGCAATCGTCACTGTGCAACTGTCGCCCAACAGCAACTGTGCCATGGGCTTGCCCACGATGTTGCTGCGCCCCACGACCACGGCAGTCATCCCGGCCAATGACCCGTGATGATCCCGCAGCATCATCAGGCTGCCGAGCGGCGTGCAGGGCACCATCGCCTTTTGCCCTGTGCCAAGAAGGCCAACGTTCGAAATGTGAAATCCGTCGACGTCTTTGGCAGGGGATATGCTGTTGATCACGAGGTCAGAGTTCAAATGTGCAGGCAGCGGCAACTGCACCAGAATGCCATGCACTGCAGGATCGGCGTTCAGAGCCGCGATGATGGCCAGAAGATCGGCCTCGGATGTGTCGGCGGGCAGGCGGTGTTCGAAACTGGCCATGCCAACCTCGACTGTCATCTTGCCCTTGCTGGCCACATAAACCTGACTCGCGGCATCCTCACCCACCAGCACAACGGCAAGGCCCGGCGTGATCCCGTGTTCTTCGCGCAGTTGGGTCACATGGGCCGCAACCTGCCCCCGGACTCGCGCGGCAAAGGCTTTGCCGTCGATGATGGTCGCCGTCATTTCTGTTCCTCTCGCAGGCTGTCAGGCCCGAGCACGCTTTCTTCGCGGGCGATGGACCAATCGATCAAGCGCCGCCACAATTTCTCGACCAACTCTGGTGGCAGACCCTGCGACACGGCATGCCTGCGGACATTCGCCACCACTTCTTCAACGCGCGACGTGATGCGCGCGGGCAATCCGATATCCGTCTTGATCTGGCCCGCCCTGTCGATATAGCCCGCCCGTTCGGCGAACAGGCGCACCAGCATTTCGTCCAGACGGTCAATCTCGGCCCGGATATCGGCCATTGTTTCGCATTCTTCCGGGGTTTTCATCCGCGCCTCATCTGCCTGTGGGTCGTGCGGGTCTTACGCCGCACGCGCCTTTTCGGCAACGGGACAAAACGTCAGAACAACCCCTCGACCTGCCCGGCCGCGTTCAGGCGGATCACCTCGGCACTGGGCACCTTGGGCAGGCCCGGCATCGTCATGATCTCGCCGCAGATGGCCACGATGAAGCCCGCACCCGCCGACAGCCGCACCTCGCGCACCGGGATGGTAAAGCCAGTTGGCGCGCCCCGCACGGTGGGATCGGTGGTAAAGGAATACTGCGTTTTGGCAATGCAGATGGGCAGATGGCCGTACCCCGCCGCCTCCCACACCTTGAGCTGATCGCGGATCGCCTTGTCCGCCTCCACCCCGTCGGCGCGGTAGATCTTGGTGGCAATCGCCTCGATCTTGGCAAACAGGCTCAGATCATCCGGATAGATCGGCGCAAAGTTTGACGGACCTTCGGCCAGCGCCACGACTTTGTGGGCCAATTCCTCGATTCCGGCGCTGCCATGCGCCCAGTGCTTGCACAGGATCGCCTCGGCCCCTTGTGCAGCGACATAGGCCTTCACCGCGGCCACTTCGGCATCGGTATCGCTGTAGAAATGGTTGATCGCCACGACGACAGGCACGCCAAAGGATTTCACGTTGGCGATGTGACGGCCAAGGTTGGGACAGCCTTTTTCCACCGCCCCCACGTTTTCAGCACCCAGATCGGCCTTGGCCACGCCGCCGTTCATCTTCATCGCCCGCACTGTGGCCACGATCACCGCCGCCGAAGGCTTGAGCCCCGCCTTGCGGCACTTGATATCAAAGAACTTTTCCGCGCCAAGATCGGCACCAAAACCGGCTTCGGTGACGACATAGTCACCCAATTTCAGCGCGGTTTTGGTCGCGATCACCGAATTGCAGCCGTGCGCGATGTTGGCAAACGGCCCGCCGTGCACAAAAGCCGGATTGTTTTCAAGCGTTTGTACTAGGTTCGGCTGCATCGCATCCTTCAGCAGCACGGTCATCGCGCCGTCAGCCTTGATGTCGCGGGCATAGATCGGCTTTTTCGCGCGGGTATAGGCAACCACGATATCGCCAAGGCGCTTTTGCAAATCTTCCAAATCGTTCGACAGGCACAGGATCGCCATGACTTCGGACGCCACGGTAATGTCGAACCCCGTCTGGCGCGGGAAACCATTTGCCACCCCCCCAAGGTTTACAACCATATCGCGCAGCGCGCGGTCGTTCATGTCCATCACCCGCCGCCAGACGATGCGGCGTTCGTCGATATCAAGCTCGTTTCCCCAGTAGATGTGGTTGTCGATCATCGCGGACAAAAGGTTGTGTGCCGAGGTGATGGCGTGGAAGTCACCGGTGAAATGCAGGTTCATCTCTTCCATCGGCACGACCTGGGCATAGCCGCCGCCCGCCGCCCCGCCCTTCATGCCGAAGTTCGGGCCCAGCGATGCCTCGCGGATACAGACCACTGCCTTTTTGCCGATGCGGTTCAACCCGTCGCCCAGACCAACTGTCGTCGTGGTCTTCCCCTCGCCCGCAGGCGTAGGGTTGATCGCCGTCACCAGGATCAGCTTGCCATCGGCCTTGCCCGAAAGGGATTTGATGAACTCCTGACCGACCTTCGCCTTGTCATGCCCATAGGGCAGCAGGTGTTCCGACGGGATGCCCAGTTTTGCACCCACGGCAAGGATGGGCAGCTTTTTGGCTTCGCGGGCAATTTCGATATCGGTCTTGACGGCCATGGTTCCGTTCCCCTTTTCGCGCCCGGCGGGCGATGTTGGGTATGTCATACTGTCACAGGCGCAGGCGAAAGATCAGATTTGCGACCTGTAAGGGTCGGAAACGGCAAACCGTGCATGAGTGTCTGGCTGCCGTTAATCGCCGGGATACCCCGTGCAGGGTATGCGTACAAATTTCAACGTCGCTACGCTAAGCCCGACGCCCGGACACCGGGCCTGTTTTGGAACGGGGCAGACACATGGCAGACGACAGCTACTACATCGACGATCAAGGCAGTACCCCGGGTGTGACACTCACTGACGACGGTAGTGGAAGTGATTGGCTCGTTCTGACCGGCACCTATAGCCAGGCGTCGCAGATCACCCTTCAATACACGACCGGACCGGGTTCTGTGGCCACGAGTGCGCGGGGGATCAGCTATAATTCACCCAATCCGTCGATCCTTCTGACAGTCAACGGCCTGATCGAAAACGCGATGGGATCGGACAGCGCAGATTACATCATTGGCAACACGGGCGACAATGTTCTGTACGGCGACAACACTTTTGACGGCGTGGGCGGCAACGATACGATCAATGGTGACGAAGGCAATGACACCGTCTACGGCGGCAGCGGCAATGACAACATTGGGGGTTCGGAGGGCAATGACATTCTGAGCGGTGACGCGGGGGCCGACACGATCAGCGGCGGATCCGGTACTGATGTGGTTGCTGGCGGTGCCGGGGCTGACAGCATGTCGGGCGGGGCCGACATTGGCGACATGGTGGCCTATGGCGATTCCAATATCGGCGTTACAATCCGCCTTCAGTCCGGTGAAACGATCATCGGCAAGGGTGGTCATGCCGCCAACGATATGATCAATGGCTTCACCGATGTGTATGGCTCTGCCTTTGCCGATCAGCTTATCGAAGTCGACAGCACCAGCCAGAAACTCGGCAACTGGTTCTATGGGGCCGGGGGCGCAGATTTCCTTTCGCTCAACGGCGGTGACGATATGGGTAACGGCGGCGATGGGTCCGACCGGTTGTTCGGCGGCAGTGGCAAGGATAGCCTGCTTGGCGAAACCGGGGTGGACCGGTTGAATGGCGGCAATGGTGCGGACCGGCTGACGGGGGGTGGAAGTGCCGATTACTTCATTTTTGCCCTGGCGAGTGACAGCAAGACATCGGTTGGCGGACGCGACCGCATCACCGACTTCAACCGCGCCGCAGGTGACAAGATCGACCTGCGCCTGATCGATGCCCAGTCGGGCGGCGGCAATCAGGCGTTCGATTTCATCGGCACGCGGGGGTTCACGGGCGACAAGGGCGACCTTCGCTATGTCAAAGCCGGGACAGATTTGGTTGTCTATGGCGACATCAATGGCGACAAAAGGGCGGACTTTGCCATCCTGGTCGACGATACGGGCAGCCTGCGGGCATCCGACTTCCTGCTTTGATGCCTGACGCGTTCGGGCCACCCCTGTGCCACGGACAAAGGCCGCGGGGGGAGTTATTCGCCCTGCGCAGCGGCCAGATGCGCCCACACTGGCTGATCCGGTACATGCAGGCGCACTGTTTGGCCCACCTTGAACACGCCCTCACGTTCAACCCAGGCCGTGACCCCGCGCCGCCCAGCCGCTGCAGGTTTGAAAGCCTTGCCAAACCCCGGATGCCGGGTTTCGATCGGGCGCGCAGGCAGGGTGCAGGGGCGGTTTTCCATATCCACCACCAGCGTGGCCCCTCCATCCGCCTGCAAACGGGACGACGGTGGGATATGGCTGAAATCCGGGATACCCGAGATCACCATGGTGGCACCGACGAGCGCCGGATCAAGTGCCTCAAGGCCCATTGCCTGCGCGATGCTCACCAGATCTTCAGCCCCCAGAATGGAGAATTGGCGCACATTGCGGATGACGGTGCCGCGCGGATATTGCGCCAGCACCCGGCTGCAGGAATGCCGCGTCAACCCGCCGTGTGATTCGCCTTCCGGCCCGCTGAAATCTGCCTGCAACTCGGCCAAGGACTGGCTTTCCAGCGCCCCCTTCGTTGCATCGACATCGCGCCCGACCACATGGCCAAGCCAGGCAATGGTGCCAAAGTAAGTGGTGGGGATCAACGCGGGCATGGGACAACCTTGTCTGTGGGAATAACAGTCTTGCCCAGCCCTGTGCCCAGCGGCAACCCTCAATCAGGGCCAAGCCAGAAATGAAAACGCCGGGCTTTCGCCCGGCGTTTTGTTCGTCTGGTTCAGACCGAAGGTTCTGGCTCCATGCCCGGATCCGGCTTTTTCGCTGCCTTCGCCCTTGTCTTCGGGATCGACGGCAGCGACGTGGTGCCGCTGGTCGGCGGAGGCGGCGGTTCATCCCCACCCAGAACCTCGCCCGCGATCACGCGGCGGATTTCGTCACCGGTCAGGGTTTCGTATTCCAGCAGCCCCTTCGCCAGCCGTTCGAAATCGTCGGCCTTTTCGAGCAGCACGCGCCGCGCCGTTTCATAGCCTTCGTCGATCAGGCTTTTCACCTCGGCCTCGATCAGCGTTTTCGTTTCAGCCGACACCGAGAATCCAGCGGTGTTGCCCTGATAGCCTTCATGCGCCTCGGCATAGTCGATGTTGCCGATCTTGTCCGACATGCCCCAGCGCATGACCATTGCACGGGCAAGGGACGATGCCTGCTGAATATCGCCTGCCGGGCCGGACGACACGCCTTCCTCACCATACTTGATGATTTCGGCCGCTTTGCCCGCCATGGTCATGGCGATCTTCTGCTTGCCTTCGTCCTTGTGCATGTTCAGGCGGTCCATCTCGGGCAGGGACACCACCATGCCCAATGCACCCCCGCGCGGGATGATCGTGGCTTTGTAGACCGGGTCGCATTTCGGCATGTTCATGCCAACAATGGCGTGGCCTGCTTCGTGATAGGCGGTCTTTTCCTTCTGATCGGCGGTCAATACCATCGACCGGCGTTCGGCACCCATCATCACCTTGTCCTTGGCCTGTTCGAAATCGACCATGGTCACGAACCGCCGCCCCATACGCGCTGCGGTCAAGGCCGCCTCGTTCACAAGATTCGCCAGATCGGCGCCCGAAAACCCGGGACAACCGCGCGCGATGATGCGCAGGTCAACATCCGGCCCAACCGGAACCTTGCGCGAGTGCACCGTAAGGATCTTTTCGCGGCCCTTGATGTCCGGGTTCGGCACGTGGATCTGCCGGTCAAAACGGCCAGGGCGAAGCAGCGCCGGGTCAAGAACGTCCTTGCGGTTGGTCGCGGCCACGATGATCACGCCGTCGTTCGCTTCAAACCCATCCATTTCAACCAGAAGCTGGTTCAGCGTCTGTTCGCGTTCATCGTTCCCGCCGCCCATACCGACGCCACGCGCACGACCCACGGCGTCAATCTCGTCGATGAACACGATGCACGGCGCGTTCTTCTTGCCCTGTTCGAACATGTCACGCACGCGGCTTGCGCCGACGCCGACAAACATTTCCACAAAGTCAGAGCCGGAAATCGTGAAGAAGGGGACACCCGCCTCACCCGCAATGGCGCGGGCAAGCAGCGTCTTACCTGTGCCGGGGGGGCCCACGAGCAGCGCGCCTTTGGGAATTTTGCCGCCAAGACGGCTGAACTTCTGCGGGTTGCGCAGGAATTCGACAATCTCTTCCAGTTCTTCCTTGGCTTCGTCGATGCCCGCAACGTCGTCAAACGTCACGCGCCCATGCTTTTCGGTCAGCAGCTTGGCGCGGCTTTTGCCGAACCCCATAGCACCACCGCGACCACCGCCCTGCATCCGGTTCATGAAGAAGATCCAGATACCGATCAGCACAAGGAACGGCAGCCACAGGCTGATGAGCGAAAAGAACCCCGATTGTTCCTGTGCCTGAACCTGAACGTCCACATTTTTGGCCAGCAGACGGTCGCTGACGTCTTCGCCTTCGGGTTTGATGGTGACGTAACGTTTGCCGTCCGTCCCGGTGATCAGAACGCGTTCGCCATCAAGCGTCACGGAATTGACCTCATCCGCCTCCACTTTCTGAATGAACTCGGAATAGGAAAGGTTGCCCGATGCGCTGGTTGTCTGCCCACCGCCAAACATGTTGAAAAGGGCCAGAACCAAAAGGAACAGGACGACCCAGAATGCGATATTTCTCGCGTTGCCCACAAAAATCTCCATGATCTGCGTTGGCCCCGACAGGCCGCAGCGTTAATCTTAAGATAGTCAGAACGGCGGGTGGTTCAATGCGATACTGCGAATAAGCCGAAACCTGCCGCAACTGTCGCAGTCCAACCGAAGGGTTTGCCGGCCAACGGGGCTGCCACCAGCGTTTCACCCCGCCAGATGGCCGGTGTCACGATCAGCACATCGCGTGACAGCCCCGTTGTGCGCCAATCCTTGCACTCTCGCAATCCTTCGCCGCCCAACGCGCGGATTTGCAAGTCGGGCGCATGTGGCCCATCCAACTGCCACCTTCCGTCCCACACCTGTTCGGTCGCGCAAACCATGCCGACCAATGCGCTTGGTTCGCGGGTGATCCAGACCATGTCGTTCCTGATCCGCATCCGACAGCCATGCAGCGTCGCATCACGCTGTTCGCTGATTGCGATTTGCAGACGGGTGAGGGGGCGCCCACGCGGCCCGTGTTCGGCCGAAGCGACCCTTCGCAAAGCGCGATCCAGAAACCGCCGCGAAATCTCGGTGGGCAACTTGAGAAATTCCGCCTGAGGAAACCCGATGGCCCCGGCCACCTCTGTTCCGAAGGCATCAAATGCGGACCAGAGAGTTTCGTCCAAGGCCGTCCGAACTTGTGCCAGATGGTTCGCTGAATGGGCCAACGTGTTTGCCGTTATCCCAAGCGGACCAAGCGCCATAAGCACGCGACGGGCCCTTACGCGCATGAAATCCGCATTGTCGTTGGATGGGTCATCGACCCAGGTGCCGCCTTGCCGTTCAAGCCACATCCGCAGATCAGATCGGGTTGCACCAAGGAAAGGCCGCATAAAACGAACGCCCGCTTCGACCCATTCGCGCCGCATGCCTGACAGGCCGTCGATCCCGGCTTCGCGCGCAAGGCCCATCAGAAAGGTTTCGGCCTGGTCGTCGGCGGTATGGCCAAGTACCACGGTTTCGATGCCTTGCGCCCGCGCCCAGCCGGTAATCAGCCGGTATCGCGCCTTGCGGGCCTGATCCTGCAGGTTGCCGGCAATGGTGCCGTGGTCCCATGCAACCGTCACATGCGGAATATCCAACTTGGCGCAGATCAGCCCTACCTGTCGCGCCTCGTCTGCAGACGCGGTTCGCAAGCGGTGGTCGACGGTCACCGCCGCCACCTGCCCCGGTGCCGCATCTGCCATCAGGTAAAGTGCTGCCATGGAATCGCTGCCGCCGGAAACGGCAACACCGATCCGCGCCGCCGGGTCGCGCAGCAATGGCAAACGGGCGAGATGCTTTAAAAGCGCCTCGCCGCCGGTTGTCACTGACAGCCAAGCCCTTGCGCCGCACTTAGCGCATTTGATGCGTCCACGCTGCCGGGAAAGCGGGTGCCCACCTCGGTCAGTGTCACACAAGCCTCGGGGATCTGGCCAAGATTGCCCAGTGCCTGACCCAGTTTCAACAACGCCTGCCCGCCAAGCGCACCGTTCGGCGTGCCGGAAAACGCCTCAAGATACGCGCGGGCCGAATTGGCCGTATCGCCCATTTCGGCCAGAGAATCGCCGCGCAGAATATGCGCCTCTTGTGTCAGGGGCCCACCTTGATACGTCGTGGTAAAGGCCTGAAAGAGCTCCGCAGCGGTGCGAAAGTCACCGGAAGCGAGCACCCCCTTGGCCCGGTCAAAGTCTGCCTGCTCGCTCATCGCAAGTTCCGGCGCACCGGTACCGGCGGGGGCCACGGGGTCGCCAGTTGCGGCGGCGGCAGGGGCCGTCCCGCCGCCCAGAACGGGCGTTTCGGGCAGGGTTGCCACGTCGCAGCCTTCTGTCACTTCACACAGGCGGAATTCCATGTCGCCAATGCGGTTGGTTCCGTCCGTCACGACCTTGTTCAGCCGCAACTCCACCTCTTCGGCCTTGGCCGTGAGGCGGCTTAGCGCGGTTTCGATGGCGTCCATCCGCTGCAGCGCGTCACCGCCTGCGGCCCCCGTCTGCAACTGCCCGGACGACACCAGTTCGGATTTCAGGGCGTTGAATTCTGCATTCAGCGCGCCGAGTTCGGTTTGCAGGTCGGCAAGTGTTTGTACCCGGTCTTGCGCGAAGGCAAGGCCGGGTACACACAGAAGGGCAACCGCGATGGCGCGCAGCGTGTTCACGGTGTCAGGCCCCCGCGCCAGCCGACAGAACCGTGACGGCACGGCGATTGCGGCCATAGCAATCCTCGGTCGAACACACTTCAACCGGGCGTTCCTTGCCATAGCTGACAGTGCGCATGCGGTTTGCGGCAACGCCCTGACTGATCAGGAAGTTCTGCACCGCCGACGCGCGGCGCGCACCAAGCGCAAGGTTGTATTCGCGCGTGCCCTGTTCGTCGGCGTGTCCTTCGACGATGATGGCATAGGATCCGTTCTGCATCAGCCACTGCGCCTGACCGGCCAGTGTCTGACGGGCCTGATCGCTCAGATTCGACTGATCGACGGCAAAGAACACGCGGTCGCCCAGCGTCTGGTTGAAATAGGCAACCGACCGCGGATCGCTGGGATCGCCCAGGCCGTTCGTGCCGATCCCGCCAACGCCGCCCGGCCCGCCAACCCCGCCCGGCCCGACGCCACCAGCGCCATACCGGTTCGGGTTGTTACACGCCGCAAGCCCCAGCACCGCCACAAGCAGCAGGCCTTTTGTCATCATGCTCATCGCCTATTTCCTTTGTTCTCTGGCCCCTCACAGGGCAACATAGCAGGTTTGGTCCACCCTGGGAATCCGGGCTTTGGTCGGTTTTCACGGCAAAAGGGGCGACCACGCCGGGTCGCTTGCCGGGCCTTCGGTTGGCACCTGACGCAGGTTGCGGCCCGAAATGTCGACGGAATACAGGGCGGGCTGGCCGTCGGCCCCGGCCCCTTGGCGCGTGAACATCAGAACCCGGCCATTCGGTGCCCAGGTCGGGCCTTCATCCAGGAACGATGCGGTCAGAAGGCGTTCTTCCGACCCATCCGTGCGCATCACGCCGATGTGGAAGCGGCCTTCGTTCTGTTTGGTAAAGGCAATCAGGTCGCCCCGCGGTGACCACACCGGTGTGCCATAGCGCCCTGCCCCGTTCGACACACGCACCGGTTCGCCCCCGCCTGCCGCCATGATGTAAAGCTGCTGCGTGCCGCTGCGATCCGATTCAAAGACGATCTGGCTGCCGTCCGGCGAATAGCTGGGCGCAGTCTCGATCGACGGCGCGTTGGTCAGTTGTACAAGATTGCCCGAACCGGTGTTGAGCGCATAGATGTCGCTGTTGCCGCCACGTTCCAGACTGAACACGACTGTCTGCCCGTCCGGCGCGAAACGCGGCGCAAAGGTCATCGTGCCGTCCTGTTCGCCCAGTGACTGCGTGTTGAGCGAGGCGACATCCATCAGATAGATCTGCGGAAAGCCGCTGACATAGCTTGTGAACAGGATGCGCGAGCCATCGGGCGAAAAGCGCGGAGCAATGACGATGGAACTGCTGTCGGTCAGATAGGCGACGTTGGCCCCGTCATAATCCATGACGCCCAACCGTTTCTGCCGCGCATCCTTTGGACCGCTTTCAGATACGAACACGACGCGACTGTCGAAATACCCGCCTTCGCCGGTAATCCGGCTATAGGCGGCATCGGCCACCTTGTGCGCCATCCGCCGCCAGCTGCCAGGCGTTCCCGCAAATTGCAGGCCTTCGCCAAGCGGTTGGCCGGAAAACACGTCGAAGAGGCGGAACTTGACGACAATGCGGTCGCCGCTGGCCTGCACGGCCCCGGTGATCACGGCCTGCGCATTGATCGCCTTCCAGTCTTCATAGGCGATGGTGGGATCAAAGCTGGTGATCCGTCCGATATGCGCCGATGCCGGAATTTCGCGGAACAACCCTGTTCCGGCGAGATCTTCCGCCACGACGCGGGCGATGTTCGCTGCATACTCACCCGCTCCGCCTTCGTCGATGAAGGTCGGTATCGCAAAGGGCAAGGGTTCGATCACCCCATCGGTAATGGTGATGCGCAACGGTTGTGCCGCTGCAGGCGCAAAGCCACCCATGGACAAGGCAATGGAAAGACCAAGGGCGATGGTCGGGGCGAGGGTTCTTATCAGACGCATGATGTCCTCATTCTCTCCGTAAGGGGGCGCCCGGTCGGGCCTTGATCCGGTTCAGTTTGCAAGTCATCGCATCCGCATGCCCGAAGGGTCAAACACGAGTTCAAGTTCTTTCCATTGGTCATATTTTTCAGGCGGCAAGGGAAACCCTTCGCGGCCGCAGCGAATGATGGCGCGTCGGGCAGCTTCATAGGCCTGATCCGCCCCGGCATCCGTGCCGCCGCTCGACTCCACAAGCCGGATGGAACTTGCGTCAGGTATGCCGTTGGGCGCAACCGACAGCCCGACGATGACCTGTGTGTCCAGCGCTGCCGATGACAATGCGCCGACGTTCCAGCAACTGCTGACCGACACGCGGAAGGCCTCGATCTCGCCGCCAGTCATGGGCGGGCCGGATGGCAGCGGAGTGTCGGCGCCCGCCTGTGCCTCGGCAAGGGCAGCAGCCAGCGCGTCGTCTTCGGCGCTTGGTTCTTCCGGTTCTGCGGGTGCTTCGGCGATGGGTTCATCTGGTGCAACAGGCGTTTCTTCGGCGACTTCAGGTTCGGGCGCAGGTGTATCGGCGGCTGGATCCGGCCTTTGACGCGGCCGTCCGCTTGACGTCGGTGCCAGAGTGGTGGGCGTGTCGACCTGGTTCGCCTCGGTTTCCAGAACCTCGCCGCCGTCGATGGGGGCGGCGGCCTCTTCGATCGGTTCTTCCACCGGCGGCTCTTCCGTGGGCGTTTCCACGACCTCGGGTATTATTTCCGGGGCAACCTCGGGCTGATCAACAACCACATCAACCGGATCGGGCGTGATGACATCGGCCGGTTTGGGTTTGGGACGGACGTCCATCACGACTGGGGCCACCGAGGGGATTACAAGTTCAGGCTGCGGAACAGGGTTAACCGGTGCCTCGGTCACGGGTTCCACGACAGGTTCAGGTTCCGGCTGAGGTTCGGGTTCGGGCACAGGGTCAGGTTCGGGCGCTGGTTCGGGTTCCGGCTCGGGGATCGGCTCGGGCGTGGGTTCGGGCAGAACGGCGGGCGGCGGTTCGGGCAATGGTTCGGGTGTCGGCTCGGGTTCGGGTGCGGCAATCGGTTCGGGCGCATCCACTTCGGGCGTTGTGGCGGGAGGTTCGGGCGCGGGTTCCACCACCGGCTGGTTTTGCGCCGATGCCTGCATCGCGGCAAAGTCCTGTTCGGAAATGATGCTGACGTCGGCCACCGAAACCTCTGGCAGGTCTTGCGGTGAAAACAGCCAATCCCCCAGGATCACCCAGAGGATCAGGGCCGCATGCCCCGCACCCGAAATGATACTGCCGGTGTTCAAACGCCTATCCGCCGTTGCCACCCACCGGCGCGCCGAAACTTGGCCCGTCGGTATCCGTCACCAATCCGATGGAGTTGAAGCCCCCCGCATTCAGAGCACCCATGATCTGTGCGACCCGTTCATAGGGAACAGCCCCATCCGCCCGCAGGAACACCTTGTTGCTGCTGCGTTCTGCCGCAATCGCCGTCAGCTTGGGGATCAGTTCCCCCTCGGCCACTTCGGTGTTCTGGATCAGGATGCGATTGTCCGCCGTCACAGTAAGCGTCAGCGGCTCTTCCTGTTCGGTCGGCATGGCGCTTGCTGCTGTATCGGGCAGTTCGACGGGCACGCCGACTGTCAAAAGCGGGGCTGCCACCATGAAGATGATCAGAAGAACAAGCATCACGTCCACGAAAGGCGTGACGTTGATTTCCGACATGGCCGCCGAACGGCCCCTGTGACGCCGCCCGCTGCGGCCACCGCCCGATTTCTGGATTACACCCCCGGCCATGGTTCAGGTATCCAACTGGCGCGACAGGATTGTCGCGAATTCATCGGCAAAGGATTCGTAGCCACCCAGGATACGCTCGCTGTCGGCGTTCAGCTTGTTGTAGAACACAACAGCGGGAATGGCGGCGATCAGGCCGATCCCGGTGGCAAGCAACGCCTCGGCGATACCGGGGGCCACGACGGCAAGGTTGGTGTTCTGGCTGATGGCGATCTGTTCGAAAGAGTGTTTGATCCCCCAGATCGTGCCGAACAACCCGATGAACGGCGCGGTTGACCCAACCGTCGCCAGAAACGAAAGCCCGCCATTCAGACGTTCGCTTTCCTTGGCAATCGCCACGTTCATCGAACGATCGATGCGCGCCTGCGCGCCCGCGATCAGGCCGCCGTCCTGCCGGTGACTGCGCCGCCATTCCAGCATTCCCGCCGCAAAGATTTTTTCCGACTGCCCTTCAGGGGACGGGCCCATTTTTTCAAACAGTTCGTCCAGAGGTTCGCCCGACCAGAAGGCGCGGTCGAAAATGTCTGCCTCGCGCCGTGCCGAACGGAAGGTCAGGTGCTTTTGTATGATGATGGCCCAAGACCAGAACGACATGATCATCAATCCGACCATGACGACCTGCACCGTCAAAGTCGCACGCGCAAAAAGTGAAAGCAGTGAGAAATCAATCTCCTGCGCCGCCGCAAGGGTTGTGGTATCCATTCGCCTGCTCGTTTTATGGGCCGTTTCTCGGCCTTCCTTACTGGCGATTCTAGCGGGTTTTCAGGGGGAAAGCCAACACATCTGTGTCACTGGCGAATAAACGCGCATCAGGCGCGGTCAATGCACCGTGCCCGACAGTGCGCGGCGCACGTTTTCCGGCACCCGCGTCGCACCACCCGTCACATTCAGGCAGATCAGGACAACCGAACAACGGAACAGCGGCTCTCCGTTGCGCAGCACCGCCTGATCCAAAAGGATGCGTGCGCCCGTCATGCCTGTGACTTCGGTCGTCACCACCAGATCTTCGCCAAAGCGGGCCGGGCGCAGATAATCCGCCTCGATCCGGCGCACGGCGAACACGATGCCTTGCTGACGCAGCATCTGCGTCTGATCCACCCGAAGGGAGGCGATCCATTCGCTGCGACCACGTTCGATATATTTGAGGTAATTGGCGTAATAGACGATGCCCGCCAGATCGGTGTCTTCGTAGTACACCCGCAGGGCATGTTCATGGATCATTGCAGCACCCCCATCCGCGCCGCAAGCCGCAGGGCATGGGCCGGGTCGTGCGCCACATTCGGCAACACCGGGTCATAGGCGGCGCGGATCACCGATGCCACATCCGGGCGCAGGACGGCGCGCCCCTCGGCCACGGTCAGGGCTGACGCCGCCTGAAACGCCTTGTCTGACCACAAAAGAATGGTCTGCACCGCCTGACTGAGCGCCAGTATCTCTGCTGGCACCGTCGACAGATGTTCGTCCAACCGCAGAAAGACAAAGGCGGCGCGGATGGCCCCTTGCGGATCAAACCGGAAAATCCGGTACTGGTTGGCCCCCGCCTGCCGCAGGCGGATCACAAGTCCGCCCAGTTCGGGCACCAGTTGATCCAGATGCGGCACATCAGAAAGCTCGGACCACTCCTTGCAGAAGAACAGCATGACGTTAACGCCAAGTTCCGGGTCCACCTCGGCCATTTGGTGGCCGGCCAGTGCCACCACAGCCTCGAACGCACCCTTGAACACCGACAGCGTACGGTCATCCGTGCCGAACACAACAGGCACAACAGGCCTGCCCCAGCGTGCGAACAGAAACACCCCGTCGGCACGGGTAAACAAAGCTTCAATCCTGTCTGGTGTCATGTGCAATCCGGCTTCCGTGCTGGCCTTGCCCCGGCACCACTACGCCGGGTTGGCGCAATTTCATTCCCCAACGCTCAACCGTCACAAAGGACAAAACGGCCAGCGCAAATGCAAGACTGCCGCCGGCGATCATGACAACCCAGCCGTTCAGTTCGGGGCGCATATACACGAAAATCGGGTAATGCCACAGGTAAAGACCATAGGAAATCCGGCCCAACCCTGCCAGCGGCGGCCACGCCAAAAGGCGCGCGCCAAGCGTGCCCTGCGACAAGGCAACGATGATGAGAAGGACCGTCGCACCTTCCACTGCCGTCACGCCAAAAATGATCGCAGGCGGCCAGCGCCAAGGCATCTGAACCATCAGGATCAGTGCTGCGGCGACCGCCAGACAGGTGGCAGGTCCGCCTGACATTGCAGGCCACCGGCCCATCGCCCGTAACGCAGCCAAGGCCGCACCCAGCGTCAGGCCTGACAGGCGCGTGTCAAACCGGTAATAAACCTGGTGCCAGCTTTGCCCCGCCAACAGACATTCCACCCGCCACGCTGTTGTCAGCACCCAAGCAACCAAAAGCCAGCGCAGCGCATTTGCCGGGGACGGACGCGCGGCGATCAGGATCAGCGGCCAGAACAGATAAAAGTGCTGCTCCAGTGAAAGCGACCATTGATGGGAAATCTGCTGCGGAACAAACCACAACGCCACGCCATAATCCGCCAGATACACAGCCGAGATCAGAACCTGCCAGCCGTGATTGTGGACCTGCGGCCAGAAGAGGGGCGCAAGAACAAGATAGGCGGCCAGAAAGACCGCCAGCGCAGGCATCAGCCGCGTCGCGCGACGCCACAAGAACCGGCCATAGCGGATGCGCCCGGTGCGCGCTTGTTCGTCCATCAGGGCTGATGTAATCAGAAACCCGCTTAGCACAAAGAAGATGTCCACGCCCAGATAGCCGCCGCCAAAGCCGGGCACCCGCGCATGAAACAGAACAACGGCAAGGATCGCGATACCCCGGACGCCGTCCAGCGCTGCGCAATGGCCGGGCCGCGCGAGGTCAGTGCCGTTGGCGTGGGGGCGGGGGCTCATCGCAAGGACTGCCCCGCCCGCCATCATTTCGCCTGAAACAGATCGGCCTGCCCCGGAGCAGCGGGCGGTTCCAGTCCCAGATGGCGCCAGGCCCGCGCCGCGAGCATTCGTCCGCGCGGCGTGCGCTGGATCAGCCCCATCTGCAAAAGATAAGGCTCGATCACTTCCTCGATGGCGTCGCGCGCTTCGGACAGGGCGGCGGAAATTGTTTCCACCCCAACCGGCCCGCCCCCATAATGATCAGCCAGCAGCCGCATGTAACGCCTGTCGGCCCCGTCAAGTCCCAGATGGTCAACGCCAAGCCGCGTCAGCGCGCGGTCGGCAATCGCCTGCGTCAGACGACCGTCACCTTCGACCAGCACGAAATCGACCACACGGCGCAGCAACCGCCCGGCAATGCGGGGTGTCCCGCGCGCACGCCGCGCGATTTCACGCGTTCCTGCTGGATCGGCCCCTATTCCCATCAACCGCGCCCCCCGCGCGACGATATGATCCAGTTCGTCCTCGGTATAGAACACAAGCCGTGTGGGAATGCCGAACCTGTCCCGCAGCGGCGTCGTCAGCAGACCAAGGCGCGTCGTCGCGCCAACCAGCGTGAACGGCGGCAGGTCAATCCGCACCGTACGCGCCGCAGGGCCTTCGCCGATCACAAGATCAAGCGCGAAATCCTCAAGCGCGGGATAAAGCACCTCTTCCACCAGCGGCGACAGGCGGTGAATTTCGTCGATGAACAGAACGTCGCGCGGTTCCAGATTGGTCAGAATGGCGGCAAGATCGCCCGCTTTGGCCAACACCGGCCCGCTTGTCATGCGAAAACCGACGCCGAGTTCGCGCGCCATGATCTGCGCCAGCGTGGTCTTGCCCAACCCCGGCGGACCGTGGAACAGGGTGTGATCCATCGCCTCGCCCCGCATCCGGGCGCTTTCGATGAACACCGCAAGATTGGCCCGCGCCTCGGCCTGACCCACGAATTCTGCAAGCGTCTGCGGCCGCAAGGCGCGATCTGCATCTTCCGGCAGGGGATCGGGGCGAAGGGCGGGGTCGGATGTCATGTCATACCTTCGGGGCCAGCCGTCGCAGCGCCAACCGGATCAGGGTGCCAGTGTCCGCATCCGGGTTATCGGAGGCAACCACAGACACCGCTTCGGCCGCGTCACTGTGACCATAACCGAGGTTGATAAGGGCCGACAATGCGTCGCCGGTAAAGGCGATGCGCGTGGGTTCGGCGCGGACGACGGGCCGGGGGGCGGATGCCGTTTCGATCACCTCGTCCTGCTGCGCCGCGTCTTGCAGGGTGCCGCCCCCCGCCATGGCAGCGGGGGCCTTTGATTTCAGTTCCAGAACGATCCGCTGCGCGATCTTTGGGCCGATGCCCTGCGCCGCCTGAACGGCGCGCGCATCACCCAAGGCAATCGCACGAGCCGCCCCTTCTGCGCCCAGCGCCCCAAGGATCGACAAGGCGGCCTTCGCCCCCACCCCCTGCACCGTCATCAAAAGACGGTGCCATTCCTTTTCGTAAAGCGTGGGAAACCCGAACAACTGCAACAGATCTTCCCGTACCAGAAGTTCGGTATAAAGCGCCACCGCCTCACCCACCCGCGGCAGACCGGCCATCGTGCGGTCAGAGACGTGGACGATATACCCCACGCCCCGCACGTCGATCAGCACATGGTCTGACCCGCGATAATCCACCCGTCCTGCAATCTTGCCGATCATGCCTGCGCCATTATCCCCCGGCCTTTGCCAACGCCGCCTGCAGGCGGCCTGCCGATTGCTGATGATGCGCGTGGCAAATCGCGATTGCCAGCGCATCGGCCGCATCCGGCCCTGCGATCACCACGCCTGGCAGATGCAGGCGCACCATATGGTCAACCTGCACCTTGGCGGCATGACCAACACCAACCACAGTCTTTTTCACGGCATTGGGGGCATATTCCCCGACTCGCAGCCCGGCCTGCGCCGGAACCAGAAGGGCGATGCCCCGCGCCTGCCCCAGTTTCAGTGTCGCGACCGCATCCTTGTTCACAAACGTATGCTCCACCGCCGCCGTATCGGGTGCATACATGCGCATGACCTCGGTCAACTGGGTGTAAAGCGACAAAAGACGGTCGGCCAGATCACCCTCATCACTGCCGGGGGCCGAATGACAGATGCCGTTGGCAACGTGGCTGAGCCGTGACCCTGCAACGTCGATCACGCCCCATCCCAGATTTCGAAGGCCGGGATCAATTCCGATTACCCGCATGCCAGCCCCCATCGCAGTTTCAGGATGGTTAGCACGAAGGGGGAACATCCGCCAATCGAAATCCGGGCTTCTGCAGGGGCTGGCACCCCGAGGGTGGAATCCGACAACCCGTGATCTGGGCACGACGTATTGCCGGACAACCTTGAAATCATGACGTTATTGTGTCTGCCGCTATGCAATAAACGCAAGGCAGCCATGTCGCCACATTCCTTGCGTTTCGATCTGTGCCAAACTATCTGCCTTTCATCGGGTAAAAACGCCCGGAACGTAAGCAGTATTGAAAAGGATAATCGTCATGGCCGCCATCGAAACGAGCCGCCCGGCCCCGTTCGGAGCCATCACGACCTACCGCGCCATTCAGGGCGTGAGCGGAATTTTTGGCGCAATCGGCGCCTGGAATGATGCCCGCGTTACCCGCGCTGCACTGGGCAAATTGTCGGACCGCGAATTGGACGACATCGGCCTGTGCCGCGGCGACATCGAGTTGATCAGCGCACCGCGCGTCTGATCTCTGAACGGCACGGCCCGCCATCTGGCGGGGGTGGTCGAGAGGCAAGAAGCCGCATTCCATTGGGTGCGGCTTTCGCTTTTCCTGGGCTACGTCACTGGCAAATCCCTGACGGCTTACCAAAGTTTGCTGATCTGCGCCGACAGGGCCAGCGTGACCGGATCGGCCTTCATCAGAAAAGCGCCAATCTGATCCATCGCCTGACCGGATTCCAGTTGCGCCACCCGCTGATTGTACAGGTCTTCCCCGATGCGGGCATGCAGAAACGATTTGAGCGCAAGGCCACAGACCAGAATGACAAGCAATGGCCCCAGCACAGGGATCTGGCGCCCTGACCGGCGGCGTGTGGACGAACGGCCAAGCGTGCCCGCAGCCTCCATCCCGTAACCTTTGGAATGATCGCGCTGAATCTTGGCCACGCGATCATGAAATTCATCCATGTTCGGGTCTTTCATAGCCACGCTCCTGATTCCCGCGTTTGAACGGGGTCGAAGGTATGGCTGAAATGTGTCCCCATTAAGGCGCGGCGTCAGGTGCGGGACAGCACCAAAGCAGACCATTCCCCAAGATCTTCACGTGATTGGAGGACGAAACCGACCTTCGCATAGGCCGCGATGATGCTGTCGGCCTGAACCACCAGAAGGCCTGACAATATCACCAACCCGGCCTGTGCCATATGGCGCGCCATGTCAGGCGCAAGTTCGATCAATGGGCCCTTCAGGATGTTGGCAAACACCAGATCGAACGGTGCCGCTGCGGCAATCGTCGGATGGCTGAACCCGGCGGCCTCCAGACAGGTCACGCACCCTTGCAGCCCGTTGATCGCGACATTGGCGCGGGCCACATCGACTGCGACCATATCGATGTCGCTCGCCAGAATAGCGGCATCGGGCAATGTCGCCGCCGCAGCCAGCGCCAGCACCGCTGTGCCGCAGCCAATGTCCGCCACATTGGTCGGACGAAACCCCTGATCCAGCAGCCGGTCAAACGCGCGCAGGCAACCCAGCGTGGTGCCATGGTGACCCGTGCCGAACGCCACCGTCGCCTCGATCTGCAAGGCGACTCGGCCTTCGGGCACCTTGTCGGCATCATGGCTGCCATAGACAAAGAACCGCCCCGCATCGACAGGCGACAATTCACGGCGCACCTTGGCGACCCAATCGATTTCAGGCAGTTCCGATACAACGAATGGCTTGGCCCCCATGGCCATGGCCAACACGTCCAGCACAGCCTCGTTCGGTGGCCCGACGAAATACGCGCCGATTTCCCACAAACCAGAGTCGTCTTCGATTTCGAACACGCCAACCCCAACGGGTGCGGGGACCATCTTTTCAATCGCGGCGGCAAGCTGATTGGCAAGGTCTTCGCCGGGAATGGTGGTCAAGGCGGTATAAGTGGTCATCGTCGCGTCCTGTCTTGCGTCAGCCCCGGCGATAGGCGCAGGGCGGCCCGCGGTCAAGTCGTGCGGGCAAGGCGGGGGCGCTATAGAAAACTCTGCGGATCGATGTCGATGGCAAGCCGCAGCGCACCCGGCACCTTGAACTGCCCGACCCAAGCCGCAAGCGCCGCCTGCAGGGGGGCATTCTTTTCCGCCTTGACCAGCAGGCGCACGCGATGCCTGCCACGTACCCGGGCGATGGGGGCCGGGGCGGGGCCGAACACCTGTGCGCCGATCCGGCGCAGGGGTTCATCACGCCGCGCCAGTTCCGCACCAAGATCGAAAACCTTCGCCACGTCCGGCCCTGACAGAATGATCGCCGCCATGCGGCCGTAAGGGGGCACCCCGGCCAGCCTGCGCTCCGCCGCCTCGGCGCGCCAGAACGCCTCTTCGTCGCCGCCCAGAATGGCCCGGATCACCGGGTGTTCGGGCTGATGGGTCTGCAGCAAGGCAACCCCCCGCCGTTCGGCGGTGCGGCCCGCACGGCCAGACACCTGCCGCATCAATTGAAACGTGCGCTCTGCCGCCCGCAGGTCCGACCCCTGCAGGCCAAGGTCCGCGTCGATCACCCCGACAAGCGTCAACAGCGGAAAGTTGTGCCCCTTGGCCACGATCTGCGTGCCGATGATGATATCGGCCCCGCCCTGCGCGATGGCCGTGATCTGCTCTTTCAAAGCCCGCGCCGATCCGAACAGATCGGACGACAGCACAGCCACCCGCGCGTCAGGAAACAGGGCCGCCACTTCTTCGGCAAGCCGTTCGACACCGGGGCCAACCGGGGCCATCCGCCCCTCTACCCGGCAGGCGGGGCAGGCCACGGGCACGGGTTTCGTCGCACCGCACTGATGGCAGACAAGCCGCTTCAGAAAACGGTGTTCAACCATCCGTGCGTCGCAATCGTCACAACCCACCTGATGCCCGCAGGCCCGGCACAGCGTCACCGGGGCAAAACCGCGCCGGTTCAGGAACAACAGGGCCTGTTCGCCCGCCGCCACCCGCAACCGGACGGCCCCGGCCAGCGTGTCCGACATCCACCGGTTGTTGGCCAGTTTCTCGCCCCGCATGTCGATGGCGCGCAGATCCGGCATCTCGGCCGCGCCGAACCGCGCCCCCAGATCAAGACGCGCATATTTTCCCGCCTCCACGTTGGCCCAAGTTTCAAGCGAAGGCGTGGCCGATGCGAGCACAACGGCACACCCCGTGATCGCCGCCCGCAGCACGGCCATGTCGCGCGCATGGTACAACACACCGTCTTCCTGCTTGTAGGACGTGTCATGTTCTTCATCGACGACGATCAGCCCCAGTTCCTGAAACGGCAAAAACAGTGCTGACCGCGCGCCGACCACAAGCTGCGCATGCCCGCCCGCCACCATGCGCCACACGCGGCGGCGTTCCGTCATGGTCACGCCCGAATGCCATTCCGCAGGCAAGGCCCCGAACCGCGCCTCCACCCGGGCCAGAAACTCGCCCGTCAATGCAATTTCCGGCAGCAGGACAAGCGCCTGCCGCCCGGCGCGCAGACATTCGGCAACAGCCTCCAGATACACCTCGGTCTTGCCCGAACCGGTGACGCCCTTCAACAGCGTCGCCGCGAATCCGCCCATCGCCACGCTGGCCACCAGCGCATCACCTGCGGCAATCTGATCACCCTGCAGATCGGCCCTGCGGGTGGTGTCCAGCCGGGGAAAGGGCAGATCGCGCGGCGCATCACCCTCGATCACCGCACCGGACGCCACCAACCCCTTGATCACGCCCGCACCAACCCCGGCTTCGGCGGCCAGTTCACCAAGCGTCACCGCAGCGCCCCCAAACGCCGCCAAAGCATCAAGAACCCGCGCCCGCGCGTCGGTCATGCGGTCAGGCTCGGCCCCGCCCAACCGGTAGATGCGCCGCATCGACGGCGGCTCGCCCAGTCCTGGCGCGCGGGTGGCCAGCCGCAGCATCGCGCCAAGTGGCGTCAGGGTGTAATCGGCGGCGCGGCCCAGAAAGGCGCGCAATTCGTCGCGCATTGGTGCCACGTCCAGAACGCGCGATATCGTGCGAATTTTCGCCGGGTCGAAATCGCCGCGCCCCGGCCCCCAGACCACGCCCAACACCCGCCGTGGCCCCAGCGGAACTTCGACGTAAGCGCCCAGAAAGACACCGCCCTCACCCGCCTTGTAGTCCAGCACGCGGCCAAGCGGTTCGGTCGTCAGAACCCCGATCAATGCGCCTTCGGGATAGAAATCTGCCGCCAAAGTGTCTTGCACTCGCGCCCCTTTGCCTTTCGCCCGGATGATCTTTGCGCTATTATCAGCCTGAAACCCGACCGACCAGTAAGGATGCGACTGATGAAATTCTTTGTTGATACCGCCGATGTCGCGGCTATTGCCGAACTGAACGACCTTGGCATGGTCGATGGGGTCACGACCAACCCCTCTCTGATCCTCAAGTCAGGGCGCAACATTGTTGAAGTGACGCGCGAAATCTGTTCGATCGTGTCAGGCCCCGTTTCTGCGGAGGTGGTGGCGCTCAAGGCCGAAGACATGATCGCCGAAGGCCGCAAGCTGGCCGAAATTGCGACGAACATCGTGGTCAAGGTGCCGCTGACATGGGACGGCCTGAAAACCTGCAAGACGCTGAGCGATGATGGCTTCATGGTGAACGTGACCCTGTGTTTCAGTGCAAATCAGGCGCTGATCGCGGCCAAGGCCGGGGCTACCTACATCTCACCTTTTGTTGGGCGGCTTGACGACATCAACATCGACGGGCTTGACCTGATCGGCGACATTCGCACGATCTATGACAACTATGATTTCAAGACCCAGATCCTTGCCGCCTCGATCCGCACCGCAAACCACGTCAAGGATTGCGCCCTGATCGGGGCCGATGTCGTGACCGCCCCGCCAGCAGTGATCAAAAGTTTGGCCAGCCACGTTCTAACCGACAGGGGGCTGGAACAGTTCATGAAAGATTGGGCGCAGACCGGCCAGAAGATCATCTGACCCCACAGCGGCGGGTCAGCCGACCCGCCTGCCCTGCACCCAGACGCCGCGCACCGCCCCCGTCGCACCCAACCGCGCAACGCGGATCAGATCGGCGCGCGCCCCTGCCGCGATTTGCCCCCGGTCTGCCAACCCGGCGGCGCGGGCCGGGGCTGTGGTGACAGTCGCGATACCGCGCGCCATGTCGCCCCACAAATCGCCCAGCATCAGCGCCGATGACAGCAGCGACGACGGCACATAGTCGGACGACACAATGTCAAGAAGCCCCGCCTCGGCCAAGTCCCGCGCTGCGACGTTGCCCGAATGGCTGCCCCCCCTGATCAGGTTCGGTCCGCCCATCATCACCTTGATGCCCTGATCGACACAGGCCTGCGCGGCCTCCAGCGTGGTGGGAAATTCGGCGAAATGCGCGCCGTGGCGGGCAGACTGTTCGACATGGGCAACTTCGGTGTCATCATGGCTCGCCAACACCGCACCATAGCGCCGCGCCGCAGCCACAGCCGCCGCCACATGGGCCGGGCCAACGCGGGCGGACAACGCCTTTTGCCCGGCAATATGGTCTTCGAATTCCGCCGGGCTGATGCCGTGCTTGCCGGTGACATAATGGCGAAGCTGCGTGATATCGCGAAATTGCCGCGCGCCGGGGGTATGGTCCATCAGGCTGACAATCCCGATCCGGTCATCGGGGCCGAACTTGTCCAGTTCCGGGATCAGCGTTTCCGAACAGACTTCCGCGCGCAGATGCAGGAAATGGCTGATCCGCAGCGCGCCGGCGTTCCGCAACTCAAGGATTTCGTTAGCCAGTGCCCGCGCATATTCACCGTAGTCGGCCTTGGTATTCGACGTGACCGACCCGACACGCAAGGCGTCGAACACGGTGGTGATACCCACCGATGCCAGTTCCGCGTCATGCGCAATGATCGCCGCCGCATGGGGCCAGTTGACCTTGGGGCGCGGTTCGATATGGCGCTCCAGATTGTCGGTATGAAGCTCCACCAGCCCCGGCATCACCAGATCGCCTTCACAATCCACGGCCCCGGGCGGCACGCCATTGCCTTCGGCAATGTCTGCGATGACACCGTCAATAAGGCGAACCTGCCCTTTCAGGGTGCCGCCCGGCAGCACGATCAAGGCGTTGGCAAGAATGGTTTGCGTCATCGGGTGTGTCCTGTGTTCTGCAAGGCTTCCAATAGCCGCTTGACGCCCTGATCGACAGTGCCGTCATTGACCACAGTCGCCGCCTGTATTGTGCCGGGCAGCGCGAAACCCGCCCGTGCAAGCCGGGTCCGAATATCCGCCTCATCCTCCCTCCCGCGCGCGGCAAGTCGCGCGGCAAGAACGGCATCGGGGGCGGTGACAATGATGACCCGCAGGTGGGGAAACACATCCGCCGCCGCGACCAGCGCCGCCCGGCTTCCGTTGAAAACGATATCACCGTCCCGCTCTACCTCGGCACGCGGTATGCCATAGCAAAGTCCGTGCGCCTGCCAGTGAAGCGCAAAGTCGCCGCGCGCCTTGCGCAGCGCAAACTCTGCCTCATTCACACCCTCGAAATCCTCGCCCCCGGCGTCGGCGGGGCGGGTGATCACCCGGCGCGCAAGATGCAGGCGGGGGTGCGACGCGACCGCCCCCGCGATCAGGGTATCCTTCCCCGCACCTGACGGGCCAACCACGGCAAAGATCATGCCGCCATCCCCGCGGCAAAACTTGCCACATCGATCACACGGTCGCAGACACGCGCCCGCGCGCCTTCATCATGAAAGATGCCCAAGATCGCCGCCCCCCGTGCCTTTGCCTCTTCGATCAGCGTCAGCACGACATCCCGGTTTGCGGGATCAAGGCTCGCCGTCGGCTCATCCAGAAGAAGTGCCGGATAGTCGTGTGCAAAGCCCCGCGCGATGTTCACGCGTTGCTGTTCGCCGCCCGAAAACGTGGTCGGCGACAAACCCCACAGGCGTTCGGGAAGGTTCAGCCGTGCCAGAAGATCCGCCGCCCGCCCGCGCGCCAGGTCCGGGTGCACGCCCAGCGCCAGCAAAGGCTCGGCAACCACGTCAATCGTGGGAACACGGGGCACCACCCGCAGGAACTGCGACACATAGCCAAGCGTCTGCCGACGCAGCGCAATGATCGCGCGCGGCGATGCAGTCGCAACATCAAGATCGCCCACGAACAGATGCCCGCCTGCCACCAGATAATTGCCATAGACCATGCGCATCAGCGTCGATTTACCCGCCCCTGACCGGCCTGTGAACCCGACACATTCCCCCGCCGCCACAGTCAGGTCGGCACCCGCCATCACCGGGATCACCGTGCCGCCCTGATTGTGCAGTGTGAATGACTTGGAAAGGTTATCGATGCGAATCATGGGTCTATACCTGCAAGACAGAAGAAACGAGGAGTTGTGTATAGGCATGTTGCGGATCGTCCAGCACCTGATCCGTCAGCCCCTGTTCCACCACGCGGCCCGATTTCATCACCATCAACCTGTGCGCCAAAAGCCGCACCACGGCCAGATCATGCGTGACGATGACGACGGACAGGCCCAGATCACGGACCAGCCCGCGCAACAGATCCAGAAGCCGCGCCTGCACGGAAACGTCAAGCCCGCCAGTGGGTTCGTCCATGAACACAAGCCTTGGCCCCGTCACCAGATTGCGCGCAATTTGCAGTCTTTGCTGCATCCCGCCGGAAAAAGCACTTGGCCGGTCGTCGATGCGGTCAGGCGCAATTTCCACACGGCCCAGCCAATCGACGGCCTTGCCGCGGATGTCGCCATAATGTCGTGCGCCCACCGCCATCAGCCTTTCGCCAACGTTGCCACCGGCGCTGACCCCCATCCGCAACCCGTCGCGCGGGTTCTGGTGAACATAGGCCCAATCCGTCCGGCCCAGCCTGCGACGTTCGGTTTCTGCCATGGTCGAGACGTCCCGGCCATCGTATTGCAGCAACCCCGCATCCGGCTGCAGATGGCCTGCAAGGCAGGACAGCAGCGTCGATTTACCCGAACCGCTTTCCCCGACAATGCCCAGCACTTCGCCGGGATAAAGGTCAAAGGTCACATCCCCACATCCGATGCGGTTGCCATATCGTTTCGTCAGACCCTGCACCGACAGCAAAGGGCGGTCGTCGGCAATCTGCTGCACCTGCGCCATCATGCCAGCCCCTCTGCCAAACCAAGCCGCCCGACGTGCCCCGCCGCCCGCCTGCCACCGCAGAAATCCGTGTCGGAACAGACATACATGCGGTTTCCCTGATCGTCGGTGATCACCTCGTCCAGATAGGTGTCGCCCGCCCCGCACAAATCGCAATCGTGCGGTGCCTTGGTTGCCACAAATGGATGATCATCGAAATCCAGACTGACCACATCGGTGAAAGGCGGCAGCGCATAGATGCGCTGTTCCCGCCCGGCCCCGAAAAGCTGAATGGCCGGGTTGCCACCCAGTTTGGGGTTGTCGAATTTCGGGATCGGCGACGGATCCATGACATAGCGCCCTTCAACCTTGACCGGATAAGCGTAGGACGTCGCAATCTGCCCGTGGCGCGCGATGTCTTCGTAAAGCTTCACATGCATCAGCCCGTATTCCTCAAGCTCGTGCATCTTGCGTGTTTCCGTCTCGCGCGGTTCCAGAAACCGCAGGGGTTCGGGAATGGGCACCTGATAGACCAGTATTTGGCCCGCACGCAGGGGCGTTTCGGGAATCCTGTGGCGCGTCTGGATGATCGTGGCGTCTTCCGTCGCTTCGGTCACGGCAACCCCCGCCGTGCGGGCAAAGAATTTGCGGATGCTCACGGCATTGGTCGTGTCATCCGCCCCCTGATCGATCACCTTCAGCCGGTCTTCTGGCACCAGACAGGCGGCCGTCACCTGCACCCCGCCGGTACCCCAACCGTAAGGCATCGGCATTTCGCGGCTGGCAAAGGGCACCTGATAACCCGGCACGGCGATCCCCTTCAGGATCGCGCGCCGGATCATCCGCTTTGTCTGTTCGTCAAGATAGGCAAAGTTGTAGGCCTGCCCCGTTGAACAAAGGTCGTCGGTTTCATCCTGCAAAAGCGTGCGATCAGCTATCATTCTGGGGCCTCCTGCAGGTTTTGCGCTTCGGCACGCAGGCGGCGGACCATTTCAAGCTCGGCCTGAAAATCCACATAATGCGGCAGCTTGATATGTTCGAGAAACCCCGTCGCCTGAATGTTGTCACAGTGCGACAGAACAAATTCCTCGTCCTGCGCGGGGGCACCGACAAAGTCTTCGCCCAGTTCCTTCCAGCGCAGGGCGCGGTCCACAAGGCTCATCGCGATGGCCTTGCGTTCGCTTTGCCCCATGACCAGCCCGTAACCCCGCGTGAATTGCGGCGGTTCGGTTTTCGAACCCTTGAACTGGTTGACTGTTTCGCACTCGGTCAGCTCCATCTCGCCAATTTCGACAGCGAAGCCCAACTCGGGAATGTCCACTTCAACCGCCACTGATCCGATGCGCAATTCGCCGACAAAGGCGTGCGTGCGGCCATAGCCGCGCTGCGTGGAATAGGCCATCGACAAGACGAACCCCTCGTCCCCCCGAGTGAGCGCCTGCAGGCGCAGCGCGCGGTCGGCGGGAAGCTCCAGCGGATCGCGCGTCAGATCGCCGGGCGTGGTGTCCGACGGTGTGGCCTCTTCGATCAGACCGTCACGGTTCAGAAACTCGGTCACATGCGCCACCTTGCCAGACATCGCAGGCGCAGTCGCGGCTGCAGGTGGGACATCAGTTTCGGCGGCCAGTTTGAAATCCAAAAGGCGATGCGTGTAGTCAAACGTCGGGCCAAGGATCTGCCCGCCCGGCAGATCCTTGAACGTTGCCGAAATGCGCCTGTCGAGCGTCATTTCCCCTGTATCAACCGGGTTCGATGCGCCCAGACGCGGCAGGGTGGTCCGGTAGGCGCGGATCAGGAACACCGCCTCGATCAGATCACCGCGTGACTGCTTGATGGCCAGCGCCGCAAGATCGGGGTCGTACAGCGACCCCTCGGCCATCACGCGGTTCACCGCCAGGCGAAGCTGCTGGCGGATCTGCGCGATCGTCAACTCGGCCACCGACGTGTCGCCCCGCCGTTCCTCGGCAAGCCACGCATGGGCGTTGTCGATGGCGCGTTCGCCACCCTTTACGGCGACATACATCAGGCTTCCCCCACGCGGGTTGATCGAGGCAGCCCGGCAAGCCGTGACCCACAGGTGAACAGGCAGTCAAAGCCAAGCGGGAACAGCGCCCGGTTGGCCACAAAGGCTGCCGTTTCGGGCAGGCGCAACCGCGCCATGGACTCAATTCCGGGCCCCGTCAGAACAGGGCCATCGTTCTCAAGAAGATCAACCTCGACGATCAGGGTGGCCGACCTGTCAGGATAGTCCGCCGCCCCCACCCCAAAACGCGCGACGGGGCAAAGGTTGTCCCACGTGCCCACCGCAAAGACCGCGTCTTCGGCCGTCACCAATGGCGATCCGACATGAAAAGCGACCCAGCCGCGCACATCGGCACAGTCGACATCGCCCGCCAGATGCAGGGGCGTTGTGGTATCGGCCAGCATCAGCATTGCCACGCCCGCGGCGATCGATAGGGGCAGGGGCGGCAAGGCGCCTTCCACATCCCTGATCGTCCCCGGTCGCGCCATCGCCTCCAGCACGGCCCGAAACGCCCGCGCCGACTGATGGGGGGGCCGGTCGAACCCGCCGGTCAGGGCATGCGGTGTCATTGGTCCTCTCCTCTGACCATGGTAAAGAAATCCACCTTCGTGGCCGCAGCCTTGCCCGCGCGCAACTGGCGTGCCACCGCAGCCTCATGGGCAAGCACATCAAGCACATCCGTCTGTACCAGATACCGCGCGTCAGTCTGCATCAGCGCATCTGCAACGGCTGCGCGCACCGCATGGCCCTTGTCACGGCCCTGCACCCAGGCATGCCCAACTGTCCCGTCTGCCAGCCGGACCGAGGCGCGGGTCACGGTCATCTCGCCCAGATTGAACTGCGCGCCCGTGCCACCGATGCGGCCCCGGACCATCACCGCCCCGACCTCCGGCGGCCGCAGAAAAATGTGCTCAGGTACAGCTGGCATCAGGGCCGCCACGCGCTGCGGCGCAGCCTTGGCCAGAACCGACATCCACCCCGCGCGGGTCTGGTCGACCGACCTGCTCATCTGCGCCCCATCCATCTTGCGAACCCCTGCGTCGAACTATACAACTATACAAGTTATACTGTGACCTCCACCCCGCCTGCAACGACGGGCTTGTGAAACTTTCATGACGGAACCTGCCTTGGCCCTGTTCACCTGCATTGCCGAAACCCTGCGAAACGAAATCTCGGCCGGGCTTTATCCGCCCGGAACGAAATTGCCGACCGAGGCAGCGCTTGCCGCCCGCTTTGGTGTCAACCGCCACACGATCCGCCACGCCCTTGCCGACCTTGCGGCCCGGGGTATCGTTCAATCCCGCCGCGGCGCGGGGGTTTTCGTCACGGCACGGCCAACCGATTATCCGCTGGGCCGCCGCGTCCGGTTCTTCCAGAACATCATGGCAGGCGGGCGAACCCCGTCCCGCCGCGTCAACCGCATCGAAACCCGCCCCGCGACCCTGAAGGAGGCCGAGGCGCTTCGACTTGCGCAGGACGCTGCGGTTCACGTCGTTGAAGGCATCTCGCTTGCCGATGGCCAACCACTTGCTGCCTTTCGATCGGTTTTCCCGGCTGCCCGCTTTCCCGACCTTCCAAAGATGATGGGCGAAACCGGGTCTATCACCGCCGCATTGGCGGCCTGCGGTCTGACCGATTACACCCGCGCCGAAACCCGCCTGACGGCCAAACTCGCCGATCCGCTGCTGGCGCTTGCCCTGCAGGTGGCGGTATCGGCCCCCATCTTACGGTCGGTTGCCGTCAACGTCGATGCAGACGGAACGCCCGTCGAATACGGAACCACATGGTTCGCCGGTGATCGGGTGACACTGACGGTCACACCAGACTGAAGCCCGTCAACCGCTGTACCGTTCCAGAAACGCCTCGGCCCGCAGGCTGCGGAAATCTTCCAGTGCTGCGCGCAAACGCGCATGATCCCAGTCCCACCACGCCAACGCCATAAGCCTGTCTGCAATACCTGCCGCAAAGCGCGGCCGCAGCGGTGTTGCCGGAAGGCCTGCCACGATCATATACGGTGGCACATCCTTGGTCACCACCGCCCCGGACGCCACGATGCACCCGGCACCAAGCGTCACATCCGGCTTGATGATCGCACCGTGACCAATCCGCGTGTCCGGCCCAATCACCGTCCGACGCGCCGCGCGGGCGGCGAAATGATCGGCGTCATCTTCGGCATCATCCCAATAATACGAAGACCGATACATGAAATGATGCATCGACGCATGCGCATAGGGATGGTCGGTCGGGCCGATCCGCGTCAGCGCGGCAATGTTGGCGAACCGGCCCACCGTCGTGTTGGCGATATCGGACAGACGGTCGCAATAGGCATAATCCCCGAACGTCGAATTAAGCACGCGGCTGCCCTGCCCCACCTCGCACCACCCGCCAAAGCTGGCGTTGACGATAAGGCAGTCGGCGTGGATCAACGGTGTGGTCGCGGAAAGGTGGGTCACATCATTCACCCTTGATCAGCTTGCGGCGGATCCAGCCTGACAGCGTATCCATGACCATCACCATCAGCACGATCAGCACCATGTAATATGCGACTTCTTCCCAATCCTTCTGCGTCTGAATTGCCTGCGTCAGCAGCAACCCGATACCCCCGCCCACAATGGCCCCGATCACTGTGGCGGATCGCGTGTTCGATTCAAGGTGATACAGCACCTGGCTTATCAACACCGGGGTAATCTGCGGGATCACACCGAACCGCGCCCGCTGCAGACTGTTGGCCCCTGTCGAAGCCACGCCCTCCACCTGCCTGTCATCGATGTTTTCCAAGGCTTCCGAGAACAGTTTGCCGAATGACCCGGTGTCGGTCAGGAAAATCGCCAACGCTCCCGTCATCGGGCCGGGGCCAAAAGCCCGCGACAGAATGATCGTCCAGATCAACCCGTCCACGCCCCGGATGAAATCGAACACCCGGCGCAGGGCAAACCGGACGCTGCGCAGCGGCATGAAGTTCGACGCGGCGACAAAGGCAAGCGGCAGCGCAATCATCGCCCCTAGCATGGTACCCAGAAACGCCATCAGCAGCGTCTCGAAAATCGCCCAGATCACATCGCCATGACGCCACATCTTGTTGGTCCAGAACTCCGACGCCATGTAACCGATATTGGACTGCGCCGGATCAACCCTGTCCTGCCACAAGGCCAGACGGGCAAGGTCCAGTGGGCCTTTGCCGTGGAACGGGCTGTCGAGGGTAAAGAAGAACAATTCCCACCCCGGCTGATACCGAAAGGTTTCGACCTTGGACCGGGAATAGCTGAACCGCCCCGCATCTGTCGTGACCGATACCTTGTTGTCGGACACGCTGATCCAGTCGGGCAATGGCAGCGGTGCCTGCAAGACCGGCTTGCCGCCTTCGGGATGAATGTCGATGGCGCCATAGCCCGGCACGACATACCGCGCCCCCACGGCGTCATAGGTCACCACATGACCTGCCCCAAGATCAATGGTTGTCACCGCATCCGTGATTGTGACCCAGTCAGGGGACGTGCCCGCAGGATACTTGCCCTTCGCCTCGCCCTCGATCACCACGTCGACTGTGCCCGATCGGTTGTCGCGGGTAACGTGCGTCTTGTACGACCAGAAGTCCGACAGCAGTGTGGCGGCATTGTCCCACCGCGCCCGCCCGGCCAGACCCGCCAGATCAAAGCTGATCGCAGCATAGACAAGATAGGCCAGAACAACTGCGGGCACCGCGATGGCAAAGCGCCGCCTTGCCGCCATACGCGCCAGAATGGGAACCGTGGCAGCTGGATAGGCCGTCATGTCGCGCGCCCCTTAACAAGTCGGTTTCGCACATGGTCAGACAGACGGTCGATCACCACGATGGTCAGGAACAGTAGCAGGAAAATGGCCACGACCTTGTCATAGCGACCCTGCCCCCATTGCATCGCGATCTTCAGATCGTGGCCGATGCCGCCTTCGCCGACAAAGCCCAAAATGGCGCTGGCCCGGATGTTGATTTCAAACCGCAGCAAGGCATAACTCAACCAGTTCGGGGCCACCTGTGGCAGCACGCCCAGCCACATCCGTTGCCCCCACGACGCCCCGACCGAGGCCAGCCCCTCCACAGGTTTAAGATCGGCGTTTTCGGCCACTTCGGAAAACAGCTTGCCCAGCGCCCCCGCCGTGTGCAGCGAAATGGCGATGACGGCCGGCACCGGACCACCGCCAAGAATGAAGATCAGGACCAGTGCAATCACAATTTCGGGCACCGCCCGCAAAGCATCCAGACTGCGCCGGAACACCGGAATCAGACGCGGCCACCGCGCAAGCCCGCGGGTCGCCAAAAGCGACAGAAGAACCGCCCCCAACCCGCCCAGCAACGTGGACACCGCCGCAATGTTGATCGTCTCGATCAGCGACGGCACATGTTCAATGATCAACCCCGGAAGGTTCGCGCGGTTGGTCCAGGCCTCCGACAACACTTCGGTCGGAAAGTCCAAAAGCATCGGCACGCCGTTCCAGAAACCACCGGCATTGCGATCTTCGGCCAGCAAAAGCCCTGACGACATCATCGCCACAAACAAAACGACCAGCATCCCGCCGTACATCCGTTTGCGGCGCACCATCTCCAGATAAACAGCACGCGTATCCGCACTGTCAGGACGCTTGCCCTGTTCCGGCCCGAAAGAAATATCGACCATCCGTCCCCCGAGGTGATGCGCGCAAGGCAGTCAGCAATAGGCCGGGCCCTGTGACAGGCCCGGCCAGACAGTGCTGAAATTACATGCCTTCCTGCAGTTTGCGGGCGGCAAGGATGCCGTCATAGGCCGACTGTTCGACAGGAATGAAATCCTTGGCGTCCCCGGCGGCCATTCCGCGTGCACATTCCGGATCGGTTTCCCACAGATCGGCGGTCAACTGCGTAACCTTGTCCTTCACCTCTTGCGGCAGCGCCTTGCGCAGGACCATCGGGCCTTCGGGGATCAGCGACGAGCGCCAGATTTCCACAAGGTCATTCATGTCGACAAGACCCGCATCCGCCGCCTTGCGAAACGCGCCGACGGTGTATCCGTCTTCCCAGTTGCCAAGCCCGTCCGCCCAGGACACGCCCGCCTCAAAGTCGCCATTGGCCACGCCGACAATCGTCTGCTCGTGTCCGCCTGACATCTTCACTTCCTTGAAATAGGCGTCCAGCGTGCCGTATTTGCCCGACAGTTCCGCCGCCGGAACCAGATAGCCCGAGGCGGAGTTCGGGTCGGCAAAGGCAAAGACCTTGCCCTTGGCGTCGTCCATCGAGGTGATGCCCGAGTCCTTGCGCGCAAACCCGATGGAGTAATAGCCCGTCGATCCATCGGCGTTCTGCTTGGTCAGCTTCAGGTCAACGGCTTCGGGGTCGGTCAGATAGACCTTGGCATAGGCCGATGCGCCGAGCCATGCATAGTCGATCGTCCCGCCCAACAGGCCCTGAATGACGCCGTCGTAATCCGCCGGGGTGAACACCTTGACGGGAACGCCCAGCGCCTCTTCCACCTTGACGCGGAAGCATTCGTTGGATGTCAAGCGATCCTGCGCGTTTTCGCCGCCAAGGATACCAATGTTGAACCCGGTAATGTCCTGTGCCTGTACGGCACCCGACAGCGCAGTTGTGGCAGCAAGTGTGATAAGCAGCGTCTTCATGGCAACTCCATGGGTTATGGCCCTGCAGAACAGGGCCGGGGAAACTCAGTGCAGCATGGCATCCGCATAGGTGCGGTCAGGCCCTTCGTGCTGCGGAATGCTGGTCGAGGTTGCGGCCTCGTTGAACGTGTCGTCCGCGCCATAGATGTCGCGCGCGACGCCGGTCGAAAGCTGCGCCGGCGTGCCGTCGAACACGATGCGCCCGTCGCGCATGCCGATGACCCGGTCGCAATAGCGCCGTGCGGTGTCGAGTGTATGCAGATTGGCAATCACCATGCGCCCGTCTTCGACGTTGATCCGGCGCAGCGTATCCATCACGACCTGCGCATTCATCGGGTCAAGGCTGGCAATCGGTTCATCGGCCAGAATGACCCGTGGGTCCTGCATCAACGCCCGCGCAATGGCCACGCGCTGCTGTTGCCCGCCCGACAGGGCCTCGGCCCGTTTCCCGGCCTGTTCAACGATGCCAAGGCGGTCCAGTATCTCAATGGCCCGCAGGATGTCGGCCCGTGGCCACAGGTTCAGCATGGTCTGCAACGTGCCGCGCCGGTTCAGGATGCCGTGCAGGACGTTGGACACAACATCCATCCGCGGCACAAGATTGAACTGCTGAAAGATCATCGCGCACTGGCTTTGCCACGCCCGCGCCTCGGCCCCGTTCAGGGCCAACACATTGCGGCCATCAACAAGAATCTCGCCCGACGTGGCGGGTACAAGCCGGTTCATCATCCGCAGCAAGGTGGATTTGCCCGCGCCAGACCGCCCGATAATGCCCACGAACGCCGCCCCGTCGACGGTAAAGCTCGCCCGGTCCACCGCCGCCTTCGCGCCGAACAACCGCGTCACCATGTTCACTTGCAGCATGCGACACCCCCGATCCGTTGACCGGGACGTAAAGCGGAATTGTAACATCCGCCCTCAACCAAGACGAAGATTCCATGACAGCATCCCGCTGACCCGGCCTTCACAGTGCCGCGTGACCTGTGCCAAATCTTGTGTATACTGCCCCAAAACAAAGAACACGGGCAGTAACGGCACATGATCGATCAAGACCTGCGTGACCGTCTTTTGGCGGAACCCGAAGCGATTCTCGATGACCGCGACGTGATGCGCGCCTTGATCGAGGCGAATGAGCGGTCAATGGGCAGCAACATCGTCGATCTGCGTGGCATCGCGATGGAACGGCTGGAAGACCGGCTTGACCGGCTCGAAGACACGCACCGCACAGTGATCGCCGCCGCCTATGACAATCTGGCGGGAACCAATCAGGTGCACCGCGCCATCCTGTGTTTGCTGGACCATCTGACTTTTGAAGAATTCCTGAAATCGCTGTCAGGCGAAGTTGCGGCGATCCTGCGTGTCGATTGCATCCGCCTTGTGCTGGAAACTGTGCAAACCGGCGATGACCCGGCGTTGCGACGGTTGGGTGATGTGCTCTGTGTGGCGGAACCCGGTTTTGTCGCCGCCTATACCGCCGGTCCGCGCGCCACGGCGGCCAAGCCCGTCAATTTGCGCCGTGCGCCAAAGCAGTCTGCAGCGGTGTATCTGGGTTGTGAGCGCCCGATCCGGTCCGAGGCGCTGATGCCGCTTGACCTTGGCCCCGGCAGGTTGCCCGCCCTGCTGGCCATGGGGGCGGTCGATCCGCATCAGTTCAAATCCGCCTACGGCACCGACCTTCTTTTGCATTTCGCGGGCGTGTTTGAACGCACATTGCGCCGCTGGCTGGCATGACGCTGGCACTGTCGCCATCGGTACGCGATGCGATGCAGATTTGGCTGACCCATCTGCGCGCGATCAACGGGGCCGCTGATCACACGGTCAAGGCCTATGCAACGGACGTCGGCGGCTACCTTGCCTTTCTGGCCCAACATCACGGCGGCACCTTTGGCACACAGACTGTCGTGACTGTCCCGCTCACCGACATGCGGGCGTGGATGGCGCATGAACGCGGCCGCGGCGTCAGCGCCCGGTCGCTGGCGCGGGCCTTGTCGGCGGTCAAGAATTTCACCGGCTGGCTGGCCGACAGGCAGGGTGGCGATGCCACCGCCGTTTTGTCCGCCCGCGCGCCGAAGTATCAACGCAAACTGCCCCGGCCCCTTGCCGAGGATGCAGCACGGGACATGATCGATCGCGTGGCCGAACTGCCGCGTGATGATTGGGTTTCGGCGCGCGATCAGGCCGTCGTGACTCTCCTGTACGCCTGCGGCCTGCGCATTTCCGAAGCACTCGGCCTCACAGGTCGCGATCTCCCGCTTCCTTCAGTTCTGCGCATCACAGGCAAGGGCGGCAAAACCCGCCTTGTTCCTGTGCTGCCTGTCGCGCAGGACGCGGTGGCCCGCTATGCCCGGCTTTGCCCGCATGATCTGAACCGGGACGGCGCATTGTTTCGCGGCACCCGTGGTGGCCCGCTTAACGCCCGCCTGATTGCACTGGCGATGGAAAAGGCCCGCGCAACGCTGGGCCTGCCTGCAACAGCCACGCCGCATGCGATGCGTCATTCGTTTGCGACCCATCTTTTGTCGGCGGGCGGCGATCTGCGGGCGATTCAGGAACTGCTTGGCCATGCGTCATTGTCCACGACGCAGACCTATACCGCCGTCGACGCCGCCCGCCTGATGGAAGTTTACGACAAGGCCCATCCCCGGGCCTGACGGGCAAAGTCGTTGCGTCAGGCGGCGTTTTCGGCGATGACACTGCCATGACACCGCGCCTGAAAGCCCTTTCTGTTCATTTGCTGACCGCCACCGGGGCAGTTCTTGCCATGTTGGCGATGCTCGCTGCCGTGGAAGAAAAGTGGGACATGATGTTCCTCTGGCTTGTCGTGGCGCTGCTTGTCGACGGTGTCGACGGCCCCCTTGCGCGCCGTTTCGATGTCAAACACAACTGGCCCACCTATGACGGGCAGTTGATGGACCTCATCATCGATTACCTGACCTACGTATTCATTCCGGCCTTTGCGCTGTTCAAATCAGGGCTTCTTCCGGGGTGGACGGGGTGGACGGCGATCATCGTGATCACTTATGGGTCTGTCGTCTATTTCTGCGACACCCGGATGAAAACCAAGGACTGGTCCTTTGCCGGGTTCCCGGCCTGCTGGAACATGGTGGTCCTTGTCATGTTCGCGCTGCATCCGCCCAAGGCTGTGATCCTGACAATCGTGATCTTCCTGACCATAGCCATGTTCACCAACCTCAAGTTCATCCACCCGACCCGCACACCGCGCTGGCATCTTCTGAACCTTTGGATGTCGGGGGCATGGGTCTATTTCGCCGGATGGGCCGCGTGGGTGGATTTTGCGCAAGGCAGTCTGGCGCATTGGGGTCTGATCATAACGTCGCTATACCTCACCGGGGCGGGGATCGCGCAGCAGATCGTGCCTGAAAAAGAACGCCGCATCCCGTGACGACTACAGGCGTGTCAGGATCACCCCTGCCACGATCATCACCGATGCCATCGCCTTGTCACGCGTCATCCGCTCGCCAAAGACAAGCCAGCCGATCAGGACGGCAAACAGGATCGACGTTTCCCGCAGCGCCGCCACCAGCGCGATGGGCGCAACCGTCATAGCCCAGATCGACACCGCATAAGACCCATAGGACGCCGCAGCCGCACCCGTGCCCATCACCCAGGCCCGCCCGTCTGTCGGCACGATAGACCGCCCGCGCAGCGCCAGAATGCCAGTGGTATAGATCAACCCGTCCGCCACGAAAACCCAGGCAACATAGGCCACCGCGTCCCCCGACACGCGGGCACCCATCCCGTCAATCAGGGTATACGTCGCCGTCGCGGCTGCCGAGCCAAGCGCAAAGGGCAACAGCCGTCGATCCTCGCCCCGCGCAAAAACCCCGCGTGCCATCAGCAGGATGCCGCAGCCCAGGATTGCAATGGCAACATACTGCGACGCCTTTACCGCATCCGGCAGGAACATCGCCCCGACCAATGCCACAACCATCGGCGCGGCCCCGCGCGCAATCGGATACACCCTGCTCAGATCGCCCTTTTCATAGGCCGTCGTCAGAAAGAACTTGTAGGCGAAATGGGTGCACCCTGCGGCAATCACCCAAGGCACCGCCGCCATGTCCATTGCCGGGCGGAACAGAACGACGGCCAGACCGATGGGAATTTCGGCAATCGACAGGATCAGCATGCCGCCCGTCTTTGACGTGCCGACCTTGATCATCGCATTCCACAGCGCGTGCAGAAAAGCAGCCGCAAGAACGCTCAGAAGGACGGAAAGGGTCACACGCGGCCTTTGATCTTGAACGATCCATGGCTAGGCCCGCATCAGTCCCCCGGCAAGGGGATAATTTGCGCGCCCGACAGTTGCCGGGCGTGCAAAAACCGGTTCAGGACAGCGCGGCATCACAGCGGGCACAGACACCCGCATGTGCATGTGTGCCGACATCAGGCAGCACCTTCCAGCAGCGGTTGCATTTCAGCCCCAGGGCAGGGTGGAACACCACGGCCACATCGGGTGTATCGGCAAGCGTAAACGCTTCTTCGGGCGGTGCACTGTCCAGAACCGAAATATCGCTCGTGATGCACAGGTCGGCAAAGGCCACCGTTTGCAACAACTGCTTCATCGCGGGCGTCACGAACACCTCGGGTGCCGCTTCCAGACTTGCGCCGATCACCTTGGCGGTGCGCTGCACCTCCAAGGCACCCGTCACCACACGCCGCACTTCGCGCACGCGGTTCCACTTGTCGGCCAGCGTCTCGTCCAGCCACGACTTCGGCGTTTCAGGCATGTCGATCAGGTGCACCGACGACATGTCGCCCGGAAAACGCTCCAGCCAAACCTCTTCCATGGTGAACACGAGGATCGGCGCAAGCCATGTGGTCAAGCGGTGGAACAGAATGTCCAGAACCGTCCGGCAGGCCCGCCGCGCCAGACTGTCCGCCGGATCGCAATAGAGCGTGTCCTTGCGGATATCGAAATACACCGCACTCAGATCAGTGGTGGCAAAGGTGAACAGCTTGGTGAACACGCCTTGGAAATCATAACGCGCATATCCGTCCCGGACCTCGGCATCCAGTTCGGCAAGCCTGTGAAGGATGAACCGCTCCCCCTCTGGCATGTCGGCCACGGCCACCTTTTCGGCGTCGTTGAACCCGGCAAGGTTGCCCAGCAGGAACCGCATCGTGTTGCGCAGACGGCGGTAACTGTCTGCCGTGCCTTTCAGGATTTCCTTACCGATCCGCAGGTCAACGGTGTAGTCAGCCTGCGCCACCCAAAGCCGCAGGATATCGGCCCCGTATTCGTTGATCACCTCTTGCGGGGCAGTCGTGTTGCCCAGCGACTTGGACATCTTCATGCCCTTTTCGTCCAGCGTGAAGCCGTGGGTCAGAACCCCGCGGTAGGGCGCGCGGCCCTTGGTTCCGCAGGCCTGCAGCATGGATGAATGGAACCACCCGCGATGCTGATCGGTGCCTTCCAGATACAGGTCGGCCAAACCGTCAACCGACCCATCAGCCCTGTCGCGCAGAACAAAGGCGTGGGTGGATCCGCTGTCGAACCAGACGTCCAGGACATCGGTAATCTGTTCATATTGCGACGAATCCACAAGCCCGGACAGCACCCGGTCCTTGAAACCCGGCGTATACCAGACATCCGCACTTTCCGCCTCGAACGCCGCAACGATGCGCGCGTTCACCTCTGCATTGCGCAGCAGGAAATCCGGGTCCGTCGGCTTTGCGCCCTTTTTTACAAAAGCGGTCAGCGGCACACCCCAGGCGCGCTGGCGTGACAGCACCCAATCAGGGCGCGCCTCGATCATCGAATGCAGACGGTTCCGCCCGGTGGCGGGTGTCCAGGTTACCAACTGATTGATCGAATTCAGGGCCCGCTGGCGGATCGTGTCGCCATAGGTGGACAGCCCGTCGTCCAGCGGTTTGTCGATGGAGACAAACCATTGCGGCGTGTTGCGATAGATCACCGGGGCCTTGGACCGCCAGGAATGCGGATAGCTGTGCTTCAGTTTCGCCTTGGCAAACAGCGCACCGGTATAGGCGAGTTGCTTGATGACCGACACGTTCGCCGGGCCCTCCTTGCCATCGGGCAGAATGATGTGCTGCCCCCCGAACAGGGGCAGATCAGGGCGGTAGGACCCATCGGGTTCGACGTTGTAGGTCATCGGCAACCCGAACTTCAGCCCAAGCTGATAGTCGTCATCGCCATGGCTGGGGGCCGTGTGCACAAACCCCGTGCCCGCATCGTCGGTGACATGATCGCCGGGGAGGAGGGGGACGTCATAGTCCCACTCGCCATTGCCGCCTTCGATGCCACGGAAGGGGTGCGACAGGTGCAGTCCCCGCAATTGGCCGGCCGGAACTGAACCCATGCGCCGAACCGTCGTCAGATCCAGTTTGGCCGCCGCAAGAACCTGTTCCGCCAGCTTGTCAGCGATCAGTATCCGCTGGCCTGCCGCCATCGTCCCATCAGCGGGAGGCGAGGCAATTTCATACAAGCCGTAAGAGATTTCTGGGTTGAAAGCCACGGCGCGGTTCTGGGGGATCGTCCACGGCGTCGTGGTCCAGATCACGACGCTCGCCGAAAGAAGGTCGGTATCCAGGCAGGCACCAGCATCGGCAAAATCGTCAGCGGCAACTACTCCAAACCGCACCCAAACCTGATGGCTCGTGTGGTCGTGATACTCCACCTCGGCCTCGGCCAGCGCCGTCTTTTCCACCGGCGACCACATCACTGGCTTGCTGCCCTGATACAAACTCCCGTTCATCACGAACTTCATGAACTCTGCCGCGATCACCGCCTCGGCGTGGTAGTCCATCGTGAGGTAAGGGTCGGCCCAGTTGCCGGTGATGCCCAGACGCTTGAACTCTTCGCGCTGGATATCGACCCAGCCTTCGGCGAACTTGCGGCATTCCTGACGGAAGGCAACCGTATCCACGTCGTCCTTGTTCAGCCCCTTGGCGCGGTACTGTTCCTCGATCTTCCATTCGATGGGCAGCCCGTGGCAATCCCAGCCGGGGACATAACGCGCGTCGCGGCCCATCATCTGCTGGCTGCGCACCACCATGTCCTTCAGCATCTTGTTCAGCGCATGGCCGATGTGCAGATGCCCGTTGGCATAGGGGGGGCCATCGTGAAGCGTGAACGGCGTGCGCCCTGTTTTTTCGCGCAGGCGGTCATAAACGCCGATCCGTTCCCACCGGGCCAGCCAGTCCGGTTCCCGCGCAGGCAGGCCGGCGCGCATGGGAAAGTTGGTTTCGGGCAGGAAAACGGTCGCTGAATAATCAGGCGTCTGGGTGGTGTCGGCGCACATGGGGCGGCAATCCTTTGAACAGGCTGGAAATAGCAGGCAATCCCGGTGGCGGACCCGCGTGTGGGATCAGCCGACCGGGCCGGTAATTCGCAAGCTGAATTCCAGACCCTGAACCATCATGCGCGCCTTATAGGGTTTGGGTCGTAAGAGGGCAAGCCGTGGCTGTCGCCCAGTCACCTCGACGACAACCCGGCCCCAACTTTCCATGCGCAGGTTCTAGATGATAAAGAGATCTGCCGCCGTCAGGCTGGTGCCATCGACAAGTTCCGCAACAAGGATCTTCTTCAACCCACCATCACCATCGCTGTCGTACCACAGGCTCCCGGTGGATCGCTGATAGATGAAACGATCCCCGCTTTCCGTTGCGGTCGTTCCCAGTACGAAAGCAGCGGTACGAACTTGGCCAGTGTAGGAAAAGGCGTCAAAGACCGCATCATCAAAACGCATTGCATCATCAGCGGCGCGAAAGTCTGTAATGATGTTACCGCTGCCAGTTTCGGCAAAGGCAAACACATCGGCGCCCGCGCCGCCTGTCAAGGTGTCAGCACCCGCCCCGCCCAGCAGGGTGTCGGCGCCATCGTTGCCATACAGCCGGTCATTTGCGGCCCCGCCATCCAGCTTGTCATTGCCAACATCGCCGTAAAGCCTGTCTGTGCCGTTAAATCCGTAAATCACATCATTGCCACCAAAACCGCGCACGGCATCGGCGGAATCAGTCATGCGATAAGTGTCGGATGTCGAAAACAAAAGCGTGTTCAGCGCGGCCCATTTTCCGGTGTAGCCATAGTCTGCCAACTTCGCGGCCGAGACATTCAGGCCGGTCCAGTTCAGATAATTATCACCCAATTCCGGATTGTTGTAGAGAACGCGCGAAATGGTTCCGGTCAAGACACCCACCACAACGCCACCCTGAAGCTGGTAGGTCAGGCCGCTGCCAATGAAGCTGAACTGATCATCCTGAGTGTCACTTGCGGAAAAGACCAAGGCATTAGAACTACGCTTGATGATAGGCGCATCTTGCAAGTCGACCAGAACACTTGACGACAAAAGATCAAAGCCGTTGACGGAACGGTTGAATGTAATGTTGGGCATAAACACTCCTAATCGTTAAGGATTACAGCAACTCAGCGTGGCATGATTCCTGACTAGCATCCCGCCTTCGGGCATTCAACTGCCTTCAAGCCGACAGTTTTCGCGACATACTGCCGCGCCGGATCAGCGGCAGTAAGGCCCGCGCCCGCTCGCCGTATCGAAATGCAGGTGGTCTTCGTGATACCCGTCCGATCCGGGGCCAAGTGTTGTATTGAACACGCCACACGCGGCCTTGTGTGCCGCCTTGATCAGCCGCCCGTCAGCCTTGCTTCGCCAGTCGGTGGCGATCCGCAGAACCTCGCCGCTGGCCAGCACAAAGCCGGAAATGTCGATGGCCTTGCCGCGCCCGTGTTCGCTGATCTTGTTGCCGGCAATGTTGTTGCGCGGGCGGCAGACATAATGCCCCGCGACCTGCAACTGCACCACCGGGTCGTTCGCGAACTGCGGCTGCAGCCCCTGTTCCACCCAGGCGTCAAGGGCGCGCGCCGTATTGCAGTCGATGGTGGCGGGTTCTGACAGCATGACACCGGATACGGAGGTCACCATCACCGCCTCGGGCACGCCACACCCCTTGATCCGCCCGATGATCGGCGCGATCGTCTGCCCCTTGATTGACGGATCACCGCAGACCGACCCCTTCTTGCCAAACACGGCTGCCTTGCCGGGAAGAACCCGCACCACGGCGACAGGCACCACTTCGGCCTCTGCCTCGGGCTTTGGGCTCCGCTGCAAGGCGGGGCGCGGCTCGGGTCGGAACGCGCGGGCAAGGGGAACAGCCATAACTGCAGGCCCCACCACCGCCGCGTCGGGCCGCACACGCGGGCGCACGGATGGCACTGCCATGCCTGATGTCGAAACCGACAGCACCGGCGCGCGTGCCGCCGCACCCGCCAGAAACTGCGGTGCAAGAACGGAGGGTTCCCAGCCCGGATGATCGGGTTCTGCCACCGAAATCGCCCCGGACGGTAGGGCCACGGCGACAGGCGCACGCGCCCAATCCTGCGGCATGTCGAACAACCGCGCCACAGCGGTCAGAAGGACGGGATCAACGGCAAGCGGGGCCGACGCTTCCCTTGGACGGTTGCGCGGCCGAAGACCCGCATCCGGTGCCAGCGATGCCATGACGACCGCCGTGGTCGCATCAGGCTTGACCCTGCCTACAGCACCTAGCGACGCCGTCACACCAACATCAACAGGGCGCATCAAAGGCCGAATATCGGCCTGCGCCGCCCCAAAGCCACCCCATCCCAGCAGGAACGCCACACCGATTGCCATGGCCATGCGCTGAAACAAGGTCGCTGTCATCGTGTCATTCTCCTGCCGTCCCGGGCTTGATGCGCCCGAAATCCGGCGCGGCGGTATCCTGCCCCGCCTCGATGATGCCCCGCCGGATGGCGCGCGTGCGGGTGAAATACTGGTGCAGATGATCACCATCGCCCAGTCGTATCGCCCGCTGCAAGGCAAACAGTTCCTCGGTGAACCGCCCGAGTATATCAAGCGTCGCATCCTTGTTCGTCAAGAACACATCGCGCCACATGGTGGGGTCACTGGCGGCAATCCGCGTAAAGTCCCGAAAGCCGGTGGCCGAATACTTGATGACTTCGCTGTTAGACACGCGCCGCAGATCATCCGCCACACCGACCATCGTATAGGCAATCAGATGCGGCGTGTGGCTGACGACGGCCAGCACAAGATCATGGTGCGGGGCGTCCATCGTGTCGACGTTGGCCCCCATTGCCGTCAACAATCGCTCAAGCCGCGCCAGAGCACCGGCATCCGTATCCGGCAACGGCGTCAGCAACCACCAGCGGTTCGCAAACAGCGTGGCAAACCCGGACCGTGGCCCGGAATATTCGGTTCCCGCCATGGGATGGCCGGGAATGAAATGCACACCCGGCGGGACATGCGGCCCGACGGCAGCGATCACTGCCTGCTTGACCGACCCCACATCCGTCAGCGTGGCACCGGGGGCAAGAAACGGGCCGATCTCGGCGGCAAGCTGTTCCATCGCGCCAACGGGCACGGCGAGTACCACAAGATCAGCCCCCGCCACCGCCTCGGCGGCGGACACCGCCACACGGTCACACAGGCCGATTTCCATGGCGACATCACGCGTTTCGGCGGATTTCGCGTATCCCACGATTTCGCCGGCAAGCCCCGACGCCCGCATCGCATGCGCCATCGACGATGCGATCAACCCCAGACCGATCAGCGCCACACGCTGATAGATCGGGCCTTGAGGTGCCTCTGGCATCAGGTTGCCGCCTTGAACTGCGCCACGGCATGGGCCACGCGGCGGCAGGCCGCTTCGTCACCCACGGTGATGCGCAGGCAATGGGGCAACTTGTACCCCGCCACACGCCGCACGATCAGGCCTTGCGCCTGCAGATGCACGTCACAAGCCTCGGCCTCTTCCTGGCTGGAAAACCGGGCCAGCACGAAATTCGCCATCGACACATCCGACGGCACCCCATGTTCCGCCAGCGCCTCTGCCAGCCAGACCCGCATCCGGGCATTTTCAACGCGGCAATAATCGACAAAGGCCCGGTCGCGCACCGCCGCTTCGGCCACGTCCTGCTGCGTTGCCGAAAGGTTGAATGGCCCCCGAACCCGGTTGAGAACATCGACAATCGCGCGCGGCCCGTAACCCCAGCCGATGCGCAACCCGCCCAGACCATAGATCTTGGAAAAGGTCCGCGTCATGAACACGTTGTGCCGCGAGCCAGCCAATGCTGCGCCACCGTCATATCCATCCACATATTCCGCATAGGCCCCGTCCAGAACCAGTATGGCCTGATCCGGCAAGGCATCCGCCAGACGCGCAACCTCGGCCACGCTGATCATCGTGCCCGTGGGATTGTTCGGGTTGGCGATGAACACCAGCCGCGTCCGATCCGTCATCGCGGCGATCAGCGCATCCACATCTGTCGTGCGTTCCCGCTCCGGCACTTCCACCGGCGTCGCACCCACGGCAAGCGCCGAAATGCGGTACATCAGAAAGCCGTGCTCGGTGAACAGAACTTCATCCCCGGCCCCGGCATAGGCCTGGCACAGGAAGGTGATGATCTCATCCGATCCCACACCGCAGATGATCTGGTCCGGGTCCAGACCATGCACCTCTCCAATCGCGGCACGTAGCCCCGCGTGGTCAGTGTTGGGATACCGGTGCAGATTGTGGACGCTTCGCAGATACACTTCCTTAGCGCGGTCCGACGGCCCGAACGGGTTTTCGTTCGATGAAAGTTTCAAGGCATTTGCGACACCGGCAACATGGCCCGACCCGCCCTGATACAGGGCGATGTCCAGAATGCCGGGCTGCGGGCGAATGTCGGTCATGGTATTCCCTTTGTCTGGCCCGCTTCTAGCGAGGTCGGTCAAAGCTGGCCAGTGGCATCTTGCCGCGATGAAGGGTGCGTCAATGCTTGTCGGTCTTGGCCGAAAGCCAGTCCATCAGGGCCAGCAGAACCCCCGACACCACAAAGGTCAGATGAATGACCACCATCATCATCATCTGATCCTGCGACACCACTTTCACCGCATCCACCTTGCCGATTTCCATGAAGACCTTGAGCAGATGGATCCCCGAAATCGCCACGATCGACGCGATCAGCTTCATCTTCAGGCCGCTGAAATCCACCTTGCCCATCCAGTCGGGCCGGTCTTCGCTGTCTTGAATGTCCAGTTTGCTGACAAAGTTTTCGTACCCCGAAAACAGCACGATCAACAAAAGGTTAGCCGCCAGCGACAGGTCGATCAGCGTCAGGATGGCAAGAATGCCCTGATCCGCCCCCATCGAGAACACTTGCGGGACATAGTAGAACAGCTCTCCAATGAACACGACCAGCAGCATGGCCAGCGACACGACCAGCCCAAGATACATCGGTGCCATCAACCAGCGCGATGCAAAAAGCCCCTGTTCCAGTCGTGATTCCAGATTTGGTTTGCCAGCCACGTCATGCTCCATCGTCACAGGTTTGCTTCCCCTTACCCTAGGTCGCGCAATTGTGCATCTGCGAATTTTGTCCCGCCGAAAGCATTCATTGCTTTGCGCGCCGGATCGCCCCTGACGACAACGGCGCAAAACAAAAGGGCCTGCCGGAAGGCAGGCCCTTTTCGCTCGCCGTAAGACGAGATCAGTTTTTGGCGTAGTATTCGACGACCAGGTTCGGTTCCATCACCACCGGATACGGCACATCGCCAAGCGACGGGGTGCGAACGAACTTGACCACCAACTTGTTGTGATCGACTTCCAGATAGTCCGGCACATCACGTTCGGTCAGCTGGATCGCTTCCAAAATCAGCGCCATCTGACGCGACTTTTCCCGAACGGCGATGATATCGCCTTCCTTGACGCGGTAAGACGCGATGTTGACCCGTGCGCCATTCACCGTGACATGACCGTGGTTCACAAACTGGCGTGCCGCGAAAATCGTCGGAACCAGCTTGGAGCGGTAGACCACCGCATCCAGACGCCGCTCCAGCAGACCCACCAGCATTTCGCCCGTATCGCCTTTGACCCTTTCCGCTTCGGTATAGATCTTGCGGAACTGCTTTTCGGTCAGGTCACCATAATAACCCTTCAACTTCTGCTTTGCGCGCAGCTGCGTACCGAAATCCGACAGCTTGTTCTTGCGGCGCTGGCCGTGCTGGCCGGGGCCGTATTCGCGCTTGTTCACCGGGGATTTCGGACGGCCCCAGATGTTTTCGCCCATGCGGCGATCGATCTTGTGTTTGGCAGACGTGCGTTTGGTCACGGCTGATCTCCTTCGTTATGTTACAAAGGGCGTTGTCCTTGTGCCTTCCGGCCCGACAGGCATCCCCTCGCGGGGGCCACCAACACCAATGATTCCGGGAATTGTCCCGCGAAGCGCGCTGTATACAGCCCGCCCCGGCGGTGTCAACAAGCGCCACTGCGTCAACTTGATTGACAGACATACCAACCAGTCGGTATGGTCAGAAAATGAACACCGATTCAAAACCCACAGCACGCGACAAACTCCTGCAGGTGGCGGTCAACATGATCCGCGCCAAGGGCTTTGCCGCAACCACAGTCGACGATCTTTGCGCGTCGGCGGGCGTCACCAAGGGTGCTTTCTTCCATCACTTCAAAAGCAAGGATGATCTGGGCGTCGCTGCGGCAGAGTTCTGGACGCTGACGACCTCGACCCTGTTCCTCGCGGCGGCCTACCATGCCGAGCGTAATCCGCTGGCGCGCGTCATGGCCTATCTTGACCTCCGCGAAGGGCTGCTACAGGGCAGCACCGCCGACTATACCTGCCTTGCGGGCACCTTGCTTCAGGAAATCCACCTGACCACACCCCGCATCGCCACCGCCTGCTATGCCTCTATCGAAGGGCACGCGGCCACACTGGAACCCGACTTTGCCGCCTGCATCGCCGATTATGCACCGCAGGATTGCCCCACCGCCTCCAGCCTCGCGCTATATACTCAGGTGGTGTTGCAGGGTGCCTTCATTCTGGCCAAGGGCCAGAACAACGCCGCCGCCGTGCACGACGCCATCGCCCATCTGCGGCGCTATCTCACCCTTCTCTTCACCCCACCGGAAAGGACCGTCCCATGGCCGACCCAGCACCAGACTTTGCCCGCCTGATGAAAGGCGTGATCCCCTATCTGACGATCGACGGCGTCGATCGTGCCATCGCCTTCTATCAAACGGCCTTCGGAGCCATCCTGCATGGCGAGGCTGTCAAGGATGACAAGGGCTGCGTCATGAACGCCACGCTGGAAATCAACGGCGGTGTCCTGATGCTGATGGACCCGATGCCCACCCCCGATGACGAAGGCCTTCCTGCGACAGGGCAGGGCCTGACCATGCAACTGATCACCGACGATGGCGACATGTGGTGGAACCGCGCGGTCGCTGCGGGGTGTGAGGTGACCCATCCCTTCCAACTCGAATTCTGGGGTGACAGATACGGCCGCCTGCGCGACCCCTTCGGCCTGTCCTGGGCGATCAACGAACCGGGGGCAGGCAAATGAACATGACGGGCCAGCCCATTGTCGATGCCGCCCAGTGGCAAGCCGCCCGCGCCGCCCTTCTGAGCGAAGAAAAGCGCCTGACCCGCGACCTTGACCGCCTCGCCGCGGAGCGTCGGAAATTGCCGTGGGTGCAGGTGACGCGCGCCTACCGCTTTACCACGCCCGACGGCGAAAAATCCCTGGCAGACCTGTTCGATGGCCGCAAGCAACTCATCGTGTATCACCACATGCTGAAAGAGGATGATCCCGCCCCCTGCCCGGGCTGTTCCATGCTGGCGGATGAATTACCAAGGCTCGAACACCTCCACGCGCGCAACACGACGCTGGTGATGGTGTCCCACGCCCCCCTTTCCCAGATCCGCGCCTTTGCCGCACGCATGGGCTGGCCCGTTCCGTGGTTCGAGTCACGCGACAGCTTCACCCCCGACCACGGCTATGGCACCCACGGCCCCGGCTATTCCGTGTTCATCCGTCAGGGCGATCAGGTGTTTTACACCTACGGCTGCACAGACCGCGGCACCGAAATGGTCTGCGGCACGATGGCGATGCTCGACATGACCCCGATGGGCCGGGGAGAAGTCTGGCAAGACGCCCCCGCCTGGGTGGAACAGAACCAGCCGTACCAGTGGTGGCGGCTGCATGATGAGTATGAGGGGTGAGGGGGGCTATCGAAGATAGATGTACACCCATATGACACGCCGACAACGATAATTGAAGAACGCGACTAGCGTCAGAATAATGCTTTTCGTATATCAAGGCATATACTTTCGATCCCCGGAAACAGCGATGATTGGGTTATTCCCATCAGTTTTAACTCGGCCATAACCCTGCGGGTCTCGGTTTTCGGCAAATCTATTACTTTGAGTATTTGGTTTCCAATCCGACTCTCCACAACATGCAGAAAACTTTCAATGTCCTGTACGTTCGTCAGTGTTAGAAGGCCCTGTTGTGGGACGGCGCGATCATTTTCGATTGACAGTGCCTCCAAGATTGAAAGATGTGGAAACACATAGGTTAAATATTGGTATTGAGGAGTATTCTCACTAAGAACATGCTTATCGAGGCAAAAGATTCTAACAGAGCCATCCAAACTACTATTTGTGCCGACTCCGGAGTATGCAAAGTATGCTGCTACATAAGGAGAGTAAGACCAATCCAAAAGGGGAGTGGGAAATCCATGGTGTTGTGCTAAATTGAGAAATGCGCCCAGTTGTTGGGGTTGCCCTAAGTCAAAGAAATGTCGGGTCTTTGACGAAAGCGCACGATGCAAGATTGCAATATCGTTATCTCTGTATCTCGTAAGATCCTTCCGCGAAGTTCTGTGGAATGACGTCTGAAGCGGATATGGGCCGCTTTGCCCTCTATAGATCGTGTCGCGAGGATTATTATTTGCGACAAATTCTTTGAATTCATTCCAACTTGAAATGGATTTCTCGATATGGAGATGTCGTGAATTGTTCAAATCTGGACGCACTAATCTTGCTTGACCATGCGTTCCGGTATCGGTCTCCCACACGACATTTAAAATATTTTTCAATTCGAAATTGTATTTGAGAGACGCTGATGTTGGCATTTTGAAATTTGGAAAATGCCGCGACATATCCTCACCGTTTAGAGGAAAGCCAATCCTTGGATTGAATGGATGCGGTTCGATCTGCAGTTCACCCGATTCGGCAAATCTAGTTGCCTGAATGGAAGTATAAGAGCTCGGATTTTCATCTTCTCTATCTCGAAAAAGATACCCTTTCCCAGCGACTTGATCACCGATCGGATCAAGATCTAACATCACGTCACCTGATGGTGATCCCTCCCCGTCGCCCAACCATTGACCCGCGAGATCAAATTTCTCTTCTAATTTTAATCCGTCACTCATGTACTCACCGCACGTGGCCAGAATTTTAACTTTCCAAGCTAGGAACTAATCTGTTAACTTTACATTAACAGAGTTGCCGAATTTCACTTTCACCCCCCTCACCCACACTTAGAATTCCCGCACGCCCCGCAGGTCATGCAGCCCTCCACCATCCGCAGGTCGAACGATCCGCAGTTTTCGCAGCTTTGGCCCGGTTTTGCGGCAACAAGGCCCTCGGCCTTGGGGTCGGACTTCAGGCCCAGCCCTTCGCCCGCGATGAACCCGATGCTGATCAGGTGGCGCTCGATCACCCCGCCGATGGCGGCGAGGATCGACGGGATATAGCGGCCTTCCATCCACGCGCCGCCGCGCGGGTCGAAGACGGCTTTCAACTCTTCCACCACGAAACTCACGTCGCCCCCGCGCCGGAACACGGCCGAAATCATCCGCGTCAGGCCCACGGTCCAGGCGAAATGCTCCATGTTCTTGGAGTTGATGAACACCTCGAACGGGCGACGGTGCCCGGCCACCACGATATCGTTCAGCGTGATGTACAGCGCGTGTTCCGACCCCGGCCATTTGATCTTGTAGGTCTGCCCCTCAAGCGCCTGAGGCCGGTCCAGCGGTTCGGTCAGATAAACCACCTCGCCCGCCATGGCCTTGGGCTTGTCCTCGACGACGCTCAGCACCGACCCTGTCACCGCATTGGGGCGGTAGGTGGTGCACCCTTTGCAACCCTGATCCCAGGCGGCCATGTAAACCTCTTTGAAATCGTCAAAGCTGATGTCTTCGGGGCAGTTGATCGTCTTGGAAATCGAACTGTCCACCCAACGCTGCGCCGCCGCCTGCATCCGCACGTGGTCAAGCGGGGGAAGCGTCTGGGCGTTGACGAAATGGCCGGGCAAGGCGGTGTCACCAAACCGGTCGCGCCACATCTGCACGGCATAATCCACCACTTCCTCTTCCGTGCGTGACCCGTCTTTCTGCAGAACCTTGCGGGTATAGGCATAGGCGAACACAGGCTCGATCCCTGACGACACATTGCCGGCGTAAAGGCTGATCGTCCCGGTCGGGGCCACCGATGTCAGCAGCGCATTGCGGATGCCCTTCTCCGCCACAGCCGCGCGCACATCATCATCCATCCCGCGCATGGTGCCCGACGCGAGAAACGGTTCGGCGTCAAACAGCGGGAACGCCCCCTTTTCGCCCGCCAGATCGGCCGACGCGAAATAGGCCGCCCGCGCCACCGCCCGCATCCAACCCTCGGTCAGTGCCACTGCCGCATCGGAACCATACCGTTCGCCAACCATCAACAGCGCATCGGCAAGCCCTGTCACGCCCAGCCCGATGCGCCGCTTGGCCTGCGCCTCGGCGGCCTGTTCCGGCAGGGGAAAGCGGCTGGCGTCCACCACATTGTCCATCATCCGCACGGCCACCCGCACCAGATCATCCAGCGCCCCAATGTCCAGCGCGGCCTTTGGCCCGAACGGATCGGTCACCAGCCGGGCAAGGTTGATCGAGCCGAGCAGACAGGCCCCGTAAGGCGGCAATGGCTGTTCCCCGCAGGGGTTCGTCGCCGCGATCGTTTCGGCATAATGCAGGTTGTTGGCGGCATTGATCCGGTCGATGAAAATGACGCCCGGTTCAGCCACCTCATAGGTCGACCGCATGATCCGGTTCCACAGATCGCGCGCCGCCACGGTGCGATAGGTTTGCCCCCCGAACACAAGGTTCCACGGCCCGTTGGCCTTGACCGCCGCCATGAACGGATCGGTGATCAGCACCGAAAGGTTGAACATCCGCAGCCGCGTCGCGTCCTTTTTGGCGTCGATGAATGCCTCGATATCGGGGTGGTCGCAGCGCATGGTGGCCATCATCGCCCCGCGCCTGCTGCCCGCCGACATGATGGTGCGGCACATCGCATCCCACACATCCATGAATGATAACGGCCCCGAAGCGTCCGCCGCCACGCCCTTCACCTCTGCGCCGCGCGGGCGGATCGTGCTGAAATCATAGCCGATCCCGCCGCCCTGCTGCATCGTCAGCGCGGCTTCTTTCAACGCCTGAAAGATGCCTGCCATGTCATCGGGAATCGTCCCCATGACAAAACAGTTGAACAACGTCACATTGCGCCCCGTCCCGGCCCCCGCCGTGATGCGCCCGGCGGGCAGGAACTTGAATCCTTCCAGCGCCGCATAAAACCGCGGCTCCCACAGGGCTGGCTCTGCCTCAACGGCGGCCAAAGCACGGGCAATCCGCTGCCAACTGTCCTCCAGCGTTTCATCGACGGGGGTGCCGTCAGCCTCTTTCAGGCGGTATTTCATGTCCCATATCTGCTCGGCAATCGGGGCGGCAAAACGCGACATGCAACTATCCTTCGGGGCTAGGTCGGGGAAACACCCAAGATACGCCCCTGCTCCCGGTCGGTCAATCTTGCACTCGCGCGGTTAAGGACTATTCTCAGTCCCCTGCATGGGGGTCTGTCTTTGCCTGATTTCGTCAACATCCTGAAACTTTGCGTCGGTGCCGAAAGCGTCGAAGACCTGGCCCATTGGCAGAACAGCCAGAAATCCCGCTGGCCCGCCGGATGCGCCGTGCACGTCACCCGCATGTGGCCCAAGCGCGAGGCCGAGGTGACGGGCGGCGGAAGCCTTTATTGGGTCATCAAGGGCGTCGTCCTTGCCCGGCAGCGCATCCTGCGTCTGGAACAGGTGGACGGTGCCGACGGCATCCGCCGCTGCGCGCTGGTGCTCGACCCCGACATCATCCGCACCGAAGCGGCCCCTCGCCGCCCGTTTCAGGGCTGGCGCTATCTGGACCCCGCCGATGCGCCCCGCGATCTGCCCAAAGGCCGCCTTGCGGATGATCCCCTGCCCCCGAAACTGGCGCAGGCGCTGGCGGAAATCGGTCTGTTCTGACGGGGCCGCCCTATCCTCAGAACAAGGCGGCGGTTGCCAATCCCAAACGGCCCGCCAGTGCGGGATACACCTGACCCGCCACTGCCCAGTCCGCCGACCGTGCGGCATAAAGCGTGGCCTCGCTTTGATGGATCAGGGCATCGCCCAGCACCTTGAGATGGTTCGCCCGCAACGTCTCGCCCGAGCTTGTGATGTCGGCAATCGCCTCTGCGGTCAGGTTCTTGACCGTGCCCTCCGTCGCCCCCTGACTGTCGACCAACTGGTAATCGGCGACACCCGCCGCCGTCAGGAATTCACGCACCAGACGGTGATACTTCGTCGCGATGCGCAGAGGAAAGCCGTGCCGCGCCCGGAACGCCGCCGCAACTGCGTCCAGATCATCCAGCCCGTCCACATCGATCCACCCCACCGGCACCGCGATGATCAGATCGGCCTGCCCGAACCCCATCCGCGCCAGTTCGACAACCTGCTTTTCCCAATCGGCCAGCTTGTCGCGCACCAGATCAGACCCGGTCACACCGAGATGAATCCGCCCCGCCGCCAGTTCGCGCGGAATTTCCCCGGCGGACAGCAGCACCAGTTCGACACCTTCGATGCCATCAACCGCACCCGCATATTCCCGTTCCGCCCCGGTCTGGCGCATTGTCACGCCGCGCTGACCAAACCAGTCAAAGGTCTGGTCCATCAGCCGGCCCTTGGACGGCACCCCGATCTTCAACATCAGCGTTCCCCCCGCAGCATCGCCACCAGCGCGGGCCGGATCACACCGCCGACTGCGGGGATAGACCGCCCTGCCCCCAGACGCGCCGTCAGCGCATCATACCGCCCGCCAGTCGCAACGGGCGGCATTTCGGGGTTCGCGCCATGAAAACTGAACACGAACCCGTCGTAATATTCCAACGTCGTCTGCCCATGCGCCGCCGTAAAGGCAAGCGTTCGGGCGTCGATCCCTCGTTCGGCAAGTTCATCCATCCGCCGCGCCATCCGCGCCGCCACCTCGGCCAATCCGCTCAGCGTTGCGGCCATCTGGCCCACGGCCGCCGTCACATCGGCCAATCTTCCCGAAAGCGTCAGGATCTGCCCTAGCGCCGCTGCCTGATCCGTCGGAACCGGCGGGGCCGCCGCATCCAGAACAAGCGCCTCGGCACGCGCGGCAATCTCGTCCGCGCCGCGCAACCCGATCAAAGGGCCCGCCTGTTCCATCAATTCCATTGCATTGTGGCTTGCCATCCGGTCCAGCAACATCAGGCGGCTTGCCGACTGGGGCACCCGCCCCGAAAACCGGTCCAGCAAGGCGCGAAACCGCGCGGGCCGCCAGATGTGCCGCATCAGTGCCGACTTGCGCGCAATCGACGTGTCGAGCGACTGAACCGCCGCTGTCAGAATGCCCATGTCGCCCGTCGCTGCCCGCAGATTAAGGGGGCGAAGCAGTCGGGTAAACAACGCGAACACCTCTGCATCGGCAGCAGCGGGATTGGCGCGGTCGAACACCTCATACCCCACCTGCAGATAGTCCCGTGCGCGCGGGCCAAGATGATCCTGACGGCGGAACACCTCGCCCATATAGCAATACCGCGCCGGGTCCGCGCCATGCGCCATATGGGCCTGCACGACAGGCACCGTGAAATCCGGTCGCAGCATCATTTCGCCCGACAATGGGTCGGCGGTGACATAGGCGCGGGCGCGCAGATCTTCGCCATAAAGGTCAAGCAGCGTTTCGGCGGGCAGCAGGATATCGGCATCCACCGGCACCGCACCCGCCGCCTGAAACGCCTGAAACAGGCGCTCCGCCTCGGCCCGGATCGCGGCTTTGGTCGGAACCGGGGGGGTCATTGCCCCAGCATCTTTCGCACTTCGGTCACCAGATCCGCGCGCGAAATTTCCACCTGCGCGGGCCGGTTCTTCCATTCCTCAAGGCTGGCACCCTCGGCGATCTTTGCGCCTAGGATCAGGTCCTTCAGAATGACCGCGCCGTTCGCAGCCTCGTCCCCGCCCTGGATCACGGCAATCGGACTGCCCCTTTTGTCGGCATATTTCAACTGGTTGCCGAAATTCTTCGGGTTTCCCAGATACATTTCCGCCCGGATGCCAGCGCGGCGCAAATCTGCCACCATGCCCATGTAATCGGCCATCCGGTCCCGGTCCATCACCGTCACCACCACCGGCCCCGCTGCCGCAGCCCCGACCCGCCCCTTGGCGCGCAGCGCGGCGAGCAACCGGTCCACCCCGATGCTGACCCCCGTGGCCGGCACCGACTGGCCGGTGAACCGCTTCACCAGATCGTCATACCGCCCCCCGCCCGCCACCGACCCGAACTGCCGCTTGCGGCCCTTTTCGTCAAGGATTTCAAAGGTCAGTTCCGCCTCGAAAACGGGCCCAGTGTAATAGCCAAGGCCACGCACCACGCCGGGGTCAATCACGATGCGGTCGGCGCCATAACCCTGAGAGCCGAGCAGCGTTGCAATGGTATCAAGTTCACCGACGCCTTCGATCCCGATATCCGATGCCGACACCAGTTCCCGCAGCCGCGCCAGGGTGCCCGCACCATCCTCGCGCCGTGCGTCCATGAACCCCATCAGCACTTCCGCCTGCGCGTCTCCCAACCCTGCGCCCTTGGTGAAATCGCCGCTGTCGTCCTTGCGCCCGGCCCCCAGGAGCGCGCGCACCCCGTCGCTGCCCAGGCGGTCGATCTTGTCAATCGCCCGCAGCACGATCCCGCGCTCGGCGTGCTTGTCGTCACCGGCAAGACCCGCCACCTCCATCACCCCGTTCAGAACCTTGCGGTTGTTCACCCGCACCACATAATCGCCGCGCTCGATCCCCACCGCTTCCAGCGCATCGCACAGCATCATGCAGATCTCGGCATCCGCCGCGACCGACGGCGCGCCCACTGTGTCGGCATCGCACTGATAGAACTGCCGGAACCGCCCCGGCCCCGGCTTTTCGTTGCGCCACACCGGCCCCATGGCATAGCGGCGGTAAGGGCTGGGCAGATCATTGCGATACTGCGCTGCCACCCGCGCCAGCGGCGCCGTCAGATCATAGCGCAGGGCCAGCCAGTCCTTGTCTTCGTCCTGCCACGCAAACACACCCTCGTTCGGGCGGTCCACATCGGGCAGGAACTTGCCCAATGCCTCCACCGTTTCCACGGCGCTGGTTTCCAGCGGGTCAAAACCATAGCGGTGATAGACGTCTGCAATCGCATCCAGCATCGCCTTGCGATCCACCACATCTTCGCCGAAATAATCGCGAAACCCCTTGGGCGTCTCGGCCTGCGGACGACGGACCTTATCGTTTGCCATGGCGACACCCCCTGAAAGCCTAGGGCCGTGCCTTAGCCCAAGGGGCGCGGCGGGGCAAGCGAACGCAAGGCCCCGCCGTGCCGGTTTACCCGCCGGTGGTCCACCTGTTGCGCGCCACAAACGCCTCGAAAGGCTCGGGCACGACGCCCAAGCGGGCAAGACCCTCGGCCCCGTCGGCCATGGAGGTCGGGTTTTCTTCAAGATGCCTGTACAACTCGGCGATACGGTCCCCGGCCGGTGCGCCGAACGCCTGATTCAACCCGGCGGCAAATCCCGGCAGCGGAATCTGGAAATAGGTCACCGGATGCCTTAGATGCGCGGCCAGCACCGCCGACAGCTCCGTACCCGACAGGGCCTGCGGTCCGCCGATATCGAACACCTGCCCCGCCACATCGCGCGTCGCTGCCTGAACGGCGGCCTCGGCGAGCGAGCGGTGCGAAATCCATGCGATCCGTGTGCTTTCCGGCGCAGGATAGGCAAGCGTTCCCGCCAGAATGCCGGGCAAGGCCCAGGGTGCCAGCAGATTATCCATGAACACCGTTGGTTGCAGCACAACCACCGGCACCGGCCCCGCCATCACCGCATCCTGCGCCGCACGCATCGCGGCAAAGATACCGGCCTGTGATGCCGGATCAATGCGCGCCGCCGCATTCATCACGATCCGGCCCACCCCGGCCTTGCCCGCCGCGCGGGCAACCTCGGCGGCCATGCGCAGCGTGGCCCCCGGCCGGTGATCCTGCGGCAATGTGAACGCCACCACATCGGCCCCGGCAAAGGCCGCGGCCAAACCTTCGCCGGTTTCCATATTCGCTGCAACAACACCCTCGCCCGCCGTCCGGCTGGTTCCCCGAACCGTCCACTGCGCCGCCCGGAACGCTGCGGCGATGGCCTGTTGCTGCTGGCCACCGATCCCCGTGATCACGACATTCTGCATCCGTAAGCCTCCTTTGGTTGCACGTCTGACGGGGGTGTGGCACAGTGCATACTGCCGCGTAAGTACGCACAATTTTGTAGGGTAGTATCAAAATGGATACCGTCACCGCACTGCCGCGCCCCGCCCCACAGGTGCCCGCCGACTGCCCGGTTGACCGAACGATGCGGGTGCTGAACGGCCGCTGGAAGGCGCTCATCCTGTTCAACCTTGCGCCCGGCCCGTGCCGGTTCAACCAGTTGCGCCGCCTGATCCCCGCGATCACACAACGGATGCTGACCCAGCATCTGCGCGAACTGGAAAACGACGGCATCGTCGCGCGCCATGTGCACAATGTGGTCCCGCCGCATGTGGAATATTCGTTTACACCGCTTGGCCTGACGCTGATGCCGATATTGGAGGCGATGGCCGATTGGGGCCAAAGCCAGCAATCCCAAGACGCAGGCGTCGCCGCATGAGCGTGATCGAAGAGCGGATTGCCCACCTGACGCGGGCCGTGGACGATCTGTCGGATATGGTCGCCCTGCAGTCGCGCGAGATTGACCGCCTGACCCGGCAGATGGCCCTTCTGATGATGCGCGAAGCCGAACGCGAAGCGTCGGGCGATGGCGGTGCCGCCCCCCTTGCCGATCAGCGACCACCCCATTGGTGACCATCGCAGGAATGAACGTCAGGCCCACAGCACTCGCGGTGACGCTGGTGCTGGGTACGCTGGGCGGCCTTGTGGCACAGTCTCTGCACCTGCCGCTTGGGCTTTTACTTGGGTCATTGGGCGCCGTCGGCCTGATTGCCGCGATGGGGTGGCGGCCGTTCGGTCAGCCCATCCACCTGCCACAGCCGTTGCGCATGTGTTTCGTGCCGGTCATCGGCGTGGCCATCGGCGGCGCCTTCAAACCCGACGTGCTGGCGCAGGCCGTCGAATGGCTGCCAAGCCTTCTGGGCCTGTGCCTCTATCTGCCGCTGGCGCATTGGGTCGGCTATCGCATCTACCGCCGGGGTGGTTTTGACGCGCAAACCGCGTTCTGGGGATCGGTGCCCGGCGGCCTGATCGAAAGCGTGACCCTGGGCGAAGAGGCGGGGGCAGACGCCCGGATGCTCGTAGTGATGCAGTTCCTGCGCCTGATCCTGACGATTGTCACCGTACCGCTTTTGTTTCTTGCGCTCACCGGCCATTCCGTCGGCTCGGCCGCAGGTGTGCAGATGACAGGCGCGGGCGAACCGCTTGCCGGACGGGATATCGCCGTTCTGGTTGCGGCGGGCCTTGGCGGTGCGTTTTTCGGCCGTGCCCTGCGCCTTCCGGGGTGGATCATCACCGGCCCGATTCTTGCCTCGGCCCTCGCCCATGGCTTCTCGCTGACCGCAACAGTCCCGCCGGGCTGGATGGTCGGCACGGTTCAGGTAATCCTTGGCACCGGCCTTGGCGCGCGCTTTGCGGGACTGCCGCGCGGGATGCTCGGGCGGGCCGCCGGCCTTGCCGCACTCAACGCCGCCCTGATGATGTCACTGGCGCTCGCCTGCGCCACAGCTCTCGCCCCCTGGGTTGCCGAACCCATCGCCGCCGTCTTCCTCGCCTACGCGCCCGGCGGTCTGGCGGAGATGAGCCTGATTGCCCTCAGCCTGCAGATGAGCGTCGTCTTCGTCACCGTGCACCACGTTGCCCGGATCGTGCTGTCGGTGACATTTGCGCGGATTGGCGTAAGGTGGGTGGGGCGGGGGACGTAATATGCCATGTTACCTCGCTAAAGAATTCGAGAGAGCTGGCAGCGTCGAGCCGGCATGCTTTTGGAGAGATGCATGCAAGGGATAGTAAAACAAAACAAGCAAATTCCTTTAAACAAGGAAACTCTGCAATGACCGTCAATATGCCTGACATCCTGAGAGCATTAGTATCGTTATTGATTCTATTACTATCGCTGTTCCTTGCATTATCCGGTGTAAGTGTCGGATTTTATGTTGCGGCACTATACGCTGCAGGCGAATTTCTTTATAGAACGGCCAAAATTTTAAATAAAATCAGCAAAAAAACCGGAGAATAGTGCGGCTTCGCATTTTCAACGCGCGATCAAGACCATCAGGCTTGATCGCGCCGCGCCCGCCCCTGCGGGGGCAGACACGTCACTCTGTCTGCGTCCGACAGGTGGTTGGCCCCTTGGCCTTAGCTTGCGCTCCGGCCAAACGGATCACGCGATTGTCCGCAGGACAATCGGCAAGGGTGATCCTTGGAAGCGTGACAAGGGCAGTGTCAAACAGTTGGGCGGCGGCATGGCACGCCGGAAGTTACACCGAACGCGCGATCAAGACTGTCAGGCTTGATCGCGCCGCGCCTGCCCCTGCGGGGGGCTGGCGCGTTTCGCGCCACCGGGGCAGGCACGGCACGATGTCTGCGCCAACGCGGTTTCTAACCCCTTGGCCTTCGCTCGCGCTGCGGCCAAACGGATCACGCGATTGTCCGCAGGACAATCGTCAAGGGTGATCCTTCAGGATAGAGTGCTAAAGGACTTTATCATTGAAAAAGCCAAAAAGGGGACGCCGCACAGCACGTCGCAAACTGCAATTTGTGGGGCTGGCACGCTGTAATGGTTCGGGCGCCACGGTTTGAGCCACCTGCCCTTCGCTTGCGCTCAGGCAAAACGGATCGGGCGATTGTCCGCATAACCGTCAAGGGTGATCCTTCAAGGCGTTCCCCACAACCCCTACACCTCTTCCACGGCCACCACCCCCATGATGGCCCGGATGGCACCTTTGATCTGCGGGGTGACGGGGTATTCGCCGGGCAGCATCACGTCGATCTCGCTGTCCAGATCCGGCACCGTCAGCATCACGCGAGCCGCCGATCTGCCGCGTTCCAGACGGCCGAACAGGGCGGCCACCGATGCGGCCGCTTCGGCCCGGTCAACGTGGATGCGCAGGTCGGGGCTGCCCGCCTGATCGGCCACCGCATCAATCGGCTGCACCGCATTGGCAAGAAGCTTCAGCGTCTCACCCTCCAGTTCTGCCTTGACCATCAGCACGACATTCTGCCCCGGTTCCAGCAGGTTGCGCGATGCCTCCAGCACGTCGCTGAACACCGTCACTTCAAAAAGGCCGGTGGGATCGGACAGCCCGACAAAGGCAAACCGGTTGCCCTTGGCGGACTTGCGTTCTTTGCGGTTGGCGACGGACCCCGCGATCTTGGCCACCAGCGGCCCCGCCGCCGCCAGCGCCGTGATCTGGGCCAGCGTCTTGACGTCCCGCCTGCGCAGCGCGGACTGGTAATCGTCAAGCGGGTGGCCCGACAGATAGAACCCGATGGCCTGATGTTCTTCGCCCAGCCGTTCGACGGGCAGCCAGTCGTCACGCGATGGCAGACGCGGCTCCGGCAGATCCGCCCCCGCCTCGCCAAACAGCGACACCTGTGATGACCCCTTTGCCTCGAACGTCGCGGCGGAATAGGCCGACAGCGCGTCCAGCGCCTCGAACACCCGCGCGCGGTTGCGGTCCAGCACGTCGAACGCCCCCGCCCGCGCCAGCATTTCCAAAGGCCGCTTGCCAATGCGCTTCATGTCCACCCGGCGCGCGAAATCGAACAGCGTGGCAAAGGGCCGGTCGCCCCGCGCCGCCGTGATCAGGCCCATCGCATCGGACCCCACGTTCTTGAGCGCGCCCAGCGCATAGACCACCGCCCCGTCGCGCACCGAAAACGTCGCCTCGGACGCGTTCACGCAAGGCGCCACCGTGGTGATGCCCAGCTTGTCCACCTCGCGCTTGTAGATGGCCAGCTTGTCGGTCAGGTGAATGTCGCAGTTCATCACGGCGGCCATGAATTCCACCGGGTGGTTCGCCTTGAGATAGGCCGTCTGGTAACTGACCACCGCATAGGCGGCGGCATGGCTTTTGTTGAACCCGTAATTCGCGAATTTCTCCAGCAGGTCAAAAACTTCGCCCGCCTTTTCCTTGGCGACGCCATGCGTCTTCTGCGCGCCCTCGATGAATTTCGGCCGTTCCCGCGCCATTTCCTCGGGGTTCTTCTTGCCCATGGCACGGCGCAAAAGATCGGCCCCGCCCAACGAATACCCGGCCATCACCTGGGCAATTTCCATCACCTGTTCCTGATAGACGATGATGCCCTGGGTTTCCTGCAGGATGTGGTCGATGGTGGGGTGAATGGATTCCCGGTCGCGCAGGCCGTTCTTGACCTCGCAATAGGCGGGGATGTTTTCCATCGGGCCGGGCCGGTACAGCGCCACCAAGGCCACGATATCCTCGATGCAGGTCGGTTTCATGCGGCGCAGGGCATCCATCATGCCGGTGCTTTCCACCTGAAACACCGCCACCGTCTTGGCCGCGGCGTACAATTCGTAACTCGGCTTGTCATCCAGCGGGATCAGGTTGATGTCGAACACCACCCCACGCCGGGCCAGCAACTGCATGGCGTTCTGGATCACCGTCAGCGTTTTCAGACCCAGAAAGTCGAACTTGACCAGCCCGGCCGCCTCCACCCATTTCATGTTGAACTGCGTGGCCGGCATGTCCGAACGCGGGTCCTGATACAGCGGCACCAACTCGTCCAGCGGCCTGTCGCCGATCACCACGCCCGCCGCATGGGTCGATGCGTTGCGCAGCAATCCCTCGATCTGCTGACCGTAGTCGAGCAGTCGCTTGACCACCTCTTCCTTCGCGGCTTCGCGCAGGCGCGGTTCGTCCGCCAGCGCCTTGGTGATCGACACCGGCTTGACACCTTCCACCGGGATCATCTTCGACAGACGGTCGACCTGCCCGTAAGACATCTGCAGCACCCGGCCCACGTCGCGGATCGCGGCCTTGGACAAAAGCGCGCCAAAGGTGATGATCTGCCCCACCCTGTCCCGCCCGTACTTGCCCTGCACATAGCGGATGACTTCCTCGCGCCGGTCCATGCAGAAATCGATGTCGAAATCGGGCATCGACACGCGTTCCGGATTCAAAAACCGTTCGAACAGCAGGGAATAGCGCAGCGGGTCAAGATCGGTGATGGTCAGGGCATAGGCCACCAGACTGCCCGCTCCCGAACCCCGGCCCGGCCCCACGGGGATGCCTTCCTTCTTGGCCCATTTGATAAAGTCGGCCACGATCAGAAAGTAACCCGGAAACCCCATCTGTTCGATCACGCCCAACTCGAACTCCAGCCGGGCCTCGTATTCCGCCACCGAAACGGCGTGCGGAATGATCGCCAGCCGCGCCGCAAGCCCTTCACGCGACTGACGGCGGAGTGCCGCCACCTCGTCGTCGGCAAAGCGCGGCAGAATGGGTTTGCGCTTGAACGCGGCAAAGGCACAGCGCCGCGCGATCTCGACCGTGTGTTCCAACGCTTCGGGCAAGTCCGCGAACAGGACGCACATTTCCGCTTCGGTCTTGAAATAATGCTGCGGCGTCAGGCGGCGGCGCGGGGTCTGCTGGTCGACATAGGCCCCCTCGGCAATGCAGATCAGGGCGTCATGCGCCTCGAACATGCTCGACTTCGGAAAATAGACGTCATTCGTCGCCACAAGCGGCAACCCCAGATCATAGGCAAGACGGATCAGCCCGCGTTCCGACAGCGCCTCGGCATCGGGCAGACGCCCGCCTTCGCCGGGGTGGCGCTGCAATTCGACATAAAGCCGCCCCGAATAGAACACCGCCAGCCGCTCCAGCAACGCGCGCGCCTTGCCTTCCTGCCCGGCCTGCAACAAGCGCCCGATGGGCCCGTCAGGCCCACCCGTCAGACAGATCAACCCTTCGGCATATTGGCCCAGTTCATCGGGCGTGACCTGCGGAAGCTGCCCCCCCTTGCCGATATAAAGGCAAGAGTTCAGCTTCATCAGGTTCATGTAGCCGGCTTCGTTCTGCGCCAGCAGCACCACCGGTGCAGGCGGGCGCGGCCGTTCGCCAGCCGCAGCGGGGTCATGCGCCAGCGACATCTGACACCCGACAATCGGCTGCAAACCCGCCGTCTGCGCGTTCACCGAAAATTCCAGCGCGGCGAACATGTTGTTCGTATCGGTCACGGCAACCGCAGGCATCTTTTGCGCCACACACAGCGCAATCAGATCATCGACGGGAACCGCACCCTCCAGAAGGGAATGTTCAGTGTGCACGCGCAGGTGAATGAATCGGGGGGCATTTGACATGACGACCAATCTAACCATCCCCACCCCGCAGGGAAAGCGGCCATCGGGCACAACGCCGCGATCCCGGAACTATCGCCGGGTCATCGCCGCAAAACGGCGTCTTTTTGGTCATGCGCAAATTCTCCTCTTGCCACCTGCCCCGGCCCGCGCTTTCATCGGGGCCAAGGCCACGCGCTCTACGCCGCATCGACTGCGGGGCCTCGAATGTCTTGGGTAACGCGGCAGGCCTTTTCATGCAGATCACGTTCCATTTGAACGGTGAACCCGTTTCCGTGACCCCTGAAAGTCCGACGCAGACCCTGCTGGACTGGCTCCGCGATACGCGGGGGCTGACGGGCACCAAGGAAGGTTGCAACGAAGGCGACTGCGGGGCCTGCACGGTGATGGTCACCGACGGGCACGGCGCGCGGGCCTTCAATGCCTGCATCCTGTTTCTGCCCCAGGTGCAGGGCAAGGCTGTTCGCACTGTCGAAGGGATCGCCGCCCCCGATGGCACGCCCCACCCTGTGCAACAGGCGATGATCGACCATCACGGATCGCAATGCGGCTATTGCACGCCGGGTTTTGTCGTGGCGATGGCGACGGCGCATCTGAACGGGCGGCTGGATCATGACGATGCGCTGGCCGGCAATCTGTGCCGCTGCACCGGCTATGCGCCAATCCTGCGCGCGGCACAGGCCGCCGAACCTGAATTCGTGCCGGCCCACATGCGCGCCGACGCCGCCCATCCCTTGCCGCCTTCGGGGCTGGAAGCCGTACCCGACGACTGGTTCCGCCCGGTCAGCGCCGATGAACTGGCCGACTGGTATGCCCAGAACCCCGATGCCACGCTGATCGGCGGGGCCACGGACATCGGCCTGTGGGTGACAAAGGGCCTGCGGAACCTGCCAAAACCCACCTTCATCGCCGGCATCCCCGAACTCGCCCGCATCGAACATCAGGGCGATACGCTGCACATCGGGGCCGGTGTCACCATTGCCGATCTTTTGCTGGCCATGCGCGCGCTCCATCCGTCCTACGGCGAACTTTTGCGCCGCTATGGCGCGGATCAGGTTCGCAACGCGGCCACGCTGGGCGGCAACATCGCGGGCGCGTCGCCCATCGGTGACAACGCACCCGCCCTGATCGCCCTTGGCGCCACCCTGCATCTGCGGCGCGGGCCAGACCGCCGGTCAATCCCGATCGAGGATTTCTTTCTCTACTACCGCAAACAAGACCGCCGCCCCGGCGAATTTGTCGAAGCCGTTACAATCCCCGCCAGCGCCCCCGCGCTGCGCTGCTACAAGGTGTCAAAGCGGTTCGACGACGATATCTCGGCCGTGTGCGGCTGTTTCAACATCGCGACAGAGGCGGGGCGCATCACGTCGGCCCGCGTTGCCTTTGGCGGCATGGCCGGCATCCCGAAACGCGCGGCGGCGGTGGAGGCGGCGCTTCTTGGCCAACCCCTTTCCGTCGAAACGATGGAGCGTGCGGCCCCTGCCTTCGCACAGGATTTCACGCCGCTGACAGACATGCGCGCCTCGGCGGACTACCGGCTTGAAGTCGCCCGGAACATGGTGCGCCGCTATGTCTTGGATCTGGGCGGCCTGCCCGTCAGCGTCCTGTCCGTGGTGGCATCATAACGGTCGGACGCGCCCTTCCGCACGATTCGGCACCGCTGCACGTCACGGGCGCCGCGCGCTATGTCGATGATATTCCGCTGCCCGCCGGGGCGTTGCATCTTGCCTTCGGGCTGTCCGCCATCGCGCATGGCCAGATCGACGCGCTTGATCTTGCCCCGGTCCGGGCGGCCAAGGGTGTGGTCGCGGTGATCGGTCCGGCCGACCTTGACCCGATGCCCGACTGTTCCCCTTCGGCCACCGACGAACCCCTGCTGGCGCAGGGAACGGTGCACTACGCGGGCCAGCCTCTGTTCCTCGTGATCGCCACCAGCCACCACGCCGCCCGCCGCGCCGCCCGGCTTGCACAGGTGACGATCACGCCTCTGCCCGCCATCCTGACTGTGGACGCGGCCCTTGCCGCCAACAGCCGTTTCGAAGACGGTCCCGTCGTCTGGGCGCGCGGCGATCTCGGTGCCGCCTTTGCCAATGCAGCCCATGTCATCGAAGGGTCGATGGACATCGGCGGTCAGGAACATTTCTATCTGGAAGGCCAGGTCGCCGCCGCCATCCCGCAGGAAGACGGCATGCTGATCCATTCCTCCAGCCAGCACCCGACCGAGATCCAGCACAAGGTCGCCCACGCGCTCCACCTGCCGATGAGCGCTGTGCGTGTCGAGGTGCGGCGCATGGGCGGCGGCTTTGGCGGCAAGGAAAGTCAGGGCAACGCGCTGGCCGTGGCCTGCGCTGTCGCGGCACGTCTGACCGGGCGCGCCTGCAAGATGCGCTATGACCGGGACGACGATTTCGTCATCACCGGCAAACGCCATGACATGCGGGTCGATTACCGCGCGGCGGTGGATGCGTCAGGCTTGGTGCAAGGCGTGGCCTTCACCCATCTGGTGCGCTGCGGGTGGAGCATGGATCTTTCGCTGCCCGTCGCCGACAGGGCGATGCTGCACGCCGACAACTGCTATTTCCTGCCCGCCGTCCGCATTGAAAGCCACCGCCTGCGCACCAACACGCAAAGCGCCACCGCCTTTCGTGGCTTTGGCGGCCCGCAGGGGATGCTGGGCATCGAACGCGTGATGGACCATGTCGCCCACCAGTTAGGGCAAGACCCGCTTGCCATCCGCCGTCTGAACTTCTACCGCGCCGCCCCGGCGGATGCGGGTGGCGTTGCCCCCCCTCCCGCACCGTCCGAAGCCCAGGTTTCCCACGGCATGAACGCGTCACAGCTGCCGCCAAGCGTCGATCTGACATCCCGCGGCATGGATGATCTTGTTGAAACGTCCACAAGCCCGGCCACCCCTGCCCCCGGCGCGCAGACCACGCATTATCACATGCCGGTCGAAGACTTCATCGCCCATGATCTGGTCGCGGTGCTGGAACGCTCCAGCGCCTATCAGGCGCGCAGGCAGGTGATTGCTGCGTGGAATGCCACGAACCCGATCCTGAAAAAGGGCATCGCGCTGACGCCCGTCAAGTTCGGCATTTCCTTTACCCTCACCTGGCTCAATCAGGCAGGGGCGCTGGTGCATGTGTATCAGGATGGCTCCATCCATCTGAACCACGGCGGCACCGATATGGGTCAGGGCCTGAACCAGAAGGTGGCGCAGGTCGTGGCAGATGTGTTCGGCGTCGAACCCTCGGCCATCCGGATCAGCGCGACCGATACCGCCAAGGTGCCCAATACCTCGGCCACGGCGGCGTCGTCAGGCACCGATCTGAACGGCATGGCCGCCCGCAATGCCGCCGTCGTCCTGCGTGACAGGCTTGCAGCGGTTCTCGCCTCCCGCCATCAGGCCGACCCTGCCGAGGTGGTGTTTTCCGGCGGCATGGCCTCTGTTGCCGGGAACCGTATCAGCTTTGCCGATGTGGCGGCGATGGCCTACATGGACCGCGTGTCGCTGTCGTCCACCGGCTATTACGCCACGCCCAAGATCACATGGGATCGCAAGAACGGCACCGGACGCCCCTTTCTGTACTTCGCCTATGGCGCGGCCGTCACCGAAGTGGTGATCGACAGTTTGACCGGCGAAAACCGCATCCTGCGCACCGATATCCTGCATGACACCGGGTCCAGCCTGAACCCAGCGCTCGATATCGGCCAGATCGAAGGCGCCTATGTGCAGGGCGCGGGTTGGCTGACCACTGAAGAACTCGTCTGGGATGACAGCGGCATCCTGCGCACCCATGCGCCCAGCACCTACAAGATCCCCGCCATGTCGGACCGCCCGCCCATTTTCAACGTCACGCTATGGGGTCGTGATAACCGCGAAGATACGGTGGGACGGTCCAAGGCGGTGGGTGAACCGCCGCTGATGCTCGCCATCTCTGCCCTGATGGCGCTGTCGGATGCGGTGGCGGCCTGTGGGGACGGATCGGTCTATCCCGCCCTCGACGCGCCCGCGACGCCTGAACGGGTGCTGCGGGCCGTCGCACGGGTCCGGGCAGCAGCGGGCAAAACCAGGGATACCCATGTTTGACCTGCAGGCCCTGCAATCGGCGGTGGCACAGCACGGCACAGTTGCCCGTATTGTGGTGGCGGCTGTCGCCGGGTCCGCGCCACGCGAAGTCGGCGCGGCGATGCTCGTCTGGACCGGCGGGCAGTCTGGCACCATCGGCGGCGGCGCACTGGAATGGCAGGCGGCGCAGGCGGCTCGGCAGATGCTGCCCCGACCCAGCCCCCGTCTTACACAGGTTCCCCTTGGCCCGGCACTGGGGCAATGCTGCGGCGGGGCAGTCACGCTCCTGACCGAAATCTTCGATGAAACCGCGCTGGCCGCTCTGCAAGAAAGCCACGCCATCATCGCACGCCCCGTGACCCGCGACGCCCCCGCCATGCCCCTTGCCGTGCGCCGCAGTCTGACCCGCGCGCGGGATCAGGGCACCCTGCCGCAGCCCGGCCTCGTGCAAGGCTGGATGGTCGAACCGATAGCCACGCCCCGCCGCAGCCTTTGGATCTGGGGGGCGGGTCATGTTGGCCGGGCTGTGGTCGGCGTCATGGGCCCCCTTCCCGGTGTGGCGATCACCTGGGTCGACGTCGCGGCCGACCGTTATCCCGACGTTGTGCCTGAAGGCGTGACGGTCCTCCCCGCCGCTGCCCCGGTGCAGGCAGCACTTCTGGCCCCCACGGATGCGGACCACCTGATCCTGACCTATTCGCATGTCCTTGACCTTGACCTTTGCCACACCCTTCTTGCCCACGGTTTCGCAACCCTTGGCCTGATCGGATCAGCCAGCAAATGGGCGCGGTTCCGGTCGCGCCTTGCCGCCCTTGGCCACGCGCAAACCAGCATCCAGCGCATCACCTGCCCCATCGGCGACCCCGCCCTGGGCAAGCATCCGCAGGCGATAGCCCTTGGCGTTGCGGCACAGTTTCTGCGCAGCACCCCAACTGTCAGACAAAAGGTGGCACTGTGACCGAACCCCTTCTTGCAATCAGCGGCCTGACCAAAGCCTATCCCGGCGTGATAGCCAACGCCGATGTGTCTTTCACCGTGATGCCCGGCGAAATTCACGCCCTGCTGGGCGAAAACGGTGCCGGCAAATCGACACTGGTCAAGATGATCTACGGCCTTGTCCGTCCCGATTCCGGCACCATGCTGATGCGTGGTCAATCCTATGCCCCCGACCAGCCCCGCACCGCGCGGGCTGCGGGCGTCGGCATGGTGTTCCAGCATTTTTCCCTGTTCGAAGCGCTGAACGTGGCAGAGAATGTGGCGCTTGGCATGGAAAAGCCGCCGCCAATGCGCGAACTCGCCGGGCGCATCCGCGCCGTCAGCACCACTTACGGCCTGCCGCTTGATCCGGCCCGGCGGGTGGGCGATCTGTCGGCAGGCGAACGTCAGCGGGTGGAAATCATTCGGTGCCTTCTGCAAGACCCCAAACTTCTGATCATGGATGAACCGACCTCCGTCCTTACCCCGCAAGAGGTTGGCATCCTGTTTCAGACGCTCCGCAAACTCGCGTCCGAAGGCACGGCGATCCTCTATATCAGCCACAAGCTTGAAGAAATCCGCACATTATGCGACGCCGCCACGATCCTGCGGCGCGGCCGGGTGGTGGCCACATGCGTGCCCCGCGACTGCACGGCGCGGGAAATGGCGGAACTGATGGTCGGTACGGTGCTGACGCCCCCGGCGCGGGCCGGGGCGGCCAAGGGGCCGGTGGCCCTGACCGTGCAGGATCTTTCGGTTTCCTCCCCCATTCCGTTTGGCACGTCGTTGAAGGGCATCACCCTTGCCGTGCGGCGGGGCGAAGTGTTGGGCATCGCCGGCGTGGCGGGCAACGGGCAGGACGAACTGCTTCTGGCCCTGTCGGGCGAACTGCTGACAAAACCCGATTGCATGGTGATCGACGGTCGCCCAAGTGGCCAGCTTGGCCCGAATGCGCGGCGCAGTCTTGGGCTGGTGGCCGCCCCGGAAGAACGGCTGGGTCATGCCGCCGCCCCCGATATGTCACTGGTCGAAAACGCGCTCCTTTCCGCCTCGACCCGGCAGGGCCTGACCCGGCGCGGCTTTATCGACTGGACCCGGACCGCCGCCTTTGCCGCCGAGGTCGTGCAGGCCTTCGATGTGCGCACCCCCGGCACCCATGTGGCGGCGCGCGCCCTGTCGGGCGGCAATCTGCAGAAATTCGTCGTCGGCCGCGAACTGCTGCAAAACCCCTCGGTGATCGTGATCAATCAGCCCACCTGGGGCGTCGATGCCCTTGCCGCAGCGGCCATCCGCCAGGCCATCCTTGACCGCGCGGCACAGGGTGCCGCCGTCATCGTCATCAGTCAGGATCTGGATGAACTTCTGGAAATTGCCGACATCTTCGCCGCGCTGAACGGTGGCAGACTGACAGTGCCCCGTCCGGTGGCAGGGCTGACAGTGGACGAAATCGGCCTGATGATGGGCGGCGTCCACGATGCCGCCTAGGCCGTGCTGCCGCCTAGGTAAAATCCCCCGGCATGCAACCGATTGCCGTGCTACTGTGCCCCGATGAAAGACGAGTGTGTTGCATGTTGAGACTGGAAAAACGCCCTTCACCCTCGCGGTTCTGGGTCTGGGCCACGCCCGTGCTGGCGGTGTTGCTGACCATGCTGGCGGGCGGGGCGATGTTCGCCGTGCTTGGCAAGAACCCGGTCGAGGCGATCCGCACCATCTTCTGGGACCCGCTGTTTGGCGAATTCGCCTGGTATTTCCGCGCGCAACTGCTGGTCAAGGCCGGGCCGCTGATCCTGATTGCCATTGGCCTGTCGCTTGGCTTTCGGGCGGGCATCTGGAACATCGGGGCTGAAGGGCAATACATCATGGGCGCGATTACCGGCGCTGCGGTGGGGCTTGCCTTCTATCCGATCGAACATTGGGCGATCTTCCCGCTGATGGTGGTGGCGGGCGCGTTTGGCGGCTGGGTCTGGGCGATGATCCCCGCCATCCTGCGCACCCGGTTCCAGACCAACGAAATTCTGGTCTCGCTGCTTCTGGTTTATGTGGCGCAGAATATTCTGGCGTCGATGGCGCTCGGCGCGTTGCGCAACCCCGAAGGCGGCGGCTTTCCGGGAAGCCGCAACCTAGCGCAGTATTCCTCCTCTGCGAACCCCGAACTGATTGCCGGAACCGGAATGCACTGGGGCGTGGTCGCGGCCTTTGTGGTGGTGATTGCGTCCTATATTCTGCTGCAACGCCACATGCTTGGCTTTCAGATCAAACTGGCAGGTCAGGCCCCCCGCGCCGCCCGTTTTGCCGGGGTGTCGCCAGACCGGCTGATCCTGCTCTGCATGGGTCTGTCGGGCGCACTGGCCGGGCTTGCCGGTCTGTTCGAAGTGACCGGCCCCGCAGGCCAGATCAGCATCGACTTCAACGTGGGTTATGGTTTCACCGCCATCATCGTGGCCTTCCTTGGCCGCCTCAACCCGGTGGGCATCCTGCTTGCGGGCCTGCTGATGGCGCTGACGTATATCGGTGGCGAAAATGCCTCGACCAACCTCGGCCTGCCCTCGGCGGCGATACAGGCGTTTCAGGGGATGCTCTTGTTTTTTCTGCTGGCGGTGGACGTGCTCACCAACTTCCGCGTGCGGCTTGATTTTGGAAGGAAGGTCTGATGTTCGGCGGCATTGATCCCAGCGTTCTGATCGCGTCGCTGATGGTGGCCTCGGTGCCGATCCTGCTGGCCGCCATCGGCGAACTGGTCGTCGAAAAGGCCGGTGTCCTGAACCTCGGGGTGGAGGGGATGATGATCATCGGCGCGGTCGTCGGCTTCATCGTGGCCGTGGAAACCGGAAACCCGCTGCTTGGCTTTCTGGGCGGTTTGCTCGGCGGTGCGGCGCTGGCCCTGATCTTTGCGCTGCTGACACAGGTGTTGCTCGCCAATCAGGTGGCGACGGGGCTTGCCCTGACGCTGTTCGGTCTGGGGCTGTCGTCGCTGCTTGGTCAGGGTTATGTCGGGATCAAGCCGCCTTTCACGGGGTCGGTGCCGTTTGGGCCGCTGACGGATATTCCGGTGCTGGGCACGATCCTGTTCGACCACGATTGGGTCGTCTACCTGTCCATCGGGATGATCGCTGCCGTCTGGGCCGTGCTGACCCACACCCGGCTGGGGCTTGTGCTGCGCGCTGTGGGCGAAAGCGCCGAGGCGGCCCACGCACTGGGCTACAAGGTCACACGCATCCGCATCCTCGCGATCCTGTTCGGCGGCGGCATGGCAGGGCTGGGCGGGGCCTACATCAGCCTTGTGCGCGTGCCGCAATGGACGGACGGCATCACCTCGGGCGCGGGGTGGATTGCGCTTGCCATTGTGGTCTTTGCATCGTGGCGGCCGTGGCGTGTGCTGATCGGTGCCTATCTTTTTGGCGGCATCACTGTTTTGCAGCTTAACCTGCAGGCTGCCGGGGCGCGGATTCCAGTGGAATACTTGTCGATGTCCCCGTATCTGATAACCATTCTGGTGCTTGTGATCATGTCGGCAGGCCGGGGTCGCGCCTCATTGGCCGCACCGGCGGCGCTTGGTCAGAACTTTCACGCCTCGCGCTAGGGGCAAAGATATAACAGGCCGCCGCAGGGCGCCATCAAACGGGAGAATACACGCATGAAACGCAGATCAGTCCTTCTTGGCGGGGCCGCCATGGGTGCCAGCCTGACACTGGGCGCGCGCGCCGCACTGGCACAGGATGGGCCGCTCAAGATCGGGTTCATCTATGTCGGACCCATCGGTGACGGTGGCTGGACATTCCAGCACGATCAGGGCCGTCTCGCGATGATGGAAGCGCTGGGCGACAAGGTGGAAACTGTCTATCAGGAATCCGTTCCCGAAGGTGCCGACAGCGAACGCGTGATGACCCAGATGGTGCTTGAAGGTGCCAAGCTGATCTTCACGACCTCATTCGGTTACATGGACCCGACCGTGAACGTGGCGGCCAAGTTCCCGGACGTGAAGTTCGAACATGCGACGGGTTACAAAACCGCCGACAATCTGGCGACCTATGACGCGCGTTTCTACGAAGGCCGGGCCGTGATCGGCACCATCGCCGGGCGCATGACGAAATCCAACAAGATCGGCTATATCGGCTCCTTCCCGATTCCCGAAGTGATCCAAGGCATCAACTCGTCCTTCCTGCACGCAAAGAAAGTGAACCCCGCGGTCGAGATGTCGGTCGTCTGGGCCTACACATGGTTCGACCCGGCGAAAGAAGCCGACGCCGCAAAGGCGCTCATCGAACAGGGCGTCGACGTGATCCTGCAGCACACCGACAGCACCGCCCCCCATGCCGAGGCGCAAAAGACGCCGGGCGTGTTCACCTTCGGTCAGGCGTCCGACATGGCGGCCTATGCACCCTCGCCGCGCATCGCGTCGATCATCGACAATTGGTCGCCCTATTACATCAAGCGCGCACAGGCCGTGCTGGATGGCACCTGGACGACCGGCCGGTCCTGGGGCGGCATGAAAGAGGGCGAAGTGGTGATCGGCACGATCACCGAAGCCGTCCCGGCAGAGGTGAAAGCCGAAGCCGAAGCGATGATCGCGGCCATCACAGCGGGCACCTATCACCCGTTCACCGGCCCGATCAACAAGCAGGACGGTTCGGTCTGGCTGGCCGAAGGCGTGGTTGCCACGGACGAGGAACTGTCCGGACTCAACTTCTATGTCGAAGGGTTGACGGGCGAAATTCCGTCCTGACCGTGGCTTAAAACCGCGCTGAAAAGCGGGGGGTTTCACATCCCCCGCACCCCGCGCCGAAAAGCGGGGGGTTTCACACCCCTCGCACCCCCCGTGGGATATTTGGGTCTGAAAAGAGGGGCGCGTCAGGTGCCCCTTTTTACCTTGGGATTGCAGCATGTTCGACTTTGTCATCATCGGCGGCGGAATTGCCGGCGTGTCCGCCGCAGCGCGGGTCGCCGCACTGGGATCGGTGCTGCTGGTGGAGGCTGAAACCGCCCTGGCGCACCATGCCTCGGGCCGCTCTGCCGCCTTGTATGAACCGAACTATGGCGCGGGGGCCGTTGTGGGCCTGTCGCAGGCGTCCGGCGATTTCTTTCGCGCGGCGGCGGGTGTACTGTCCCCCCGTGGCATGATGATCGTGGCCGGGGCGGATGATCGTGCCGCCTTTGACAATGACCGCACAGCCATGCAGTTCGACGAGATTTCGGTCGCCGATGCCCGCGCCTTGGTACCGATCCTGAACCCAGATGCCGTCGCCTTTGCCGGCTTCGCCGATCATGCGCAGGACATCGACACCGATCTTTTGTTGCAGGGCTTTGCCCGTGATGCGCGGGCGCTTGGCGCGCAGATTGTCACCGGCGCGCGGGTCACGTCGGTTGCCCGCCAAGAAGGGGTGTGGCGTGTCGTCTGGGCGGGCGGCGAAGCGCAGGCCACCACCGTCATCAACGCGGCGGGTGCCTGGGCCGATCAGGTGGCGCAGATGGCCGGGGTGACCCCCCTTGCCCTGCAACCGATGCGCCGATCGATGGCGCGCATTCCGGCACCGGGCGGGCTGGATGTCAGCCGCTGGCCGATGATGTTCGGCCCCGGTGAGAGCTGGTATGCCAAGCCGGACGCCGGTGCCCTGATCGTGTCGCCCGCCGAAGAACACCCGATGGACCCGCACGATGCCTGGGCCGACGACATGGTGCTGGCCGAAGGGCTGGCTCGGTACGAGGCGATGGTCACTGAACCGGTGACACGTCTGTTGTCCAACTGGGCGGGCCTGCGCACCTTCAGCCCCGACCGTGTGCTGGTCATCGGGCGCGACGCTGCTGTGCCTTCGTTTTTCTGGCTGGCGGGTCAGGGTGGATACGGATTTCAGACGGCCCCTGCGGCAAGCGCCTTGGTGGCCGATCTGATCGGCGGACGTGCGCCGGAATTGCCCGCATCCATGGTGGCGGCGTTGTCACCGGCGCGATTTGGCGGGTGACATGGCGGTGATTCCCATTTCATGATGGGTCATCAGACAGGGGCAGGGTGATGCGGCGATTTCGGGGAACGGGACTGATATTCGGGGCGCTTCTGGCGCTTGCCGCCTGTGGTGGCGGGCCGCAACTGTCGGCCCCTGTTCCCGCCGGAGTGGTGACCGCGCCCAATTTCAGCGATGCGCGCCCGCACCCGTGGGACGGTCGCAGACCCGAAAGTTATCCCGTCCACGGCATCGACATCAGCCGGTTCCAGACCCGCATCGACTGGCCGCAGGCACGGGCCAACGGTGTCAACTTCGCCTTCATCAAGGCAACCGAAGGGGGCGATCTTTTCGATCCCGCCTTCCGCGATCACTGGCTTGGCGCGGCGCGCGCCGGGGTGCAGCGCGGCGCCTATCATTTCTGGTATCACTGCCGCCCGGCCGCCGAACAGGCGCGCTGGTTCATCAAACATGTGCCCAAAGGCGGCCTTCCCCCTGTCCTTGACATGGAATGGACCCCGTTTTCCCCCACCTGCACCATCCGCAAGCCTGCCCGTGAAATCCGCGCCGAAGCGGCCGAATACATGAACCTGATCGCCGCCCATTACGGCCAACAGCCGATTCTTTACACCACCGTGGATTTTTACCGCGAGAACGAGATGTGGCGTCTGTCTGGCAACGAATTCTGGTTGCGAGCCGTCACCGCCCACCCGGCAGAGCGTTACGAAGGGCAGGCCTGGACATTCTGGCAATACACCGGAACAGGCCTGATCCCGGGAATATCAGGTGCTGTGGATATCAATGTGTTCAACGGATCCGCCGCCACATGGGCCGCCTGGCTTGCGCGGCGCGGGGGTTAGCTTCGCGCCCGAACGGCACGAAACCAGCGCACCCACAGGCTGATGCGCCGCCGCGCGCGCACCACGAATGCCGAGATCGGCCCCCGCAGAAAGGGCAAGTCGACGGCCAGCAGCAAAAGACCCACGGGAATCATCCACACGCCCAACAGCGGCAGGAAAGACATGAACCCGCCCGCGATGAACAACAGCGCCAGCGGCAGGCGCAAGATGCGCCACCGCCCGACACGCAGCGCACGAAGCGGCCTCGCCAGCGCCGGAAAGCGCCGGGTCAGCGCGTCGAATTGTCGTTGAAAACGCCGGTCGGTCTTTGTCATCGGTACCTCGCCTTGCAAAGACATGGGTACAGCGCGACGATGCTTCAATATGGCAAGGCCGAAAGGGGCGGAACAACCGTCACAACCCCGCGTTCCCAGCCACCAAGAAAGGGCTCATCATGCCAAGATACATGACCATCGGTTACGGCGATCGTGCCGGTTATGACCGAACCGATCCGCAGCTGCGCGCCGCGGCCCACGCCCGCGATGCCAGTCTGGTCGCCCGCGGGGCGATCATGGGAATTGCCGGCGCACCCGTTCAGGTGCGCAACACTGATGGCAAAGGTCTGGCCGTAGTGGACGGCCCCCTTATGACCGCGCCGCTTCCCGTCGCCGGTTTCGCCATCATCGAGGCGGACAGTCTGGAAGACGCGATCCGCCTTGTATCCATGACACCCTGTGCTGTGGCCCATGGCGTGGTCGAGGTCTGGCCGATGGACGATCCGCGCCTGCCCGATTAACCGTCCACCCGGATCCGTGCGTTGGTGGGGTCAAACGGGCTGTCTTCCACCACAACGGCATCCCACAATTCGCGGTTCATCCGCACCTGAAGCCGCGTTCCCACTGCCGACAGGGCGTCGGGCACATAGCCCATTCCGATCTGCTTGCCGAACGCCACCGAATACCCGCCCGACGTCAACCGCCCGACCTTGACCCCGTCGCTCAGCAGCGCCTCTTTGCCCCAGGGGTCGGTGTCCGGCGGCCCGTCGATCAGCACCGTGACACAGCGTGACCGGATGCCGGTGGCCAGCATTGCGGCCTTGCCCTGAAAGTCCTTCGACAGATCGACAAACCGGTCCAGCCCGGCCTCCAGTGGAGTCGCGTCGCGGCCAAGTTCGGTGCCAAACGCGCGGTAGGATTTTTCCTGCCGCAGCCAGTTCTGCGCCCGTGCGCCCACCAGTTTCATCCCGTGCTTTTCCCCGGCCAGCACCAGTTGATCCCACAGTTTGCGCTGCATTTCGATCGGGTGGTGCAGTTCCCAGCCCAACTCGCCGGTATAGGCCACGCGAATGGCACGGACGGGCACCATGCCCACTTCAATGTTGCGGCAGGACAGCCACGGGAACCGCTTGTTCGACAGAACGGTATCCGGGTCGGCGTCCTTGACGATGTCCTTCAGGATGTCGCGCGCCTTTGGACCGGCAAGCGCAAACACGCCCCACTGGGTCGTCACATCCTGAATCTCGACATATCCGAATTCTGCCGCCTTGTCGGCCGCGCATTTGCGCAGATAGTCGGCATCGTAATCCGTCCAGGCCCCGGCACTGACAAGGTAATAGTCGTGTTCGGCCAGCCGAACGATGGTGTATTCCGTGCGGGTCGTGCCGGTGGGCGTCAGGGCATAGGTCAGGTTGATCCGCCCTACCTTGGGCAGGGCGTTGCAGGTGAACCAGTCCAGAAACGCCGTCGCCCCCGGCCCCGCGACACGGTGCTTGGTAAAGGCCGTGGCGTCGATCAGACCGGCTGTTTGACGAATTGCCCTTGCCTCGTCCACCGCATATTGCCACCAGCCGCCGCGCCGGAAACTGCGGGCGTCATGGTCGAAACTCGCAGGCGCATCCTTAGGCCCGTAATAGATCGGACGCTCCCACCCGTTGACCTGACCAAACTGCGCGCCCAGCGCCTTTTGCCGGTCATAGACGGGTGCCGTGCGCAGCGGGCGGCAGGCTTCGCGTTCCTCGTCGGGGTGGTGCAGGATGAAGACATGCTCATAGCATTCCTCGTTCTTGCGGGCCGCGTATTCGGTTGTCATCCACGACCCGAACCGGCGCGGATCAAGGCTTGCCATGTCGATCTCGGCCTCGCCCGCCGTCATCAATTGCGCAAGGTAATGCCCCGTGCCGCCCGCCGCGGTGATGCCGAACGAAAACCCTTCGGCCAGCCACATGTTGCGCAGACCCGGCGCCGGGCCGACCAGCGGGTTGCCGTCGGGGGTATAACAGATCGGTCCGTTGTAATCATCCTTCAGACCCACCGTTTCCGAACTGGGCAGGCGGTGGATGAACGACATGTATTCCGCCTCGATCCGCTCCAGATCAAGCGGGAACAGATCGGCCCGGAACGACGCGGGCACGTCGTACAGGAATCGGGCGGGGGCATTGCGCTCATAGGGCCCAAGGATCCAGCCGCCCCGCTCCTCGCGCACATACCACTTTGCATCGGCATCGCGCAGAACCGGATGCTGTGCATTGGTCTTGCGCCATTCCACAAGGGCGGGGTCAGGTTCGGTGACAATGTACTGATGTTCGACGGGAACCGCCGGGATCTTGATCCCCAACAACCGCGCCGTGCGCTGCGCATGGTTGCCGGTGGCGGTCACCACATGTTCGGCCGTGATGTCAAAAGTGTCGTCGGACGCTACAAGGTTGCCGCCCTGTTCCACCATCCGCGTGCACGACACGATCCATTCCGACCCGGTCCAGCGGTATCCGTTCACCTGAATCTTGCGCTCGAACGTGGCACCGAACTGCCGCGCCCCCTTGGCCATCGCCTGCGTCACGTCGGCGGGGTTGATGTACCCGTCCTGCGGATGGAACAGCGCCCCCACCAGATCGTCGGTGCGCAGCAGCGGCCAGCGGTCCTTCATGTCTTTCGGCGTCAGGAATTCGTGGTAGACCCCCGCGGTTTCCGCGACCGACGAATACAGCATGTATTCGTCCATCCGCGCCTGATGCTGCGCCATCCGCAGATTGCCGACCACATAGAAACCCGGGTTCAGGCCGGTTTCGGCCTCCAGCCCCTTGTAGAAATCCACGCTGTATTTGTGAATGTGGGTGGTCGCATAACCCATGTTGAACAGGGGCAGCAACCCCGCCGCGTGCCAGGTCGACCCGGCGGTCAGCTCGTTCTTTTCCAAAAGCAGCGCATCCGTCCACCCGGCCTTGGCCAGATGATACAGGCACGACGCCCCGACCGCCCCGCCGCCGATCACCACCACCCGCGCCTGGCCTGGAAACTCGCTCACCGCCCCGCCCTTTCTGACTGCTCAAATATCCCCGCGCGGAGCGCATCGACGCCCGCACTATCCGCCGCATCGGCAGCACTTTCAATTCGCCCGCAACGCGCCTATTGATCGACAAATCAGATCAGAGGTGCCGCATGCAGATCGACCATCTCGACACCTTCCTCGACCTGGTGGAGACCCGCAGCTTCCACCGCACCGCCGAGCGGCTCGGCCTCACGCAAAGCACCGTCTCCGCCCGCATCACCGCACTGGAAAGCGAGCTTGGCGCGCGGCTTTTCCACCGCTCGCGCGCCGGCACCGAACTCACGACCGAGGGGTTGC
>JANPIX010000031.1:0-58421 GCA_031425195.1 Gemmobacter sp. | reverse complement strand
ACGTAGCCCTCGCCACCGGCAACATCGGGCGCGAGGGTGGCGGCGTCTGCCGTCTGGGCGGGCACCAGGAAGGCTACTACCGCCCCGGTGATGGCCATGTCGGCCGCCCGGCCCCTTACGTCGATCAGTTGCTGATCGCAGGGCAGGGCAAGGTCCACCACATCTGGGCCAACGATCACTACAAGACCACGCTCAACGCCTCGGAGTTCAAGCGCATCTACAACAAGCGCACGAACATGGTGAAAGAGGCGATGGACGCCAGCCAAGGCAAGACCCGCGCCGAACAGGTGGATGCCATCGTGGCGGCCATCGACGCAGGCGGCATCTTCTCGGTCAACGTCGACATCATCCACAGCCAGATCGGGCAAGCTGCCCATGTGATCCTGCCTGCGGTCGAGGCGGGCGAGATGAACCTGACGTCGATGAACGGCGAACGCCGGTTGCGGCTGACAGAAAAGTACATGGACGGCCCGGGGCAGGCGATGCCCGATTGCCTGATTGCTGCACGTCTGGCCAACCATCTGGAGCGGGTGCTGACCGAGGACGGTCGCGCCGATTATGCCGCGCAGTTCGCGGGCTATGACTGGCAGACCGAAGAAGACGCTTTCATGGACGGCTACAACAAGGGCAATCCCGAGGTCACCTATGCCCGCCTGCGCGACATGGGCACCAATGGTGTGCAGGAGCCGGTGACTGGCTTTGCTGACGGAAAACTCATCGGCACCGCACGGCTTTATGAGAACGGCGAGTTCAACCGGCATGGCCGCGAAGACAAGAAGGCGCTGTTCTGCATGGGCGCGTGGCGCGGGCTTCAGGCACCGGGCAAGGAAGCGCAGAAGGCAGCGCACCGGTTCCTCATCAACAACGGTCGGTCCAACCTCAATTGGCAGAACTGGTTCCTCGACCAGGACAGCGAATTCGCAATGGACCGTTTCCCGCTGCCGTTTCTGCAAATCAACCCGGCCGATGCGGCTGAGTTGGGCCTGAAGAACGGCGACATGGCCGAGGTCTACAACGACGTAGGCGCGACGCAGGCGATGGTCTACATCGAACCGACCGCCCGGCCGAACGAAACCTTCATGCTGTTCGGCGCACCGGGCGGCACGCAAGGCAACGTGATCAACGCGGGTGTGAACGAGCTGATCCTGCCGAACTACAAGCAGACCTGGGCCAACATCCGCAAGATCGCGGACGCTGGCCCGGCAACGGCAAAGCTGAGCTTCAAGTCTTGGGAAGTCGCTCTTTGAATCTGCCAACCCCGCGCCGTGGTTTTCTCGGAGCGGGGGACCCGGACCAATGACCGGCTGCAAGGAGACCACGAGATGAAGTTGGCCTACATCATGTCACAGGCACGCGGTGAAACCGACCCGCGTCTGGCTGCGGTCGCCCGACACCTGATGCTGCGAGGTGTCCGGCTGTGCGGGACCATTCAGGTCAATACGGAACGCGGCGATGGTCGGCACTGCGACATGGATCTGATGGTCCTGCCGGACGGCCCGGCTTTGCGCATCAGCCAGGACCGGGGCAAATGGGCGCGTGGTTGCCGACTTGATGCGGGGTCCCTCGAACTGGCCGTAGCGCAGGTCGCCGGTGCGCTCGACGTGGGGGCCGACCTGATGATCATCAACAAGTTTGGCAAGCATGAGGCGGAAGGGCGTGGATTCCGCACGGTGATCGGGGCCGCGTTGGACATCGGGGTGCCCGTTCTGGTCGGCCTCAATCCTCTCAACCGCGAAGCGTTCGACAAGTTTTCAGGGGGACTGGCGACCGAACTGGACGCTGAACTCTGCAGCATCCTTCAGTGGGCTGACTTGCCCCTTGCCAACGAGACGAATTCAACAGCTGAAATCCAACTGACGGACCATTTGTAATCCACGGCGCAAAATGCGCCGAAAAGGTCAAAACGGCCGGTTGGCCCCAGAGAAGGTTCGACCGCAGTCGCGTTCCCTCCGCCACTTGCCCCAGCCGAATGATTTCTTTGGAAGTGCACCGAAAAAGAAAATTCGCGGTCCTCTGGTTTCAGTCAAGCGGGAAGAAAACGGAGTCCTTTCTGTTCGCACGTATGTGTTTGGCGGCACCCAGCGATATGAACATCATCCGGAGGGTTGGTTTGCCAGGATTCCAACGTGAAAGCGTGGAAAGGTGGGCTGGGTCTGTCGTCTCCTAGTGCAGTTTGCTGTCGACACCACCACCTCGTTCAGGTTGGGCCGGCCTGACGCCACGTGCAGTGTGTTCGTCCATTGACGGTTCAGTTGCCAAAGCATGTCTTGTGGGCAAGGTCATTCGGCACACAAGACCCTTGGGGTCATACACCATTTCGGTTTTACCGCCGTATTTCGAGGTCAGGTTGTGTTCGATCACGCTGGACCCAAATCCGCGTTTCTGGGGCGCGGCGACGGTTGGACCGCCACGTTCCTGCCACGTGATCTGGAACCTGTCACCAGCGGGCGGCGCAGAAACGGCCCATTCCACGGATACAGTTCCTGTATCAACGCTCAGCGCGCCGTATTTGACGGCATTCGTGCAAAGTTCGTGAAACACCATGCCCAGAGGCAGTACAACATCGCTGTGGACAAGAATGTCCGGGCCGGACAGCGTGATGCGCGTCGACTGTGGGTCGACGAACGGTGTAAGCGCAGTTTTGATCAGTCGCTCAAGGTTGGCGCTGTGCCAATGTTCCCTTCTCAGCTCCGAACTGGCATCGCCAATCGCCCGAAGGCGGCTGGAGAAAATCTGCATTTCAGGTTCGTTGGCCACGCGCGCAAAGGTTCGGCGCGTCACGGCGAGGATTATGGAAAGCATGTTCTTCCCACGGTGGTCCATTTCGGCGAACAGCAAGTGTCGCTGTTTTTCGATATCCTCGCGTGCCTGGCGCGCGGCCAACAATTCTTCGATGAAGTCGTCGAGAGCCTGGCCCGCGCTGCCAAGTTCGCCATCTTTTGCATTCATCCCCGTCCGAACATCGGTTTGCCCGGCGCGCCATGCCTGGATCGTATCCACAAGGGTCTGGATCGGTCGCGCGATGAACACCTTTGTCGTGTAGGTGGCAAGAAGCAGGGTACAAAGTACCCCTATCAGCCCGATGACCACGCCGCGCGTAAAGATTTGCTGCGTCGAGGCAAACGCCGCGTCGGTCGCATATCCGGCGCTTACATAAAGGCCAAGCGGAGGGTCAGCCACAGGAACGTAACCCAGCACGCGCCGCGTGCCGTCCTGACTGGTCAATTCGACTGTCCCCGGCTTTGGCATGGTCAACAGATGGCGGAAATCCGGCGGAATGTCTGTGCCGACAAAACGCTCCGGCTCGGGCACGCGCGCAAGGATGGTGCCATTCCGGTCGGCAATCGTCAGCGAACTGCCGGCGACATAGGTCCGTTCCAACATGCGCGCCTCGAGCCATGCGAGGTCAATATAGGCGACAGCAACGCCGAGGGGCGCTTCCCCGTCGCCGCCAATTTGCAGCGCGATCGGCAAGAGCTTGTTTCCTGACGACCGCCCGATGGTAAAGGTGCCCACGATGCGATCACGTGTCTTGAGTGCATCGACGAAATATTGACGGTCGCCGAGGTACGGCGGCGGGCGCGCTTCCACCGGACCACAGCGGAAATAGCCATCCGGGTTGATCACGGCAATTGCCGACAATGATGGGACGGCCGCTGCCATGTCGCTGACAAGCCTGGAGCAGATCTCCAGATCGCCCCGCCTGACGATTGGTGTGACCGAAAGGGCGCGAAGCACGTTTTCGGCTCCGGAAATGACACGGTCCATCTCGAGTGCGGCTTGTTCGGAAGTTCGGGCGGCTTGGATATGGACGGCCCGGTCATTTTCCTCTTGCGATACGCCGATACTGGAAAACAGGATTCCCACCGCGGGAAGAAGCGCGACAACCGATATGATAAACAATCGTTGCGATAGCTTGAGCGGCTTCATCGTGCCTGAACCTGATACAACCTGCCGTAGAATTTGCCAGAATGGCGAATGGTTTGCAAATGTAACTGTTTCGCAAGCGCAGGCTTTGACCGGAGACTTCGTCCCACTGGAGCGTGCACAACAACAATCCGTCGATGTGCAACCACGGCATTGGACAGGGCCGGGCACCTTGGCGCAGCTAAGTGGATGATGCGCGCAACGCCCGGAACACTTCTGAACCGGTGCGGGTAGGCAATTCATCACCCTTTGCAGAATCTGGACCTGTTTGCCCGGAACAATCGAGCCTGCGGCCTTGTTTGAACGAGACGGCAAATGGAGGACGGCAAAATGGCGAAACAAGACGACCAAGCTAGTCAAGGCAGGGCCGAAGGCGGCCGCAATTCCGGTGGCAACTTCAAGAACGATCCGCAGCGTGCTTCGGAAGCGGGCAAGAAGGGCGGCGAACAATTTGGCGGAAACTTCAAGAACGATCCGGAACGTGCGTCGGAGGCCGGCAAGAAGGGCGGGCAAAACTAGACAGAAAAGGGGCCGCCCAGCGGCCCCTTTTCTGCCGGGCAGTCCGGCTTCCTGGTCGCATTCAGCGTGACGGGTCGAGGGTTGCGCAGATGTCGATGCAGACCAGATGATTCGTTGCGAAGGGCATCGGCGGAAACGACGACCCTTTATCAAAGATTTCTGTCCCGCGGGCCGGGCGGCTTCCGGCGAAGCCAAACTGCAACGTTCGAGGTGGCGGCGCGGTTGCACATAACTTGTGCTGGCGGCGGACATCTGCTGTCCGAGTGCTTAAATCGGCAGCTTATCGCCGCAGTGCAGCATTTCAGCGCGGTTGGAGGGTCCGGCTCCTTCCAAACTCTGTTAATATCCTTTTAGGACATGCAGACAGAAGTTCATACAAGCAGGAGAAGAAAAGTGCCAGACAAGGTCACGACCGCCATCTTTCCGATCGCGGGTTTGGGCACCCGGTTTCTGCCTGCGACGAAATCCGTTCCCAAGGAAATGCTTGCGATCGTTGACAAGCCGCTGATCCAGTACGCGATGGATGAAGCGCGTGAGGCAGGGATCACCGATTTCGTCTTTGTAACGGCGCACGGAAAATCAGCGTTGGAAGACTACTTCGACGTCAATCGCAACCTTGAACAACAGTTGCGCAAGGACGGGAAAGTTGGCCTTCTGGCCACCCTGAAGGAAACCAATGTCGGCAGCGGCCATCTGGTCAGCATCCGGCAGCACCAACCGCTGGGCCTTGGTCACGCGGTCTGGTGCGGTCGGCGGATCGTGGGGGACAGGCCCTTTGCCGTCATTCTTCCAGACGACCTGATCCTTGGCGAGACGTCGTGTCTGGCGCAAATGGTCGAGGTGTACGAAGAATTCGGTGGCAACGTGATTGCCACGATGGAGGTCAAGCCAGAGCGGACATCGTCGTATGGTATCCTCGACGTTGTGGAAACCATTGGCGATGTATTGCGGCCGACGGCGATCGTCGAAAAGCCTGCACCGGGAACTGCGCCGTCAAACCATGCTGTCATCGGGCGATACATCCTGACGCCGGCGATCATGCGACATCTGAATGAAAAGAAGCCCGGCGCGGGGGGCGAGATTCAGTTGACTGACGCCATCGCGCGGGAAATGTCGGAAAATCCCGGATCGGTCATCGGTTATCGGTTCAAGGGTGCGCGGTACGACTGCGGGTCAAAGGCCGGGCTGGTTCAGGCGACTGTTGCGGTTGCGCTGGCGCACCCGGATTTGCGCGATGAGTTCCGCGCGTTCCTGGACGTTGACATGGCACCGGTGCCAGCACAGCCGACCGTTGCGGCGGCGGAGTAAGCCTTTGGCACATCGGGCCGATCCGGTCGGGGTTCTGTATCTGGCGCATGACCTGGACGACAGCGGCATCTGGCGTCGGTACAACATGCTGCGCCATGGCGGTGCCGAGGTGCGGCTGGCCGGGTTCCGGCGCGGCGCGGGTGAATTGCCGGCCCCGGCCGTCGTGCTGGGCCAGACCCGGAACGGGCGGATGGTGGCGCGGGTGGCTGCCGTCATGCGCGCCGCGCCATTTCTTGCAGGGCGGTTTGGTGAGGGGTATGCGCCAGACGTTATTCTGGCCCGGAATCTTGAAATGCTGGCGTTGGCACTGTCGCTGCGTCGTCGGTTTCCCCGGGCGCGGATCGTTTATGAGTTGCTGGACGTTCATCGTCTGTTGCTGGGCAAAGGGCTGGTGTCGCGGGCGCTGCGCGCCGTGGAAGCGGCGCTGATACGGCGGACGGCATTGGTCATCGTGTCATCGCCCGGCTTTGTGCGGCATTATCTGACGCCTTTTGCCCGCCCTGTCCGTCAGGTGGCCTTGGTGGAAAACAAACCCTTCCCGACCGGCAAGGCAGATCATTCGCAAGTTGATGGCGCGATCCGGATCGGATGGTTCGGCATCCTGCGCTGCGCCTGGTCCCTTTCGATGCTGGACCGATTGACGCGCGCGGAACCGGGGCGCTGGAAGGTTACGCTGCGGGGCAAGCCCGCGCTTGACGTGATCCCCGATTTCCACGCGACGGTCGCGGCGAACCCGGATCTTGAATACCTCGGCCCCTATCGCTGGCCTGATGATCTGGGTGCGATCTATGCGGGGGTCGATCTTGCGTGGCTGATTGACCGATACGAGGCGGGCGGGAATTCGGACTGGCTGCTGCCGAACCGGCTGTATGAAGGTTGCGCGCAGGGTGCTGTTCCGCTGGCGCTGGACGGCACGGAAGTGGCGGCGCGGCTTCTGTCACTGGGCATTGGCGTGGTCGCAGCGGGCAATGACGAAGCGCACCTTCGCGACGCTTTGACGACAGTTGACCGGGCGAGCATCGCTGGATTGCGGGCAAGGCTTGCTGCGGTGCCTGCTGCCACCTGGGAGGCGGGGCCAGAGGATTGCCGCGCGTTGGTGGAATTGCTGGCGGGTAAGGGGTCTGTCACGGTCCCGGACGTAAAGGCTGCGGCATGACAGAAGGTTCAATCCTGATCGTGGTGCCTGTGTTGAACGAGGCATGCCATATCGGTCCAGTTCTGGCCGGCCTTGCGCCATTCGCGCGGCGAAGCGGGGCGTTGATTGTTGTGGCCGATGGCGGATCGACTGACGGCACGCAAGAAATGGTGCGGCAGTTGTATGCAACCTATCCGGCGATCCGGTTGATCGATAACCCCAGACGCCTGCAAAGTGCTGCCATCAATCTGGCCGTAAAGGCGTTCGGGCGTTCGGCAGAATGGCTCCTGCGGATCGATGCGCACAGCGCCTATCCGCAGGATTACGGCGACCGTCTGCTGGGCGAGGCGCGGTTGACAGGGGCGGACAGCGTCGTCGTGGGTATGACGGCGGTAGGGCAGGGCACCTTGCAGCGCCTGATTGCGGTTGCGCAGAATTCGCGGCTGGGGAATGGCGGATCGGCGCACCGGAACCGGACGGACGGGCGGTGGGTGGAACATGGCCACCATGCGTTGATGCGTATCGCGGCGTTCCACACAGTGGGAGGCTATGACGAGCGGTTCAGCCATAACGAGGATGCCGAACTGGACCACCGCCTGCGCACGGCGGGGTTTCGCATCTGGCTGACCGCAGCAACCGGGCTGGACTATTTCCCGCGCCGCACGCTTTCGGGGCTGTTGGTGCAATATTTCCGCTTTGGCAGGGGCCGGGCCAGAAACCTGATGAAACACCGCACCGGCCCTGCGCCGCGACAGATGGCCGTGGCGGCCTTGGCACCTGCGATGCTGCTGGCGTTGGCCGCGCCCGTTCATCCTGCTTTTGCGCTGCCTGCGGTGGTGTGGTTTCTTGCCTGCCTTGGCGGCGGGCTGGCCTTAGCCCTGTCGCAGCGTGATCCGCTGGCTGTTTTCGCGGGTTTCATTGCGGGAGCGATGCATTTGGCGTGGTCGGCGGGGTTCTGGGCAGAAGCCTTTCCCCGCGCGCGGCGGCGGGAGGCGGTGACATGACCGTCAGCCCTGACCCGGATGCCAATGCCATCGTGATCGGTGTCTGCACCTATCGGCGGGCGTCGCTTGGCGATACGCTTGCCTCACTGGCGCGCCTTTCGCGCCCGGAAAATCCGATCAGCATCATCGTAGCCGACAATGACGACTTGCCCACGGCAGAGCCGCTGGTGGCGCGCCTAGCGGCAGGCCATCCGATGCCCCTGCGCCACATCCACGCGCCTGCGCGCAATATCTCGGTGGCGCGCAACGCCGTGCTTCAGGCCAGCCGGGATGCCGGTGCCCGCTACCTCGGGTTTCTGGACGATGACGAACTGGCAGATCCAATGTGGCTTGTCATGTTGTTGAAACGGCAGGCCGAAACGGGGGCCGAAGCCGTGGTCGGGCCGGTCCGGGCGGTGTACGGCCCCGACGCGCCCGCGTGGATGCAGGCCGGGGCGGTGCATGACATGCGGCAGGATCCCGGGCCGGACGGTACCCTTCGACAGGGCCACACGTCGAATGTTCTTCTTGACCTCACGGCACCCGCGCTGCGCGGTTTGCGTTTTGATCCGGCGCGAGGGCGAACTGGCGGCGAAGATACCGCCTTTTTCCGCGAGATGATCGCCGCCGGCGGCCGCATTGTCTGGGCCCCGGATGCCATGGTTCAGGAAACAGTTCCCAACGACCGCGCCACCATGCGCTGGTTGTTGCGGCGGCGGTACCGCATGGGGCAAACCCATGCCGGACTGATCGTAACCGGGATGAAGACCCCCGCGCGCGCCGCCGCACTGTCGCTTGCTGCGGCGAAGGCGGTGGTTTGTGGCGGCATCGCAGGGCTTCGATCCTTTGACGTTCTGGCCCGCAACCGGGCCCTGATGCGCGGAGCCTTGCACATCGGGGTGGTTGCCGAGCTGTTAGGACTTGACCGGGTGGAACCGTATGGCGATGGCCCCCCGATGCAACAAAAGCGAACCCAGGAAGGTATAGGCCGATGACCCGGATCGGACTTCGCCTTGCCGACAGCCCGAACACGCTGCCCCCCCCGCCGCTGAGCGAGCGGGCCGACATCGTTGATCTGTCACGCGTGCTGGCCGTTGTCCGGCGCAGGCGGCGAGCCATCCTTGCACCGGTCATCGTGGCGCTGGCACTGGGGGTGGCCTATATCGCCACCACGCCAAAAACCTATCTCGCCTCGGCGACCCTGCTTCTGGATGCGGGTGCCCCTGCGGCGGTGCGTGAGATTGTCACGATGGAAACCGGCAGCACTGCCGAAGCCGTTATTGAAAATGCCCGCCTTGTGATCCGGTCTGATGTCATCGCTGCCGCTGTGGCCGAAAAGCTGAACCTTGCGGCGAACGACAGCTTTCTTAACCCGCCGCAATCGCTTGCATCGCGGCTGTCGCGGGGGGCGGTTGGGCTTGTTCGCCTGCCGATCACTGTGGCGCGCGGCCTTTTCCAGTCCGCTCCGCCGCAAGAAGCGGGCTCAGCAAACACTGCGCAGACCGAGCGTATCATTCGCGATCTTGGCGGACGGATCGGCGTGGAGCGCGTCAGCCGCAGTGGAGGTGTGTCGGTGTTCTACCGCGGGCATGACCCGGCGTTGGCGGCCGCCATCGTGAACGCCTATTCCGACGCCTATATCGCCGATGTGCTGAACGCCAACTTTCAGGCGACCGAGCGTACGACAGAATGGCTTCAGGGCCGCCTTGCAGACCTTGAATCCGCCGCCGCCGACGCAGCCTCGGCCGCCGAGATGTATCGGGCGGAAAACGGGCTCATGTCGTCCGAAGGCCGGTTCATGTCGGAAGACGCGGTCAGCGAACTGAACGGCGATCTGGGCGAGGCAATCGCCGATGCCGCGCGCAGCAAGGCGGTTGTCGAAAGCTATGAGGCCGTGGTGGCGCGGGGGGTGGAAGGTCTGCAATCAGGCGCGCAGGTCGGCACGGGGACACAGGTCGATCCCGCGCTGGAAGGGTTGCAATCCGATCTGTCAAACGCCGTCGCCGACCTGAACCGCATCCGTCAAAGTTTTGGCGAGGATCACCCGCAGGCGCAGCTTATGTCCAAGGCGGTCGCGACGGCAGCCGAGCGTTTGTTCACTGGGGTCCAGTTGCGGCTGGAGCGTGCGCGGGGCGACTATGCTGTGGCGCAGGCAAGGGTCTTGGCGTTGCGCGAAAGCCTTGGGATTGCGATGGGCGAAAATGCCGATGCTGGCGGGGCACGGGTGCAGTTGCGGGCGCTGGAGCAGCGGGCCGAGACGCTGTCGCTTTTGTATCAGACATTCCTGACGCAGTTTCAGGAGATCGAACAGCAGAAGGACTTTCCGATTTCCGACGTGCGCATCCTGTCGCGGGCCGAAGTGCCAAGCGATGCCGATGGGCCAAGAACCAGCCGCGTGCTTGCCGTGATGTTTGTCGCAGGGTTGTTCTTTGGCACGATTCTCGCCGCAATCCGCGAATGGCGCGACAGGTTCCTGCGCACCGGCGATGATGTCACTGCGGCGACCGGCTTGACCTTTATGGGATATCTGCCTGACCTATCGGCGGGCGCGCCGTCACCCGGAATGGCCCATCGTGTATGGGAGGCCTTGAGACGGTTGATCGACAAAACGTACCAGAATCAAGCCCCCGCTCCGTTACCCGCGGTGCAAAACGAAGCGATCTATCACGAGACGTTGCAGAACATTCGCCTGAGCCTGCGCATTGCGCGGGTCGGCGGGCGCGACCGGCCAGTGGCGGTCCAGCGGCTTCGTGACATGCCGCCCGACGATGTGCAGGGTGTGGTCGGCATCACCTCGGTCAGGCCCGGCGAGGGAAAGTCCACCCTTGCGCTTGATCTTGCTACCACTTGGGTTGCGAACGGCGCGCGCGTCCTGCTGATTGATGGCGACATGCGACGGTCGGGCCTGACGAGGGGGCTTGGCATTGCCACTGGCCCGTCGCTGGTGGAGGTTGCGCTGGGGCAGGTGCCCTGGACCAAGGCGACCCAGCAGTTCGATCTGCCCGGTCTGGATATAATGCCTTGCCTCTGGCCAAGTGGAGTTGCCCGGGTGGCCGAACTTTTGACCGCGCAACCGGTGCACGACATGCTGCGCGAGGCACGGTTGGCCTATGACCACGTGGTCGTGGACCTTGCACCCCTTGGCCCGGTGGTGGATGCGCGCCTGTTGCTCCGATCGATTGATCAGGTGGTGATGGTGGCGGAATGGGGCGCAACGCCGAAGGCGCTTTTGCGGCGGGTCATCGACGCGGATCAGATTCTGGCCGACCGACTTGTCGGTGTCGTGCTGAACCGCGTCAACATGGCGTCACTGCGTGATTATGTCGACGGAGCCAGCGTCGAGGCCTATATGGGCGCATATGGCGAGTATCTGACCTGACCCCCCGTCTTTCCCCCGGCTGTCTGGCCCTGATTGCCAAAGAAGGTCTTGCCTTCGGCAGGATGTTGCCCAAAAGTTGTCTCATTACACCAATATGCAAATTGAGCGGTCGGGAGGCGTTCACTTGCACATCATGGGCTTCTTCCTTGGCAGTGTTGCCTTTGCTGCCGGCGTTGCTGCCGTTGGTGTTGTCATGGGTCTTTCCGGCTGGGCTGCGTTTGGCTGGGCTGCGGCAAGTTTCGTGCTTGGTCAGCTTGTCTATCTTGTCTGGGTGGCCGCAATGGCCATGGCAGAGGCGCGTCGCAGCAAGCAGCGTGGGCCAGAGGCGGACGCTTCTGAAAAACCGTCGCAAGGCGTGGTCCAGAAGGGCTGACCTTTGCCGGTTATTGGCAGTGCGCGGGTGACCGTCGCTGTGATCATCACGGCCCGCAATGCCGAGGCCACGATTGGCGACGCCGTTGGATCAGCTCTCGCCCAGCCCGAAGTCAGCCAAGTTGTCGTTGTTGACGACGCCTCGACCGACCAGACGAGCACAGAGGCAGCGACAAGCGGTGATCCAAGGGTGGTCATCCTTCGGCAAGAGGTGAACATCGGCCCCGCTGCCGCGCGCAATCTTGCCATCGCAAAATCGACGGCGCCGTTCATCGCCATCCTGGATGCGGATGATTACCTTTTGCCGGGCCGGTTTTCCCGGCTATTCCGCGTTGCGGACTGGGATATCATCGCCGACAACATCGTGTTTGTTCCCGAAACCGCACCGCTGGTCGATCCCGCCGGCCTGCCGCGATACCATGGTGAGAGCGAGGGGCTGGATCTTGCAGCCTTTGTGCAGGGTAACATGACCCGGTCAGTCGAGCGCGGCGAGTTGGGATTCCTGAAGCCGGTGATCCGGCGCAGCGTTCTGCCGAAGGACCAATCGGTTTACGATCCGGCCCTGTGGCTGGGCGAAGATTATGACCTGTATGTGCGGCTTTTGCTGCAGGGCGCGCGGTTTCGCCTGACGCGGCATGTGGGTTATGCGGCCCGGACGCGTGCGAATTCGCTAAGCGGGCAACACCGGACAAGCGATCTTGCGGCGCTGCTGGCAGCGACAGGGCGGCACATCAGGGCGGCGGATCAGGGTTCGCCGGCGCAGTTGGCCATGCAGGCGCACCAAAATCAGATCCGTGACCGATATCTTTTGCGCAGCTTTCTGGACCGCAAGGCCCAGGGCATCGGCAGCGCACTGTCCTTTGCCGTGTCGCCGCCCAGAAACCTTTGGCCGATTGCAAGCGGCATTCTGCGCGACAAACTGGCGGCTTTGCGCCCCGCAGGCAAGACGGCGATCCCCGCCCAGCGAATTCTGCTGCCGGTTCAGGTGCCCTGATCGGAAGTCAGCGCATGTAAAATTGCGGCGGCCCAGAGTCCCGGGTCATCAAGGGCTTCGGCGGACAGATCGAAACCACCATGCAATCGCGACAGGTATGCCGCCATACGCGCGGGGGGATCGGCCCACGCCAATCCTGCGGGCGGTACCGGGGGACAGTGAACCGCGAGCGCCCCCTTTGCCGACACGCCAAGCTGGGCCGTTGCCGCCTGCTTTACAAGTGTCACGGGGCTTTTTCGGAACAAACGCTCGGCAAGACTGCGACCCAGATTGAGCACCAGCGGCGGATGGCTGATGACCGCCCCCGCCGCGCGACCAAACTTTCGGCCGCGGATCGCGGCAACCAACCCTTCGAACCGCGCCAGATTCTGCAGACCCGCCCGCCGCCTGTTCATACGTTCGCGGGCGTCGACCGGCGCGCCAATGGCAATCCGGTCATGTGCGGCCAGCATCGCCGCGACGGCCGCCTCACTGAGCCGGTGCGAGATCGAGCCGCCGTGCCGACGATAAAGATACATCGGATCGGGCAACACGACATAGCGAAGGCCGGACATCAGCAGCCGCAGGACCAGATCGAAATCTTCGCCAATCCGAAGATTTTCGTCATAGCGCACGGCCCCCAACCGGGCGCGCCGGATCATTGGCTTCAGATATCCAAGCGCGGGAAGTTTGCGATCCTCTCCGCTTGCCCGCAGGAACATGTCAGCGGCAACAGTCAGCGGTTCGCACAGGGCAAAGGGCAGCAACAGGGTTGTACCGCAGGCATCAGGCGTCAAGCCGAAAAAGATCAGGTCATCGGCAATCATGTCCGCGCCCAGCCGGTCTGCCGCGACAATCAACCGTTCGAGCCGCTGGGGATGCATCAGATCATCGCTGTCTACGATTGCGATCCAATCTCCCACGGCGGCATCCAAGGCGCGGTTTCGTGCCGCCGCCGGGCCTGCGTTCTGCTGCGCTTCGATCAGGCGAATCCGGTTGTCGCGGGCCATCATCGCACGCACGACGGCGACGCTGTCATCGGGGGAGGCATCGTCGCAGACGATCACCTCCAGATTGGCATAAGTTTGCCGCAACACCGAGGAAAGGGCGGCGGACAGATGCCGTGCCCCGCGAAAATTCGCCATGATGACAGAGACTTTCAAGACAATTGGCCCTTCGCGGGTTATCTATGCTGCACCGCCGCAATGATGGGTAGGAATGCATCATTGAGCACGGAAAGGCCACGCTTGCGGCCTGCCAACCGGGGCAAGTCGGTGGAACTCCGCCCAGCTTTGCATCGCCCTGACCGCACAACATGGGCTTTGGTTACAACATAGGCGAATGCTGCAAGACAGAAACTCGCGTCTGTGCGAGGGAGAAACGATGAGACATCAAAACGCTGGTTTGAAGCCGCTGATACTGGCATGCGCGCTGGCCGCAACGCAGTCCACCGCCGTTTTCGCCAACGACGCGGCAAAGGGCTTTCACGAATCGTTCGACACGCTGGATCAGGCGATCTGGCTGATTTCGGATGGGTGGACGAACGGCCCTCACCAGAATTGCACCTGGTCAAAGAAGGCGGTCAAGGTTGACGACGGCATCCTTCAACTGACCTTCCAGCCGGGCGCGGACGCGAGCGGGCATCTGTGCGGAGAGATCCAGACCAATGCCGTCTTTCACCACGGAACCTATGAGGCGCGGGTACGCACGCCAGAGGGGTCGGGGCTGAATGCGGCGTTCTTCACCTACATTGGCCCGGTGCACAAACAACCGCATGACGAGATCGACTTTGAGGTTCTGACGCGGGATACCGGCAGTGTTTCACTTAACACTTTTGTCGATGGTGCGCCGCAAAATGGCAAGACGGTGCCCGTCGATCCGCCGACCGATGCCGCGTTCCACGACTTTGCCTTTGTCTGGCAGCCGGATGGTATCCAGTGGTTTGTGGATGGGGTGGAGGTGCACAGGGCGACCACCAACCTGCCGGTCACACCACAGAAGCTTTACCTAAGTTTTTGGGGCAGTGACACGTTTGTCGACTGGATGGGGCCATTTGAAACCCCGTCCGGCCCCTTGGTGATGCAGGTGGACTGGACGGCCTTTACGCCGCTTGGCGCGGCGTGCCAATTCCCGGAGTCGCTGTTGTGCAAGACGCCCTGACCCGTCGGCCTGCAAGCGCTGGTGTTGTCTTGCAGATTTCGCCAAGCGGACTTTTGTGTTTTGCCGCGCTGGTGTCGTTGCAGTTCGTGCCGATGATGGGCACCGTTGGCGCGCTTGGGTTTCTGACATTTGCGTTTGTTTTGGTGATCCGACGCCCCGCCGCCGTGCTGGGCGAGACGATGGACCAGCCCCTTTTGTGGGCCATGGTCGGTTGGTGCATCGTGTCGGCCCTTTGGTCGGACTATCCCGCCTACAGCCTGCGGCATGGGTTGCAACTGGCGATTACGGTGTTGTTTGCAACCACACTTGCATCGCGACTGCCGCCTCTTGTGATGCTGAAGGCGCTGGCGGCGTCTTTCTTTGTGGCCTGTGCGGTTAGTCTTGCGTCGGGTCGGGCACGGGCGGACGGGGAAGGGTTCCTTGGCATTTACAACAGCAAGAATGCGATGTCGTCGGCAAGTTCAATCCTGCTGCTGGCAGGGCTTTGCCTGATCGTTGATCGCAAGCTGCCTGCACGTTGGCGCGCGTTTGGATGGGCGGGGGTCGGCCTGGGTGGCCTGCTTTTGGCGCGGGCGAATTCGGTCGGTGCGGTTGTGGCCATGGTGTTCGTTTGTGTGACGTTGGTGACGATTGTCGCGCTTCGGCGGCTGTCCGGGACGCAACAGCTTGTGGTTGGTGTGTTGGCGGTTTTGGGCCTTACCGGGGGGGGTCTTGTCCTCGCGGCCAATTTCGATGCCCTCTCTGCCATGTTCCTTGACGCGACGGGCAAGGACATGTCCCTGACTGGCCGCACGGACCTGTGGCAGGTTGCGCTGGATGAGATCGCCGCGCGCCCGTTACTTGGTGCGGGCTATCAGGCGGTCTGGGTGCCGGGGAATCCGATTGCCGAAATGCTGTGGACCGACTTTGGTGTGGAAAGCCGGACCGGGTTTCATTTTCACAACGCCTATCTGTCAAACGCGGTGGAGATTGGTGTGATCGGCGTTACCTTGCAGGCGATACTGGTGCTGGGCGCATTGGGTGGGGCGTTGGCATGGGTGATGCGTGACTTCCGCGCCGAAACGTTGTTCCTTGCACTGTTCATGGTGCGGCAGGTGTTCCTGTCACTTGTGGAGGTGCCTTTTTTCCTGCAATTCGACGTGGGTACAATCGTGACGATTGCCGTGCTTGTCTACATCCGCCGTGCCAGACGCGCCGGGGTGTAGCCTGTCAACCGTCGATTTGGATAGCCTGGTCCAATGGAAGCATCACTTCCACCAGATCACCCGGTTGCAGCACCGCGTCCGCACCCTCAGCCACCGGGGAAGTCTTGCCCGCAACAGTGCGGTAGACGGTCACTGCAAGCCCGGCGTCGCCTGTGGCCCCACCCGCATCTGCCGACAGGTAGCCGGCCACTGACCTTTGCAATGCCAGCCGCTCGCGCACATCGCCAAGTTCCACTTCTGCTGTCTCAAGTTCTTGCATGATTTCTGCCGCGCGCCCGTCCACCAGTTCCAACCGCTCTGACTGTGCCACCTGAACAAGCTGCCGGGCCCGCAAAAGTGCTGTCGACACGTCAAGAACCTGCGTTTCGTAATCGACCAGCGTTTCCTCGGCGTCCAGAAGGCGCACGTTTGCCGCCAGCCCGCGCTCGGCCAGATCGGACATGGTGGTTCGCGCCTCTTCGGCCAGGGCGCGTTGCCGTTCCAGGGCTGTCTGCTTGGCACCGAGTGCCACGATCTCTTCTTTCAGAAGGGCGATGCGGCTGTCGGTCAGTTCCAATTCGCGCTTCAGACGCTCTTGCCGAAGGGCAAGCAGCCGTTCGGCATCGGCGCGGAGGTTGGACAGGGTCGCGCCGTCGCCCTGCGGCAAGGTCACGGCGGGAAGTGTTGCTACGCCATCCAGTTCTGCACGCAGCCGCGCGATGCGCAGTGTCGTTGCCACCTCCTGATCGCTCAGGATCTGCACCTGCGCTGTCGCTGTCAGCAATTGTACCATGACGGACGCCTTGTCCGGACCGGCGACCAGCCCTCCGGCCTGTGCGATGGCATGGCGGGCAGTCATGCCGGCGTTGAAGGGCACCTCACCGGGGGTGCGCACGATGCCCCCGACCAGAACCGGGCGACGCTTAGCGATCGAGATGTTGGCGAAGGGCGTGTCGGCAAGGGCAAACCGCTCTTTCAGCGCTTGGCCGATCTTTTCGCCAATCTCGACGGAGGTCAGACCCGCGACTGCGATTTTGCCAACATAGGGAAAGGCCGCGCTGCCATCTTCCGCAACCGCGTAAGTCCCGGAAATCGCCGTCCATTCCCGCAATTCGCCGTCCACCGGCACCCAGTCCGTCACGCGCAGTTCCAGCATGTCTGCCGATGCGATCGGGTCTTGAGCGCGCGCCGACAGTGGCAGTGCGGCCGCAAGCACAGTGATGGTCAGGATGAACGGGCGCACCTGTTAGCGCGCCCCCCGAGAGGTCAGGACAGCAGGGATGGTCATGACGACGATCCGCAGATCAAGCAGGATCGACCACCGTTGGACATACAGCCGATCCATCACCACCCGTTCGCGGTAGCTGGTGTCGTTCCGTCCGCTGATCTGCCACAGACCCGTCAGCCCAGGCCGCGTGCGCAGGTAATGCACGGCAGAGTTGCCATAGTTCTGCAATTCGTCGGCCACCACCGGGCGCGGGCCAACAATGCTCATATGGCCGGCGATAATGTTGTAAAGCTGTGGCAGTTCGTCAATGCTCAACTTGCGCAAGACGGCCCCAAGCGGTGTGACGCGCGGGTCGTTGTGCAGCTTGCGTTCGGCCAGCCAAACTTCCCGCTCGGCGGGAAAGCGGTCAAGGTATTCGTCCAGCACCCGGTCGCCATCCGCAACCATCGTGCGGAACTTGTAGCAGCGGAAACGCCGCCCGCCAAAGCCGACACGCTCGTGACCAAAAAAGATCGGCCCCCGGCTTGTGGCCCGCACCATCAGGGCGATGCCAAACATCAGCGGAAGCAGCAGCAGCAGAGCAACCGCCGAAATTGCAATGTCCGCGGCCCGTTTCGTAGCGCCGCCAACCACGTCGGCGGAAGGTGGCGCAGATCGCCATTTCAGCACCGAATGCTGCAAGGCAGCATGCCGGACTGGTTCAACATACCCGTCGGCGCCTGTTGTCGGCCGGTGCATGTCCATGCCTCGCTGCATGTGAAGTCCCATCGGATGCCCTCTCTGGCTGATCAATCACGCGTTCGGACGATTCGTCCCTGAAGCAGACTCTTACTCAACCTCAGACTATCAGAACCGAATTTGCATTCAGGCACAGGTAGAACCAGCTTTTCGCACTTGCAGCAACCGGCCCCTGCTGCTTGTCGTGGCTACTGGCGCGGATGTGCCTATGGATTGGGCCTAAATGGCAGACTACCGCCGCTGCACTGCGGCATGGACGGGGTACGGACACTTGTCACACAGCGGTGTGTTATTCGTGGTTGCGATCCATCGGACCAGACCGGCTTTGATTCGTCCGATTGGTACCGAGAAGGGGGCCCCGCGCCATGTCACGATCGTTGGATATCATCTTTGCGGGCGGCAACGGCTTTCCGCCCCAGGCGGCGGGCGGTGTGCAAAGCAGTACAGATCACCTCGCCCGCAACCTTATGGCAGGCGGTCATCGCCCCCGGGTGCTTGCGCCGCTTTACGGTGAGGGTTGGTTCGGTTTGCAGGCGCGTGCGCGGTTGAAGGTGTCTGCGCGGGGTTACGTGACCGACAGGACGCAGGGGTATCCTGTGCATCGCGCGTGGTTCCCACATGAAGTCGTCCCTGCATTGATGCGCGAAGGACGGCCCGATGTCGCCGTCGTTCAGTGTCACGGCACGGTCCAGATCGGTCAGGCATTTGCAGCCGCAGGCGTGCCGCTGGTGGTTTATCTGCGGAACGTGGAATTCGACGAACTTGGCGGCGATATTCTCAGTCTGAAGGGTGCCCGTTTCATCGCCAACTCTGCCTTTACCGCGCGCCGCTATGCCGAAGCGTTCGGGGTTACGGCGACAGTCATCCCGCCTTCCATTGACCGGATGGCCTATGAAACCGTGCCAACCGGTAACCTTGTTACCTTCATCAACCCCGTTCCGGCCAAGGGCCTTGACCTTGCCATCGAAATCGCCGCCGCCTGCCCGGAGATCCCGTTCCTTTTCGGGGAAAGCTGGCTTTTGTCGCCCGACCAGCGCGAGGCGCTTTCCAGCCGGATCAGCGCCTATCCAAACATCAGGTTCGAACCGCGAACCGCTGACATGAAGTCGCTGTTCCGGCGCACGCGCGTCCTTCTTGCGCCGAGCCGGTGGGAAGAAGCCTGGGGCCGCGTCGCGTCCGAAGCGCATTGCAGTGGGATACCTGTTGTCGGCTCGTCCCGCGGGGGGCTGGCCGAGGCAATCGGCCCGGGTGGCATTGTGCTGGACCACGACGCGCCGGTTGCCGATTGGGCCGGGGCCGTTCGCAGCCTGTGGTCCGACCCCGATCTACACGCGGCCGCCTCTGCGGCGGCCCGCACCTATTCACGCCGCCCCGAAATGGACGTCGGACGCCAGTTTCAGGCCTTTCTGGCCGATGTAGAGGCTGCCGCCGGATTGCAGAGTGCCGCATGATTGGTGCTGAAACGGTGCGGACAATCGCCGTCGTTATCCCTTTTTACCAGCGCACGCCCGGGATTTTGACCCGGGCGTTGGACAGCATTCTGGCCCAGGACCTGCCGCCGGGCCTTCGCGTTAATGTCCACATCATCGACGACGCCTCGCCCGCGTCGGCCGAGGGCGAGGTTGCGGCGCTGGCCCCCCCGGGCGCGATTACGATGCGCGTCAGCCGACAGCCCAACAGCGGCCCGGGTAGTGCGCGCAACCGGGCGCTGGACCTTGCCGAGCGTGACGCCGCAGACTTCGTGGCCTTCCTCGATTCCGACGACATCTGGTTGCCAAACCACCTGCGCGATGCGGTGCAGGCGCTTGATCAAGGTTACGATTTCTATTGTTGCGACAACAGTCGCGAAGGCGCGTTCGAGCGGTTCTCGCAGGATGTGCCGCTTCTTAATGACGGCGGCAAAGCGCTGGCCCCGCGTGCCGTCATGCTTGAGAAAGGCCCGGTTCTGGGCTTTCCGGCACATGCATTGGACGATGAATTTGTGACGGGATATCTGAGCCACACGTCAACCGTCGTCCTGCGCAGGTCGCGGCTGAATGGCCTGCAGTTCGATCCTGATTTGCGCAGTGCCAGCGAGGACCGGATGTTCTGGCTGTCTTATGTCGTCACAGGCGCGCCTGTGGTGATTTCGTGGCGCTGCAATGTCGTTTGTGGCAAAGGGGTAAACATCTTCTTCGCAGCACATGACTGGAACGCGCCTGCCACGCTGGAACGAATAGGCTGTCAGTTTTTGTTCGCGCTGAAACTCCTGCGGATGCCCGGCATGACCCCTGTGCGCACCGAATTTGCCAAAGATCGCGCCCGGACAAAACGGCGCGCCTACAGCTTTCTTTTCCTGCGCACGCTGTTGCGAGGCCGCCGTCCGCCGACGGCCAGTTTGCGGCGGCTTTTGCGGCATGATCCCCTGTTGCCTTTGCGGATGCCGGTGCTGTTTCTTAGCGTTCTTGTCGACCGGCGCCCCGAGGCGCGGCAGTTCTAGACCGCACGAAGCCATCCAGCGCGTCCAGGCTCCGCTCGGTCGCACGGGTGATTGCGGGGTCGCTGCTCAGCTGCGGTTCGACCGTCTCGGCCAGTTTACGCAGGCGCGCGGCCGCACGATGCACAAGTGCCGCGTTGACGGGCGCCACCGGCCACGACCGGAACATCGCCCGCGAGCGTTGGCCTTTGCCCGGAAGCCCGGTGAAAAGCGTATAGGTTTCCAGAAGGTTCGATGGGGGCAGCATCCTTGGTGCAAGGCTGATGCCAAGGGACAGCGCCCAGTCTTCCCATTTCGCGCGGTGTTGCGGGAAAAAAGGCACGATTCCGACCCACGGCACCCGCAAGGCGTCGGCCACGATGGCACCGTGCATCGCCTCGGTTATGACCAGCCGCGCGCCACGGATGCGGGCCAGAACCTCGATGCAGTCACCACGCGGGTCGACATAGTCTATGCCAGCCACGGCACAGACCTGTTTCCAACTTCCCCGAGCGGCGCTTTCGAAATGCGGAATGAATATCGTCCCGGACCCCGCCAAGGGCTGCGGTAGCGTGGTCGCGCGAAGCAGGATGGCAGAGTCGCAAATCGCCAGACCGGGGTCAAGTTTCAGCCGCTCTGCCGTGATCGGGCCGCGCACCCAGACGACGTTCCACGATCCGTCCTGCGCATCCGGCGGTGCTGTATAACCGCCGAAACCCGAACCCATCACATGCTTCATGGGTGCGCGGGGCAGGTGGTTCCACAGGATTGATCCGATGCCGAGGAAAAGGTCAGACTCATCTTCATCCAGAAACCCCTGCGGCAGCAATTCCTGCCACATGAAAGCGTTGATTTCGTCGCCGAAATTGGCCGGAGTGTTCCGGAAATAGGTCAGCTTCATCCTGCCCGTCCTTTTGCGTTGCGGAGCAGTTGGGCCGTTTCTTTGACCCGCCGGAATGAGGTGGCGAGCAGCACCAGCGCATAGACCGCAGCGCCCGAGGCGGCCTGTGCCAGAACCGTCAGCCCGACCGACTGGGTAGGCCAAATTCGCGGCAGCACGACGACCCAACATATCATGACCATTGACCCGACCAGTGGCCCCTGAAGGTTGCGGATATAGTGCCAAAGCGGCATTTTCAGCATCCGCTGGGCCATCAGCACAGAGTTCGGCCACAGGATCACCGTCCGCACAACCATGGCCAGCATCACCGCGTCCAGACCGAACCGATAGAACACCAGCACGATAGGAACAGTCGAAAGTTGCACAACGGCCTGATACCAGAACCACCAGTCCGACCGCCCAAGGTTTCGGATCAATGCTGCCTGCATCTGACCAAGCCCGGCCATCATGCCCAGCACACAAAAGCACTGGACGGTAAAGACCGCCTCTTGCCACTGCGCGCCAAAGGCCCAGGGCACCGCCGTCGGCGCAATCGCCAAAAGCCCTGCGAAGATCGGAAATGCCAATCCCGCCGAGGCATAGCTTGCGACGAGATAGGCCTGCCGCCGCTTTTCCTCTTCGCCCTGCAGGCTGGCCATCAGCACGCTTGACACGGGGGAAAACACGCCGACTGTCAGATCCTTGAGCATCTGAAACAGCCGCCGTCCAAAGAAGAACAGTCCCAGCACCGCCGGGCCAAGAAGCACCCCAAGAAGGAATTGGTCGATCCGCAGCTCGTTCAGGATTCTGCCGCCCATGGCATAGCCGCCAAAACCCGTCAGATCACGCAGCGCAGACCAGCGCACGCGAAAGCCGGGCCGCCAGTTCGCGCCAATCGCCGCAACGACAAGGGTTGTCAGCGACGTGATGACCTGCGACACGACCAGCGCCCAAAGGGCATAGCCCATCAATACCATCACCAGACAAACCACCGCGCCGATCCCGTTGGCGATTGCCGTGCGCACTGCCATGGCGCGGAATTGCATCCGCCGCAGGATCAGCGATGCCGGAACCGTCAACAGCGCGTCAAAGATCAGCCGCAGCCCCAGAACTGGCAGGATCCACGCAAGCAGGGGGATTTCGCTCAATCCCGCGATGGCGGGGGAAAAGAGGACAAGCGCACCGTAGCCAAGCCCGGCAATTACCAGGGTCAGCCAGAACAACGTATCCAGATGGCCGCGCCCCAGATCCTTGTGCTGCACCAGCGCCTCGCCAAAGGCCGTCGGGATCAGCACGCCCAATGCCGTGATGATCGAGGCTGCAAAGGCAACTGCACCAAAATCATCCGGCAGAAGGATGCGCGAGGTAACCAGAAACACGCCTGCCGCCAGAAGGGTGGACACAGCAGTATTCAAAAAACTCCACAGCACGCCAAGCAAAGCAGCCCGCGCCCGCCCGGCGGACAGATGTGCCAACCCATCGGTCGGGTCGTTCAACGGGGTCGCAGTGTCGGCCATGGCTAAACCTTGGAACGACCAGCACAGGCTGGAAAACACGCGCTGATTGCGCAGGCATTCCTATGTGCCAAACGGGGCAAAACGGAAAGGCTAACGATACCTGTCGATCCCCTGTATGGCGGGTCATCGCCGAACCGGGGGCCTCGCCGGCAAAGTTTCGCGCGAAATGACTGTTCGGGCGGCAGTCTGCGAAAATTGGCCTCTGGTCAGTCGGCAACATTGCAGAAGGGGGGGCTGCAACTCCCGGCCGTTGAAGGATGTCATGTGCCTGCGCACGCATTCAGTTGTTACCAAGACTGCAGTACCTGCTTGCGGTTGTGGCAAGGGGCGGGCACAGTTGGCTACTTATATTGGCTTGGACAGCAAGCACCCACCTGCAAACATGATAGCAATCCCGAATATGACGAACATTTATGGACCGTAGGGAACTTAAACGAAGAATCGTCGAATCAGGTTTGTTCGATCCGAAATACTACGGTTCAAGATATCCAGACGTGGCCGCAGCCGGTTTGCTCAATGCCAAGGCAGACGCGTTGGATCATTATATCCTGATCGGCAGCAGACTGGGGCGGATACCGCATCAGGCATTGGCGGCAGAGGATCTGCCACCAGCAGCTTGGGAAACCGCGCTTGAAGAATTGCCCATCGCGAAGCTGATTGCCGAACATGATTTGACCTTTGATCACACCTGGTATCGGGAGAGATACAAGGATGTCGTCAAAGCCGGTATCGAACCGCTGGAACATTATCGAAAAAGCGGTCGATATGAAAGACGGAGCCCGAATCGCAAAGCCGATCTGATCAAAAATCTGGATGCGGTCTGGTATGCCAGCAGATACGCACATCTGATAGGCAGTGATCGTACCGCCTTTCGCCACTTCCTTTCCAAGGGGTCCTTGCAAGGTATTCAGCCCAATAACGGGCAGCAGATGGCGAACAGCCTTTTCCGGCGTTTTAGCCCGTCGGAATACAGTTCGCAAACGTCATTTGTCATCGAGGCTGACACAATAACGCCGATCACAGAAGGCTTCAACCTGAGCATCGCTGTTCATATGCACATCTTTTACGACAGCCTGCTTGAAGAAATGTCTGGCAACGTTTCCAATATAACCTGCCCCTATGATGTGTTCATTTCCGTTCCTGAAGATGTCTATGACATTGATGATATCTTTGCCCGCGCGCGCCGTGATCTGAAGGGATGCCGCAACCTTGTCGTGCGGGCGTTCAAGAATGTTGGCCGTGACATTGCGCCGATGCTTGCAGGTTTTGGCCCTGAACTGCTGCAATACGATCTGCTGCTGCACATTCATTCCAAGCAGTCCCTGCACAACCCCGGCCAGTCCGCGTGGCGGCGTTATCTGCTGCATCATGCCTGCGGCAACCAGAACATCGTCAACCAGATCATCAACCATTTCGCCACGACGCCTGAGACAGGCGGTGTGTTTCCGCCCTATTTCGGCAAGTTGCGTGACCAGCCTTCCTGGGGCCAGAACCTGAAGACTATCGCGCTTCTGTGTGACCGTTTGGGTGTGGCGCAAGTCGATCCCGAAGATGTGCCCGATTTCCCCGCAGGCTCATTCTTCTGGGTTCGCAGCATGGCCATTGCGCCGTTGCTTGACCATTCATTTGCCTATGACGATTTCGATGCTGAACTGGGCCAGAAGGATAAAACCGTCGCCCACGCCGTGGAGCGTTTGGTCGGCCATGTCCCCAAGGCTCTTGGTTATTCGATTGCGATGCCTTTCGTCGATGTGGCCTTTGATTTGAGGCATTATTATCCACAAAACCGAGCGTCACCGGTCTGGGCTTCCAAGCGGATCGACATTGACGCCATTGTCAGTGCACGGGCCTCGCGGCCGAAGCGGCGCACGGCGATGGTGACTGCCGTCACCGGCGGTTTTGAACCATTGATCATTCATGAAAGCCTTTCGGACGATATTGATTACATCTGTTTCACCAATGATCCGCTTCTGGATGGTTATGGCCTGTATGACATCTGCGTGGTGTCATACGATCACCCCGACATGCGGCGCGTCGCGCGGTTCGTAAAAACGAACCTGATCCATCTGCTGCCTGATTATGACACGATCATCTGGATCGATGGCAACCTGCAACTGACGGCCCCCATCAATACCCTGATTTCAACGATGAAAGACCGGGGCTTCAGTATCGCCGCCATTCCCCATCCTGTTCGTTCAAGCGTTCAGGAAGAGGCAGAAGCAGCCATCCGTGCCAATCTGGATGACCCGGACATCATTCGCGCCCAGATAGAGAAGTATGCACGCATTGATCCGGATCTCGCCCGCGAAAGGCTGATCGAAAGCAACTTCATGATTTTCGACATGACCGATCCGCGTGTGAGGAAGGCCACCGATCTTTGGTGGTCCGAAATACAGGCTCACAGCAAGCGCGATCAACTCAGCCTGAACTTTGCATTGCGCGCCCATGACGTTGCGTGGATGCCGATCTTGGAAGAACAGTTTTCGATGCGCGACGGACCCTTTTCACGGATGTTCAGCCATGGTGCAGGCCCGCGCTATGCCCCGACAGGTAATGGAGGGCTGCGCGTTGTCAGTGCTTCGGTACGCAAGGGTCAAGAGGTCGGGCACGCGTCGATCCCGGACGTTGCCGACCTTGAGGCGCTGAAATCGGCATGCGGCGATACCCGGGCTGAACTGGAGCGGATTACAGAACTGACTGATCCATTTGCATTTGTCCCATCCGACACGACTGCGGCGTCGGAAAACCCCGAGGATATGCAGACAGATCGTCTTCTCAACGGCGTTTCTCTTCAGAACTGGGTGCCGCGGAGATGGATGCAACAGGAATGGACGGCATCGGTTGGTTTGACCAAACTGCATGACGCGGCCTGCTTTGGCGGCACAATTTCCAAGACTTTTGTTGACGGCTACGAGAATGGCCAGATGGTGCTGTCACAGGACGGGACACTTTGCGACGCGTCATACGGCGTGTGGAACGGCGAGCGGTTGTTGCCCAGAAATATGCTCACAGCCATTGGGGATGATCGCTGGCGTTTGGAAACTGGCATTTCGCCCCAAACCCTTATGGGCGACCATTACCTTCTGGGCAGTCTTCAGCCCCATTTCGGGCATACCCTGCTGGAAGGATTGTCGCGTGCTTGGGCAATGCTTGAGCATCCAGATTTGTTCAGCAAGATGCCATTGCTGGTTTTTGAATCCCGGCTGCTCGAATTTCAGAAACGTTTTCTTGAGTTGGCAGGTATCGCAGAAGACCGTATCGTGCATGTCCCGATCAACGGTGTGACAGTCGAGCGTCTTTGGATCGCGGACCCGTCACTTCGTTCGCATCGCTGGATATCGGCGCGACAGGGCAGGGTGTGGGGGCGTATTTCGGATGCAATCTCAATCACAACGCCAACTCGCAAGATATATCTGTCACGTTCCCTGATTTCGGAACGGCCCTTGTCCAACGAAGCCGAGGTTGAAAGCATTCTTGAGCGGCAGGGATTTGAAATCATTCATCCTGAAACACTGCCGCTTGACGAACAGATCCGTATTGCGGCACAGGCCGCTCACATTGTCGGACCAGTGGGAAGTCAGATGTATCTGGCGGCCTTCCAGAAATCTGGGACGAAAAAAACGGTTCTTGCGCCAAGCAATTTCTATGCGAAAGACGATCTGCTGATATCGCGCGCCATTGGAAATCAATGCCAAGTCGTTTTCGGAGAAAAGATTGACAACTTTGCCGAGCGAGCGGAACGCAGGTGGTCGCTTGACCGGACAGAAAGGTTGTTTTCGCTGACAGATTAGGGCGATTTGCGAACCAGACCGAAAAAGCGGCGCAAGCGTCGAGTGATCGGCCATGGTGCCGTTCTTGTGTCTGCAACAGGAACCCGCGCACTGTTCTTCGGCAATCGTTTAGCGCTTTTCTTTTTCGCGGTTCGCTGTTCATGTTTAAGTCTCCGGGCGCCTTCCTCTTCTAATTTGAAGCTCGCCTCAAGAAGCATGGCACTGATTTGGGCGTTATCGGCCAGACTGTTCTGCGCGCTCGCTTCGAGCGTCAGAATCACGCTGTTACGGCTTTCGAGTTCCAGGTCGAACTGCTGTTTTTCCGCCGCCCTGTCGCGCGCACTTTCAATGTGCATCCGATCAAGATCGGCCAACAGGCTGCTGCGGTGCTCGTTGATTTGTGCGTTGTCCTGTTCAAGTTCGACCACCCGCGCTTCGAGCGACTTGCGACTGGCATTTTCGCGGCCAAGCGCCTGCAAAAAGGGCCCGATCGTCGCGGCCGCCACGTCCAGTCGTTCTCGCAAAACGTCCAGCTTGGTGTGATCCCGGGCCGTCAGTCCATCGGCAGCACCTTCAAGAAGTGTAAAAGCCTCGCGCACAAGATCGGAAACCTGCGGCGACCGGTGCACATCTTCCCCTTGATGGGACTGATGGCGCAGGCCGAAGTCCAGAAACCTGTCGATATCCTGCTCGGTCGCCGTCGTCGTGTCTGGGAAGCGAAACGCAGTGGCGGCCTGAATATTCGCCACCTGTGAACGCCAGTCAGTCAAGATCTTAAGGTAGTTGGTGATGGCGCGCGGCGTGTTTCGCGTTGCCGCCTCGGCGTCGAGAACATGTCGCAGCCAGACCAACAGGCCCACCTCAACAGACATCGGGTGCCTTGCGGCAAGCGACGATGCAGTTTCCAAAGGATTGCGGTAGGTCAGGACGTAAATCGGACGATAACCGCAACGGTCGAAAACCACGCGCCAGAAATCGACAAGGCGGCATATCCGGGGGTCCTTGAGAAGCGGGGTGCCCGCATCGCCAAATTCTGCCTTCAAAAGGTCAATGCCCTGTTCAAGAAAACTGTCCCACACCGCAGATGGCATGACCGTCAGATCAAGTGGCGAAATATCATGCCAGCTTGATCCGATCTCGGCGAGCAGACGGTCGTTGAATACTTTGATCCGGGACGATTCGAAGTATCCTGCTGCATTGCCAGTGTTGGCAGGCATCAGATGTTTGGGCAAACTTGTTCCCAACATGCTGAGCACACCTGTCAACGCAGAGGTGCCGCTGCGATGTGGCCCAAGAACGACAAGTATATCCCGCTTATGGGCCGAATCTTCCAGGTGTTCAGCAGATTGCACGTCGAATCCTGTACGTCGTTCTTGTTTTCTGACCGGCGTGTCGGGCGTTGGCCGCCGGCCCATGAATACTGCGCACAATCCAGGGCGATAGGGAACTTGTCGCCCCTGTCGTCTTGAAGATTTGTTCACTTTTCCGCCCGGTCCGGCAAGCGTTCATATCGCCCGGCAAATGTGGAACAGACGTGTGCGAACAACAGGGTTTCGAGGGCATCCGCCTTCAAGGCCATGTCAGAATTGACCTTTCTGCTGCAGCTGTGCGATTACGTGGCGTTAACCTTTACGTAAAGTGCCTGTCTGAGGTATCAATCTTGAGTTGTTTGGAGTATCTGTTGGCCAGCCTGCCCTATTGGTGGGCTGCATTTGGGGCGGCGGGTCCCGAAACATGGATTTACAACAAATGGTATGGAAATTGACACCTGCGCTTGTCGCAGGATCGGTCATGATTTTATCGACCGCGGCCAACGCCCAGACGGCAACAGGTAACATGGGTGTGTCTGCCGAGGTGACGCGGACCTGCACGCTGTCTGCCGCGCCGATGGCGTTTGGCAACGTAAGCACAGTTGCCGTTACCAATGCCTCGTCCGTGGTCACGCTCGTCTGCAATGGCCCTTCGACGGTCACGACGATCCTTGTGGGGATGGGGGCAAACCCAGCCCCGCCAACGACGCAGCGGAACCTGGCCTCGGGGCTGAACGTCGTGCCCTATACGCTCCACGTGCTGGAAACAGGTGGCGCGGACATCGCAACCCAAGGTGCTGTCACGCTGGTCAGGGTTGGCACGACAAACACCTATAACACGACGCTTTACGGCAAGATCCAACCCAGCACGTCTTACCCAATGGGTTCATACAGTGACACGGTCATCCTGACCGCGAGCTATGGCCCGTAACCCTGCCGGAGGTGTCTGACATGTCTGCCTGCGAAAACCTGCGCCTTGGCGCTGCGGTTCTGGGACTGGCTTTCGCCCTTTCGGGGGCCGCCAATGCCAATGACTTCACTGTTTCGCCAACCTCGATCAACGTGCCGGTTGGAAATCAGGTTGCAACCCTGACGGTCAAGGCCGGCGGGCCGGGGGCAACATTCGGGCAGGTCCGTGTTGTGCGTTGGCTGCGCGACGGGGGTCAGAACAAACTTGTCGCCACGCGTGATGTGGTGGCAAGCCCCCCTGCCTTGCGGATGCAACCGGATCAGGAACTGACGATCCGGCTGGTTCGTACCATCACGACAGCGGTTCAGGGGCAGGAATGCTACCGCGTTCTGGTGGATCAATTGCCGGGCAAAAGCCAGGAAAATCAGGTGGTGAAATTCACTGTTCGCCATTCCGTGCCCCTGTGTTTTGGGGCGCAAGGCTGAAGCCGCCGAACTGCGGGCAGCGTGTCACCGCGCCGCCCTTCGCATCCTGACGGAGGCACGAGGCTGCAACACCCGGCCCGAACCAACGCCTTGCTTGCCGGGCTTTGTCTTGTCGGGGCTGCGATGCCGCTGACCCTGTACGCTCAGACAGCGGATAACGTGGCAGACCCGTTCGATAACGTTGAAACCTATGATCCAGACGCGGACGAGGCGTTGTACCTGCTGGTGTCGATCAACGGGCGCGAGATCGGGCTGATCGCGGAATTCGCCCTGTCGGCCGCGTCGTCACGCATGTCGGCGCAGCGGGATGAACTGGAAGGCATTGGCATCGCCGTTCCCCGCAGTCTGGGCCGAACGGTATTTCTGGATGACATTCCGGGCCTTGCCTTTGACTATGACGCTGATGCCCAGACACTGCATATCACTGCCGCCGCAGCGATCCTGATCCCGGTAGAGATTTCCGCCTTGCCGCAACGGGATCTGCCCGAAACGCAAACCGGCTACGGTGTCGTTCTGAACTACCGCGTCACTGCCAATCTGGGCGATGACCTTTTTGGCGACGGGTTCAAACCCAAAGATGCATACGCTGCCCTTGACCTGCGTGCCTATACGCCACTTGGCGTGTTGACGAATACAGGGGCAATCGCCATTGGCGGCAACGGAGCGTCAGAGTTTACCCGCTTTGACACCTACTTCACCGTGTCCAGCCCAAGCAGGATGATGACACTGACATTGGGTGATGTCACCACGTCCGGGCTGGCTTGGTCGCGGCCTGTGCGGTTGGGCGGGATACAGATCCGGCGCGACTTTTCGTTGCGCGATGACGTCGTGTCCACACCGCTTTTATCTTATTCGGGGACTGCATTGGTGCCGTCCAGCATTGACGTCTATGTGGACAATGTGCGCGCGTATTCCGGCGCAGTCGGGCAGGGGCCTTTCAATCTGACAAACGTCCCAATGATCACCAGCAGCGGCGAGGCGATCTTTGTCCTCCGCGATGCGGGCGGCAACGAACAGACCCGCATGGTTCCGTTTTTTGCCACTCAAAACTTGCTGGCAAAAGGAACGCTCGATTTTTCAGTGGAGGCGGGTCAACCGCGAGCAACCTTTGAGGACACAGGCGATGGATACGGCGCGTCCACGGCTGCGTCGATCAGCCTGCGCTATGGCCTCTCCGACCACCTGACAGTCAGCGGCCATGCCGAGATGTTCGAACACATGCGGATGGCGGGCCTTGGGGTGGATACAATCCTGTTCAACCGCGCCGAGGTGACCTTGGCAACCGGAATGAGCGTTGAGGGCAGGGCCAGCGGCGGTTTCATGTTTGGTGCCGTGCGGACCGAAATCGCCGGGCTGGGGATCAGCGCGAGCAGCAGGCGAACCTTTGGGGATTACAGTGATCTGGCAACTCTGACAGCGCGCGATCTGTCAAACCCCGATCGCAGGGGCGTCTTTTCGCTTGAATCGTACCACGCGCAGGACGCGCTTTCGGTAACCTTTCCAGATCTGGGAAATGGCGGCAGCTTTGGCCTGAACCTGATCAACTCTGAAAGGGCAAGCATGACCAACACCATCGTTTCGGCATCTTACGTGCAGCCGTTGGGCTGGCAGTCGGCGTATTTGCGGATCAATGCGTTTCAGGACATCGCCGGGGACGGCGGATATGGCATTTCATTTGGTATCTCGATGCCGCTGGGCGAAGCCAGCCATGCAACCGCCACTGTGCAGCGCGACCAACTAGGCCGGACCGAGGCCATCGCCAGCCTGTCGCGCACCGCTGACCGTCTGCCCGGAAGTCTGGGCTATCGGCTTGACCTTTCGCCGCGCACTGCGGGTCTGGGGGTCACCTACCAGACCGCCTTTGGCCGGGCCGACCTGAACCTGCGTGAAGGGTCCGGCCGCGCCAGCGGCAGCGCAGCGTTCGAAGGTGCCTTGGTGCTTGCAGGCGGCGGTGTTTTTGCGGGCAACAGGGTTGAAGACGGCTTTGCCATTGTGAAACTGGGTTTGCCCGGCGTGGCAGTCAGCCTGAACAACCGCGAAGTGGCGCGAACCGGCATGTTCGGCCGCGCAATGGTTGCAGACTTGCGGTCTTATCGGTTGAATCGCGTGTCGATCGACCCGCTCGACCTGCCGCTTGATGCCGCAATCACGGCAACCGCGATGGATGTGGTTCCGGCGCGAAATTCCGGCGTGACGCTCGATTTTGGCGGCACGGCTGACAGCGCGGCGCTGGTTGTTTTGCGGGATGCCGCTGGGGCATTTGTCGAAGCCGGGGCCGAAGTGTTCCTGAAGGGTGAAAAGAACAGTTTCCCCGTGGGTTTCGATGGCGAAGTCTGGATTGAAGGGCTGTCAGCCCAGAACCGGATTGTCGTGCGGACAACCACGGGCGAGTGCCGGGCAGAATTCACCTATGCCGAACACAAGGGCGAGCAATCTTTTATCGACGGGGTGCAGTGCAAATGATCTGGCGCATCTTTCTGATCGCGGGACTTCTGGTTGGCGCATTCCTGCCCCGCCCCGCACAGGCCGAACTGACCTGCGAAGCCGACATTGCCTCGCTGAATTTCGGTTCGATCTCGGTTGTGGATGGACGCAGGGAACGAACCAGCGGCCCTGTCACGATCACCTGTTCGGGCGGCAGGCCGGGGGCGATGGTTCACGCCTGTGTCGGCATAGGTTCCGGCAGCGGGGGACAAGCTGCAGGTCGCGCTCCCCGCCAGATGACAGGCGGCGGCGCTGCCCTGCTTGAATATCAGTTGACCACACGCAACAGCCTGAGCGGTGGCGGGCGCCCGTGGGAAGTGGTGGAATACAAGATCAGGCTTGACGCCAAGGGCCGCGCCACTGTCGCGCCCACACTTTATGCCGAGGTGACGTCAAGCGGTGCTGTGACGCGCAAGGGAAGTTACAGATCAGTGTTCGACGCGGGGTCGGACGTGCAAATCACCTATGGCACCAAGCGGTGCAATCAATCCGGCGCGGTAAGTTCCTTCAGTGTTGCCGCATTGATCGGGGACAGTTGCACCGTCAGCGTCACCAATCTGGATTTCGGCATCATCAGTCAGGCTGTGGCGGCTGCGGTAAACACAACTGCAACCATCTCGGTCACCTGCAGTCTGCTTGCTGCCTATTCTGTCGGCCTGACCTCGGGCTTGCAACCTGTCAATACGGGGGCCACCGGCCGACGTATGGCAAACGGGTCAAACCGGCTTGGCTATGGCGTCTATCGCGATGCGTTGCGTCTGCTGTCCTGGGGAACAGGCGTTCTGGACGTCTCCACCGGCGTTGGCACTGGGCGCAGTCAAAGTCTGACCGTTTACGGGCGCATCTTTGCCAACCAGACGGCAGTCGTTGGCCGCTATACAGATACTGTCGTAGTGGTGGTGACCTACTGACGGCGGGCCCTGACAGGCGCGGTTTGTCAGGCTTTTGCGGCAATCGCCTTGACGATCGACGTCATGGCCAACATCCCGGGGTCATCAAGGCCACGGCTTTTTTCGGCGAAGATGCGGGCACGGCCCACGGTGGCGGGCTTGTCGCGAAAAGCATCCATGGCACTGCGGACAGCCGAGGTCGCGGCCTCTTTGACAGCCGCCACGTCGGCGATTCCGTCCGTTGCCTTTGCAACTGCATCCAGACTGTCGAGCACGGTCTTGCCACCCAGTTCGGCCTTGCCCCGGGCAATCATCGCATCGCGGGCCAGCGCCAAAAGCGCCGAAAGCTCGGCCACTTCAACCGTTTCACGGCCTTTCACCGACTTGGCCATCGCCAACAGACCGGTGGCCATCAGTGTCCCGTAGGACGATCCCGACGATTTGGTAAACGCCTGCGCGCAGCGCAGCAGGGCCTGCCCAAGATCGGCAGGCATGTCTGCCACGCCTTCGGAAATCGCCCGCATCCCGCGCGTCATCGTCACGCCAAGATCGCCGTCTCCCAAGGCCCCGTCGGCGGCGTTCAGCGCGTCAAATTCGCGTTCCATTGCGGCCGTCAGGCGGCTGATCCCGCCCAGCATCGCGTCGCGGTCAATCGTCATGCGACCCTCCAGAATGCGCAATCGCAAGGTGCGGTGAGAAGCCCCTCAAGTTCTGTGTCGAGCTTGATCATCGTGAAAGACACACCCGCCATTTCCATCGACGTGGCATAGCGCCCGACCAGCGGCATGACGATGGTCGCCCCCGCGCCTTCCAACCGCGTCTTGACGACGCGGTACAGGATGTAAAGTTCTTCCGGTGGCGTCGCGCCAAGGCTGTTGACCATGATCGACACCCTGTCGCCTGCGCCAATCGGCATGTCGGCGAACAGGCGGTCCATCATTTCGGCGGCAATGGCGTCGGCAGGGCGCAGTTTGTCACGCCACACGCCCGGTTCGCCGTGAATGCCCATTCCCATTTCCATCTCGTCCTCGCCGATATGGAACGTGGGTTTGCCAGCCTGCGGCACGGTGCAAGACGACAGTGCGGCCCCGATGGACCGGCTGGCATCAGCGGCCTTTTGCGCCACGGCGGTTACAGTCGCAAGGTCGGCCCCGGTTTCGGCAGCGGCCCCTGCGATCTTGAACGCATAAACCATCCCGCCCACACCACGGCGCTTTTCCCGTTCGGCCAAGGGGGCCGAGGCGATGTCGTCCGCCAGAACGACAGTGGAGCAGGTAATGTCATCGAACTCAACAAGATCGCCGGCCATGTCAAAATTCATGATGTCACCGCCATAGTTGCCATACAGGCGCAAGACACCGGCCCCCTGACTGGCGGCGCGGATCGCCTCGGCCATCTGTTCGGCCGAGGGGGAGGCAAAGACATCGCCAATCGCACAGGCATCCAGAAGGCCTTCCCCGACATAGCCGGTGAAAACCGGCAGGTGCCCCGACCCGCCGCCGGTGACAATGCCAACCTTGCCCGCGCGGCCCTGCCGGGCGCGCGTGACCACGCGCCCCGTATCGCCGCCAAGGGCATAATATTCAGGATGCGCGGCGATCAGCCCTGCCAGCATTTCGTCGACGTAGTCGTTCGGATTGTTCAGGATCTTTTTCATCGGCAGCACTCCGGCATGGAATTTTCAGGAATTTGGCGCGGGTCCGGTTCGTTTGCGCGCCCACAGGCGCAGGTTCGGGCGGGTGTTTATCAGCATGACAAAGATCAGAAGCGTACCCCAGATCAGCTCCCGCGCAAAGTTCGACACCTGCATCATGTTCAGACCGGACGACAGGAACTGCATCGCCAGCACGGCGAGCACCACACCGATCACCCGGCCGTACCCGCCATAAGGGTTCACGCCGCCCAGCACCGCGATCAGCACGGCGAGCAAGAGGTAACTCGATCCATAATCCGCCTTGGCCGAGTTTGCGCGGCTCATCACCACCATGCCCGCAATTGCGGCAAACATGCCCGACATCAGATAGACCCGGATCAGAACGGAGGTCACGTTGACGGCGGCAAAGCGCGCGGCAAGCGGGTTTGCCCCGAACATCTGAACCTTCAGCCCGAATCCCGTGCGGGTCAGGATGAACGACAACCCCGCCGCGAGCACCGCAAACAGAACCAGTGGCACGGGTATCCCCAGGATCAGCCCATTGCCCAGCCACGCCGCAGCGGCCGGAAAGCCCATCACGGCGCTTCCCCCGGTCAAGGCCACGGCAATCCCGGTAAAGATCAACCCTGACCCCAGTGTGGCAAGAATAGGGGGCAGCCCGAACACCGCAATCGCGATGCCGTTGAACAGCCCTGCCGCAAGCCCGACCGCCATCGTCGCAACCATCGACAGGCCAAGCCACAGGGCGGCGTCCGCACCGGTTGCCGCCGGCCCAGCAAGCTGCGTCAGGATCGTTGCCGCGACAATCGCGGACAAGTTTGCAATGCCCACCACAGACAGGTCGATCCCGCCCGTCAGCATTGTCAGCGTCATGGCAAGCGCCAGTATCGCAAACTCAGGAAACTGGAACGCCATGGACGTCAGGTTCTGCACCGACAGGAATCGGTCCGGCGACAACAGTGCCATCGCCACGAACACCACGATGCAGATGACCGCAAGCCGCGCTTCGGTAGAGGCGAAGAGGCCGTTAATGCGTGAAGGTGTCATGTTCCGGTCCCTACCTTGCCAGTGTCACGCGGCACGCGCGGCGGCGCGTTTGGCCTGCCAGGCGGGCACGCCTGTGCCGATCAGGATCAGCACGCCCACGGCAATCGATTGCCAGGTGTTGGGAATGCCGATCACGATCAGGCTGTTGCGGACCAGAACAATCAAGGCAACGCCAAGCAACGTCCCGGTCAGCGTGCCATATCCCCCGGCCAGACGCGCCCCGCCCAGCACGACGGCCGCGATGACCGAAAGTTCCAGACCCACCAGATCGAACGGATTTGCCACCCGCGCCATGGAGGCGTGGATCACACCCGCCAGACCCGCCAGCACACCGACATAGACATAGACGAAGAACTGCACACCCCGGACGTTCACCCCGATCCGCCTTGCGCTTTCCTCGGACCCGCCAACGGCAAAGATCGACCGACCCAGCATGGTGCGATGCAACAGGAACCAAGTGGCCACCACCACCAGCACCGTCGCGGCAAAGGCCCAGTGCAGCGAATAGAACGATCCGTCGGGATTTGTGCCCCGGATCATCATCATGCGGCCAAACTCGCGCATCCCCTCGGGCAGGGTGGTGATCTGCTTTGAACCGACGAACGCCAGCATGAAACCGCGAAACACCGACAACGTGCCAAGGGTCACTATGAGCGTGGGCAATCCGAAAAAGGCTATGAAGATGCCGTTGATCGCGCCCAACAGCGCCCCCACAGCCATCGCCACAGCGAACGCGGCCCACCACGGAACGCCGGGCGCCCATGTGTTGAGCATCAGCGCGGTCGTATACATCGCAAATGCCGCAACCGCGGTGAAACTGACGTCGATGCCCCCCGACAGCAGCACCAACAGCGCCGCCACCGCAAAGATGCCCATGACGATCCCGCCGCGCATCAGATCGGTCAGCGTGGCCATCGACAGAAAGCCGGGGTCACTGATGGTGGCGATCACGCAAAATCCCAGGATGATCAGCGCGACGAGCGTTTCGTTGCGGGTAAAATCGATTTTCATTATGATGCAAGCCTGTGGGCGAGGTCGGTTTCAGACGTCTGGCCGCCTGTCAGTTCATCGGTGATCCGCCCGGCCTTCATCACCAGAATGCGGTGGCAGGTTGCCAGCAATTCGGGAAGATCGTCAGAGATCACGATAACACCCAACCCCTGCGCCGAAAGATCCCTGATGATGCCGTGGATGTCGGCTTTCGACCCCACATCGACGCCCACACTCGGCCCGTTCAGCACGAGCACGCGCGGCCCACGGGCAAGCCACCTTGCAAGAACCACACGCTGCTGATTTCCACCCGACAACGACCGTACGGGCGCTTCGATCCTCGGGGCCTTGACGCTCAGCTTGCGCAGCCAGTCGGCAGCTTCGCCCCACATCCCTGCAAGATCAAGCAAACCGCCCCGGCCGTGGGCATCCAGTCGCCCGATTGCCACGTTGCGTACGATGGACTGCGTCAGGAACAAACCTTCGGTCAACCGATCCTCGGGCACATAGCCAACACCCGCCGTCGCGGCGGCCAGCGGGTCGCCAAGGGGCACGGCACGACCGGCAAGGGTTATCTGGCCGCTTTCCGGTGCCACAAGGCCAAACAGCGCCTTGGCCAGCGCCGTGCGCCCAGACCCGAGGAGGCCCGAAATCCCCAGAACCTCGCCTGCGTGAAGATCAAAGCTGACGTCATCGAAAGCGCCCTGCTTGGACAGACCCTGCACATTCATCAGCACCGGGGCCGCCGGATCAAGCGGGTCTGGCGGTTGTTCGGCGACATCGCGTCCCGTCATGTAACGCGTCAACGTGGCGGCATCGAACGTATGCGCCGGACCTTCGGCCACCTTGCGCCCATTGCGCAGCACGACGACTTTTTCGCAAACCTCCAGCACCTCGGCCAGTTTGTGGCTGACGAACAATACCGCGACGCCATCGGCCTTCAGCCGCCGGATAATATCAAGGAGCGCGCGGACTTCGCGTTCGGTCAGGGCGGTGGTGGGTTCATCCATGATGATCAACCGCGCATCGGACGCCAAGGCGCGGCAGATCGCGACAAGCTGCTTGTGGGCCACGGACAGGGTTTCTACGGCGGCGTCCGGGTCGATGTCGACACCAACACGGGCGAGGGCGCGCTGTGCCACGTCGCGTACACGGGCGGCACTGAACAGTTTGCGACGCTGGCCCAGTTCGATGCTGAACGCGATGTTTTCCGCGACACTCAGATTGGGAAAAAGCGAGAAATCCTGAAAGATCACCATGATCCCGGCTGCTGCCGAAAGGCGTGGATTAAGCGCCCCCTGCGCCACGCCGGAAATCCGTATCTGCCCGCTGTCAGGCTGTTCCACACCGGCCAGAATCTTGATCAGGGTCGATTTTCCGCTGCCGTTTTCACCGGCGAGACACACGGCTTCGCCCGCCGCGATGGTCAAGCCGGCATCGGCAAGCGCAGTGATCCCGGAATAGGTTTTGGTGATCCCGTCAAGGACGATCAGCGGCGTTGGATCGGCGGGGCTGGCCATACAGAACTCGTGGTGCCGAAGGGCAAAAGGAAAGCGGGGGGCAGCCATCTGGCCACCCCCCGCAAGATGCGCGTGATCAGAACGGATAGTCGGCCATGTTGGCCTTGTTCACGTTCACCCAGGCCTGGCCATAGATGACCTTGCCATCCAGTTTGACCTTTTCATACCCTGTCAGGCCCAGATCCATGCCATCGGTGACAGCCTCACCGTTCATGACCATCGTCGCCAGTTTGTTCATCGCATAGCCCGCCACCGACGGATCCCAGAACCCGATGCCGTCAACGGCGCCGGTTTCCAGATACTGACCAGCGATGGAAGGCAGCGAGGTGCCGAACACGCATGTCGTGTCGGCCGTGCCGCGCTCTTCAATGGCCAGACCGATACCAGCCACGTCTGTCGAGGCCGAACCCTGAAGACCCTTCACATTCGGGAACGCGCGCAGCACTTCCTGCGCCTTTTCATAGGCTTTCTGCTGATCGTCGAAGGTTTCGTTCTTGTCGCCAACCAGTACCATGTTCGGGTACTTTTCCTTTTGGTAGGCGATTGCACCATCGACCCACTGGTTGTGCGTCTGGCTGGTGAGCGAGCCTACGAAAACCGCATATTCGCCTTCGACGCCCATGCAGGTTGCCATCTGTTCCATCAGGTTTGCGCCAAAGTCTTCGTTGCGGAAGGCTTCGATGTCATAGTTCACGTTCTGTTGGCTGGCAGCTTCGTGGCTGATGACCACGATGCCCGCGTCCATGGCGCGCTTCAGCACCGGCTCGATCGCTTCGGGGGACATCGGAACCACGGCGATGGCGTTCACGCCCTGTGCGATCATGTCTTCCAGCAATGCCGCCTGCTGCTGCGGGTCAGCCTGGGCAGGGCCAACCTGAAACGCCTTTGTGCCGGTGTCGGCGGCGTACTGCTTCACGCCTTCTTCCATGCGGTTGAACCACTGGATACCCGCAATCTTCACCACTGTGGCAATGGACTTTTCCTGTGCTGCTGCCGGGGCGGCAACTGCCAGAACCGAACCTGTGGCAAGCAAGCAAGCTATGGTTGCAATCTTGATTTTCATTGTCTTCCTCCCTTATTGCCTCATATTCGAGGCCGTTGTTTCCGTGTGCAGTGTCAAAAGCCTGCGTGGTCAGTCCCGTCGTGTTCCGATGATCGGCAGCTTCACGGCGCGGGTGATGCGTCAACGTTCTAGAACGCTGCATATCGCGCATCTTGTGCGTGCGTTGGTTGTTGTACTGGCCAGTCCTCCCAAACTGTCCGACACGCCAATGCTGCGCCTGCTTTGCTGCAGTGCAATATATGTGCGGGCCTTGCACATTTGTGGTAATCGTTGACGCGGGCTTCGGTCAAGCGCTAAATCACGGCGAACCACGCAAGGCCGTAGCCCCCTGATGACCCAATCCCGACATGACATGGATGACCTGCTTCAAGCTGCGTGGCTGTACCATGTCGGTCAGATGAGCCAGGAAGAAGTCAGCCGCCGATTGGGCATTTCCCGGTTCCGGGTCCTTCGAATGTTGGCGGATGCGCGCGATCTGGGTCTGGTGCGGGTTTCGCTGGAACATGAAACGTCATCCACCTTGCTGCTGGCGCAGCGCCTGACGGCCGCATTCGATCTGACCGAAGTTCAGGTTGCACCGACGGCCGGAGGGGCGGCAGACGATGCCTATTCCCGTCGCGCCGTTGGCATCGTGGCTGCGCGGTTCCTCAGCCGGATTGGCCGCACTGAAGAACCGATGACAATTGGCCTTGGATGGGGGCGCACCCTTGCGGCCATGGCAGCCGGACTGACGGGATTGCGCAATCCGAACCTGCAATTCGTGTCATTGATGGGGTCGATGTCACGCACCGCGCAGACCAGCCCCTTCGACGTCTGCGTGCGTCTTGCGGCCCTGACACAAGGCTCTGCCGTTTTCATGCCCGCCCCGTTTTTAAGCGACAGTGAGGCCGACTGTCAGGTCATCCTGAATCAAAGATTGGTGCGCGAAACGTTGGAAGTTGCCCGGTCCGCGCAGCACGCCATCATCGGTCTGGGCGAATGCACGCCCGAAGCATTGCTTTACACCAGCGGCATCCTGACAGCGTCCGACGTGATGGCACTGCAGAAGGCCGGGGCGGTGGCGGACAGCACCGGCAAGTTCTTTCGCGCGGATGGAAGTCTGGCTGACACCGATCTGAACCTTCGCGCGCCGTCCATCGGGCTGGACGATCTGCGGCGGCAAGAGGTGACGCTTTTGTCCGCAGGTATCGCCAAGACGCAGGCCACCCTGGCCGTTCTGCACGCCGGGTTCGTTGACCGGCTGATCGTCGACGAAGGTTTGGCAAAATCGATACTCGCCGCCATCGCGGTGGAACTGCCGCTGGCGGCATCTTGAAACGCAACTGAAACAAAGCGGGGACGGCATGGAAGGTTTCGGCGTTCATACAAGCATGTGGACCATGAGTTGGGACCGCGCCGGTGCCGAGCGGGCAGTCGCGGCGGCGGCGCATCACAAGATGGATTTCATCGAGATTGCGCTTCTGAACCCCGGTGGCGTAGACGTGCCCCACACCCGCGCCTTGCTGCAAAAGCACGGGCTGCGCGCCGTCTGTTCACTGGGCCTGCCCGAACACGCCCGCGCCTCTGTCCGCCCCGAGGCGGCCATCGAGTTTCTTCGGCTGGTTCTGGACAAGACAGCGGAAATGGGTGCCGAGGCGCTGAGCGGCGTGATCTATGGCGTGATTGGTGAACGCACCGGATTGCCCCCGACCGAGGCCGAATACGACAACGTCGTTCGCGTCATGGATGCGTCGGCAAAGCATGCCAAATCGCTTGGTCTGGAACTGGGTATCGAACCCGTCAACCGGTACGAATCGCATCTGTTGAACACGGGCTGGCAGGCAGTGGAGATGATCCACAGGATCGGCGCGGACAACATCTTTGTACACCTTGATACCTATCACATGAACATCGAGGAAAAGGGCATCGCCAACGGCATTCTGGATGCCCGCGATCACCTCAAATACATCCATCTGTCCGAATCCGACCGGGGAACGCCGGGCGCGGGCAACTGCGACTGGGATTCGGTTTTCGCCACTCTTGCGGCCATCGGGTTCAAAGGGGGGCTGGCGATGGAAAGTTTTATCAACATGCCGCCCGAACTTGCGCACGGTCTGTCCGTCTGGCGGCCGGTCGCGGAAAGCGAGGCAGAGGTGATGGAAAACGGTCTGCCATTCCTGCGCAACAAGGCCCGCCAATATGGTCTGATCTGAAGGACGAACGTTTTGGCCTACACCCCTTTTACCCCCGAAACGTTGCCGGGCCGACTGGCAACCGTCGCCGCCGTGACTGACAGGCTCGGGTCCAATTCGTCTCGCTGGCAGGTGCGTGAAGTGGGCGACGGCAACCTCAATCTGGTTTTCATCGTCTCTTCCGATCAGGCGGCCCTCGTGGTCAAACAGGCCTTGCCATATGTCCGGCTGGTGGGTGACAGCTGGCCCCTGCCGCTGCGCCGGTCGTTTTTTGAATACAACGCGCTGACACGGCACGCCCTGCGCGATCCCGGACGGGTGCCCGAGGTTTATCATTTCGACGAAGATCAGGCGTTGCTGGTCATGCGCTACCTGCACCCGCATGTGATCCTGCGCAAAAGCATTGTTGCCGGGGTCATCCATCCGCATCTGGCAGAACACATGGGGGCGTTTCTGGCGCGCAGCCTGTTTCGCGGATCAAACCTTTCCATGCACGCCAGCGAGGCAAAGGCCGACATGGCGATGTTTGCTGACAATGCGGCACTTGCCGACATCACCGAGAATCTCGTCTTTTCCGACCCCTACTTTGATGCGCGCCAGAACCGGCATACGCCGGGGCTGGAACCCTGGATTGCCCGCCTGCGCGCCGACCGCGACATGAAAGTGGCGGCACAGGAAATGAAGCACGCCTTCGTCAGCAAGTCCGAAACGCTGGTCCACGGTGATCTTCATTCCGGGTCGATCATGGTCACCCAAAGCGACACGCAGGTGATCGACCCCGAATTTGCGATTTACGGACCTTTCGGGTTTGACGTGGGGATGCTGCTTGCCAACTTTCTGCTGGCCTATTTTTCGCAGTCCGGCCACGAGACAGCGCCCGGCGACCGTGACGATTACCGGCGCTGGCTGCTGGATGTGATCGCGGGCACCCATGCCAGCTTTACCGCCGAGTTTACCCGCCTGTGGCACGGCGAACGCACGGGGATCCTGTACGAACGCACCCTGTTCGAAGATCAGGGCGACGCGCTTGGTTCGGCGCAGGCGCTGGACGCGGTGCTGGGCGGCATCTGGCGCGACACGCTCGGTTTTGCCGGGGTGGAAATGCACCGCCGGATTCTGGGCCTTGCCCATGTGGAGGATCTGGAGGCCATAGCCGACCCCGCGCGCCGGGTGCGGGCGGAACGCCGCGCGCTTGCCATGGGGCGGCAACTGGCCGTGATGCGAAACACTTTGCTGACACCTGTGCAGGTCTGTGCTTTGGCCCAACACATCGAAACCGGGGATTTGTCATGAAAGTCGGCGCAAGCCATTACCGGTCGATCTGGTTGGGGGCGGATGGGCACACTGTGCAGATCATCGATCAGACCCGCCTTCCGCACGAATTTGTGGTCGTCGATCTGGTGACACTGGACGATGCGGCGACAGCCATTCGCGACATGTGGGTGCGAGGTGCCCCGTTGATCGGGGCCACGGCGGCCTATGGCATGGCCCTCGCCATGGCGGATGATCCATCAGATACGGGCCTTCTGCGCGCCTATGACGTGCTTTACGCCACGCGGCCAACAGCGGTGAACCTGCGCTGGGCGCTGGACGAGATGCGCAGCCTGCTGACACCTTTGCCTGCCGCCTCGCGGGCGGATGCCGCCTTTGCCCGCGCCGTCGAAATCTGCGACGAAGATGTGGAGTTCAACCGACAGATTGGCCTGCACGGGCTTTCCGTGATCGAAGGGATTGCGGCGCGCAAGGACGGCCCGGTCAACATCCTGACCCATTGCAACGCGGGATGGCTGGCCACCGTCGACTGGGGCACCGCCACCTCGCCGATCTATCACGCTGTGCAAAAGGGCATCGAGGTGCATGTCTGGGTCGATGAGACGCGTCCCCGCAATCAAGGCGCGCATCTGACGGCCTGGGAAATGGCAAGCCATGGGATCCCCCATCACTTGATCACCGACAACGCTGGCGGTCACCTGATGCAACACGGGCAGGTCGATATGGTGATCGTGGGCACGGACCGCACAACGGCATCGGGCGACGTGTGCAACAAGATCGGCACCTATCTGAAGGCGCTGGCCGCATATGACAATGGCGTGCCGTTCTATGTCGCCCTGCCGTCCCCGACAATCGACTGGCGCGTCCACGACGGCGTCCGCGAGATCCCGATCGAAGAAAGGTCCGGCGATGAGGTATCGTTCCTTCAGGGCAAACTCGCGGATGGCACCGTCGCCCGCATGCGCATCAGCCCCGAGGGGACACCCGGTGCAAACCCCGCGTTTGACGTGACACCCGCGCGCCTTGTGACGGGGTTGATCACGGAACGTGGCGTTGCCCGCGCCACACAGGCCGGCCTGGCCGCCATGTTCCCCGACCTTGCCGCGACCTAGAACGACATGGATACCGCAACCGAAAGCCGTTTGCGCCACGAGGTTGTGGCCTGTTGTCGGGAACTTGATGCGTCCGGGTTGAACCGGGGGTCGTCGGGCAACGTGTCTGCCCGCGCCGGTGACATCATGCTCATCACGCCTTCGTCGGTGCCGCCCGCCGATCTGACACCAGAGCTGATTGCCCGATTGCCGCTCGATCAGGGTGGCGCTTGGGAGGGGCCGGCAAAACCGTCGTCGGAATGGCGGTTCCATCTGGATCTGATGCGCGCGCGGCCTGACGTCGGCGCAATCGTGCACACCCATGCGCCGTTTTCCACCATCCTAGCCATCGCGCGCCGCCCAATCCCTGCGGTGCACTACATGATCGCCGCGTTTGGCGGGCCGGACATCCGCTGTTCGGACTATGCCACCTTCGGCACGGCCGAGCTTTCAGATCATGTCGTTACGGCGATGAAGGGTCGGAACGGATGCCTTATGGCGAACCATGGGATGTTGGTGGCGGGGCCAAACCTGACGCGCACAACCTGGCTGGCCCATGAACTCGAGGCGTTGGCGCATCAACATTATCAGACGCTGTTGATCGGCGGCGGGCACATTCTGACAGACGCGCAGATTGCGGAAACTGCCGCGCGGTTCGCAGGTTATGGCGTGGATGATCGCGCAGCATCGGCCTGATCGGCGGCCACGATCTGCAGCGCCGTGTCGCCGTCTACAATCAACCCGCGCGCGACCCCGCTTTGCAGAAACGCCCGCGCTGCGGCCAGTTTTGCCGTGCCCGCCACCAGCGCCACCACATTGCAGTCGCGCAATTCGTCAAAGCCAAGCGCAATGGTCCGCCGGTTCAGCGGGTGATCGACGGCACGGCCCCGGTCATCAAAAAACAACCCGTTCGTATCACCCACGGCGCCCGCAGCCCGCAGTTCGGCCATTTCCTGTGCGGTGATCATGTCCTGCCGCCGAAGCAGCGAAGTTTCAGACAGTTCACCGATGGAGATATAGCCCACAGTCGTGGCCCGCGCGATCGTCAGCGCCTTTTGCACGGTGCGCTGGGCGATCAGAACCTGACGGTCCTCTACACTGTCGGCGATGAACGGCACCGGCAGCACGAATCCTTCGCCCCCCGTCGCGCGGGCCAAGGCATGGACCACCTCAAACGGGTTATAGGCGGAATTGGCCGTCAACGACCCCATCAGACTGATGAAACGGGCCTTTGGCGCAGACACGCCCGCGAGTTGAAGTGTCATTTGTTCCAGCGTGCGCCCCCAACCCGTGCCAACCACGGCGGCTTCGTGCTGCGCAAGATGTGTGCGCAGATGGGCGGCTGCTGCCGTACCGACAGCGCGAAACGCAAATCCTGCAAGCAGCTTGTCTGTTTGGGCTGTTGCAGCGTCAAAGCCCAAAGCCGGGGTGCAAATGCAGAAATCAAGGTTGTGGCGTGTGCGGATGGCGTCTTCGGTCTGCAACAACCCGACATTGCCGGGATTGATGGTGATGCTGACCAAACCCCGGTCCCGCGCATCTGCCAGCAGTTTGTTGACCCGCGCGCGTGTCAGCCCCAAACGCTGCGCCGTCGCCTCCTGATTCAGGCCGCCGACATGATACAACCAGGCTGCACGGCCCATCAGGGCCTGCTCCTCCTGCGCCTCGGCTGGGCCGTTCTGCATCTGAAATCTCCTGACCTTTACAAAAGTATTATACGTTGACATTTGTCAGGCAAGGGGCAAATCTACAGTTCATCTATGATTGCGCGACCCTCGCCGAGGAAAGAGCCAAGCCATGACCGCCGCCGATTTGCCAATTGCCGGATCGAATTCCGATCTTGCCATGCTGTATCGCACGATGCGCCGCGTGCGCAGCTTTGAGGAACGGGTGGGCGAATTGTTTGTGCGCGGGCAATCCGCAGGCTCGATGCTGCATCTGTCCATCGGCGAGGAAAGTGCGGCCGTCGGCGTCTGTGCCGCGATGAAACCGCAGGATACCTTTACCACGCACCATCGCGGGCATGGCATCTTTCTGGCACGCGGTGCCGACCCGAAACGGATGATGGCCGAAATCGGCGGCAAAGAGGCTGGGTATTGCCACGGCAAGGGCGGATCCATGCACATCGCCGACATGGGGCTGGGCCATCTGGGGGCCAATGCCATTGTGGGCGGCGGAATACCGGCTGTGGTTGGCGCAGGGCTTTCGGCACGTCACAAGGGGAACGGCGCTGTGTCCGTCGCCTTTTTTGGCGATGGGGCGACCGGGCAGGGCATCCTGTATGAAAGCATGAACATGGCCGCACTTTGGAAGTTGCCGGTCTTGTTCTGCTGTATCAACAATCAATACGGCATGGGCACGCGCATCGACAATGCAACAGCGAACACCGCATTGCACGAACGGGCCCGCGCCTTCGGGCTGGAGGGCGAAACCGTGGACGGTCTGGATGTCGAGATGGTGGCCGAGGCGGCGCGCCGTCTGGTCGACGGGGCACGGGCGGGTCGTCCAGGGTTTCTCGCGGTGGAATGCTACCGGTTCTTCGGTCATGCCCGAAAAGACAAATCGCCCTACCGCGATCAGGCCGAAGAAGAGCTTGGCCGCGCGAAAGACCCGATTGCCTTTGCCCGCGCCCGCATGATTTCAGGGGGTTTGCTGGCCGAGGCTGCACTCGATGCGATTGATACCGAAATTGACGCCGAGATGGATGCAACCATCGACTTTGCGGTGGCACAGACTGAACCGCCATTGGCGTCGATGTTTCGGGATGTCTATGCCCTGACAGAGCCTGAACCCGAACCCGTCCGCACACGCATCGACCGCGTGCTTGCGCGCAATTGAAAGGCCGGGATCATGGTTGAAATGACCTACCGCGAGGCTTTGCGCAAGGCGCTGGCCGATGCGATGACGGAAAACCCGGATATCGTTCTTCTGGGGGAAGAGGTCGGCCGCTATGGCGGCGCTTACGGTGTGACGCGCGATCTGATCAAGGAATTCGGGGAACACCGGGTGATTGACACTCCGATTTCCGAAGCGGCGATTGTGGGCGCGGCCGTCGGTGCCGCGATGACAGGCCTGCGCCCCGTGGCGGAACTCATGTATGTCGATTTCATCGGCATGACGATGGACCAGCTTGCCAATCAGGCGGCCAAGATCCGGTACATGTTCGGGGGTCAGATCGGTGTGCCGATGGTGTTGCGTACCCAGGGCGGCACCGGGCGCTCGGCCGGGGCGCAGCACAGCCAAAGCCTTGAGGCGTTCGTGATGCACACCCCCGGCTTGCGTCTGGCTATGCCCGCCACGGTCGCCGACGCCTATCATCTGTTGCGGCAGGCGCTTGTCCGGCCTGACCCGGTGGTGTTCATTGAACACAAGGCACTTTACACCATGAAGGAAGACGTCGATCTGGACGCCGAACCCTTGCCCTGGGGCAAGGCCGCCGTGCGGCGCAGCGGGGATGATGTGGTGATCGTGACCTATTCCCGGCAGGTCCATCATGCCATGGCCGCAGCGGCGACGCTGGCGCAACAGGGGGTGGAGGCGACTGTCATCGACTTGCGCACGCTGAACCCGCTCGATTTTGAAACGGTGCGCGGCTGCGTCGAAAAGGTCGGCCGTGCCATTGTCGTGTCCGAAGGCGTGATGACGGCCGGGGTCGGGGCCGAACTGTCGGCCCGCATTTCTGAGGAATGCTTCGATTTCCTGCATGATCCCGTCGTGCGGGTCGCGGGCGAGGATATTCCGATTTCCGTCTCGCCCGCATTGGAGGCAGGGTCGGTTCCCGGCCCGGCGCTGATCGTGGAAACAGCACTTCGGATGCTCGCATGACCCATCTTGTGCTGACCATGCCCCGTCTGGGCGAGACGATGGAAGAAGGTACCATAGCGTCATGGCTGATCGCGCCGGGCGCGACTTTCCGGCGGGGCGAGGCGATACTGGAGCTTGAAACCGACAAAACCGTCGTGGAATATCCGGCGCTGGGTGACGGGATGCTGGTGGAAACGCTGGTCGGGCCGGGGGATGTTGTCACTGTCGGCGCGCCGATCGCGCATGTGTCGGTCGCGAACCCGCAAGACTGGCAGGATGTTGTGAAGGCCCCGGTCCCGGTGGCCCCAGTTGCCACGAAGACAATCGCGACCACTGAACCTGTTCCCCAAAGCCGGGAAGGCACACCGCTCCGCGCCACACCCGTGGCCCGCCGCATGGCGCGCGAGGCGGGTGTTTCGCTGGACAGTCTGACGGGCACCGGGCGTCGCGGGCGGATCGAGGCCGCCGATGTTTTGCAGGGCGGGGGCCGCGGTGCAGGCACAAAGGGCCAGCCCACGTTCGTTCTGATCCACGGTTTCGCCGGGGATGCCAGCACCTGGTCGCTGCTGTCAGCGGCACTTGCCCGCGCCGGGCAGTCCGTGATTGCGCCCGACCTTCCGGGCCACGGCACAAACCCGGCTGCCGCTGCCAGCCCCGATGATCTGGTCGCGGGCGTGCTGCGCGATTTGGCGAACCGTGCCGGCCCGCTGCACCTGATCGGCCATTCGCTGGGCGCCTGGGTCGCCGTTCAGGCGGCGCTGGCACTCGGGCCGCGTGTGGCGGCCTTGACGCTGATTGCGCCTGCAGGGGCGGGCCGTGAGATTTCCGAAATCTTCGTGCGCGGCATGGCCGAGGTGGCAACAGCAGGCGAACTGCGTCACCTTTTGACGCTGCTTGGCCCCAAGGGCGGCACGCTTTCGCAACCCATGCTGGAGGCTATGGCAGCCGAACTGTCACGCGGCCGTCTGCGCGATCTGGCCGTCGCCATTGCCGGCCCGAACGGGCAGCGGATCGACATTCTGCGCGGGCTGACCGAACTGCCGGCCGCAGTGGCGGTGCGCGCCGTGATCGGCACGGCGGATCAGATCATTCCGGCACAGCAGGCGATGAACCTGCCGCCGCGCGTGGCGGTGCATTTCCTGCCCGCCGGTCATATGCCACATTGGGATGCACCTGCCGAGGTGGCGGGGCTGATCCTGAACAGCCGGGTGGACTGACAAGACGGGACCAAGGGGGGAAAGAATGGCCTATTATCTGGCGGCGGATGGCGGCACGGAAAGCCTGCGTGCGCGCATCTTTGATCTTGCGGGCACATGTCTTGGCCAATGTGCCGTGCCCTATGATACCCAGTTCGCCCCCGGCGCGCGGGCCGAACAGAACCCCGAGGATTGGTGGCAGGCCCTGATCAAGGCCACGCGCGGAGCCATCACCGACGCCGCCATCGACGCAGGTCAGATCGAGGCGATGGCCTTTGCCACAACGTCCTGCACTGTCGTCGCCCTTGACGCATCCGGGCGGGCCATGCGTCCGGCAATCATCTGGATGGATGTGCGCGCCAATGCCGAAGCCGACGCCGTGCTTGCCACCGGCGATGCCCGGCTGATGCTCAACGGGGCAGGGCGGGGGCCGGTGTCCGCCGAGTGGATGATCCCAAAGGCCCTATGGCTCAAGCGAAACGAACCCCATGTCTTCGAGGCCGCGCATACGATCTGTGAGTATCAGGATTTCCTGACCCTGCGGCTGACCGGGGAAAGATGCGCGTCGTTGAACAACGCAGGTCTGCGCTGGCACTATTCATCCCGCGATGGTGGCTGGGCGCGGGGTATTCTGGCCGGGTTGGGGCTGGAGGAACTGGAACACAAATGGCCCGCGCGCGTCGTCGCACCGGGGCAGGTGGTGGGCACCCTGACGCTGTCGGCCGCTGCCGAACTGGGACTGCCCACGTCTGTGCGGGTCGTGCAGGGCGGCGCTGACGCCCTGATCGGGATGATCGGGCTGGGCGTTTCGCAACCGGGCCAGCTGGCGCTGATCACCGGGTCGTCGCATCTGCAATTTGGCGTGACCGACGCGCCGATCCATGCCCCCGGCGTCTGGGGGGCCTACCCCGACATCGTCTATCCGGATCGCTGGATCGTGGAGGGCGGGCAAACGTCGACCGGGTCGATCATCAACTGGCTGCGCAGGTTGATGGGCGGCACCATGGACCTTGACCGTATCAACACCCTTGCAGCGGCCCTGCCGCCCGGGGCGGACGGGCTGATCGTACAGGATCATTTTCAGGGCAATCGCACACCCTTTACCGATCCGCTGTCGCGCGGGGCCATCGTCGGTCTGACGCTGGCGCACGAACCCCAGCACATCTTTCGCGCGGTGATGGAAGGGATCGGCTTTGGCACCCGCGCCATTCTGGATACGTTCAAGGCCGGTGGCTATGCCGGCACCCAGATCACCGTGGGTGGGGGGGCCACGGCATCGCGGCTCTGGATGCAGATCCATGCCGATACGTCGGGCATGACGGTCCGCATCCCAGCCTCGCCCGATGCGCCATCGGTGGGTTCAGCCGTGCTTGCAGCCCACGGCGCAGGGCGGTTCGCCAGCATCGACGATGGCATCGCCGCCATGGTGCATCCTGGAACCACGATTGACCCGGATGCCGCAAATGTTGAGCGATACGACGAGATTTATGACCGTTACCGCGCCCTTTACCCGGCGCTGAAAACCGCACTGGCATAAGGCTGGGCCTTGGCAGGCAGCGGCGCAAATTCGCGCCCCGCCACGCCCGCCGCTTGACAAAGTGCGGGTCGGCCCGGCTTCTTGCCGTATCCAATCAACAGGAGTGAAACATGCATCCGGCACTCGTTCAAAGCAATGCGGCCGTGATCACCGGGGCCGCCTCGGGACTGGGATTTGCGGCGGCGCAGCACCTGTCGTCGCTCGGCCTGCGGGTCTGTCTGGTGGATCTGGATGCAGACCGGTTGACCCGCGCGCGGGCGCAACTTGTCAATGCGGGCGCTTCCGCGAACGACGTGATCACGCAGGAAACCGATGTCGGCGATGTCGATGCGCTGCACCGGCTGGCGGACATGGCCTTTGACAGGTTCGGCGCTGTGCATGTTTTGATGAACAACGCAGGCATGCAGCCCGGTTCGGACATCTTTGACAGCCGGGCAAACTGGGACCGGATTCTTGACGTCAACATGATGGGCATCATTCGCGGCGCGCAGATCTTTGCGCCCCGCATGATCGCGGCGGGTGGGCCGGGCCTGATCATCAACACCGGATCGAAACAGGGGATCACCACGCCCCCGGGCGACCCGGCCTACAACCTGTCGAAAGCCGGGGTGAAGGTGTTTACCGAAGCCCTGCAGCACCACCTGCGCAACCTGCCCGATTGCCGGGTGGACGCGCGCCTGTTCATTCCCGGATTTGTCTTTACCCCCCTTGCGGCCCAAGGTCGGACCGAAAAACCGGCAGGCGCTTGGACACCGGAACAGACCGTCGATTTCCTGTTCGCAGCCATCGATCAGGGTGATTTCTACATTCTGTGCCCCGACAACGACGTTGATCGACGCACCGACGAAAAGCGGATCCGCTGGGCGGCGGGCGACATTGCTGACAACCGCCCGCCGCTGTCGCGTTGGCATCCCGATCATGCCGAACAGTTCAAGGCTTGGCTGCTCGAATAATCCGGCTAGCGGTCAACCGGCCCCGAAACGCGTGCGCAGATCCGCGATCTGTTCGGGTGTCAGAAGACGCGTGGCGTGCCCTTGCAACATCAGGAACAGCTTGGCCGTTTCTTCCAGTTCCTCGGTCGCGTATTGCGCGTTGGCAAGGCTGGTTCCCGCAACCACCGGTCCGTGGTTTGCCAACAGAACAGCATGATGACGGCTTGCCATGGCCCGGACGGCCACCGCCAGATCAGGATCACCCGGCGCAAAGTAGGGGATTAGGGGCAGTCGCCCCACCCGCATGATGTAATACGCTGTCAGTGCAGGCAGCACATCGGCAGGGTCCACATCGCGCAGGATGCTGACGGCTGTGGCGTGACTGGAATGAAGGTGGATAACGGCGCGCGCATCATTCCGTTCGGCATACATCGACCGATGCAGAAAAGCCTCTTTCGTGGGTGGGTCGCCGGACAGCACCCTGCCATCCCGGTCAAGCCGCGACAACCGCGCCGGATCAAGACGGCCCAGCGATACGTTCGTCGGCGTTATCAGCCAGCCACCATCTTCCAGCCGAACCGAAATATTGCCGCTTGATCCTGCGGTCAGGCCGCGATCAAACAGCGACCCGCCTACCCGGCAGATATCATCGCGAAGGCGGGTTTCCTCAGACACGGGCCGGGTCTGTGTCGAGCAGGGCCCAGGCATCAAGGAAGAAACCTTCACCGCCAAAATTGCCTGACTTCAGCGCTAACACCAGATCCGGCCCGACTATGCTGCGGGTCCAAGGCACGCCCGGCGCAATCTCCGGCCCGATGGCAAGCGCCGCCACCCCAAGGGCCGCCACCACAGCACCCGATGTTTCGCCACCGGCAATGATATAGCGGCTGAACCCCGCCGCCCTTAACTGACGCGCAACTTCGGCCAGTGTCTGTTCCACAAGGGTTCCTGCGGCCTGCGCACCAAGCCGCGCCTGCACCCCCTGCAACGTTGCCGCATCCGCGCTGGAAAATATCACGGGTGGCAGGTCAGGTGCTTGCGATATCGCCCAGTCCGCAATCGAAGCCGCCGACTGTTTTCGCGATGCAAGCGCATCGGCGTCGACCATGAAAGATGGCAGGCCCGCCCGTTGTGCCGCGGCCACCTGACCCTGCGTCGCGGCAGAGCATGATCCCGCAATAATGACAGAACGGCCAACCGGTGCCGCCATGCGTTTCGCCGACTGCCTTGGCGCGACCCGCCCTGCCTGCACGAAATTGGCGGCCAATCCCATCGCGATGCCAGACCCACCAGTCACAAGGGGCATGGCGGCGCAGGCCGACCCAAGGGTCCGCAAATCCGCGTCCTGCAGGGTATCCATAATCACGATACGCTTTCCCCCCGCACGCTGGACGCCAAACGCCTGCCTGACCGCCGCCGCGCCCTGCAGGATGGTGTCGATTGTCACCAATCCTACGGGCAGGGTGGTTTGCCGCGACAGAACCCGGACCAGATTGGCATCATGCATGGGGTTCAGCGGATGGTCTTTCAGCGGGCTGTCTGACAAAAGCGCGTCACCAACAAACAGATGCCCACGGTACGTCGTCCGTCCCGCCGCAGGGAAGGACGGGCATGCAATCGTCAGATCACAGTCCAAAAGGTCCAGCAGGGCTTCGGTCACTGGGCCGATGTTTCCGGCGTCCGTAGAATCGAACGTGGAACAGTATTTGAACAAAATCTGTTCCGCCCCGCCGGCCTGCAACATCCTCGCTGCAGCAACGGACATTTTCACCGCCCGATCCGCCGGAATGGACCGGGATTTCAGCGCGATCACGACGGCATCGGCATCGGGCAGGTTGCCCTGTTCGGGCACACCGATGATCTGCACCGTCCGCAACCCCTCGCGCGACAGCATCAGGCACAGGTCGGTTGCCCCGGTGATGTCGTCTGCGACTGCGCCAAGAAGCATGGCCGATCCTTACCACTCAGAAAAAAGTGCCAATGTCAGGTTTTGTCTGCAAAATCCTCGTGCAGCGCAAGGTCAGCCGGGCTGAACCGGTCCGTCGCAAAATTGTGCTGGTGCCAATAGGGATAGATCAACGGAATGGTGCTGACCTCGGTCAGACGCGCAATTTCTTCGGCGGTGAGTTTGAGCGAAACCGCCGCGAAGTTGTCGCGGAACTGCGCTTCGGTGCGGCCGCCAAAGACAAGAGAACTGATTGCCGGGCGGGTCAGCAGCCAGGCCAGCGCCACCTGTGCCGCCGAAACGCCGCGCGCGTCACCGATATCCACCAGAACATCCACGATGTTCCACAGCTTTTCCATGTCGCGGATCGGCGGTTCGGTCCAGCCTGCAAACTGGCGCGAATCCTCTGGCGTGGACTGCCCCCGGCGGTGCTTGCCAGACAGTAATCCCGCGGCAAGCGGGCTCCACACCAGAACGCCAAGCCCCTGATCGACCGAAATCGGCAACAGTTCGTACTCTGCCTCGCGCGCCTCCAGTGTGTAGTGGATCTGCTGGGTCACGAACCTTGGCCTGCGGTCGCGGTCAGATACGGCAAGCGACTTCATGATGTGCCAGCCCGAATAATTGGAACAGCCGATATACCGTACCTTGCCCTGCTGCACCAAAGTGTCGAGCGCGGCCAGCTTTTCCTCCACCGGCGTCACACCATCCCATTCGTGCATGTAATAGATGTCGATATGGTCGGTCCGCAGACGTTTCAGACTGCGTTCGCATTCCCGGATCAGGTGATACCGCGACACCCCTTCGTCATTAGGCCCCGTGCCGATCCGCATGCGCGCCTTGGAGGTGATCAGAACGTCGTCGCGCTTGCCAACCAGAACCTCGCCCAGAATTTCTTCGGCAAGGCCCGTGGAATACATGTTTGCCGTGTCGAACAGGTTCACGCCAGCGTCGATGCACAGATCAACGAGCTTGCGCGCTTCGGCCACGCCCTGCTGGCCCACCATCGCAAATGGCCCGGCTCCGCCGAAGGTAAAGGTGCCCATCGTCAGAACGGACACTTTCAGGCCGGACCGGCCAAGCAAACGATATTCCATGGTTCTCTCCCTCGAATTTCAAAGTCAGGCTGACAGGCGTTCCGCAATGTGACGCATTCCAAGTTCCGGGCTGGTCAGCACCGGCACCGGGTCCAGCGATTCCCGGACCAAGGCCAACGCGCGGGCCATGGACGCCTGCGCAAGGACGATCACGTCGACATGCGGGGCAATCGCCTGTAATTTGTCTGCCACCATGGCATCATGGCCTGCCGCATCGCCTGATGCCAGCTTTTGAAACGCACCGTCGGCCAGTTCCGCCGTGATGATACAGGATCGCCCGGCGGCGGCCGCACTGCGCCGGACAAGGTCACTTGTCGGATCAAGCGTTGTGCGCAGCGTGGCGACAACAGCGACGCGCGGGCCAAGCCCGACAGCCGCCTGCGCCATGCCTTCATCGACCCGGAACAACGGCACCGGGCAGTAGGCCTGCGCGGCATCCACTGCGGGGCCAAGCGACGAACAGGTCACCACGACCGCATGGGCACCCGCGTCAACTGCCGAGCGGACCATCTGCGCAAGACGCCACATCGTGGCCTGCGTCAGAACGCCGTCGCGTATGGTGCCGCGCAGCAGGCTTTCATCCAGCATGTTGAAGCCTTGCCACTGCGGCAGATGCGATTTCACCAGACCGTCGAACAGGGGGATCAGGCCAGACACTGTGTGAATCATCGCAATCTGGCGTGAGCGGTCTGGCGGTTCGACTGTCATGATGCGCTGCTCCCACGTTGACGGCTCTGAATGCGCCAACGCCACAAGGTAGCGATGCGTGCCACCAACCTGCAACGGAAAACCGCAGTCAATCGTGGCTATCGGCAGCTTTCAGGCCGGCACTATGGCCGGCATGGGAACGGGGGTGTCTGTCTTGTGCAGCATCAAAGCGTCCGACGTCAGGCCGTCAAAACTGACTGCCCCTGAAACTGAATCGATCGGCCTTGGTTCATCTTGAAGTGATGCAAAAGGCTTCTGAATGGTCCATGATGGACGACCGCAGCGCAGGAGACATCGAGTGAAAGTATCCATCCCGCGCAGTATCAGATCACATCTCGTCGCAGGGTCTTTGCTTGCCGCTGCGCCCGTTGTGGTAGAGGCCGATGTGCATCAGAGGGTTGTTTCCAACCCCTTGCCCGTTACAGGGCCGCTGGGTCCGGTGGAAACATGTGCCGATCCGAATGTCATTGCTGGCCAGAATGGTGATGAGGGATGGTTCATGTTCTGCACCACAGACCCGCTTGGCGGCAATGACCGGATGGCGGATGGATCGCTTCGGTTTCGAAAGCTCCCGACGTTCCATTCGCCCGACCTGTTCAACTGGACCTACATCGGCGACGCACTCGACTCTGCGCTGCCCACATGGGCCGCGCCAACGGCCCTGTACTGGGCCCCGGACGTGGTTTTTCTGGATGGCAGCTATGTGCTTACCTTCGCAGTGACGGACACAGGCGACGATGCCGGCGGCTTACCCGGCTGTTCCAGTGACAGCGCCATTGGCGTCGCCACAGCGCAAAGCGCGCGGGGCCCGTGGACTGTGATGGACAGGCCGCTCGTCGCGCCGCGACCCGTTTTAAACGATGAGGCCGGATGTTCGTTCCGCTGGACTTTTGATCCCGCAATCTTGGAAGCGCCGGATGGCAATCGCTTTCTCTATTATGGCAGTTATGCGGGCGGCATCGAAGTACGGGATCTGCTGCATCGGCCAGACGGGCAGTGGTCAGCTCCGCCAGATACGGCCGTGCGGGTGACCATTGCGGACCGGTATGAAGGGGCCGAAGTGGTGCACCATGACGGTTACTTCTACCTGTTCGTATCGGCATCCAACTGCTGTGCAGGCCCGCAGACGGGCTATGCGACATTCGTCGGCCGGGCGGACACACCGCGCGGGCCGTTCCGTGACCGCGAGGGGGTTTCCTTTCTGGATCAGGGTGTTGGCGGCACCCCGGTTCTGGTGCAGAACGGCAATGGCTGGATCGGGCCGGGTCATGTCAGCGTGATCGCCGATACGGCGGGGGCTTCGTTGATGTTCTATCATGCCATTGAAGAAAAGCGGCCCTTCTTGGACGGAAGCCCCGGTTTCACACAGCGGCCCGTCTTGGTCGATCGGCTGGAATGGGTAGATGGCTGGCCGCTGGTCAACGATGGGAACGGCCCGTCCGGGGGTACGATGATGCCAGCCGTCGAAGGGGACCAACAGGTTGAAAAGGGCCGACTTCTGCTCCGCGACGACTTTGCTGGCGCGGGTCTTGATCCGGGCTGGCGATTGCTCTGCGCGCCTGAAGTGACGTTGCAGGACGGGCGGTTGTCGATGGTGACGACGGATACCGATCTGTTCGAAGACCGCAACGACGCGCCGCTTTTGCTGCGGCCGATGCCTGCTGGCGACACCGTGACCGAGGTGCGCGTCCGGCTGATGCCACGGCCTGCGGCGGGGTGTTGTCAGAATTTCGTCCAAGGCGGAATCGTGTTGCGCAGGGGGGGGAAGGATGCCGACGATGCCTATGTGAAACTCGCCCTCGTTTCCATATGGGAGACGCTGCAGACCGAATTCGCGCGGGAGGTGCCAAAGCCCATCCCCGGCGCGCCGCGCTATGGCAGCACGGTGATCGGCCCGCCGGGTGATGACTGGACCTGGCTAAGAATCAAGGCCGTACAGCAGGATGGTGGCACTTTGCTGATACCCTTCACAAGCCAAGATGGGGTCACTTTTGTCAAAGGCGGGGCGTGGCGGCTTGATCTGGGCGAGGATGCCGAAATCGGGCTGTTCGCGATGGGCGGCGCGGGCTTTGCTGTCGAGTTCACGGATTTTGCCGTCTGGCAGGTCACAGACCCGCAGCCGACAGCACCCTGAAAAGGGGCCAGCCACATCCGCCAGATTGCGGAGCGGCCGGCCATTTTTTCATCAGAACAGTGTGATGTTGGTCACATCAAAATTGCCCGCGCCGTCAAATGTTCCGATGAGGACCGGGTCAAACTGGCCCTTGTTGCCGTCCTTGTCGAACCAGAGCGTGTTGTCGTTCGTGCGGAATACGAAGCGATCTTCGGCATCCTGCGCCTTGTTTGTGGCATCTTTGAAGAATCGGTCCGGGGTGGCTTCAAGTCCGCCGAGCGTACCGCCAGCGCCAAAGCCTGCGCGACTGATCATCACTTCGTCGCTGAAGCTGAAATTGATGATCCGGTCGCCTGCATCGGCCAAGGTGTTGAAAACAATCTGATCCTGAATGCCGTCGACAGTGTCGGTTGCGTTGATCAGATCACGTCCTACGCCCCCGATCAGGGTATCGGCACCCCCGGCACCAACCAGCGTATCTTGCCCTCCAAGACCCGACAACCGCTCGCCAGCAACATGGCCCACAATCCGGTCACTTCCCGAGGTTGAACCGATGAGATTCTCGATTGAATTCAACCGGTCACCGCCAGCCGCCTTGCGCCCGGTGGAGCCATCCAGAAAAACGGTGATGGCCCCGCCGCTACGGTAGTCGACGGTGTCAAAGTCATTGCCGCCGTCCAGATCATCGGCCCCGCGCCCCGCGCGAAACCTGTCGTTTCCATTGTCGCCATAGATCCGGCCCGACTGAATTCCGCCGAAGCCGTCGTAAAAATCCGCGCCATCGCCAAGGTACATGTAGCCGTACATTTCACCACGATTGACGACGACATCATCCTGAGCGCCGGCCTCGACGATGGCTTCGTCGATCATGTAGATCGTGCCGGTATTCTTGAGATTGAGGCGGATATCGGTAGTGCCGTAGAATCCGAAATCGGTGAAATGGATCAGCCCGGAATTGACGACGCGTGCGGTCCCGGTGACGGTGCCAGGGTCGGACCAGCCGAACTCCACGCCTTCGTCGGCGATCACGGTTCCTTCGTTCACGAACAGGGAATTTCGGCCGTAAAATGTTGCGGCGCTGTCGTTCACGCCGACAAGTTTTCCTGTTGATTCAATGTTTAACGTGTCGGTTCCGTCATGGATCGTCGGGCCGAAGACGATTCCGGCTTCGTAGCCGATCACAGTGCCGGCGATGGTCACGGTATGGGCTCCGGCAACCGACAGGATGGCGTCACTGGTATAGGATTCGACCTTGACGCCCTGTGCAACGACCAGATCCTGGCCTTCGGTCAACTGGTACTGAACAGCGTCCCCTGCACGGGATTTCGCTTTGATAACTGGCATGGTTCAATCTCCCTCTTTCAAAGTTTTGACCGATTAATCAAAAATTTTCGCAAGGTAAAGAGGGGTCAGAAGGCGACGTGCCAAGCCATGCAAGATCTTGATAATGTAAGGAAAAGTGCAGGCTTCTGTTGCCAGGTGCCTGCGAACCCCGCCTTACGCGGCTAAGCGCAAGGACTTAGTTTTCGATGTTCGAACTGCTTACGCAGCCAGAGCCATCGGAGCACGGTTGTCATTGGCAACTGTACATTTGGACCGATAACGGTGGTACCTCACCGAGCAAAAGCTGGCCCTTTTGGACGTTCGTCGATCCTGTTTCGACCCCCTCCGCCC
>JANPIX010000030.1:0-28974 GCA_031425195.1 Gemmobacter sp. | reverse complement strand
CCTTGGGGTCGGTGACGCCGTACCGCTCGAGGCCGATGCGGTCCCACAGCTTCGTGAAGGCCCGCATCTTCGCCGTCTCCTCGACGAAGCGGATGCCGCTGTTCACGAAGAAGCTGATCGACGCGAACACGGCCGGGAAGCGGTCCTCGGCGACCTGGCCCGACTCCTTGACCGCGTCGAGCACGCCGATGGCCGTGGCCAGCGAGTAGGCGATCTCCTGGACCGGGGTCGCGCCGGCTTCCTGCAGGTGGTAGCTGCACACGTTCATGGGGTTCCAGAACGGGATCCACTCCTGGCAGAACGCGAACATGTCGACGATCAGCCGGCGGGAGGGGAGCGGCGGGTAGATGTAGGTCCCGCGGCTCAGGTACTCCTTGACGATGTCGTTCTGGGTGGTGCCCCGGAGCAGCTGGGACTTGACGCCCTGGCGCTCGGCGTTGGCCGTGTAGAGCCCGAGCATCCACGCCGCGACGGCGTTGATCGTCATGGAGGTGTTCATCTGGCCAAGGGGAATGCCATCGAACAAGGTTCGCATGTCGCCCAGATGGCTGATCGGCACGCCGACCTTTCCCACCTCGCCCCGCGCCAGTGGGTGATCACTGTCATAACCCGTCTGGGTCGGCAGATCGAAGGCAACAGAAAGCCCGGTTTGCCCCCGTGACAGGTTGCCGCGGTAAAGCGCGTTTGACGCCGCAGCCGTCGAATGACCGGCATAGGTTCGAAACAGCCAAGGGGGGTCCCGTGTTTCGCTCATCTGTAATCCGTTGCGCAAGATTATTTTATCGTATTAATATTAAACGACACAATATGTCTTTGTCAAAGGCTGCGCTGCGGCGCCATTCTTCTGCCACAGCTGCATCGTCTTTGGCGCGCGCAAGGGGGCTGACCGTTATGGCAGGCACTGCGTTCAACAATAAACAAGGGAAAACACATGACAATCTTTCGCGCGTTCGGGCTTATTGCCGTTCTTGGCCTGTCCACCCCGGCCTGGGCTGAAAACCGCAGCGTCACGATCGTGAACAACACCGGCTTTACGATGACGAATTTCTATGGCTCGAACAAAGGCGAAAAGACCTGGCAGGAAGACATTCTGGGCGAAGATGTGCTTCCATCGGGAAGCCAGGTGTCGATCAATTTTGACGATGCAACGGGTTACTGCGTGTTCGACTTCAAGGCGGTGTTCGAAGATGGCGACGAGCTTATCCGCGAACAGGTGAACGTCTGCGAAATCGGCACCTTCACCTACAACTGATTGCATCCGATCAAGGCTTTACAGCCCGCCGAAAGGCTTTACGCCTTGCACCATGACAACAACCGTGGATGTGCCAGTTTGGGTGATGCTTTTGGTGGCGGTTCTGGCCGCCATCGCAGCCCTTGACCGCATTCTTGTTCCATCTGTCCGCTGGTTCTTGCGGCGGCGGATGGAACGGTTGGTTGCCCGCCTGAACACCCGGTTGAAACGGCCAATTCACCCGTTTCGCCTGCTGGGGCGCAACGACATGATCGTTCGACTGTCGCATGATCCGGCAGTGATGCAAGCCGTGGTCGATCACGCCCGTGACACCGGCGTTCCGGAAAGCGTGGCCTGGCAAGAAGCACGGCGCTATGCCCGCGAGATTGCGCCGGGGTTTTCCGCGCTTGTCTATTTCGGCTTTGCCACGCGGGCGGCGCGCTGGATCAGCAAGATATTCTACCGGGTCGAGGTTGGAAATCTGGATTCGGCGCTGGATGGTGTCGATCCGAATGCCACAGTCGTGTTCGTGATGAACCATCGCAGCAACATGGATTACGTGCTGATCACCTGGCTGATCGCGGGGCAATCGGCGATTTCCTTTGCGGTGGGGGAATGGGCGCGGATCTGGCCGCTGTCGTGGCTGTTTCGGGCGATGGGGGCGTATTTCATCCGCCGCGGATCGCGCAACACTTTGTATCGGCGCGTTCTGGCCCGTTATGTGCAGATCACGGCAGCCGATGGCACGACGCAGGCAATGTTCCCGGAAGGCGGGCTAAGCCTTGACGGACGGGTCGGTGCAGCAAAGCTTGGTCTGCTTGGCTATCTCGTGGGCGGCATGAATGAGGGCGCACGCGATGTCGTCTTTGTTCCTGTGGGCATCGCCTATGACCGGGTGCTGGAAGACCGAGTGTTGACCGAAACGGCAAAGCGGGGTGATGGGATGTTCAGTTACACCCCTGTCAGCGTTCTGGGTTTTCTGGCGCGCACCTTGTGGCGCGTGCTGCGGCGGCGGTTTCCGGGGTTCGGTGTCGCGTCGGTGGGCTTTGGCGCGCCGTTGTCGCTGCGGTCGTACATGACCCGCGCAGATTGGTCGGTCACGCAACTGGGCGCCGAACTGACAAAACGAATGATCGCCAGTATTCCGCCCGTTGGAGTGCCCTTGGTGGCGGCCGCCGTCGCAGACGGGGCAATGACTGCATCCGAAGTGGCTATGCATGTTGACGGATTGTTAAACCGTCTGCCCGACCCGCATCTGATTGAACCTGCAAGGCGGCAGGGTCTGGTGTCAGCCGGAATAAGGTTGCTGCATCTGCGTGGCATTCTGACCGAAGATAACGGTGCGATTCGTGTCGCACCCGGAAAGGTTGCCTTGGCAAGTTACTATTCAGCCAGCACCCGTCAGGCGATTGAGTCACGGGATGTCCCCATGCAGGCTCCGGTATCAATTCTTGATGCCGATCAACATCATGTGAAGATTTGACCGCCGTCCGGGCAAATCTTCAAATCTAAAATAACACAACGAGTCTATGTGGCACTTGACCACAAAGCCGCAAACCTCGGCCGCGCCCGGTTGCAACTGAAAGACATCGAACAAAGCATCAAAGGCTAATTCCGGACCTTTCGGGATCGCGCTGAATTGGCTGCAGTCGAAATGGCTGCAGCCAATTGCATTCAAGGCCAGTCCGCATCGGGCACCCATGCGCATCCCGCAATGCCGCAAGTCGGCCGCACCCCTTAACAGTACCGCTCCACCGTCATGGCCTGATCCATATTGTATCGATCGCCATAGGCCCAGCCGCAGGGCAGGATACGATCAATCTCGGCAAAGTCGTCGGCGGTAAGGCTGATGGCATCGGCCCCCGCCCAATCACCAAGTTGGTCGGCGGTGCGGGTGCCCGGAATGGGGATCACATGATCGCCCTGCGCCAATACCCAGGCCAAGGCAAGTGCTGCCGCCGACACGCCGCGTGACGCCGCAAACGCGCGAAAGGCGGCAAGGGGCGCCTGGTTCAGTTCCCAGTCCCGCCCCTGAAACCGCGGGATGGAAAGACGGAAATCCCCCGGAAGCAACGTGCCCACGTCAAGCGCCGTTCGCCCCAACGCGCCGCGCGCCAACGGCGAAAAGGCCACAAATGCAACACCAAGGCTGGCGCAGGCCGCGATCATGCCAAGGTCAGGAAGCCGCGTCCAAAGCGAGTATTCGTTCTGCACAGCGCGCACCGTATGCACGGCATGCGCCCGCCGCAATGTCCCCGGTGACACTTCGGACAGGCCATATCCGCCAATCTTCCCCTCCTCCGCCAGCCGCGCCATCGTCGCGGCAAGATCTTCGGGCGGGCAGTCCGGGTCGCGGCGGTGGGCATAATACAGGTCGACGTGATCGACCCCAAGACGGCGCAATGACCCTTCCAGTTCGGTGCGGAAATGCGCGTCGGAATTGTCGATGCGGCGCGGCGGGCCGGACACAAAGGCCGCCTTTGTGGCCAGAACCGGGCGGTGGCCGCGTGTTCGCATCCATTCGCCGATGATGGTTTCGGATATGCCCATGCCATAGATGTTGGCCGTGTCGAAAAGGGTGATGCCCTGATCCCAAGCCGCATCCAGACAGCGCAGGCTGGTGGCAGTATCCGTCGGCCCGAAGATGCCGCCAAAGGACAATGCACCAAAGCCCACAGCCGAAACCGCGGGTCCATCTGTTCCAAGCTGACGTTTCTTCATCCTGCCATCCTTTGCGTTCGGGGGCGGGCAATCCACACCCACGAATCGCTTTGGTCAAGCGGCATTCAGGGCACCGCCGGCAAAGGCGGCCGTCAGCGCGATATCGACCATATCGCCAAAGCTGCGTTCCCGATCCTCGGCGGGCAGTGCTTCGCCTGTCAGGATGTGATCGCTGATCGTCAGCACCGCCAACGCCCGTCGGCCATAGCGGGCGGCAAGGGTATAAAGCTCGGCCGCCTCCATCTCCACACACAGCGTCCCGTGGCGCTGGAGTTCTTTTGAAAGGTCGTCGCGTTCGTCATAAAACGTGTCCGACGAATAGATCCCGCCTACATGCACCCCCACCCCTTTGCCTCGCCCGGCAGCAAAGGCCGCTGACAACAGCGCAAAGTCGGCGATGGGGGCAAAGTTCAGTTCGCGAAAGATGCTGCGAGATGGCGACCCACAGGTGGAAACGGCCTGCGCCAGAACCACGTCACGCACCTTGATGTGGGGTTGCAGCGCGCCTGCCGATCCGATCCGGATCAGGGTCTGCGCGCCGTAATCGCGGATCAGTTCGTTGGCATAGATCGACATCGACGGCATCCCCATGCCCGACCCCTGAATCGTGACACGGTGGCCATGCCAGGTGCCGGTAAAGCCCAGCATCCCGCGCGTTTCGTTCACCAGCACAGCATCCTTCAGGAACGTCTGCGCGGCCCAGCGGGCGCGGTACGGATCGCCGGGCAGCAGAACCGTTTCGGCGATCTCGCCCGGTTTTGCACCGATATGGAATGTCATCTTGGCCTCGCTCTGATTGCCCGACGACGATAGTCCGGCAATCTGGTCAGGGAAACCCCCCGGCAGCCGTTTGGGCGCGTCAGGGGGCTGCCTGCAGGCTTTGATAGACAGACCGGTTGGCGGGATCAAAAACCGGTGCTAACCCGCCAGATGGCGAAGGCCCTGTGTGACGTCGATCCGCACGGCAAGGCGCAGTCCCGGTTCGTCGCCGGCCCTCAGGGCAGCCAGAATGTGCCGATGGTGCTGGGGCGGTTCGTTGCGGCGCAGGCGGGCATAAAGCGCCCGCATGGTGGGCCCCAGTTGCAGCCAGACCGTCTCGGTGATCGCCAGCATCGCGGGCGACTGGGCGCGCAGGTACAGGGTTCGGTGAAATTCCAGATTGGTCCGGACATAGGCCACGGCATCACCCTTGGCCACCGCCTCGGCATTTGCGGCGTTGATCGCGGCCAACCTGTCGATCAGGGCAAAATGCGCGCGGGGCAGGGCGCGGCTGGCCAGTTCCGGTTCCAGCAAGGCGCGGATCGAGGCGAGTTCCTCGATCCTGTCCGCGGTCAGTTCGGGTGTGCTGATCCGCCCGGATGATGACAGTGTCAACGCGCCTTCGGCAACCAGACGGCGCACCGCCTCGCGCACCGGGGTCATCGATACGGCAAAGGTCTTGCCCAGTCCGCGCAACGTCAACGCCTGACCCGGTGCCAATTCGCCGTGCATGACCTGCTGGCGCAAGGTCCGGTACAGGCGTTCATGCGCCGTTGCTGTCAGATCAGAGGGGCGGCTTACGGGCAACATGCCGCCAGAAAGGCACCGAGCGTGTCAAAGCGTCAAGCACCAAAGCGATAGGTCTGCAGTTCCGGGCCTTGCGTCCGCAGCCATTGGCGCTGTGCCTGCCAGCCGGGAAAGATCTGCGAGACGATGGCCCAATAGCGTGGCGAATGGTTCATCTCTACCAGATGTGCCGCCTCATGCGCCGCCACGTAATCGAGCACTCGCGGCGGGGCCATGGCAAGCCGCCATGAATACATCAGCCGCCCATCCGTCGTACACGACCCCCAGCGCGACCGTGTGTCGCGCAAGGTCAGGCTGGCATAGGGGCGCGATACCATCGCCGCATAACGGTCGGACGCGGCGGCAAGCCTGTCGCGCGCCAGCACCTTCAGAAAGGCCATGACCCGCGCCCCGGCCTGCGCCGCATCGCCGGGGACCAGCAGCAGATCACCCTCCACCCGCACCGACCGACCAGCAGCCGGGTGCAGCGTGAGGAGGACACCTTCGACTGGAAGCCGGGCACCGAAGGAGAGGTGGTTGGTAGGGGGCATGGCCTGCAAGGTGCGGCGCAGCCAGGGTTCCTGGGCTGTCAGGAAGGCCATCGCCTCGGCCTCGCGGGCGCGCAGGGGGAGGGTCAGGGTGACCCGGCCATCCACCCGTGACACGCGCAGCGAGAACCGGCGCGCCTGTGCGGATCGGCGGAGCGTCACGTCAACGGAGGGGGGGCCGGGCAGGGTTGGCATCGTGTTCCCTTGAAACTTGCAGGTCGGGCGCCCAGCTTTGCAGATTGCACCTGACCGCGAAAGCCTTTGACACCCACAGCGCGTTGTGGCAAGCGCTGCCGCTATCACCTGACCTGAGGGATTCCCAATGCCCAAACAAGAATGGGGCGTAAAGCGCATCTGCCCGACCACCGGCAAACGCTTTTACGACCTGAACCGATCGCCCGTCGTCAGCCCCTATACGGGCGAAGTCGTTGATATTGAAAGCGTCCGTCGCAAGATGGCCGCTGCCGCAATTTCGCGGACCGTGCCCGAGCCGGAAGATGATGTCCTTGTCGAAGATCTCGAATCGGATGATCTGCTGGAAGCTGGCGCGACGGAAGACGCGGAAATCGATGATGATCTGCTGGAAGAAGATGCCGATGATACGGTGTCGCTTGACGATCTGGCTGATGTGCCGGGCGATCAGGAAGACGTCTGAACACCCGCGCCGCGCCTGCGATTTTCTGCTTGCAGGCGCTGGCCCGACCTCCTAGATACGCTGCATCCCAAGGCCGCAAGGCCGACGGTCCGGTGGGGTCATAGCTCAGTTGGGAGAGCGCTTGAATGGCATTCAAGAGGTCGGCGGTTCGATCCCGCCTGGCTCCACCACTTACAAAAAAGCCGCCCGTCCGGGCGGCTTTTTGCATTTTGGCGCTGTATGCGACGCGTATTCAAACCGTATGTTTTGCGTATGCGGTCTGTATGTACGCGCTGAAAGCCAATTCAGAACCCTACTAACCGCTCGCCCGTCACGCGATGGGGCTGCCGCCGGTGACGCCGATGGTTTCGCCGGTCATGTAGAGCGACTCGGCCGTGGCAAGGAACACGAATGCGGGGGCAATTTCGGCGGGTTGGCCGGGGCGGCCGAAGGCAGACTTTTCCCCGAAGTGTTTGACCTTTTCATCTGTCTGTCCGCCTGACGGTTGCAGGGCCGTCCAGAACGGGCCGGGGGCGATGGCGTTGACGCGGATGCCGCGTGACGCAACCTGTGCTGCCAGCCCTTTGGTGAACCCGCCGAGCGCGAATTTTGTCGATGCATAGTCCAGAAGATGCGGCGAAGGATCGAAGCCCTGAACTGAGGTCACGTTGATGATGGCGGCACCGGGCGTCATGTGCTGAAGCGCGGCCTTGGTGATCCAGAACGTGCCGAACACGTTGACGGAAAACGTCTGGATCAGTTGTTCGGTGGTAATATCTTCGATCTTGTCCTGCGTGACCTGCTTGCCCGCGTTGTTGACGAGCACGTCGATCCCGCCAAGCTGGTTGACGGTTTCGGCCACAAGACGCAGGCATTCGTCTTCCTTGGAATTGTCGGCACCGATCAGACCAGCGGTGACGCCTTCGGCGCGCAGGAGTTCAAGCGTTGACATGGCATCCGCACTTTCCGGATGCAGGCAGGAAATGACAACATCCGCACCTTCCCGCGCGAAGGCAATCGCGGCGGCCCTGCCGATGCCTGAATTGCCGCCCGTGATCAGGGCACGCCGACCCTTCATCCGGCCAAAGCCGACATAGCTTGTTTCGCCATGGTCGGGCACGGGTTGCATTTCAAGAAATGAACCGGTGCCGCCCTGCATCTGTGAAGGGAAGGGCGGCGCTGGATAGGCGTCGCGCGGATCGCGCGATTCGTATTGATGCAGTACGTCGTCCATTGTGACACCTTGGGTTTGGGGGAAGTGGCGCATCAACTGACCGTTCCTCCAAAGGTTCCGGCCAATCAGGGCGTCGAGGTGCCTTGAACCGGGTCGGTGGCGGGCGTGTTCGGGGTAGAGACGGCACCGTCCTGCGTGTCGCTGGCAGGTGCTTCTGTCTGACCTTCGCCCACAGGGTTTTCGGTGCCTGCGGCTTCGTACATCAGCCAGTAGGTGAAAAGGCCAAGGGCAAAGATCACGACAACGATCATGCCGATCAGGGGGCCTTTGTGGCGGCGCTGTTGTTTGTCGATGTTGGTGTTGGGGGCGGACATGGGAATTCTCCTGCTGTCGTTGGTTGGTAAAACCTCCGACAGGGCGCATTCGTTCCCTGCTATTCCGCCGGGTTTGCCGCTTGTTCCAGAAAGGCCAGAAGTTCCGCTTCGGTGATGCGCAGTTCCGACGCCTTGGCAGGCACCAGTGCAGCGAAAACCTCGGCCCGCTGTGAGGCCGAAAGGGTGGCGAGTTGAAGGACCGCCGGATGGATGTAGGATTTGCGCGCGATTGTGGGCGTGTTGTGCAGGCGGTCAGCGGCGGCTTGTGCCAGCGATTTCAGGGTGAGTGTTCCGTCGACAGGCATGGCGCGGGCGTGTTCAAAGGCGGCGAGCGTGCCGCCCCATGTTCGGAACGTCTTTGCCGTCACGCGCATGCCGCTTATTTCGGCGAGATAGGCGTTCACTTCCATCGAGCCTATGGAACAGCTTTTGCCGCTGTCATCGAGATAGGTGAACAGATTTCGGCCTGGCAGGTCATGGATGTTTTGCAGGATGCGGTGAAGGCGTTTGTCGCGAAGGATCTGGCGCACCGGTTTGCCGCCTTTCGCGCGGAAGGCAAGGCGCACGGCCCCGTCGCGAAAGCTCAGATGGCGGCGGAGCAGGGTGGTGGCACCGAACGACCGGTTTTGCGCGGTATACGCCTCGTTTCCGACACGCAGATAGGCGCGGTCGAGCAGCAGGATCAGGGCGGCAAGGCTGAACTGGCGGTCGCCTGCGGTGCCCTGAAGATCGCGGTTGACGCCGCGTCGGATGGCGGGAAGCACCCGGCCGAAGGGCAAGAGATCGGCGTATTTCGTTTCCGACTGACTGGAGGACCAGAGCGGATGATAGCGGTACTGCTTGCGCCCGCGCGAGTCATAGCCGGTGGCCTGAATATGGCCATTCGGGTCGGGGCAGATCCAGACGTTTTCATAGGCCGGGGGGATGCCGAGTTTCTGTACGCGCAGACGTTCGGGGCCGCGAAGGGGTTTGCCATCAAGGCCGATGTAGGCAAATCCCTTGCCCGCCCGCCGCCGCCGGATGCCGGTCGAGTAGTCGGTAACGTAGAACAGCGGGTTTTCGCCTGTCGTTTCGTCAATTTCCGGCGTCGGATCGCCTGCCGGGGCGGGCACGCCCTGCGACGCGGTGAACGTCATCCGATTTTGCATAGTGGCCCCCTGTTTTTGCGATAACAGGTGGATATGCAGTTGGGTTCCGCATCAGCAGAGCCGCGGATTTTCCGCCTGCCGTTCATGTCGCGGGGAACCTTGTGAAGCAGCCGCCGTTGGTTCGTTGAAAATGTCGGAGGCATGTCAATCGGGCGAAATGGCAGGAAGAATGCAGTGGTTTTCCCGATTTCCCGCTGTGGCCAACGAAACGGCAGACGAGCTTCTATCCCATTTGTCCCGACATTTTCACCCATCCTGTGGAGAGCGTTATGCCAGTTGTCACGAAGGTTTACGAAAACGATGCTGCGGCCCATCGGGCTGCGATTGCGGTGAATGAGACGGGGATTCAAAGCCTTGAGATGTCGATCGTGCGGGGTCGGCCGCAGCCCGAGCCGTCAGACGCCGTAGAGGATGTGGCCGCCGTCGTGGGTGGCAGTCTGGGGCTTCTTGCGGGAATTGGCGCGTTTGCGATGCCGGGGCTTGGCACGCTGGTGGCCGGGGGGTGGCTGGGTGCCGCCGGGATGGGCGGCGCGGCGGATGATGCGATGCCTGACATGGGGATTGCCGCGGACGATGTGCCTGCCTATGCCGAAGCGTTTCAGCGCGGGGCCGTGGGCCTGACGGTGCGCTGTGGCGAGGGAGAACTGGCGCGGATCGTTGATGCGCTGGAGCAGACTTCGCCGCTTGACGTGTATGACCTGCCGCCGTCGCCTGCGCCGCTGGGTGCTGCGGGGGCCGTTGGCTGATGGCCCCGCGTTCGTACTGGAAGGGGCATCTGAAACTGTCACTGGTGACGTGCCGGGTGACGATGATGCCCGCCACGACGGACGCCGAGAAAGTGCGGTTCCATACGCTCAACTCCAAGACGGGCAACCGCGTGACCAGCCAGTATGTGGATGGCGTGACGGGGAAGCCCCTGGCCGAGGGGGACGAGGTCAAGGGGTATGAACGGGGCGAAGATGATTACGTCCTGCTGGAGGACGACGAGCTTGACGCGGTTGCGCTGGAAAGCGCGCGGACCATCGACATCGACATGTTCGTGCCGGCCGAGGATATCGGGTGGGTGTTCTATGATCAGCCGCATTATCTGATGCCCGACGACAAGGTTGGCGAAGAGGCGTTTTCGGTGATCCGGGATGCGATGGCCGCGACGGGCAATGTGGGGATTTCCCGGCTGGTCATGTACCGGCGCGAGCGGGCTGTGATGCTAGAGCCGCGCGGGACGGGCATCGTGCTGTGGACGCTGCGCTATGGCGACGAGGTGCGGGACGCGGCGGAGTATTTTGGCGACGATGCGAAGGAAAAGCCGGAGCCGTCGCTGATGAAACTGGTGACAAAGCTGATCGAGGATCGCACAAAGCCATGGTCGCCCGAGATGGCGGCAGATCCGGTGCAGGCGCGGCTCCTTGAGATTATCGCCGCCAAGAAGAAGGGCCGCAAAAAGCCTGCCCGCGCGAAGGCGCCGGAGGCAGCCGGGTCAGGCAATGTGGTCAACATCATGGATGCGCTGAAGAAAAGCATCGCTGCCGAGGCAAAGGGGCCGGGCGGCAAGGGGCGCGGGAAATAGCTATTTCTTTGTGACCGGCAGGGGTTTGGCCTGCGCGCGGAAGCCTTCCCACGGGTCGGTTGTCAGGGCCTGCAGGCGCGTTGGCATGTTTTCCACGGTGAAATAGGCCGGCCCGATGGATGGTCCCAATTCATCCCACGTCAGGGGGGTGGAGACGGGCGCGCCGGGGCGGGCGCGGGTGGAGTAGCTGCACACCGCCGTCGCACCGCGTTGATTGCGCAGATAGTCGAGCAGGATCTTGCCCGTGCGTTTGGACTTGGCAATCGTCGCCGTGTAACGGTCGGGCGCATCCGACGTCATCGCGTCGGCCAGCCCCTTGGTGAAGGCCTTGGCCGCCGCCCAGTCGGCCTTTGGGGTGAGCGGTGTGACGACATGAAGGCCCTTGCCGCCAGACGTTTTCACAAAGGACGCGAGGCCCATGTCTTTCAGCCTGTCGCGCACTTCGCGGGCGGCGTCGATCACGGTTTCCCACGCCACGCTTTCGTCGGGGTCAAGGTCCATCACGATCATGTCGGGGCGTTCCCAATCGGCAAGCGTTGACCCCCATGGGTGGATTTCCAGGGTGGCCGACTGAACGAGGCCGATCAGACCGTCCAGATCGTTGATGCTGATCAGGTCTTCGTCTTCTGGGGAGGCAGGGTCTTTCACGAGGGCAATGTTGGAATTCAGCCCTTTCCACGCGTGTTTCTGAAAGAAGGTCTGCCCGGTAATCCCGCTGGGGCAGCGGAGCAGCGCAAGGGGGCGGCCCACGACAAAGGGCGCGATGCGGGGCCAGACATCGGCGTAGTAATCGGCCAGCCCTTCTTTCGTGATCCCCTCTTGCGGCCAATAGACGCGGTCCGGATGCGTCAGTTTGACGGTGCGGCGCTGCGGGGCCGGGGGTTTGGCAGTTTTCTTTGCAACTTCGCGGACAATTTCACGCGCGGCTTTGTCTTCGCGCAGGCCCCGGAAGGACGCGTGGCGCAGGTGGCCGTCGGCTGTCCAGGCGCGAAACTCGATTTCGGCCACCATTTCGGGGCGGACATAGCGCACACCGCGCGCATCATCGGCGGCCAGTTTTCCGGCAAAGGGGCTGTCGGTTTCGCGCAGGCGTTCCAGCCGTTGAAACAGGTCTTCGGCGACGGCGTGGGTGAATCCTGTTCCAACGCGACCGACGTGCTGCAATGCATCGCCTTCATATGCGCCCAGCACCAGCGATCCGATCGCACTTCTTGACGTGGTCGAGGGGACGTATCCGCCGATCACGAATTCCTGACGGGCGGAACATTTTGATTTCACCCAAGATTTGCCCCGGCCAGACCGATAAGGCGCATCGCGCAGTTTCGACACGATCCCTTCCAGACTAAGCCTGCAGGCGTGGCGCAGGACCATGGCACCGCTTTCGCCAAAGTGGCCGCTGTAGCGGATCATGCCTTCACCGGGGATCAGTTGTTCGAGCAGTGTCTTGCGTTCCAGCAGAGGAACGGCGCGCAGGTCCTGACCGTCAAGATGCAGCAGATCAAAGGCGTTGTAGATGAACCGGTCGGTGCGGCCTGCGCTGAGGTCGGCCTGAAGGGCGGAAAAATCGGATGCGCCGGCACTGGTTTCAACCACAAGTTCGCCGTCGAGAATGGCAGACCCGACGGGCAGATCCTGCAAGGCTGTGACGATGGGCTTGCCGAATTTCTGCGTCCAATCAAGGCCGCTGCGGGTAAGCAGTTTGACCCGGCCCGCCTCGATCCGGGCCTGAAGGCGGTAGCCGTCGAACTTGATCTCGTGCAGCCAACGGTCGCCTGTCGGGGCCTTGGTCACGAGCGTGGCCAGCATTGGTTCGACAAACGTCGGGATGTGTTCGGTGCGTGTGCCCTTGATATGCGACAGATCTGGTGGCGCGGGTTCAGGGGCACCGGCGGGGTCAGGTGTTTTTTCCGCCGATGCTTTGGCCTTGGTGGATTTGGCTTTGCTGATCTTGCCGGTCTTCGACGACCAGCCCGGCGCTTCGTCTTTGACCGCCGCGATATCGCGGCCGGTTTTGACGGATTCAGGACGTTCTTCCAGAATGTCGGGTGCGCCATCGGGGCGGGCGAAATCGTCATCGCCTTTGATCAACAGCCAGTTTTCCCGTTTTTCGCCCGGTTTGCCGTGCATGCGCACAAGGTGCCAGCGGCCGCCCAGCTTTTCACCCTTCAGTTCGAATTCCATGTGGCCTTTGGCATAGCCGCGCGCCGGATCGGCCACGGGTGTCCAGGTTCCGCGATCCCACAGAATGACGGTTCCGCCGCCGTATTCGCCTTTTGGAATAGTGCCTTCAAAACCGCCGTATTCAAGCGGGTGATCTTCGACATGCACGGCAAGGCGCTTGTCGCCGACATTCAGGCTTGGCCCACGCGTGACGGCCCAGCTTTTCAGAACACCGTCCATTTCAAGGCGGAAGTCGTAGTGCAGGCGCGTGGCGTCGTGTTTCTGGATGACGAAACTGTTGCCCTTTTTGCGCGCCCGCCCGCCTTTTGGTTCGGGCGTCGTGTTGAAATCCCGTTTTTCCCGATAGGTTTCAAGCGCCATTGTCAGCCTGCTTTTCGTTGTTTTGCGGGTTTCGCCGCAGGTTCGGCCTTTTTGCGGGTGCCCGTCTTGGCCGTTGGCGCGCCGGCGCTTTCGCGCAGGGCGGCCAGCAGATCGACAACCTTGGTCGACGGCTGTTCCTTGCGCCTGGGGATCGGTTTGCCTTCGACTTTGGCCTTGACCAGTTCGGCCAGCGCCGCTTCGTAGCGGTCGTCAAACGTGCTGATGTCGAATTTGCCCATCTTCTTGCCGATGATGTGCTGGGCAAGTTCGAGCATTTCGGGATCGAGTTTCAGGGCCGACACATCCTTGAACGCCTGATCGGCAGCGCGCACTTCGTAGTCAAAGTTCAGGGTCGTGCCGATCAGCCCCGGGCCATGGGGGCGGATCAGCAGCGTCCGCATCCGGCGGAACAGGACGGTCTGCGCGATGGCGACCACCTTTTTCTGGTGCATCCCTTCGCGCAGGAGGGCGAATGCCTCGTCCCCGGCCTTTTGCGTGGGGGCGAGGTAATAGGGTTTGTCGAGATAGACATCGTCGACATCGCTGCAGGGCACAAAGGCCGAAATTGCCAGCACCTTGTCACTTTCAGGCACGGCGGCGGCGAGTTCTTCCGGGTCGAGCATGACATAGTCGTTGTCGCCGAGTTGATAGCCTTTGGCCTGATCGGCGCTGTCGACCGGCTTGCCGGTTTCGCTGTCGACGAACACACGGCGGACGCGGTTGCCGGTGGCGCGGTTGATGGTGTGGAACGCGATGCGGTCTGACGTCGAGGCTGCAGTGTAGAGTGCTATGGGGCACGTCACCTCGCCAATTTTCAACGTGCCCTTCCAGTTCGCCCTTGGTGCCATTGCACCCCCCTTTCGGCCAACGCCGAAACGATAACCTGACAGGCGGCGCGCGGTTCCGGGGCCAGTTGCTTGGCCGCGTTTGGGCAGGTGGAACAATTCACCGGGCAGGTGGTTCAACCGGGGCACTTGGCAGGGGAAATCAATGTTTCGAACCAGATCGACGGGAACGCGGCCCGCTTTGCCCGGGGGTGCGCGATGAACGAACCCGTGCCCCACCCGTCTGACCGTGATGTGCGTATCCTGTTTGTCTTTGCCACGCTGACCACCGGGCGCGAGGGGGCAGAGTTGCGGCTGTTGGCGCAGCAGCTTGACCCTGCCCGCTACCGCGTTGATGCGGTTGTGTGTTTTCAACCCGAAGGGCGGCGCAGGCGAAGCTATCGTGCGTTGCGGGACGCGGGCGTTGCGGTGGATACGGTACCGTTCGATTTGTCGTTCGATGACACGGTGGCCTATCTGGAACGCAAGATGGCCGGGTGTGACATCGTGGTTGCCTGCCAGAATGTGCCGGATGTGTATCCGGCACTGGAGCGGATGAAGATACGTCCGGTGCTGGTGGAGCATGGGCGGCAGGTTGCCGAGGCCGTGGCGGGGCCCAAGCATTTCACGGCGCGCTATGTGGCGACGAATGACAGGGTGCGCACGGCGGCGGCGTCACGGATGCCGAACCGGCCTTATGCGGCTGTGGAAATCCGATCCATCCTTGATCTGGGTCCGGCCACGTTGAGGGCGGCCTTGCGCCGGGGCGCGCCGGTGCCATTTTCGATCTCGGTTGTCGCCAATCACTGGAAACGGCTGTTTGACGCGCTGCTGGCGGAACGTGTTCCCGCACCGCCGCCGGGGGTGTTCAAAAGCTATTTTCAGGGCGGGTTCGAAAGCTCGACCCACCGTTTGGGTTCGGGGCGCAGGCTGGATATTATTGCGTCGAGCGGCCACGACAGCAACGCGCTGGGCGATTACAGGCAGTTGGCGGAACACGGCATCCGCACGGTGCGTGATGCGTTGCGGTGGCATCTGATCGAACCGTCGCCGGGGCGGTATGACTTTTCAAGTTTCCGCTGCATGGCGAAGGACGCGAAAACGGCGGGGACGCAGGTGATCTGGGATCTGATGCACTATGGCTGGCCAGATGATCTGGATATCTGGGGTGCGGCGTTTGTAGATCGGTTTGCCCGGTTTGCTGCGGCGGCGGCGCGGAATCACCGGGACATGACGGACGAGGTGCCGTTCTGGTGCCCGGTGAACGAGATTTCGTTTTTCTCGTGGGGTGGCGGGGACGTCGGGTATCTGAACCCTTTTGCGCGAGGCAGGGGGTTCGAGTTGAAGGTGCAGCTGGCGCGCGCGTCGATTGCAGCCATGCATGAACTGCGCGCGGTGGACCCGCGGGCGCGGTTTGTGCATTGCGAGCCTGCCATTGCGATCAGCTGGGACCCGGCACGTGGCCGCCCCTATGGCGAGGCCGAGGGCTGGCATCAGGCGCAGTTTCAGGCGTTCGAATTGATCAGCGGGCGGATGTGGCCGCAGATTGGCGGCGATGCGTCATTCCTTGATATTGTCGGGCTTAATTACTACAGCAACAACCAATGGGTGCATGCTGGCCCGCCAGTCGATATCGACAGCCCATTTTATCGCCCGTTGAGCGATCTGATCTTTGAAAACCACGCCCGCTATGGCCGGCCTGTCCTGATTTCCGAAACCGGGATCGAGAATGACCGGCGGGCGAGTTGGTTCCGCTATGTCGCGGCTGAAACCGCGCGCGCGCGGCAGCGTGGTGTGCCGGTGGAGGGGGTGTGCCTGTATCCGGTGCTGGACCATCTGGGTTGGGATGATGACCGTCTGTGCCACAACGGATTGCTGTGGCATCAGCCAGTTGAGGGCCGCCGAGATGTGCACGCACCGCTGGCCCAAGCGCTGGCTGAATGGACCAAAGTTGTGACCGGAGTGGGTGGCACGCAGCCTGCGCTGCGGGCCGCGCATGGGGTGTGATGACCTCTGGCGCATGATGCCACAGCTGTGTCCACAGGGTGTGACGGAACAAAATCGGTTTTGCGGTGTTTGTGGGACATCGGCTGCTCAGACCGAACAATCCCTTCTCGCAAGGATAATTCACATGAATTCTCAAGCTCCTCTCGAGGTGGCTCGACCACTGCTGATCTGTTTTTCCCATTTGCGCTGGAACTTTGTGTTTCAACGCCCCCAGCACCTGATGACACGGGCTGCGCGCGAATTCCGGGTGGTGTTCTTTGAGGAGCCGCTTTTCGAACACGCCGCGCGCCCGCATCTGCGCGTGCTTGCTGATCCGTCCGGTGTACTGGTGGCGACACCGATCATCCCGCTGGGCGTCGACGCCGAACCCCGCCTGATCCGCGCCCTGCTGGACGACTGGCTGACCCACAGCCCGCATCCGATGCTTGTGACGTGGTACTATACCCCGATGGCCTTGCAGTTCAGCGGCCATCTGGCACCCGAGGTCTGCGTTTATGACTGCATGGACGAATTGAGCGGTTTCCTGAATCCGCCGCCAGAGCTGCAGGGGCTTGAGAATGACCTGTTCGAACGCGCAGACGTCGTGTTTACCGGTGGCCACAGCCTGTACGACGCCAAGAAGAACCGCCATTCCAACATTCATGCCTTTCCCAGCAGCGTGGATGTCCGCCACTTTGGCCGCGCGCGCGTCAAGCAGGCGGACCCGGCAGATCAAAGCCACATTCCGCACCCGCGGATCGGGTTTTTTGGCGTTGTGGACGAACGGATGGACATCGGGCTTGTCGGGGCAATGGCCGAAGCGCTGCCGGAGGTTCAGTTCGTGATGGTCGGCCCCGTCGTCAAGATTGACGAGGCGCATCTGCCGAAACGCGACAACCTGCATTGGCTGGGCGGGCGATCCTATGACGAGTTGCCGCAGTATCTGGGCAACTGGGACGCCGGATGGATGCCCTTTGCCCTGAATGAGGCGACACGGTTCATCAGCCCGACCAAGACGCCGGAATTCCTTGCCGCCGGTTTGCCGCTGACGTCGACAGCGGTGCCGGATGTGGTGTCAGGCTATGGCAACAGCGGCGTCGTGACGATTGCCGACCGTGATGCGATGGCCGGCGCCCTGCGCCAGAGCCTTGTTGCCACGGGGCCGGAAAGGCTGGCCAAAGCAGACAAGTTGCTTGCGACAATGTCCTGGGACAAGACATGGAAAACCATGTCGTCGCTTGTCAACCGTTCGGCTGCGGCACGCACGCTTTACGCCGCACAGTGATTTAGTGCATCGCAAGGGGGTGGCGGCTTGGCCTGCCACCCTTTTTTCGTGCCGTGGCCATATTTGTGTCAGACTGTTCCTGACCGTTAGGCAGTGTGAACAGGACTGGCTATTCGCCGAAGTTCTGACACAGTGCACGTGACATGGCAGGGGCGGAATTTCAAAATGGTGAGCGGCAAGACAAGCCCCCTTGATGACATGCCCGATCTGGCCAACGACAATGGCGACGATCTGGACACGGCGGCCCAGCATCTGAGGAATTCCATCGACACAGAACCCGTGCCCGCACGGTTGCGTTTTCTGGCAGTTCAGCTTGGGGCCGCCCTTAAAAGGCATCAGCAGCGGGACGACCCCGAATAGGCCGTCAGATCATGTAACGGCGACCATTGCGGCGATATTCGACCCACATCAGTTCCAGCAACCAGCCTTCCAGTTCGGCCAGTGTCGGTTTTGATTCAACGTTTGCCGTGGCTTCGATCAACACCGCCTCTAGCAGACGATCTGCGGCGTACGGGTCGCGGATCAGCAGTTGGGCCTTCTGGCGCAAGACGACCATCACATCAAGAAGCGAGCGATCAGGCTCGGCTGGCATCGACCGGCGGCGCAGGTCTTCCACCAATGTAGCCGTGGGTGATGGCTTTACGTAAAGGCTTTCATCCCGCAATTCGGCCGGCAGGTCTTCATGTTCGAAGGCGCTGTAGAACACGAAGGGGATGCCAAGCGCCTTCAACTGGGTTGCCAAGGCGAACGACATTTCCCGTCCGATCCGCACGTCAAGGATGGCGGCGTCGGTCGGTTGCGTCGTTTGCATCGCGTCTTCGACCGATGCAAACGGGCCGACCACGATGTCACCCATCCGGCGTATGTCATATGCAAGTTGCTGGGCAATCAGAAATTCATCTTCCAAGATCAAGATGCGAAGGGCATCTTCGCGTGCCCGTTGAACAGGTTTGTCACCCGTCAACGACGGGCCTTGCGGCATTTGCCCGGAGCGTGACCTGCGCAGTGGTCGGTCATTGAAAGTTGGCATCTTCTACCTCCGCTTGGTCACGCTTTGTGACCACCCGTTTTGCAAGCAAAAGGATAACATGCACAAACGCGCGTGCAGCAGGAATGTTCCACAGGGAAGCAACGTCATTGGCACATCTTCAGGTTGAAAGCGGTTTGATATGGATTGGCCGCGCTGACCGCTGGCGCGCCTCTTCCTCGCGGCGCAAACGCTCTTCTTCGGTTTCGTCCTTGGGGACTGGCGGCGGCGATGGCGCTGGGGGGCGGGGCTGCATCGTTCAACCCTGCCGCAGGATGAGATCGCCCACCGATTCCGCCTGCAGGTGGGCCATGATCAGATGCCGCGCCCGGCTGACCCGGCTTTTGATTGTGCCAATCGGGCAGTTCAGGATGCGGGCCGTATCTTCGTAACTTTCGCCGGTAAGGTAGACGAGTGCGATGATCTCGCGGTACTGCATGGGCAGTTGTTCAATCACGCGCATCAGGCTTTGCCCGGCGATATGCGCATCGTGGACCGGATAAGACACCGGAACCGCCGACGCACAATCAGCCAAACCCGGGCTTTCCCTTTTGCGTTTGTGAACATTCGTCAGGAATGTGTTGCGCATGATCGTGAACAACCAGCGCCGCAGATTGGTGCCCGGTTCGAACTTGTCGATGTTGGCGATACCTTTGAGCAGGGTTTCCTGCACAAGATCGTCCGCTTCGGCAGAGCCCGGCAAAAGGCTTCGTGCATAGGCACGCAGCGAGGGGATGAGTGTTGTCATGTCGGTGACGATTTCGCGGTTTTCGGTTTTCGGATCTGACATTTCCATCCCCTCGCGATTGTTCGCGTAGGGGAACGCAGCGATCTATCGAGGGTTCCGACCGGGCGAGGAACAACTGCAAGGTTGGGGACCGTCCGGCATTCGACGGGATCCGATAGAGGGTCATCCCGGGCATTTGGGCTGACGGACCGGAACAAAGATGACGATTTGGTGTTGTAGTGAACAATCCCGTGAGCGGATTAGCAGAGAAAGGTTTTTGCGATGAACAGCATCATTTATCTTGTCGGTTTGGTGGTCGTGGTCCTTGCCGCACTGTCGTTGGTGGGGTTGCGGTAATGGAAAGCATGGAACGGGAAACCGCCGCGGCTCGGTCGAAAATAGCGTCATCCCATGTTGATTGGGCCGCAATCTTGGGCGGCGCGGCAATCGCCGTTGCCATTGGCATCCTGTCGACCGGATTCGGGGCGGCGCTGGGCTTGACGGCCATTTCGGCCGAAGAGGGCGAAGGGTCGGGCATCGTCGGGACGATCATTTCGACGGTCTGGATCATCGGCAGCATGATCGCCGCCTATGCCGTTGGCGGTTATGTCGCGGGCCGGATGGGTGGCCGCATTGACCGGGCCGATGTGGAAGAAGTGAAAGTGCGCGACGGTGTGAACGGTCTGGTCGTCTGGGCCGTGGGCGTGGTGCTGAGCGCGATGGTTTTGACATCGGCCGTGTCGTCGACTGTTTCGGCCGTGGGTGAAGTCGCCGCCGTGGGGGCCGACGTGGTGGGCACTGCTGCCGGTGGTGCGATGGAGGCTGTGGGTTCGGCTGCGGCCGCTGTGGTGCCGGAAGATCCAATGTCGTTTGTCACCGGGTCGCTTTTGCGCCCGGCTACGGTTGATCCGACGACTGCGACTGCGGAAACCACAACACAGGACGTGACGGCCATTCTTGCCAATGTGGTGACGACGGGCGAGATTTCGGACACGGACCGCGCCTATCTTGTGCAGCTGACGGCGGCACGCACGGGTCTGTCACCCGCCGAAGTGGAAACACGCGTGGCCGATGCGGTGACCGCGGCCCAAGGTGCGCGGGAAGAAGCCGCTAATCTGGCTGCCGAGGCCGAAGAAACCGCCCGTCAGGCCGCCGAAACGGCACGGATCGCGGCCATTCTGACAGCGTTCCTGTTGACGGCAGCGGCACTTGTCGCCGCCGTTGCATCGTATATTGGCGCTGTCAAAGGTGGCCGTGATCGCGATGAGGGCCGGGTCTATGGCGGACTGTCTTACCGCGGATAACAACAGCGCGCGGGCGTCACATCTCGCGCGCGCCTTAAATGAAAAGGCCAGCCGTTCATCACGGCTGGCCCTTTCATTTTGAAACCGAAAAAGAACGATCAGGCTTCGACGAGTGCCGCCTCGTTGACAGATTCTTCGGCCAGATCTGTCAGGTCAAGGTCGGTCTGCACTTCTTCGTCGAGCGTTTCCTGCAACAGCGATGCCGCTTCGGTCATGCCGAGCGTTGTGGCCCAGGCGCTCAACGTGCCGTAGCGCGCGATTTCATAGTGTTCCACCGCCTGAGCCGCGGCAACAAGGCCCGCGTCCAGCGCCGGGCTGCCGGCAAAGTTCTGAATGATTTCTTCGCCCTCTTCGATGATGCCATCGATGGCCGGGCATTCCTTGCCTTCGGGCTGCATGTCCAAAAGTTCAAACACCTGTTCCAGACGATCAACCTGACCTTCGGTTTCCGTCAGATGCTTTTCAAAGCCAGCCTTGAGTTCCGACGACTGGGCAGAATTTGCCATCTTTGGCAGGGCTTTCAGGATCTTGTTTTCGGCATAATAGATGTCTTTCAGCGCTTCCTGAAAAAGACCTTCGAGTGTCGCTTCGGCCATGACCGTACTCCCTGGATAAATGGCATCGTGCCTTGGGGCACGCCATCTTAACGGGCCGGGGCGCGGATTGTTCCATCGCAATTGACGGGACGGCACGGGCGTGCTGTCAGTGGGTGTGGTTGGGCAGGGCCGCGATTTCTTCGGTAGAACGGTCGACGATGGCAAAGACATTGCCCTTGTCGTCACGCATGAAATCCATCTCGCTGCCGGGCAGGGTGACGGCTTTTTGTTCTGTGCCGAGCATCGCGCTGATGTCGACGATCACCTCTACCTCATAGCCCAGATCGTGGACATGGGTGATCTTTCCGATGGCATAATCGTCTTGGCTGTAGACCACGACATCGACAAGATGTTCCGCGTCCAGCGTGACCGGATCAACGGCAGTTCGCAAAAGTTCGGCCATGATGAGGTTCCTTGATCGGGGTCATTGCCGATCAACGCGGGCCCCCTGTCGAAGTTCCGGATGGGCGGGCCGGGGAACGTTCTGCCTGCGCTGTGGGTTGATCCGCACAAGCCACGCAAGGAGGCAAGTCATGGCCGACCCGAAAGACATCACCACCGATCAGGCTGGAAATGCGCAACTTTATGATCCTGCGACGACAGGCGAGGGGCGGCGCACCAGTCAGACCGACCAGCAGGAAGGACCGCACCGCGCCAAGCCGCAGGTGCCCGGCGCGCAAAAGCCCGTGACGGGAAAGTGAGCGGCCCGAAGGCGGAACGTCCCGCTTCGGCGGCGCGTTAACCGCAGGCTGCATTCATCGAAAGGATCACCAGATGAACACCCCATATCCCGGGCCGAATGATCTGCCCTCGCCCGAACAGCAACCGGTTCCCGGCACATTTCCTGATCCGGTGCCCGATACCTTTCCCGGCCCGCTGCCCGACCCGGTGGAAATACCGCCGTTCGATCCGGTGCCAGAGCAGCCCGGCGTGAACGTGCCGTCGATGGTCCGGTAAAACTGCAATGGCGGGGGCGGTCCTCAGGCGTGGATCGCCCCGTCGCCACAGGCGAGGGCCGCCTCGCGCACCGCCTCGCTGAAGGTGGGGTGGGCGTGGGAGGTGAGCGCCACATCCTGTGCCGACGCGCCAAATTCCATCGCAACGCAGATTTCGTGCACCAGATCGCCCGCCATCGGGCCAATGATGTGGGCACCCAGAATCCGGTCAGTTTCCTTATCCACCAGAATCTTGACGAAACCGTCGCCTTGGAAAACGGCCTTGGCGCGGGCGTTGCCCATGAAGGGGAATTTCCCTACCTTGTAGGCGCGGCCCTGTTCGGAAAGCTGTTCTTCGGTCAGGCCCACAGTCGCCACCTCGGGCGTGGTGTAGATCACACCGGGGATCAGGCCGTAGTTCACATGAGCCGATTTGCCGGCCAGAATTTCGGCCAAGGCCATGCCGTCATCTTCGGCCTTGTGGGCGAGCATCGGGCCGACGATCGCGTCGCCGATGGCATAGATGCCCGGAATCGAGGTGGTGAAATGCCCGTCCGTCTTGATCTGGCCGCGGGGCAGCATTTCGGCCCCCAAAGCCTCCAGTCCCAGACCGGCGGTGAAGGGGCGGCGGCCAGTGGCGACAAGGACGGTATCGGCGTCGAGCGTGGCGATGCTGTCGTCCTTGCGCAGTTTGTACGTGACGGTCGCGCCTTTTGCGGTGACCTCGCAGCCCTGAACAGCGGCACCAAGGATGAACTTCAGCCCCTGTTTGGACAGGATGCGTTGAAACGTCTTGGCGGTTTCGCCGTCAAGCCCGGGGGTGATTGCGTCGAGGTATTCGATCACCGTCACCTGCGCGCCGAGGCGGGCGTAGACCGACCCCATTTCAAGGCCGATCACCCCCGCTCCGATGACGACGAGGGATTTCGGGATGGTGGCCAGCACCAGCGCGCCGGTGGAGGTGACGACGGTTTTTTCGTCAACATCGACGCCCGGAAGTGTGGCGGGTTCCGAACCCGTGGCAATCACGATGCTGCGGGCGGTGTGGGTGTCTTCGCCGACCTTGACCTGACCGGCGGCGGGGATGGTGGCCCAGCCCTTGATCCAGGTTATCTTGTTCTTTTTGAACAGGAATTCGATGCCTTTGGTGTTCTGCGTCACGGTATCCTGCTTGTATGCCTGCATGCGGCCCCAATCCACCGTCGGCGCGCCGCCCATCAGCCCCATCTTTTCGTGGTTTTCATGAACCTCGTGCAGTTGGTGCGTGGCGTGCAGCAGCGCCTTTGACGGGATGCAGCCCACGTTCAGGCAGGTGCCGCCCAGCGTTTCGCGCCCTTCGACAACGGCGACCGACAGGCCAAGCTGCGCGCAGCGAATGGCACAGACATAGCCGCCCGGCCCTGCACCGATGATGATCACGTCATAGTTGGCCATAGGAGGCTCCTTTGGATGGTTGAAGCCGGGGGCTGTCTGCCCGTCGCCGATTGGTCTTGAACCAATGGCGTCCAATCGGCAACCCCCGAGGATATTTGGATCTGAAAAGAGGGGTTCAGAGAAGGGTGGAAAAGATCATGGCGATGGTCACGACAAAACCGACACACCAGATGGCGGATCGCCAGGGTGCCCAGCCGAAATAATAAGCCGGAACATAGAGCACACGCGCCGCAAGATAGACCCAGGCGCAGGTTTGGGTAAAGGCGTTCGATTGGCCCGACAGGGTGACGACCACCACGGCGAGTGTGAAGAGGATCAGCGCCTCGAAATGGTTGTTCATGGCGCGCACGAGGCGGGCGGAGCGGGGGGATACCATGGCCGCGAGGTTGACGCCGTCGCGGGGCGAGGCGGTGACCTTTGGACCGAGTTCAAGGTTGACGGGGATCGCCATGGTGACGAATTGCAGCGCCTGCAGCAGACCGGCGAGGGCGAGGGCGGTGAGTTCGGGGGTCATGGGGTTACCTTATTGCATCCCGGGGGAAGGTTGGGACCTTGGGGGGTGCGACTTTGTGCCGGGCCCCGGCTTGCGCCGGGGCGTTGGTATTGCGAATCTGAGTCACTTCCCGTGCTGACCTTGTTTGCGGCGTTTGTAGCGAACAAACACAATAAGCGGTGCTACCCAGCCAAGTGCCGCTATTGCAACAATAACTTCTTGCCCCAAGCGCTGTTTGACTCGTTCTTCCGGATCAAGCCCCGCAATAATAGTGACTAAAATGCAAAATGCCCAAAGTCCCAATCCCGCCCAGATGAGGCGGCGGTCGCGGATATCAGCGTCTATCGGTCCGTTCACGATTTGCTTTCACGAATGTGACAGTTTGGGTTGCTACAGTCGGTGCGCAATAACGGAGCGCCCGACAGGATGTAGGGTGCGCCTTTGGCGGTCACTACCCCTCACAAATCCATCAGCAACCGGCGCGGGTCTTCCAGCGCTTCCTTGACCCTCACGAGGAACGTCACGGCGCCTTTGCCGTCGACGACGCGGTGGTCGTAGCTAAGTGCAAGATACATCATCGGGCGGATGACGATCTGGCCGTTCACCACCACAGGGCGGTCTTGGATCTTGTGCATGCCCAGAATGCCCGACTGCGGGGGGTTCAGGATGGGCGAGGACATGAGTGAGCCGTAGACGCCGCCGTTGGAGATGGTGAAGCTGCCGCCCTGCATTTCGGCCATGCTCAGCTTGCCATCGCGGGCGCGCAGGCCGAGTTCGCTGATCTTCTTTTCGATTGCGGCAAAGCCCATCTGATCGGCGTCGCGCACCACGGGAACGACAAGGCCGGAGGGCGTGCCGACAGCGACGCCCATATGGACGTAGTTCTTGTAGACGATATCCTGACCGTCGATTTCGGCGTTCACTTCGGGCACTTCGGCCAGGGCGTGGCAGCAGGCCTTGACGAAGAACGACATGAAGCCAAGCTTTACGCCGTGCTTTTTCTCGAACATGTCCTTGTAATCATTGCGCAGGGCCATGATGCCCGACATATCCACCTCGTTATAGGTGGTGAGCATGGCGGCGGTGTTCTGCGCGTCTTTCAGGCGGCGGGCGATGGTGGCGCGCAGGCGGGTCATCTTGACGCGTTCTTCGCGGGCGGCGTCGTCGGCGGGGACGGGGGCGCGCGGAATGACGGTTGGGGCGGGGGCGGCAACCGGGGCTGCGGCGGGGGGGGATGCGGGTGCTGCGGCGGCGGCCTTGGCCACGTCTTCCTTCATCGCGCGGCCGTCGCGGCCTGTGCCGGTGACCTGTTCACGCGGGATGCCTGCGTCCGCCATCGCCTTTTTGGCGGCGGGGGCGTCTTCGACATCCTTGCGGATGGTAAACTCCTCGTGGCCAGCACCGGGTGAGCCGACGGCGGCGGCGGCGGCGATGTTCGGGTCGGTTGTCTTGGGTGCCTGTGCGGTTGGGGTTGGCGAGGCGGGGACCGTGGCGGTGGCCCCTTCGGTCACGATGGCAAGGCGCGCGTTGGCGGCGACAGTTGTGCCTTCGGGCGCGATGATTTCCGACAGCACGCCGGCGACCGGGCTTGGCACCTCGACCGAAACCTTGTCGGTTTCCAGTTCGCAGAGCATTTCATCAACGGCCACCGCATCGCCCGGCTTCTTGAACCAGGTGGAAACAGTGGCTTCGGATACGGATTCGCCCAGGCTGGGCACCATTACATCAGTCATTCGTCGGTCCTCCGCGCCGGGGCGCATTGTTTTCGGGTCAGGCGAGGGTCAGGGCTTCGCTGACCAGCGCCTCTTGTTCGGCTTTGTGACGGGAGGCAAGGCCCGTCGCAGGCGAGGCGCTGGCGCTGCGCCCGACATAGGTGGCACGCGAGTGGCTGGCCCCGATACGGGTCAGCACCCATTCGAGGTTCGGCTCGATAAAGCTCCACGCGCCCTGATTGCGGGGTTCTTCCTGACACCAGACAACCTCGGCCCCCTTGAAGCGTTCCAATTCCTTGGTCAGCGCCATGGCGGGGAAGGGGTAGAATTGTTCGACGCGCAGAAGATAGACGTCATCCGCGCCGCGTTTGTCACGTTCGGCCAGAAGATCGTAGTAAACCTTGCCGGAGCAGAGCACGACGCGTTTGATTTCCGCGTCTGGTTTGAGGGTCAGTTCCGAATGGCCCTGCTGGGCATCATCCCACAGCACGCGGTGGAAGCTGGACCCGGTGGTGAAATCCGCCGCGTCCGAGACGCACATCGGGTGACGCAAAAGCGATTTTGGCGTCATCAGGATGAGCGGTTTGCGGAAGGTGCGGTGAATCTGGCGGCGCAGGATGTGGAAGTAGTTGGCGGGCGTCGAGCAGTTGGCGACGATCCAGCAATCATTGGCCGAGCCTTGCAGGAAACGTTCCAGACGGCCCGAGGAATGTTCCGGCCCCTGACCTTCATACCCGTGGGGCAAAAGGCAAACGAGGCCCGACATGCGCAGCCATTTCGCCTCGCCCGAGTTGATGAACTGGTCGAACATGATCTGCGCGCCGTTGGCGAAATCGCCGAACTGTGCTTCCCAAAGTGTCAGCGTGTTCGGTTCGGCCAGTGAATAGCCGTATTCGAAGCCCAGGACCGCGTATTCCGACAGCATGCTGTCGATCACTTCGTAGCGGGCCTGACCGGCGCGGATGTGGTTGAGCGGATAGTGACGTTCTTCGGTGGTCTGGTCGATGAAGGCCGAATGGCGCTGGCTGAAGGTGCCGCGCGTGCAATCCTGCCCGGACAGGCGGACGTTGAAGCCTTCGGTGGCGAGTGACCCGAAGGCCAGCGCCTCGGCTGTGGCCCAGTCAAAGCCGCGCCCGTTGGCCAGCATCTGCGTCTTGGCGTCAAGCTGACGCTGAACCGTCTTGTGCAGGTCGAACCCGTTGGGAACGCGGGTCAGCGCCGCGCCAACCTCGGCCAGGGTTTCGGGTTTGATCGCGGTGTCGCCGCGTTGATAATCGTTCTTGTCGCGTTCAAAGCCAGACCAGCGGCCATCGAGCCAATCGGCCTTGTTCGGCTTGTAATCCTTGCCCGCCTCGAATTCCGCATTGAGACGGGACTGGAAGGCGGCCTTCATGTCTTCAATCTCGCCTTCGGGGATCAGGCCGTCGGCGACAAGACGTTCGGTGTAAAGCTGCAGCGTTGTCTTTTGCCGTTTGATGCGGGTGTACATCGCGGGGTTGGTGAACATGGGTTCATCCCCCTCATTATGGCCAAAGCGGCGGTAGCAGAAGATGTCGAGCACGACATCCTTGTGGAAAGTCTGGCGGTATTCGGTGGCGACGCGGGCGGCGTGGACCACGGCCTCGGGGTCGTCGCCGTTGACGTGGAAAATCGGCGCTTCGACCATCAGGGCGATGTCGGTGGGATAGGGGGAGGACCGGCTGAATGCCGGGGCGGTGGTAAAGCCGATCTGGTTGTTCACGATGATGTGGATCGTGCCGCCGGTGCGATGGCCGGTGAGGCCCGACAGGCCGAAACATTCGGCCACGACACCCTGCCCGGCAAAGGCCGCGTCGCCGTGCAAGAGCACGGGCAGAACCTGCGCGCGGGCCTTGTCGCCCAACTGTTCCTGTTTGGCGCGGACCTTGCCCAGAACGACGGGATTCACAGCCTCCAGATGGCTGGGGTTGGCGGTCAGGGACAGGTGAACGGTGTTGCCGTCAAAGGTGCGGTCACTGCTGGCGCCGAGGTGGTATTTCACGTCGCCCGAACCATCAACATCTTCGGGTTTGAACGACCCGCCCTGGAATTCGTTGAAGATGGCGCGGTAGGGTTTCATCATGACGTTCGCCAGAACCGACAGGCGGCCCCGGTGCGGCATGCCGATGACGACTTCCTTGACGCCCAGATTGCCGCCCCGTTTGATGATCTGTTCCATCGCGGGGATCAGGCTTTCGGCCCCATCAAGGCCGAACCGTTTGGTGCCCATGTATTTGACGTGGAGGAATTTTTCATAGCCCTCCGCCTCGACCAGCTTGTTCAGGATGGCGCGGCGGCCTTCGCGGGTGAAGGCGATTTCCTTGCCATAGCCCTCGATCCGTTCCTTCAGCCAGGCGGCCTGTTCGGGATCGGAGATGTGCATGTATTGCAGGGCAAAGGTGCCGCAATAGGTGCGTTTCACGATGTCGATGATCTGCCGCATGGAGGCGGTTTGCAGGCCCAGCACATTGTCGATGAAGATCGGGCGATCCATGTCGGCTTCGGTAAAGCCGTAGGATTTCGGATCGAGTTCGGGCTGGGTGTTGCGGTCGATCAGGCCAAGCGGATCAAGGTCAGCGGCCAGATGGCCCCGGATGCGGTAGGCGCGGATGATCATGATGGCGCGGATGCTGTCCAGCACGGCGCGGGTGATCTGATCTTCGGTCAGGGTGACGCCCTGTTCGGCGGCCTTGGCGGCGATCTTTGCGCCTGCGGCCTTCGCCTCTTTCGCCGGGGGGGCGGCGGCCCATTCGCCTGTCAGCGCGGCGGTCAGATCATCGGCGGGCTGCGGCGGCCAGTCGCTGCGCGCCCACGACGGGCCGGTGGCCGCGCGTTTGGTATCCACCTCGGTTTCGCCCATGGACCGGAAGAATTCCGCCCACTGCGCATCGACCGACGCGGGATCGGCGGCATGGCGGGCGGCCAACTGGTCGATGTAATCGGCATTTGCGCCGTCAAGGAAGGACGAGGCGTTGAAGGCGGCGGTGGGGGATTGGTCGGTCATTCGAGTTTACCTCGCAAACATGTCTTGTTGCTGTAGGCCGGGCTTCAGCCCGGCATCGTGTCGGTGCGCCGCTGACGCCCGGCGTTCCGGGGGTGGCGGGCGGAATCCCCGCCCACGGGGGGGGTGCGGGGGTTGGGGCGGAACCC
>JANPIX010000029.1:0-10448 GCA_031425195.1 Gemmobacter sp. | reverse complement strand
CGAAAAAGTGACTGCAACCGTTCTGGCCGAGCCCGGCACCGCGATCGTTCCGCTGGAAACCGCCCCCGCGCCGCAAGCCGAAGCGATCCGCAAGCGGATGGCAGAACTGGATATGAAGAATACCCAGTCGATCATCAACTTTGGCTCCTCCGCGCAAGCAGAGTTGCAGGTCATCAGCCAGGAAATGCTGGCGGGTGTGAAAAACAAGGACGCGGGGCCAGCAGGCGACAGCCTGCGGAACATCGTATCGACCATCCGCGGATTTTCCGTCAGCGAGCTTGACGTCCGCCGCACCCGCAGCTGGTGGGAAAAACTATTGGGCCGCGCCGCACCCTTTGCCAAGTTCGTCGCCCGCTTTGAAGAGGTTCAGGGCCAGATCGACAAGGTCACGACAGACCTTCTGGGCCACGAACACACCCTGCTGAAGGATATCAAATCGCTGGATATCCTGTACGACAAGACGCTGAAATTCTATGACGAACTGGGCCTTTACATTGCGGCGGGCGAGGCCAAGCTGAAGGACATCGACGCCACCGATATCCCCAAGGCCGAGGCGGAGTTGAAGGCAGCGCCCGAAGAAAAACAGGTGATGGAGGCGCAGGAACTGCGCGATCTGCGTTCCGCCCGTGACGATCTGGAACGCCGGGTGCACGACCTGAAACTGACGCGGCAGGTCACCATGCAGTCGCTTCCGTCCATCCGGCTGGTGCAGGAAAACGACAAATCGCTTGTGACAAAGATCAATTCCACCTTGGTCAACACCGTGCCTTTGTGGGAAACCCAGCTTGCACAGGCGGTCACGATCCAGCGTTCGCGCGAAGCCGCGGAATCGATCCGTGCGGCGAACGACCTGACAAACGAACTGCTGACAAAAAATGCGGAAAATCTTCAGGAAACCAACCGCATCGTGCGAACCGAAATGGAACGTGGGGTGTTTGACATCGAAGCGGTTCAGAAAGCCAACGCCACCCTGATCGCCACGATTAACGAAAGTCTTGCAATTGCAGATGCGGGCAAGGCGAAACGGGCCGCAGCCGAAACGGAACTGCAGAAAATGGAGTCTGAATTGCGTGACACGCTGGCGTCTGCCAAGGCACGGGGAACGTCGACAGGCTTTAACGCCGGCACGGCAGTGACGGGTTAAGCATCAGATCATGGAACACCGCCGGGCTGACTGGGTTGCCGCAGTTTTCAGGATGATCGTTACAGCAGGTCTGGCGTTCACCCTTGCCGCTTGCGAAACGACCGTTCCCCCGGCGGCGACACTTCCACCGCCAACAGTCGCCCCGGCCCCGCCGCCGCCTTCCGCAGACAGCTTGGCCGCGCGCGACTATTATGCGCGCGTTCAGGCCAACCTTCTTGGTCAAGGCATGTTGCGCACCGATGGCGGGGGCACCGACACACCCTTTGATGCCCGCCTTCTGGCGCAGAACTTCGAACAGATCGCATTGTTTGACGAATATGCCCGCACGCCCGGCGGCCTTGTTCCCCGGCAAACCGCCAGCACCCTGCGGCGCTGGACGGTACCTGTCCGGGTTGCCGTCAGATTTGGCCCATCGGTGCCGCCCGAACGTCAGGCCACCGACCGCGCCCGCATTGCCTCCTATCTGATGCGGCTGCAGCAGGTGACAGGCCACCCGATTTCACTGGTGGATTTTGCCCCGAACTTCGAGATCCAGATCGTCAACGAAGACGAACGCCGCGCCCTTGGCCCGGCGATCAGGGCGAGCCTGCCCTCCCTCGGTGCTGCGGATGTGGCTGGGCTGACCAACCTGCCGCGCACCAATTACTGCATTGTCTATGCGCTGACCGGCGGGCAATCGGGCGCCTATGTACGGGCCTTTGCCGTGGTGCGCGCCGAACACCCCGATCTTCTGCGCCTGTCCTGCCTGCACGAGGAAATCGCCCAAGGCCTTGGCCTTGCCAACGACAGCCCGGCCGCGCGCCCCTCGATCTTCAACGATGACGAAGAATTCGCGCTGCTGACGCGGCAAGACGAACTCATGCTCAAGATGCTGTACGATCCCCGCCTGCGCGCCGGAATGACCTTGGCCGAGGCACGCCCCATCATCGCGACCCTTGCCGGCGAATTGCTGGGCGGGGAAAGCTGACCCCTGACACGAAAAGGATAGAACGATGGTATTCGATTTTCTCAAAGGGCAATTCATCGACGTCATCGCCTGGACTGATGACACCCGCGACACGATGGTCTGGCGGTTCGAACGTCAGGGCAACGAAATCAAATATGGTGCGAAACTGACCGTGCGCGAAGGTCAGTCGGCGGTGTTCATCCATGAAGGTCAGTTGGCCGATGTGTTCGGGCCGGGGCTGTATATCCTTGAAACCAACAACATGCCCATCATGACAAGCCTGCAGCACTGGGATCACGGGTTTCAGTCGCCCTTCAAATCCGAGATTTATTTCATCAATACGACCCGTTTCAACGATCTGAAATGGGGCACCAAGAACCCGATCATGGCGCGCGACCCAGAATTTGGGCCAGTTCGATTGCGGGCCTATGGCACCTATTCGATGCGGGTCAGCGACCCGGCGGTGTTCATGCGCGAAATCGTGGGGACGGACGGCGAATTTACCGCCGACGAGATCAGCTTCCAGATCCGCAATGTGATCTTGCAGGAAGCCAGCCGCGTGCTTGCCGGGGCGGGTATCCCGGTTCTGGACATGGCGGCGAACACGCAGGATCTGGGAAAGATCATCACCACGGCGATTGCGCCCAAAGTGGCGGAATACGGTCTGGTCCTGCCAGAATTCTACATCGAAAACATCAGTCTGCCCGAGGAAGTCGAAAAGGTTCTGGACAAGCGGACAGGTGTGGGAATTGCGGGCGATCTGAACAAATACATGCAATTCAATGCCGCCGAAGCGATGGACAACCCGAATTCCGCTGCAGGGGCCGCGATGACGGCGGGTGTCGGCGCAGCACTTGGGATGGGCATGGCGGGGCAGATGCAGTCCGGCCCCTGGGGTGCAGCCCCGGCCCACGCAGCGCCCCCGCCCCCGCCTGCACCGGCCAGTGCCGCCTGGCACATCGCCGAAGGCGGGCAGACCAAAGGCCCGTTCGGTGACGCCGATCTTGCCGCCATGGCAAATTCAGGCGCGCTCACAGCCGCCACTCAGGTCTGGACGGCGGGGCAGGATGGCTGGAAACCGGCCCGCGAAACACCGTTGTCGCGTCTGTTCGCCTTGATGCCCCCGCCACCCCCACCGGGCGCCTGACACTTGGACGACAAAACCGAATATCGCTGGCCCTGCACACAGTGCGGGGCGGATCTGCGCTTTGCCCCCGGTCAGACCGAACTGGTCTGCGATCATTGTGGCAATGTGCAATCCGTTGCGCCCACGACAGAACGCAAGCAGCGGCAGGCGCTGGGCGAACTTGATCTGGCGCGCGGGCTGCAGGATGATCTGCCGCGGTCTGCGACACAGGATGTCCGAACCTCCACCTGCCCGAATTGCGGTGCGCTGATCGAATTCACCGGCGCAAATCATGCCGAGGAATGCCCGTTCTGCGCGACGCCCGTTGTGGTGGATACGGGCAAGCACCGCACGATCAAGCCACAGGCGGTTGTGCCCTTCGTCCTGACCGAAGACGCCGCGCGCAGCGCCCTTGTACAGTGGATGGGCGGACTGTGGTTCGCCCCCAACGCGCTTCTGGAATACGCGCGCAAGGGCCGGACGATGAACGGCATCTACGTCCCGTTCTGGACCTTTGATGCCGATACCCGCAGCCGTTATACCGGACAGCGGGGCGATCATTATTACGTCACCGAAACGGTCAACGTCGTGGTCAATGGCAAATCGCAGCGCCAGACGCGTCAGGTTCAGAAAACCCGCTGGACACAGGTGTCAGGCCGCGTGGCGCGCGGGTTTGACGATGTACTCATCATGGCGTCCAGCAGCCTGCCGCAACGGCTTGGCAACGACCTCACTCCCTGGGGGCTGGAGGCGTTGACACCCTACAATCCCGACTATCTGGCCGGGTTCCATGCCGAAGGCTATACCATCGGGCTGGCCGAAGGGCATGTCGCCGCGCGCGACCGGATGGCCGCCGTGATCGACGGCGATGTGCGCCGCGACATTGGCGGCGATGTGCAGCGGGTGGGTCAGGTGGACACCGATTATTCGGCCGAAACCTTCAAGCACATCCTGTTGCCGGTCTGGATGGCAGCCTACAAGTATGGCGGCAAAAGCTATCGGTTTCTGGTCAATGGCCAGACGGGCGAGGTGCAGGGCGAACGTCCGTGGTCGGTGTGGAAGATCGCGTTCGCCGTGATGCTCGTGCTGATCGTCGCGCTGGGCGCTGTCTATCTGAACGACCCGCAAACCCTTGGCCTTCCGACGCCAGACTGGCTTCGGTAAGGGCGCGATTGACTTGCGCGCCCGTGCATCCGATAGAACGGCACCCCAGGGAAAGAACCCGATGCGCACGCTTGACCATGCCCATATCGCCGAACTGCCGAACCCCTATTACGGCAAGGTGCGCGATTGCTATGACCTGCCTGACAACCGGCGCATCCTGATTTCGTCAGACCGGATTTCGGCGTTTGACCGTATTCTGGCAAGCATTCCCTTCAAGGGTCAGGTGCTGACACAGGTGGCGCGGTTCTGGTTCGACGCAACTGCCGACATTTGCCCCAACCACGTTCTGTTATACCCCGACCCGAATGTGGTGATCGGCAAACGGCTGACCATTCTGCCGGTGGAAATCGTGGTGCGCGGCTATCTTGCCGGGACAACAGGCACATCGGTCCTGACCATGTACAAAGAGGGCAAGCGCAGCATGTATGGCCATGTGCTGCCCGACGGGATGCGCGACAATCAGGTTCTGCCTGCGCCCATCATCACGCCCACCTCCAAGGCGTTCGACGGCGGCCATGATGAACCTTTGACAGTCGAAACGATCCTTGCACAAAACCTGCTCACACCCGATCAATGGTTGCAAGTTGAGGCGTATTCCTTTGCACTTTTCGAACGTGGCCGTCAGATGGCGGCGACACGGGGACTAATCCTTGTCGACACGAAATACGAATTTGGCGTCGATGCCGATGGCACCATCCTGATCGCTGACGAGATCCATACACCCGACAGCAGCCGCTATTGGACTGCCGATGGTTACGACCGCGCGTTCCGGGATGGCACCCGCCCCCCCAGTTTTGACAAGGATGTGATCCGGTCCTGGGTCGCCGCGCGCTGTGATCCCTATCGCGATCCGATCCCGCCCATTCCACCCGAGATGATTGCGGCGACAAGCCAGACCTACATGCAGGCCTACGAACAGATCACAGGTCTGACCTTCGTGCCGGATACGATGGGCGACACGGTTCTTGACCGGGTTCGCCAGAATCTTTCTGCCCATTTCACCACTGCTGACCGGTCCAAGCGTCAGGGCAGACAACCACGGGGGACGTCATGATACTTTCTTGCGGCGAAGCGTTGATCGACATGCTGCCCCGCGTCACTGCGGCGGGCGAACCGGCCTTTGCCCCTTACGCCGGGGGGGCCGTGTTCAACACCGCCATCGCCCTTGGCCGGCTGGGCGCACCGTCGGGGTTCTTTTCGGGCCTGTCCACCGATCTGATGGGCGAAATCCTGATCGAAACGTTGTCGGCGTCCAACGTGGACACCAGCCTTGCCGCAAGATCAGCGCGGCCCACGACGCTTGCCTTCGTGAAACTGGTGAACGGTCAGGCGACCTATGCGTTCTATGACGAAAACACCGCCGGTCGTCTGCTGTCGATTGACGATCTGCCAGACCTGCCCGCATCGGTTCAGGCGGTGTTCGTGGGCGGCATCAGTCTGGTCAACGACCCTGCCGCCACAACCTATGAAACGCTGCAATCGCGGGCCGCCGAAACGACGGTGACGATGATCGACCCCAACATCCGCTCGGGGTTCATCACCGACGAACCCGCCTACCGCGCGCGCATTGCCCGGATGATCGCCACGGCGGATATCGTGAAACTATCCGACGAAGATCTTCACTGGCTCGCCGGGGCGGGCGATACGGCTGATCTCGCCCGTGCCATCATCGCGTCCGGCCCCAAGGTCGTCTTCGTGACCGAAGGTGCCAAGGGCGCGCATGCCTTCACCGCCACGCAGGCGCGTTTCGTTGCCAGCCTGCCGGTGACGGTGGCCGATACCGTGGGTGCTGGCGACACGTTCAACGCGGGCATCCTCGCCTCGCTTCATGCCGGGGGTGTGCTGAGCAAGGCGGGTGTCAGCGCCCTTTCCGACGATACCCTTGACGCGGCGCTCACGCTCGGCGCGCGGGCCGCAGCGGTGACGGTGTCACGTCCCGGCGCAAACCCGCCTTGGCGAAACGAGCTGTAACATGCGCGCCCTGATCCAGCGGGTGACGCGGGCGTCGGTCACAGTCGACGGCAAGGTCTGCGGCGAGATTGGCGCGGGTCTGCTGATCCTTGTCTGCGCCATGCCCGGCGATACCGTCGATACCTGCGCGGCACTGGCGGAAAAGATCGCCAAGCTGCGCATCCTTCGGGACGCGGATGGCAAGATGAACGTATCCCTGCGCGATTCCGGCGGCGCGGCGTTGATCGTCAGTCAGTTCACGCTGGCGGCCGATACATCACGCGGCAACCGCCCCGGCTTTTCCGGCGCGGCCAATGCCACTGATGGCGCGCGGCTGTATGAACGGTTCACCGCTGCCGTGCGGTCCCTCGGCATTCCCACGGCCAACGGAATTTTCGGCGCGGATATGGATGTGGACCTGGTCAATCAGGGGCCGGTCACCATCTGGATCGACACCGCCGCGTGATGCGGCTTCAGTTGAACGGGTTTGCCTGCCGCTTTGCCAGACCGTCCGATCCGCCCTGCGAAATCGTCTCGCCGCATTCGGCCATTGCCAACATGGACGCCTTTGATCCCGCAAGGGTAAACCGGCGGACATCGGCACCATCGGCGTCGCGCAGAACCAGAGTTTTCCCATCGGCCACTTCGACCATGAACCGGCGTCCTGCGCGACTGTCGGGCAGATCGAACAGAACGGAATTCTGGTACAGATCGGCCCCCGTCAACGTCCATGGGCCCCGCCTGTCAATCTGAATTTCCAGATCGGCGCTGCTTTGGTCGAACTGCCATTCCTCCGAAAAGAACTGCATGCGGACAGACTGATCGTCAAAGACCCAGATGGAAAATTTGCCCCGCGGGCGCGTGACGCTGGACACGCAGGCGAGGGTGCCGTCATCAAACGCCACAACCTCGACTTTCCACGCCTTACGCGAAAAAACGGTTTCGGATTGGGTATCGGCGGCCAAGGGGAGTGGCGCAAGCACGCCAAGTGCCACCGCAACGGCCAAAATTCCTGACAACATGCGCATCCCCATCGCCTACCTCCGGCAGTGTTCGGCAACGCCGTGATTCCCGCAAGGGTTAACGCAGCCCGCGCGCCTCTTGCTCCATCGGGCCGGCCCATTCCCACGGCACCGAGAAATCACCAAGAAGCGCATTTACCGCCGCCTCGTCCATCCCGCGCGATGGCAAAAGCTGCGCCACAAGGCCCCGCTTGCGATCTTCGATCACGGCACTGACGCGCGGCGCAAGGCCTGCCTTCTCCAACGCGCCATCAAAAACGCGGGTGATGGCAAGCCTGCGCAGATCGGGTTTGAAGACTTTGCCAACCGCCGTCTTGGGCATTTCGGGCACAATCTCGATATGTTTTGGAATGGCCGCGCGTTCCTTGATTTCAGTCTGCGCAAAGGCCGCCAGATCGGCCACCGTGGCCGTGGCCCCGCGCACCAGTTCCACATAGACGCAGGGCACTTCGCCGGCATGGGCGTCAGGTTGGCCGATGGCCCCGGCCAACGCCACATCAGGATGCTGCATCATCACCTCCTCGATCGCGGCAGGGTCGATGTTGTGGCCGCCGCGAATGATCAGTTCCTTGGCCCGGCCGGTGATGAACACACGGCCGGTGGCGTCAATGGTGCCCACGTCGCCGGTGATGAGCCAGCCATCGTCGGTGTAGAGGGTGTCGGAATGCGCAGCGTCCTTGTAGCCGGGGGTCACGTTGGGCCCGCGAACCACGAGCATGCCCGGCTCGCCCGGTAGGCAGGAACGGCCCAGGGCGCTGGCTCCAAGGAGCGCGCGAGCCTCGACTTCGCAGAATGGGATCGGGCACCCCGCCGACCCCAAGACCCGTGCGCGAGACACCGGGTCGACGCAGATCACGCCTCCGGCTTCGGTCATGCCATAGACCTCACGCACGGGCTTGCCGGTGAGCTGCTCCATCTGCTCGGCGACACTGCGAGGAAGCAGGGAAGCGCCGCAGAAGTTGACGCGCACGCGGCTCAAGTCTGCGCCTTGCGGATCGACCTTCAGCACGGACGAAAGTGCCGTCGGCACGCCGCCGACGATCGTCGCTCCGGTGTGCTCGACGATGCGCCAGAAGTTGGCGACGATGCTGGGATTGCGAAAGCCGGCTGGCGAGAGGATCACCACTTCCGCGCCAGCCACGAACATGGCCAGGCCGCAAAAGATTGCGGAGGCCACATGGAACATCGGCAGACCATTGACGATCACGTCGTCGGTGCCGGCACCTGCGGCCCAGGCGCCTCCGTATGCGGCAGCGAGCTGGTTGCGATGGGTGTGAATGACGAGCTTCGGCGCGCCCGTGGTGCCGCTGGTGTGGAAGTATGCGGCGACATCGTCCGGCCCCGGCAAGTCAGAAAAGGCAAGGGGCGACGGATTCGATCGCAGCAGATCCACGAGCAGGTGATGCCCGGAGCCACCAGCGGCCTTCTCACCGCCCACCTGGATCAACATGCCGAGCGCCGGCACCAGCTCCCTCACGCGCTGGGCCTTGTCCCATGATTCGGTGCCTGTGCCAGGAAAAGGACCCAGTGCCACCAGCGCCTTGGCGCCGGCAGCCCGGCAAAGGCTGGCAAGGGCTTCGGCCGTCAGCAACGGATTGAGGGGCAAGGCCGACGCCGCCGTGGCCGCACCCCACAACACGAAATGGGTTTCGACCAGGGATGGCAGCATGAAAGCCACCACGTCGCCACGCCCCAAGCCGAGAGCGCGCAAAGCGTTCGCCGTTCGTCTTATGCCGTCCACCAGTTCGGTGTAGCTGAACTCGCGTGGCGGGGCTTCAGGGTCCGCGTCGAGGAAGGTGATGGCCGTCTTGTCGCCGCAGCGCATTTGCGTGCGCTCGATGGCACCCAGCACGTTCGTTGCGTCCATCCAGTCTTCGAAGCGCATGCCCGGGCCGGGCGTGTCGATGGTCGGCAACGTGTTGTGGGCGGACACGGCACTGCGCTCAATGCGCCCGCAGCGCTTCCGCGATGGCGGCGAAGGCACGACGGTCGAGGTTGTGCGTGACGCTCGTATCCCCGGTCGGGTGGGAAGAGAGTTTGATGACGACCAGCTCGGCCGCGGGGTTGATGTGCATGTGCTGCCCGTTCAATCCTTTCATTTCGAAGCTGCCGTCGCGGTCGTGCGGAATCCACCAATGGTTGTGATACGAGTAGCCCGCGCGCATCGCCTGGCCGTTGGCCTTGAACTTCTCGCTGTCGGCGCCCTTACGAATTTCGGCGATGACGCTTTCCGCGATGACCTGCCGCCCGTTGGAGCGGCCCGCTGTGCGCAGCGTCTCACCCACCCGCCCCAGGTCTCGCAGCGTTGCGCTGAAGCCCACGCTGGTGATCTGCGTGCCGACCGGATCGACCCACACATAGGCGTCGTCCTGGGCGCCCATCTTTGACCAGATGCGTTCCGACAGGAGCGCCGTGTAGCTCTTGCCCGTCACGCGCTGCAAGAGCCAGCCCATGACCTCGGTGTCGACGGTCTTGTACTTGAATCCCGCGCCGTGCTCGCCGTCTTTCTTGATCGTCACCAGCAGGTCAGGGATGGTCCGCGGCCCGCTGTAGGTGGGCGGCGCGGGCAACAGCCCGGATGCATGCAGGTACTGGAAGATGCCGGAGTTGGGATCGCGGAAGTTTTCGTTGTAGGCAACGCCGGTGGTCATGTCGAGCGTCTGTTGCACGGTCGCATCCGACCACGCGCTGTCTTTCAGTTCGGGCAGGTACTTCGTGACCAGCGCGTTGGGGTCGATCGCGCCTTCCTTGATCAGCATCGTCGCGAGCAAGCCGGTGAACGACTTGCTCATGGACCAGAGCGCGTGCGGCTGGTGGGCGGCCATGCCGGCGTAGTGCTTCGGGTAAACGACCGCGCCCTTGTGCAGCACGAGCAGGCCGTCGGTGAATGTCGTGCGCTGCCAGTCGGCCAGGGTGGTGTTGCCGCCCTTGTCGTCCTCGAACTTCAGCGCGCCCATCTCCTGCAGCATTTCACGCACGACGGTCGGCTTGTATTCGCCGCGCCAGACCTGCACCGTCGGACCGAGTTCGCGCATGTGGTGGAACGCCCAGCGGCCGTTGGGGAATTTCAGGACCGTGGCCAGCTTCACTGTCTTT
>JANPIX010000028.1:0-42000 GCA_031425195.1 Gemmobacter sp. | reverse complement strand
CCTGCCGCTGGGCGTCGATGGTCAGGCTGAGGGGGGCGGCGGTGGGATCGGCACGGCGCACGCGATCGGTTATTTGGGGGGCGAGTTGGGGAAAGGGGCGGCGGGCGGTGGGGACGGCTTCGGTCAGTGCGGCGCGGGACTGGTCTTCGTTCAGGATGCCATCGCGCGCCGCACGGGCCAGAACGCGCGCCCTTGCGGCAGTGGACGACTGCAGGGCGCGGTCGGGGCGGCGGTGTTCGGGTGATTGCGGGATGGCCACCAGAAGGGCGGCTTCGGCGGGGGTCAGGCGGCGGGGTTCCTTGCCGAAATAGGCGATGCTGGCCGCGCGCACGCCTTCGAGGTTGCCGCCAAACGGCGCAAGGTGAAGGTACAGTGTCAGGATCTGATCCTTGGTCAGCCGCCGCTCCAGCGCCAGTGCGACGCGCATCTGGCGCAGCTTGCCACTGATGCGCCCGGTGCTGCCTTCTTCCAACAGGCGGGCCACTTGCATTGTCAGGGTGGAGCCGCCAGACACGACGTGGCCGTTGACCAAGGCCTGCACCGCCGCGCGGGCCATCGCCGTCAGATCGACGCCGGAATGATAGTAAAAACGCTTGTCCTCATACCTTACCAGCATGTCGACATAGGCGGCATCCACCTGCCCCAGCGATACCGCCATGCGCCAGCGGCCGTCGGCCACCGTATAGGCGCGCAGAAGTGCGCCGTCGCGGTCCACCACTTCGGCAGAGGTGGCGATGACAAGGGCGGGAAGGTCTGTCGCCGCAATCCAGGCATCGAAACGGTCGCGCGACAGGGCCGCAGCCCAAAGGGCCACGGCTACCAGTATAAACCACCGCGCGCGCACCTGCGGCCTATTCGGCTATGGTGATCTGGCCGCTGTCACTTTGGGCGCGGAAGTCGGGGCGATACATGTCTTCCACGCTGGCCGCCGGATGATGGAAGGTTCCGGGAGACACGGCCCGCACGATATAGGCAAGGCGGAACGTGGCGTTGTCATATCGATCCACCGCCGTCAGGAACCTGTCTTGGCGGAATTCGGTATTTGCCACATCGGACAAGGCATCAAGCCAGTCAAGATTGGCCAGCGACCCCGCCGAAATCAGGTTGGGGTTGTCAATCTCGAACCCGGCGGGAAGTGGGTCTGCAACCATCAGGCGCGCCTCGCCGCGACCGTAAGGCGTGACCTCCAGAACCGTGACAAGACGGGTGCCGATGCCGATGTTGTCAAGCGTGGCGGGTTCGCCATCGAGCGTGTAATAGGTTCGCGTGATGGCATAGCCGTTGCCGCCCGCCGGTTCCGGGTTTGAGGGCACGCCGTAGGTTGTCACCGTCACAAAGGTGGCATCGCGCGAGGCGTTCGCCAGCACGATGTCACGCGCGGGCGGGCTGTCGAGCGCCAGAACAGGAAGTTCCGCAGGCGCGCCGTCGATGGTGATGCCGTCCAGCCCCGGGCCGTCAAGAAGGGCGTGGGCGGCGAGCAGCGCCCATGTCGCCTCTTGCGTCGAGAGGTTGGCGCTTTGTTGGGCGACGCGGGTGGTCAGCGCGGCGCGGTCAACCGCATTGGTGCCTGCTTCGGTGGCAAGGGCAAGGACGCCCGCCGCATCGCGGTAGGCGGTGCCGTAATCGGCGCGGAACACCTGTTCCGCGTCGGCCGTCTGGCTGTTCAGGCGGGCCGCCGCCTTGGCGAACATCGAATCCGCGCGGGGCTGATCCCCATAGCTCGCCAGAGCCGCGCCGAGCTGGGCCAGCGCCAAGGGCGTGGCGAAGGCATCGGCTTTGACGTCGGCGTAATAGCGAAGATCGCCCACCGCCGCCGCGCCTTCGCGGGCAAGGACCATCAGCGCATAGGCCAGAGGTTCGCCGCCCGTGTCGAAATCCGCCTGATAGTTGACCTGATTGCGCAGATTGTCCAAGGCGGCGCGGAAGGCCACATCGGGCACCGCGTGCCCCTGCGCACGGGCGCGGGACAGGAAATCGGTCACATAGGCATCGAGCCAGAAATCACCCGAAGAGGCCGTCCACAGGCCAAAGGCGCCTTCGGCGGTCTGGTTCTGCAGCACCTCGACGATGGACTGGTCGATCCGCAGGCGGGCCGTATCGGCACCGGGCAGGCCCGTGACGGTGGCCAGTTGGTCAAAGTACAAAAGCGGAAGCGCCTTGGACGTGATCTGTTCGGTGCAGCCATAGGGATACCGGTCAAGCGACGCGAGCAGCCCCGGCGCGTTCAGCCGGGCCATCGGCCCGATGGCCAGCGTGGCCGTGGCAGAGCCGGGAACAAGGCCGGCAAACGCCTCGGCGTTGAAGGTAAAGCTGTCGCCGGCGGCCAGATCAAGGCGGCTGATACGCGCCACCTCGGGGTCGTTCACCTGCACGGGCAGGATCAGGGTCTTGACCAGCTGGCGGCCATCGGGGGTGGTCAGGTTGACAGTGATGGTCTGATTGCCAAGGTCGGTCGCGGTGACAGGGACGGCAAAGACCGCCTTGCCCTGATCGGTCAGATCAAAGCCCGAGGGCACGTCGCCAAGCGTGACGCCCTGCCCTGTGACATCAAGCCCGATGCGGCCGGAGGGGCCGGTGGCATGCACGATTTCCAGCAGGAGACGGGAGGTATCGCCGGGCGACAGGAACCGCGGCAGGCTGGCGGTGACGACAACGGGATCGCGGACCAGCACATCGGATTGGGCCTGCCCGACAGATTTGTCGGACCAGACGACGGCCATGACCCGGACGGTGCCGTTGAAGGACGGCAGATCGAACGATGTGCGCGCATAGCCATCGGCCCCGACCTGAACCGGGCCGGTGAAATAAGCGACCAGTTCTTCGGTGGGGGGCGGGGCTTGCAGGTTGGCCTGCGCGCCGGCGTCGCCACCAGAGCGGACCGTGCCTTCGGCACCGTTCAGCCCGTCGATCAGGCGGCCATAGATGTCACGGATGCCGACGCCCAGCTTGCGCTGCCCGAAATAGTGATCGGACGGATCGGGGGCGGTGAAGGCGGTGAGGTTGAGGATGCCCACATCCACGGCGGCGATGGTGGCAAAGGCGGTGTCGCCGGGGGCGAGGCCGCCCACCTTGACCGCGATGTCGATCGGGCCGCGCGGGGCTGCTTCGGCGGCGGTTTCAACAGCGACGGCAAGACGCCGCGCACCGGGGTCAATGGCCGCATGGGCAAGGCCCAGCGCGCGGGCCGGGTTGCGCCCTGCCGCGACATCCATCGGGCGCAGCACCGAGGCCGTCACATAGACCCCTGCCCCCCATTCGTCGGTAACGGAAAGGGTGATCAGGTTTTCGCCCTCGACAACCTTTACAGCCTGCATTGACACCAGACGGTTGGACAGGACCGTGACAAGTGCGGTTCCCGCCGCGCGCGGCACGATGCGCAGGGTGGCGGTATCGCCGGGCTTGTAGGCCGGTTGGTCAAGCGACAGTTCAAGCGTGTCTGGCGTAGCGGTCACATCGGCGGGGGCATACCACCCGGCATAGAACGTGGTGGAGGCCGCCCCGGCGGTGCCGTCCGTCCGTTCCACCAGCAGTTCGTATTCGCCCCACTGCACCGGCCCTGAAATCTGCGCCGGATCGACGCCAATGTCGGCGGTGCCTTCCTTGACCACCACGCGGCTGGTCACGGGTTCCCAGTTCCAGTTGCCGTAGCTTTGATACCACTGGTAGTCATTCTCGATCCGGGTCAGCGTCCACTTGACCGCCATGGGAATGGATTTTGTGTTTTCATCGAGGCCGATCACGTTGAAGGTTGCATCGCTGCCTTCGCCGGCCACGCCGTCGAACAGGGGTTTGATCCCGATCATCGGCGCGGAGGGCGCGAGGAGTTTGACGGCGCGGCGTTCCACCGGACGGCCCGAGCCTTCGGCGACACGGACGGTCAGGCGGGCCTGCAGGGGGCGGCCCGGATCGACGTCAACGGTGGGCAACTGGGCCGTCACGATGGCGCGACCTGCGTCGTCGGTGGTGTAGGTGGTATCGAAGGGCTGCATCACGGCATTGAACGGCTGATCCTGTTTGCCGAACACATAACCGGGGAATCCGTCGATCCCGTCTGCGGCCTGAAGCAGCACTTCGCCTTCGACGGCGAGGCCGGCGCCGGGGGCACCGAACAGATAGCGCGCGTCAACGGTGACTTGTGGCGCATCGCCAAGGCGCAGCGGTTCGTTGCCCCATGCCAGATCAAAGTCGATGCGTTCGGGCAGGAAATCTTCGACCAGAAAAGTCTGGCTGGTCAGGGCGTCAGCCTCGAGATCAGCTTTTATGTCAAGTTGCCACACGCCGCGCGGCGCGGTTCCGGCGATGGGAAGGGCAAACACATGGCCGCCTGCCCCGCCGTCCTGCGCCATTGCGCGGGAATATTCCACGCCATCCGGGCGCATCAGAATGGCCGTCAGCGGCAGGCCAGCGACAGCCGCCGCCTGCGCGTCGCGGGTCAGGGCCGTCGCATAGACGGTTTCCCCGGCGCGGTAGGCCCCGCGATCCGTGGTCAGGAACACATCGACGGGGGGGGCGGCTTCGCGCCCTTCGACGCCACGGTCTGACAGATCAAACTCCGGGTCGGTCAGTGAAAGGAAGGCGATATCGCTTTCGCCTTCGGTGGCGATCACAAGCGCGGGGGCCGATCCGCCCGTGCCGCGCGCCAGACCGGCATCAAAGCGGGCATAGCCCTGATCATCGGTCTGGACCGAGCCCAACACCTCGTTCGTTTGCGACAACAATTGCACGGTGACGCCGGGTTTCGCCCCGGCATCGCCAAGCCCGCGCACAAAGACATGCAGGCCGTCGGTGCCCGACATCGTGGTGAGGCCAAGATCGGACACGACGAACCACTGCCACGCCGCCGGAATGGTATAGGGATCAACCCCCGGAACCGTGGCGCGCAGGGCATAGATCCCGGCCGGAAGCCCGGCAATCGCCGCATCCATCGGCAGGCGGGTGGTGACATCCCGGTTCACGTCCTGCCCGACAGTGGCGTTGCCACGCCAGATCTGGTCACCTATCGCCGTCTCAAAGTCGGCCTCTTGCCATTCGGCAATGGGGGACCCCAGGTAGTTCGCCTGGATAGACCGCAGCAGGTTTCGGTCGGACACGCGGTAAAGTTCCAGATCAAGCTTGTCGGTGTTGACGGTTTCGACCGGAATCGCGGCGGACCCGGACTTTGGCAAGACATAGGCACGGCCCGGAAAGCGGACGCCGGGGCTGCGATCCCGCACATATTGCGCAAGGGCCACCGATTTGACGAGCGTCTGCCCATCCGCCGCAGGAAGCCCTTCGCGCAATGTCACGCTGTAACGCGCGCCGTGCTGCACGCCTTCGACGCAAAGTTGGCGGTAGGCGCCGACACTGATGCTCAGCCCCGGTTCGGGCAGTTGCACAAAGCTTGAATAATCGACGCCCGACGTCGCCAGATCTTCGGAAAAATTCACACAGATGCGGGGGCGGGCGGAATCGGACTGCACTTCGGTTTCAAGAACACGGAAGCCGTATTTGCCAATGGCATCGTCAAGCAGCGCCGCCGTATCATCGCGCTGTTGCAGGGATTGGGCCAGACGAAGTGCCTGAACCGTGTCGCGGCCCCGGTCGATCTTTTCCAGCGCCTGACCCATTGTCAGCAAAAGCGTATGGCGCAGCGCCGGGTTTTCAGAGCGCAGATAGCCGTTGACCGCCGCAGAGAAGGCGCGATCCTGATAGCCACGGGCGTTTCCTTCATCCTGTTCGGCAGCAAGAAGCAGGCGGCGGGCGTATTCGCCCCAATCCGCACCGGAATCAGTGATGTTGAGCGCAGCACCTGTGAAGTTCGCGGCCATGATGTAGTCACCCGACCCTTCCGCATCCGTCGCGGATTGCAGGTGTTCGTCGGCGGTCCATTCGCCGGTGGTGTGTTCGTTGGCAAGATTGCTGGCCTGCTGGAAGGAGGCTGCGATGTCCCAATCCGCAAGAAATGTCAGTTCGGCGCGGCGGAACCCGGCACGGGCAATGACGCCAGGCTGAGTGGTGATGATCTGACCGGAATAGGCCCCTTCGAAATAGGCGGGCGCACCGGGGGAAGCCTTGGCGAAACAGGAACCGTTGACGGTGTTGAAGGTGAAATGGGTGCACTGCGCGTTGGTGGTGCAGGCCCGCTCGCACGCCTCGAGCGTGGTATCGAAGGAAGATGACAGATCGCCACCCGGAAGATCGGTGTTTTCAAGAAGAAAGAACCGCTTGGCCGGGATCAGATCTTGCGCAGATGCCGTCAGGGAAACGCCGCACATCATTGCAGCAGCGGCAACCGCCATGGCCCAAAAGCGCATCATCAAATCCTTTCAAAAATACTTCGCCACAAAGTTGCATGGGGCCTGACGCAAGGCAAGGATTCTTGGGGCCCAGGCGATTTCGCAACACCCGCCTTAAGCGTTGATTCATCCCGCCCGGGCATGGTGCGGCAAGGCGGTCGGGCGGGGCCGCGATGAATAGGGCAAGCGGGAATGGATATCGCAGAACGTCTGGCCAAGGAACGGCGGGCGCGGCTGGCGGCGGAACGCCTGTTGGACCAGAAAAGCAGGGAACTGTTTCTGGCCAATGAACGGCTGGCGGTTCATGCAAGGTCCCTGTCCGACCAGATCATCGAGCAGCGCCATGTGGTGCAATCAGCCCTGACCGAGGCGGAGGTTCTGAAGGGGCAGAACACGCGGTTCCTGACCGATCTTGACCGCGCCCACACGGCCGCCGCGACCGCCGAACAGCGGCTGTGGGAATCCATCAACACCATTGAAGACGGGTTTGCCGTGTTCGATGCGCAACGCACCCTCGTGATGGCGAACCGGGCGTTTCTGGCGGTCTTTCAGGGGGCCGCCCTGCCACCGGGCACGTCCTATGCGACGATGCTGCAACTGGCGCTGCACCATGATGTGGTCCGGCTGGGCGACCGCACGGCGGAAGACTGGACGCAGATGATGCTTGCGCGGTGGGACAGCGACCAGATCGAACCGATCGTGGCGCAACTGTCCAGCGGGAACTGGTTCAAGCTGGTGGACCGGCGCGCGCAGGACGGCGGGATGGTGACCCTTGCGCTCGACATCACGGAACAGATGCGGATCTGGGCCGCGATCGAGGCGATTCCGGATGGGTTCGTGCTGTTCGACCGGGAAGACAGGCTTTTGACGTGCAATGAACGGTACCGCGAAACCTATCCCTACAGCGCGGGGATGATCGTGCCGGGAACGCGGTTTGAAGACATTCTGCGGCACGGTCTGGACCACGGCCAGCATGTTGACGCCGTGGGGCGCGAGGCGGAGTGGCTGGCAGAACGGTTGGCGCAGCATCGGCTGGCTGATGGCGTGCATGAACAGCAGCTGACGGACGGGCGGTGGATCCGGGCCTATGACCATCCGACGCCGGACGGGGGCCGCGTCGGGCTGCGGGTCGACATCACGGCGGCGAAGGAGCAACAGGCCGCACTGGAGGCCGCGCGGTTGGCGGCCGAGGCGGCGAGCCGGGCCAAATCGGCGTTTCTTGCCAACATGAGCCATGAGATCCGTACGCCGATGAACGGGGTGGTGGGGATGGCGGAACTGCTGTGCGACACGGCGCTGTCAGGCGAACAGCGCCTGTTCGCGGAAACCATCCGGTCATCGGGTGAGGCGCTTTTGGTGATCATCAACGACATCCTTGATTATTCCAAGATCGAGGCGGAACGTCTGACGCTTCATCTTGAACCGTTTGATCTGGAACGCACGATCCATGAGGTGACGATGCTGTTGCAGCCCCGCGCGCGGGCGCAGGGGGTTGATCTGCTGATCGATTTCGACATGTTCCTGCCCACGCGGTTTGTCGGCGATCCGGGGCGGGTGCGGCAGGTGCTGACCAATCTGATCGGCAATGCGGTCAAGTTCACGCCGTCGGGACATGTGTTGATCCGCGTGGTGGGTCTGGAGGTGGGCGACGGGGCCGCACAACTGCATGTGACCGTGGAAGATACCGGCATCGGCATCGCACCCGAGTATCTGGGCCATGTCTTTGGAGAGTTCAATCAGGTTGAAAGCGCCGCAAACCGCAAGTTCGAGGGCACGGGGCTGGGGCTTGCCATCACCCGGCGGCTGATCGAGCGGATGGGCGGCACGGTCTGGGTGGACAGCGAACCGGGTGTGGGGTCCAGCTTTGGCTTTCAACTGTCGATGCCGATTGCGGAAGATGTGCCGATTGCGCGGGGGCCGCTGCGCGTGGGGCGGGTTCTTGTGGTGGACGACCAGTTCATCAATCGCACCATTCTGGAGCGGCAGCTGGTGCCCAGCGGCATCAAGGTGGTGCTGTGCCGTTCGGGTGCCGACGCGCTGACTGTGTTGCAAGAGGACGCTGCGTTTGACGTGATCCTCACGGACCATGAAATGCCCGACATGGACGGCACGGCATTTGCCAAGGCAGTGCGCGCGGGCGGCTGGACCATGCCCATCGCCCTGATGACGACCAACGCCGGAGCAATGCGCGACGATGCGGCCACACCAGAGATTTCGACCGCGCTGCAAAAGCCGCTGCTGCGCGCCGACCTGATCCGGTGGCTTGAAACACTGGCGGGGTCTGTGGAGGTGCAGGCGACAGTGAGGGCGAAGGACGAACCGAAAGAACGACGTGCGATGCGGTTGCTGGCGGCCGAGGACAACCGGACGAACCAGTTGGTCTTGCGCAAGATGATCAAGGATTTCGATCTGGAACTGGTGATCGCCAACAATGGCCGCGAGGCTGTGGACCTGTTCCAGAGCTTTCGTCCCGACCTGATCTTCATGGATATCTCAATGCCCGAAATGGATGGCCGCGAGGCCGCGATGGCCATTCGTGAGCTTGAGGCAGGTGCCAGCCATGTGCCGATCTGCGCCCTGACGGCTCATGCAATGGACGGCGATGAACTGGGTATCCTTGCGTCAGGGATCGATCACTACCTGACCAAACCCCTGCGGCGGGCCGAAATTGCCGATGTTCTGGTGCGTCACTGCCCCCCCGATGCCCGCGCCGTTCTAACCGAAGCCGAACATGCAGGCACACCGGAAATGGCCTAAAATGTCAGTGCGGCGGGCGATTGCGGAGCTTTGAAGTATGGCCGCGGAACCAATGCGGGTGACGTGAGGTTAGACATGCCGCTGGGGTGCCAGTGGACGACGCGGGGTCGTTGGACAGCGCGCGTGACCGGGCGGGCAGTCTTTCAGACTGGTCGCGGGGCGCGAAATTCGTATAACGGCGGAAAGATCAAACGCTGGGCCGTGGGCCGGGCAATCAGGAAAGGCCGACCAATGGCAGACACACAGGCACCGAACCCGTCACGCGCCATGGTAATCGGGATGCACGTCGCGTTCGTGGTAGCTGTCGTGGGCATGGGGGCGTGGCTTGGGTCAAGCAACATTCCGGGGGAATGGTATCAGTCGCTGAACAAACCGTGGTTCACGCCGCCCAACTGGATGTTCGGGCCGGTCTGGACGGTGCTTTACATCCTCATCGGCGTCGTGGGCGCGCGCAAGGCGCTGTATGGCGGGGCGCAGGGGTTGTGGCTGTTGCAGATGGCGGCCAATTTCGCGTGGAGCCCGGTATTCTTTGGGATGCAGCAACCGACTTGGGCGCTGCCCATCGTCGGCATCATGCTGCTGGCGATTCTGGCATTCATCGCGGTGGAATGGCGGCGTGACAGGATTTCCGCGCTGATGTTCGTGCCTTACGCAATGTGGGTCACGGTGGCCACGGCGTTGAACATCGGGATTGTCGTTCTGAACTGACGTCAGTCGTCGCCGTGCAGGATCGCAAGGAAGGCCGGGCCGAACCGTTCCAGTTTGGCCGCGCCGAGATCGCCCGCCCTGTCCAGATCGGACAGGGTGCCGGGCCGCGCCTCGGCGATGCGGCGCAGGGCTGAGGGCGACAGGCTCATCGGTTTGCCGATGCCGTCGGGGCCGCGCGCCAGTTGCAACTGCACCTCGGCCAGCCGGTCATAAACGGCCCCCGCATCCCGACCGGCAAGCCGCATCCGTGATGGGTGCGGGCGCGCGGCTGTTTCGCCCGTGATGACGGCCAGAAAGGCCGCGCCATAGCTTTCCAGTTTCTTGGCACCGACGCCGCTGATCGCCGCCATCTGGTCGAGCGTACGGGGACGACGTTCGGCCATTTCGATCAGGGTGCGGTCGGGGAACACGACATAGGCGGGCACGGATCCCGCCTCGGCCAGGGCCCGGCGTTTTGCCTTGAGCGCGGACAAGAGGGGCGCATCTTCATCGGACACTTGCGCCCGCACGACGGGGCTTGGCGCTTCGGCGGCGGCGACGCTGTCGCGGCGCAGGGTGATCGCAGCCTCGCCCCGCAGGATGGGGCGGGCGGCGTCTGTCATGCGCAGGGCACCGTGGCGATCAGGGTCGGGGCGGATCAAATCGCGGCCCATCATTTGACGGAACACCGCCCCCCAGACGGGTTTTGACAGGTCCCGCCCGACGGCAAAGGTGGGCAGTTGATCGTGCCCCTTTTCGCGCACCTTGGCGGTGTTGCTGCCTGTCAGAATGTCGATCAGGTGGCCTGCCCCGAACCATTCGCCAGTGCGCAGGATCGCCGAAAGCGCCTTGCGGACGGCATCGGTGGCATCGAACACATCGGCGGGGCGGTCGCAGGTATCGCAGTTGCCGCACGGTTCGGCGGTTTCGCCGAAATACCCCAGAAGCACCTGCCTGCGGCAGCCCACCGCCTCGGCCAGACCCAGAAGCGCGTTCAGGCGCGCGTGATCGGCGACCTTGCGATCCTGAGGCGCGGCCCCTTCGTCGATCTGGCTGCGGCGCAGGCGGATGTCGTCCGGGCCAAACAGCGTCATGGTTTCGGCGGGCGCGCTGTCGCGGCCTGCGCGGCCGATTTCCTGATAATAGCTTTCGATGGATTTCGGCAGGTCGGCGTGGGCCACCCAGCGGATATCGGGTTTGTCGATGCCCATGCCGAAGGCGACCGTTGCCACGACGATCAGGCCATCTTCCTGTTGAAAGCGAATTTCGACGCGGCGGCGGTCTTCAGCCTCCATCCCCGCGTGGTAATGGCAGGCGGAATGGCCCGCCTCGCGCAGGGCCAAGGCCAGGGTTTCGGTCTTGGCGCGGGTTGCGGTGTAGACGATGCCCGACTGGCCCTTGCGCGCGGCGGCGAAGGCAAGGATCTGGCTGCGCGGGTTGTCCTTGACGGCAAAGGCAAGGTGGATGTTTGGCCTGTCAAAGCCGCGCAGAAAGGTGGCGGGTGGGCGGCCTGCGAACAGGCGGGTGACGATTTCGGCGCGGGTTTCTTCGTCGGCGGTGGCGGTGAAGGCGGCCAAGGGCACGTCAAGCGTGCGGCGCAGGTCGCCGATGCGCAGATAGTCGGGGCGGAAGTCGTGGCCCCATTGCGATACGCAGTGTGCCTCGTCCACCGCGATGCGGCGGGTGTTGATGCGGCGCAAAAGTGGCAGGGTGGCTGCCGAGGCGAGCCGTTCGGGGGCCATGTAGAGGATGCGGATGCGGCCCTGTTCCAGCCCGGCGAACACGTCTTCGGTTTCTTCGTCGGTGTTGCCGGATGTGAGGGCCCCCGCCTCTACCCCCACGGCGCGCAGGGCGCGGACCTGATCGCGCATCAGGGCAATCAGCGGCGATATGACGACAGTCACCCCCGGCAGGCACAGGGCAGGCAGTTGGAAACACAGCGATTTGCCGCCGCCGGTGGGCATGATGGCAAGCGTATCCTGCCCGGCCAGCACGGCGTCCACAATCTCTTCCTGGCCGGGGCGAAAGGCGGCAAAGCCAAAGACCGAAGCCAGAAGATCACGCGGGTGGTGCATTGGGGGCGGGTCGGATCAGAGGAACAGCGAGGCGTTGTTGACCACCACGATTCGAAGGGCGTAAATCGCGAGCAGCACCACGAGGGGCGCAAGATCCAGCCCGCCCATGTTGGGCAGAATTGACCGGACCCTGTTGTAAAGCGGGGCGAGCAGGCGGTTCAGACCATCCCAGATCTGCGCCACAAGCGGCTGACGCAGGTTGAGCACCTGAAAATTGATCAGCCAGCTCATGATGATGTGGGCCAGCACGATCCACTGGGCGACATCAAGGATCAGCAGCAGAATTTGCAGGATCGAGGTCATGGGGAAGCCTTTCGCACTAGGGATTGTGTCTACCTAGCGATGCGGCCTGCAAACCGCAACATGGGACGTGGCTTGCGCCGGGGGTGTGTTTCGGGCTTGATGCCGCGACATCTTGATGGGGGCTGGCATGGCGAGCGCGAAACAACGCATCTGGGGCTGGTACTTCTTTGATTTCGCAAGCCAGCCCTACAACACGCTGCTTCTGACCTTCATCTTTGCGCCCTATATGGCGCGGGTGCTGGGCGACGGGACGGCGGCGCAATCCATCTGGGGTTACGGGATTGCGGCGGCGGGGTTCATCATTGCGGTGGGGTCGCCGTTGCTGGGCAGCATTGCCGACAAGTCGGGCGGGCGGATGTGGTTCATCGCGCTGTTTTCGGTGATGTATGTCGTGGGGGCGTGGGGCATCTGGGCGGCGCATCCCGAGGGGTTCAACGTGTGGCTGGTGATGCTGTCATTCGGCATCGGGCTGATCGGGATGGAGTTTGCCACGACGTTCACGAATTCCATTCTGCCCGATCTGGGGACGGACGCGGAAATCGGGCGGATATCGGGGTCGGGCTGGGCGTTTGGGTATGTGGGGGGTGTGATCTCGTTGATCCTGATGCTGGCCTTGTTCGTGGAACAGGCCACGGGGCTGACGATTGTGGGCGTTTCACCGATACTGGGGCTGAACGCGGCGGCGTCGGAAGGGACGCGGTTTGTCGGGCCGTTCACCGCGATCTGGTATGTCGTGTTCATGTTGCCGTTCTTTCTGTGGGTGCGCGAACCTGCGATGACCGGGCGCATTCCGGTGATGCAGGCGGCGCGGCAGGCGTGGCCTGATCTGCGCACGTCGCTGCGCGGGTTGCCACAGCGGCGGAGTTTGTTTGCCTATCTGGTGTCGTCGATGTTCTACCGTGATGCGTTGAACGGCATGTATTTCTTCGGCGGCATCTATGCTGCGGGCGTTCTGGGATGGTCGGTCACCAATGTCGGAACTTTCGGTATTCTGGCGGCGGTGACGGGGGCGATCTTTGCCTGGCTGGGCGGCCATGCAGACAGCCGGTTCGGGCCAAAGCCGGTGATTGTGGTCTGTGTTCTGGTGTTGACGCTGGTATCGCTCGGCGTGTCGCAGGTATCGCGGGAGGCGGTGTTCGGAATACCTGTGCGGCTTGAAAGTGCGCTGCCGGATGTGGCGTTCTATGTGCTGGGCGCGTTGATCGGTGCGGCGGGCGGGGCGCTGCAATCGGCAAGCCGGACGATGATGGTGCGGCAGGCAGATCCGGCGCGGATCACGGAATCCTTTGGGCTTTTCGCGCTGACGGGCAAGGCCACGTCGTTTCTGGCGCCGCTTCTGATCGGGGTGATGACGCAGATCAGCGGATCGCAGCGCATTGGTGTGATGCCCCTTATCGCGCTGTTCCTGATTGGGCTGGTTCTGCTAATCTGGGTCAAACCGCAGGGCGACAGGCAGGCAACGTGACAGGGATGATCCGCAAAATGGCGTTCGGACTGTGCCTTCTGGCGGCACCCGTGCAGGCACAGGAACTTGCCAATCAACTGTTTGGCGCGATGAGCGGGCCTTCGGCGCAGCGGTCGATGCCGGTGGGCAGTTATGCCAAGGGTTGCGGGGCCGGAATGGTGGCGTTGCCTGAAACCGGGCCGACATGGCAGGCCATGCGGTTAAGCCGCAACCGGAACTGGGGGCAGCCGGAACTGGTGGAGTTTCTGCAGCAGCTTTCGGTCGCGGCGACGCAGGTGGGCTGGGCCGGGCTTTACATCGGTGACATGAGCCAGCCGCGTGGCGGGCCGATGACATCGGGCCATGCAAGCCATCAGATTGGGCTGGATGCCGATGTCTGGATGCTGCCGCCGCGCCGGGTGGATCTGAGCCGGCAGGAGCGTGAAGATATCAGCAGCATTCCGGTGCGGTCGGCGGATCAGCGGACGATCACGGAAAACTGGACGCCAGCGCACAAGGCACTGATGCAGGCGGCGGCGAGCGACCGCCGGGTGGACCGGATTTTCGTGGCGGCGGCCGTCAAGATCGAGATGTGCCGGACGGCGACGCGGGCGGATCGGGCGTGGTTGCAGAAGATCAGGCCGATTGCGGGGCACGACACGCATTTCCATGTGCGGCTGAAATGTCCCAAGGGGGCGAAACTGTGCGTGACGCAGACGCCCACGGTGGCGGAACTGTCGAATGGTGGCGACGGCTGTGACGAAACCTTGAACTGGTGGGTGACCGATTATCTGGCCCCGGCAGACCCGAACGCCCCTGCCTCGCCCCCCGTGCGCAGCCCGAGGGATTACACGATGGCCGATTTGCCTGCCCAATGCGCCGACGTTCTGTCCTCGCAGTAACTGCACTGTTGCTGGTGGTCGGACCTGCGCTGCGCGCCGGGCCGGACGGACCGGCAACCTATATTTCAAGCCTGACGTGGACCAGCGATGACCCCCTGATGGGCGGCATGTCTGCCATCGAGGTAGCGGCGGACGGGATCGGATTTACCGCGCTGTCGGATCGGGGGGCCATTACCGCGGGCCGGCTGGTTCGTGATGAGGCGGGGGTGCTGTCGGGCATCGAGGCGGCGCCGTTGATCAAGCTGCAGGGCAAGGGGCGTGCTCTGCTGGCCAAGGAACGCGCCGACAGCGAGGGGCTGGCGATTGCGGACGACGGGCGCATCTTTGTTTCGTTCGAAGGTACGGCGCGGGTGTTGCAGTATGACCGGATCGACGGCCCGGCCACCAATCTGCCGCGACCAGACGCGTTCAAATCCATGCCGCGCAATGCGTCACTTGAGGCGCTGGCGGTGGCGGGGGATGGCACGCTTTACACGCTTGCCGAACAGTCTGGCGATGGCATCGGGCCGTTGCCGGTGTGGCGCTACTGGGACGGCGTTTGGGAACAGCCGTTTTCCCTGAGCCGGGAGGGGACGTTTCTTCCCGTTGCGGCGGATTTCGGGCCGGACGGGATGTTGTATCTGCTGGAGCGGGATTTTCACGGGATTGGCGGATTTGCCACGCGCGTGCGGCGGTTCGTGATTGCGGCGGATGGATCCGCCAGCCCGGGCGAGGTTCTGCTGGAAACGCCGACGGGGACGCATGACAATCTGGAGGGGCTGGCCGTGTGGCAGGATGGCGCGGGCGGCATCCGGCTGACAATGATTTCGGACGATAACTTTCGCTTTTTTCAGCGCACAGAGATTGTGGAATACCGCGTCGACCGTTGACAGCCCGTGGCGGCGGGCCTAAGGCGCGGCGTCCCCATGCCCGATGATCGGGCGGGGGCCAAGTGCCGCACCCTTGTCAAAACGGAACCCAACATGACCCGCACCACCCTGCCCGGCGTTATCGCCATGGCGATTGTCGTTGTCGCCTCGAACATTCTTGTCCAGTTTCTTTACAATGATTGGCTGACCTGGGGGGCGTTCACCTATCCGTTCGCCTTTCTGGTGACCGACATCATGAACCGCCTTTACGGGGTTGCGGCTGCGCGCCGGGTTGTCATCGCGGGGTTTGTCGTGGGCCTTGGCTGTTCGGCCATCGGCACGCAGATCACGGGTGAGTTCGGCCCGCTTGTCACCATGCGGGTGGCGCTGGCGTCGGGGGCGGCGTTTCTGGCGGCGCAGCTGATGGACGTGACCATTTTCAACGCGCTGCGGCAGCGCAGTTGGTGGCGCGCGCCGTTGATCGGCAGTCTTGTCGGATCGGTTCTGGATACGGTGATCTTCTTTACCATCGCGTTTTCCGCCTGGTTCGCGTTTCTGGAGCCGGGCAACGACGTCGCCTGGGCCAACGAGGCCGTGCCGCTGCTGGGTCAGGGGCCGGTTGCACCTTTGTGGGTTTCGCTGGCAGTGGCGGATTTTGGGGTCAAACTTTTGATCGCAATCGTGGCGCTAGTGCCTTTCCGCTTGGTCATCGCAAAAATGATGGCAAGGGTAGCGTAAAATCTTTTGACAAACACAAAATCTGTGCCACCTTTCGAATATCGGCAACCATTTGAAAGGAGGTGATCCAGTGTCTAGAGTGATATTGGAGAGACAAGTCGGGACAGTCATGGGGGGTGTTTTCTGAAGGCAGCCCTTCAGCGAACCAACCTGTGATTGAGCCTTTCTCTAACTGGCTCATCTCCTTAGATCTCGGAAAGGGTCGCGTTCAACGCGACCCTTTCTCGTTTGGTGCAAACGGGTTATCCACAGGCGCGGATGTTTCCAACGCGCCTTTGATCGGGTATCCAAAGCCATGCTGCGCATCAATGACACCCTGACGATTGCCGACTGGGAGCTTTCCGAAAGCTTCATGCGGGCATCGGGGCCTGGGGGACAGAACGTCAACAAGGTATCAACCGCCGTCGAACTGCGGTTCGAGGCAGAGCGGTCACCGCATCTGAGCGGGCCGGTCAAGGCGCGGCTGAAAAAGATTGCCGGGCGGCGGTGGACGCTGGAAGGTGCGATTGTTCTGCAGGTGGAAGACACCCGCAGTCAGGCGCGCAACCGGGAAATTGCGGCAGAACGGCTGATCGAGATGATCCGCGCGGCGCTGGTGGTGCCCAAGCGCAGGGTGGCCACGCGCCCGACGTTGGCAAGCCAGCGGCGGCGGCTGGTGGCAAAGGCGGTGCGGGGCGAAGTGAAGGCCGGGCGCGGCAAGGTTGAGGACGACGAATGACCGAGAGCCTGACAGAACGGCGCGAACGGCTGATGGGGCCGAATGTGCCGACGTTTTACCGCTCCCCTGTCACGATCGTGCGGGGCGAGGGGGTCTGGTTGTGGGGGGCGGACGGCAAGCGCTATCTCGACTGTTACAACAACGTGGCGCATGTGGGCCATTGCCATCCGCGCGTTGTGGCGGCGATTGCGGCGCAGGCCGGGGTTCTGAACACGCACACACGGTATCTGCATGACGGGGTGCTGGATTACATCGAGCGGCTGACGGGGCGGTTGGGGCACGGGTTGTCGCAGGCGATCATGGTTTGCACCGGGTCGGAGGCGAATGACATCGCGATCCGCATGGCGCAGGCGGTGACGGGCAAGACCGGGATGATTGCGACCGACAACACCTATCACGGGAACACGGCGCTGGTGAGCCAGCTTTCGACGCGGCGGCCGCCGATTGGCGGCTATGCCCCCTGGGTGCGGCTGGTGCCGTCGCCCGACAGTCTGCGCCCCGTGGGCGAGTCGGTGGCAGGGCAGGCCGCGGCATTTGCGGGGCATGTGCAAGCAGCGATTGCCGATCTGGAGGCGAAGGGCATCGGCTTTGCCGGGATGATGCTTTGCCCGGTGTTCGCGAATGAGGGTTTGCCGGAACTTGCCGCCGATTTCCTGCAACCAACCGTGGCCGCCGTGCGGGCCGCAGGGGGCGTGCTGATCGCGGACGAGGTGCAGCCGGGGTTTGGCCGGGTTGGCAGCCATTTCTGGGGACACGAACGGATGGGCATTGCCCCCGATGTGGTGACGGTGGGCAAGCCGATGGCGAATGGCCATCCGGTGGCCGCCGTGATTGCGCGGCCCGATGTGATGGCGGCGTTCCGGGGGGCGTTCGGGTATTTCAACACCTTTGGCGGCAACCCGGTTTCGGCGGCGGCCTGCATGGCCGTGCTGGACGTGATCGAGGATGAAGGCTTGCAGGAACAGGCTGCTGACACGTCGGCCTATCTGATGCAGCGCCTGGGCGCGTTGCGGCACCCGATGCTGGCAAACGTGCGGGCGGCGGGGCAGTTTTACGGGATCGAATTCGTGCTGGACGCCGACATGACGCCTGCGACGGATTTCGTGGCCGATCTGGTGGAGCGGATGGTTGCGGAAGGGTTCCTGCTGAACAAGATCGGACGGGGCGGGAACACGTTGAAGATTCGCCCGCCGATGGTGTTCGGACGGGAACATGCCGATCTGCTGGCCGACGCGTTGGAGCGGGCGCTTGTGTCGACCCCGGCCCACCCATGACGGAGGCGGAGGAAGCGGCGGCGCACTGGGGCGGGCGGGATCTGCGGTTGATCCGGGCGCGGGAAAACGCGGTCTATGGCATGCGCTTGCCGGGGGGAAAGCGGGCCGCGTTACGGCTGCACCGGGTGGGGTATCAGGGTGATGCGGCGATCCGGTCGGAATTGTGGTGGTGTGGTGCGCTTGCCGATGCAGGGGTGCCTGTGCCGCGTCCGATGCGCGATCTGCGGGGCGATGTGCTGGTGCGGCTGACCTCGGGGCGCAGTTGCAGTGCGTTGTCGTGGATCGAGGGGGAGCCTGTGGGCATTGCCGGGGTGCCGTTGGCCGGACCTGCGGCCGAACAGGAGGCCATGCATTTCCAGTTGGGCCGTCTGATTGCGCAGATGCACAGCGCGACCGATATGCTTGTCTTGCCGGAAGGTTTCACGCGGCCCCGTTGGGATATCGAGGGGCTGGTCGGCGATGCGCCGTTCTGGGGGCGGTTCTGGGACCACCCTGCCGCGACCGAAGCGGAGCGCGCGACGTTGACCGAGGCGCGCCAGTTCCTACAGCGGCAACTGGAGGCGCATCTGGCGGCGGGGGCGGTGATCGGGCCGATCCACGCCGATGTGTTGCGGGAAAACGTGCTGGCGCAGGGCGGTTCGTTGTCGTTGATTGATTTTGACGATGCCGGGTTGGGGTTCCGGCTGTATGACCTTGGCACCGTCATGTCGCAAAATCAGGCGGAGCCGAACCGCACAGGCCTGCGGGATGCGCTGATCGCGGGCTATGCCACGCTGCGGCAGGTGGACCCATTCATGGTGGACGTGTTCACGCTGGCGCGGTGTTGCGCGTCGGTGGGGTGGACCATGCCAAGGCTGGCAGCCGACGATCCCATTCACAAAAGCCACATTGCCCGCGCCGTGCGCTGTGCGGCCATGGTGATGGGCTAGACGAGCACGGCCTGCGATGCCTGTTCGCCGACGCCGAACACCCGGCGGTAGCGGGCAATTTCGTCTGCCGGGCCAAGCGCCTTGTTCGGGTTGTCGGACAGTTTGACAGTGGGTCGGCCGTTGGCCGTGACCGCCTTGCAGACAAGGCTGAACGGGGCCAGACCATCGCCCGCGACAAGGCCCCGAAAATCATTTGTCAGCATCGTGCCCCAGCCGAAGGATACCTTGACCCGGCCCTGAAACTGACGGTGCAGCTTTTCAATCTCGGTCACGTCTAGGCCGTCGGAAAAGATCACCAGCTTGGTTGTCGGGTCTTCGCCGCGTTCGCGCCACCAGCGGATCGCCGTTTCGGCACCGGTTGCCGGATCACCGGAGTCGATGCGGATGCCCGTCCATCCTGCCAGCCAATCGGGCGCGTGTTTGAGAAAGCCCGCCGTGCCATAGGTATCGGGCAGCATGATGCGCAGATTGCCGTCATGTTCGTCCTGCCAGTCTGACAACACGCGGTAAGGGGCCTGCAGCAGTTCGGCGTCGCTGTTGGCCAGCGCGGAATAGACCATGGGCAGTTCGTGGGCGTTGGTGCCAATCGCCTCCACCTCGGAGCGCATGGCGATGAGGCAGTTCGAGGTGCCGGTGAAGGTGCCTTCCAGACCTTCGCGCATGGCCTGAACGCACCAGTCCTGCCACAGGAAGGAATGACGGCGCCGGGTGCCGAAATCGGCGATGCGCAAGTCAGGGGTGCCGCGCAGGCGTTCGATCTTTTCCCACAGTTTGGTCATGGCACGGGCGTAAAGCACCTGCAGTTCAAAGCGGCCCAGTTTTTCCAGCACGGCGCGGCTGCGCAGTTCCATCAGAACGGAAAGGGCCGGAATTTCCCACAGCATCACTTCGGGCCATTTGCCTTCGAACGTCAGTTCGTATTGGCCGTCGCGGCGTTCCAGATGATAGGGCGGGAGTTGCAACCCTTCGAACCATTGCATGAAATCGGGGCGGAACATCTGCCGTTTGCCGTAAAAGGTATTGCCGCGCAGCCATGTGCTTTCACCGCGCGTCAGGCGCAGGCTGCGGACGTGATCCAGTTGTTCGCGCAGTTCGCCTTCATCCACCAGATCGGCAAGTCGGATGGATTTGGTGCGGTTGATCAGACTGAAGGTGACGTTGGTGTCAGGCTTGTTGCGGTAGATCGACTGGCACATCAGCAGTTTGTAAAAATCGGTGTCGATAAGCGACCGGACGATGGGGTCGATTTTCCATTTGTGGTTCCACACGCGGGTGGCGATATCGACCATGTCAGTTCCCCAAACCGACCCCAGCGGTCAGCATTCTGGCCCTTGCATCGGCAAGCGACCCGCCAAGATCAATCGCGCGACAGGCCCCTTCCAGAACGGTGACCCCGAACATCAGGCGCGCGGCGTCCAGAGCGGAATAGGCGACGCAGAAATCCGTGGCAAGCCCGACAAGGGTGATTGCCGTGACGCCGCGGCTGCGCAGATAGCCTTCAAGGCCAGTGGGTGTCTTGCGGTCATTCTCGAAAAAGGCGGAATAGCTGTCGATGGCCGGGCGAAAGCCTTTGCGGATGATGAGGTCGGCGGGGTGGGTGTTCAGACCGGGGTGGAAGTCGGCCCCTGCCGTGCCCTGAACACAGTGGCGCGGCCAGAGGACCTGCTTGCCGTAAGCCACGTCGATCACGCTGAACTGTTCCGCGCCGGGGTGATTGTCGGCAAAGGACATGTGGCCTGCGGGGTGCCAGTCCTGCGTCAGGACGACGACGGGGAATTCGGCCATCAGGGCGTTGACGCGCGGGATGATGAGATCACCTTCGGCCACGGCAAGCGCGCCACCGGGGCAAAAGTCGTTCTGGACATCGATCACGATCAGGGCCTGGTCACTGCTGCGCATCGGGATTGTCCTTTGGCCAACGGGGTTCCCTTGGTTAGGGTGCTGCGGGCCGGGGCGTCAATGGCTGCCCTTGCAATTTGGCGCGTGTCCGGCCAAATCGGCGGCATGTTCAGGATCATCGCCTTTTATCAGTTCACCCGGCTGGAGGACATCGCCAGTCTGCGCGGGCCGTTGCAAGACCTGGGGCAGGCGCGGGGGGTGGTGGGGACCATCCTTCTGGCGGGCGAGGGGGTGAATGGCACCATTGCGGGGCCGACGGACGGGATTGACGCCCTGCTGGCGCATGTCCGCGGGTTGCCGGGCTGTGCGGGGTTGGAGTGGAAGGAATCGGTGGCGGAAAAGGCCCCGTTCAGCCGGTTCAAGGTTCGCCTGAAGCGGGAGATCGTGACGATGGGGCAACCCGACGTGAACCCGGCCACCGCCGTGGGCCGCTATGTGGAGCCGGCGGACTGGAATGCGCTGATCCGTGACCCGCAGGTGGCGGTGATCGACACGCGCAATGCCTATGAGGTGGCGATCGGGACATTCGCGGGGGCGGTCGATCCGGCGACAGGGTCATTCCGGGATTTTCCGGCGTGGTGGGCAGACCATCAGGCGGAATACGCGGGCAAGAAGATCGCGATGTTCTGCACGGGGGGAATCCGGTGCGAGAAATCGACAAATTATCTGATCGGGCAGGGCGTCAGCGATGTGTTTCACCTGAAGGGCGGGATTCTGAAGTATCTGGAACAGGTGCCTGCGGAGGAAAGCCTGTGGCAGGGCGAATGCTATGTCTTTGACGGGCGCGTGTCGGTGGGGCACGGGTTGGTTCCGGGCGACTATGACACGTGCCATGCCTGCCGTCGCCCGTTGTCGGCGGACGACAAGTTGCGCCCCGAATACGAACGCGGGGCGGCCTGCCATCAATGCGTGGACGAATATGACGAGGCAGACCGCGCCCGGTTTCGGGAACGCCAGCGGCAGTTGGATCTGGCGCGCGCGCGGCAGGCCTAGCGCAGGCGTTTGCCCGCGTCGTCCGACGCGAAGTAAAGCGCATCGCTGCCGCTTACGCCTATGCCAGCCATCGTGCCCGGTTTGGCAATCGTGTCGCCCCGCGCCTCCAGCACCAGTTTTTCGCCTGTGGGGGCTGTCAGGTGGATGAAGGACACGCCGCCCAGCGCCTCGGTCATTTCGACGCGGTGGGTGGTGCCTTCGGTGAGGTGAAGATGCTGCGGACGCAGGCCGACCACGATCTGCGCGCCGACGCCCGGCAGGGCGACGTCGGTGTCAAGCGTGCCCGCCAGTCCGGCGGCGGCGGCCTTGCCCGGCTTTTCGACGACGGCCTTGACGAAATTCATGGCCGGACTGCCGATGAACCCGGCCACAAACCTGTTGTCGGGGTCGTGATACAGATCAAGCGGCGCGCCGACCTGTTCGATGCGGCCCGCGCGCAGCACGACGATCTTGTCGGCCAGTGTCATCGCCTCCACCTGATCATGGGTGACGTAGATCATCGTGGCCCCGATCTCGCGGTGCAGGCGCGCGATTTCGACGCGCATTTCGACGCGCAGTTCGGCGTCGAGGTTGGACAGTGGTTCGTCGAACAGGAACACCTCGGGGCCGCGCACGATGGCGCGACCGATGGCGACGCGCTGCCTCTGACCACCCGACAGCGCCTTGGGCTTGCGCGACAAAAGCGGGTCAAGTTTCAGGATGCGGCTGGCCTCTTTGACCTTGGCGGCCACTTCGGCGGTGGGATGGCCTGTCATTTTAAGCCCGAAGCCCATGTTTTCCGCGACCGTCATGTGCGGGTAAAGCGCGTAGGTCTGGAACACCATCGCGACGCCGCGTTCGGCGGGGTCGACTTTGGTCACATCGCGCGTGCCGATGGAAATGCGGCCGCCAGTGGTTTCCTCCAACCCCGCGACCATGCGGAGCAACGTGGATTTGCCGCAGCCGGACGGGCCGACAAAGACGCAGAATTCGCCGTCTTTGACGTCAAGGCTGACGTTGTGAATGACCTTGATTTCGCCAAATGCCTTGGACACATTTTCAAGTATGACGCCTGACATGATTTCCCCCCATGTTATGCTTTATCAATTTCCGGAAAACGCCAGCTTTCCGCCTCTTGGGCGACGGCTGCTGCGGTGGCGCTGACTTGCGGGACCAACCCTTCGAGGGCGGCGATTGTTGTTCTGGCAGTGGTCGACGTTACCGAAAGTGCCCCCATGACACGCCCGGCGCGCGTCAGAATCGGCAGGGCGACGCAGATGATGCCGGGTTCATGCTCTTCATTGTCGAAGGCATAGCCACGTTTGCGAATCACCGCGAGTTCGGCGCGAAGAGCGTCGGGCGTGGTGAGGGTGTGCGATGTGAAGCGGTGAAAGGTCTGAAGCGACAGGGCCGTTTGCAGGCTGTCGTGGGGCAGATGGGCAAGCATGGCCTTGCCCACGCCGGTGCAGTAGGCGGGGCCAACCTTGCCTGCCTGCGCAAACATTTCGACCGGGCTGCGGGCATTCCGTTTATCGACGTAAAGCACCTGTGACTGGTCAAGTTGCGCCAGATGGATGGTTTCACCAACCTGTTCGGAAAGCCTGTCAATCCAAGGCCTTGCAAGCGGCGCGAGGGAGGATTGCGCCCAAGCGGCATGGGCCAGACGGACAAGCCGCACGCCCAGCGAATAGCACTGGCGATCGGGGTCATAGGCCAGCATTCCCTGATGGGTCAGCGTTTGCAGGAACCGGTAAAGCGTGGCCTTCGGATAGGCCGCGTGGGCCAGAAGATCGGTAAAGCGCACCGGGCGGCCATAAGCGGCCACCATGTCCAGAACGTCCAGCGCCTTGCCGACCGTGCCATCGCCCTTGCCGTCCGCAGTCATCGCCACCGCCTTTCCATCCCTGTTGACAGGTTAGACGATACGCCGCATAGTTTTCAATATTCAAGACTAAGTTTCACATAATGGAACCAAACGGGAGGAAACCATGGTCCATCTGAAGAAAGGCGCGCTCGCCTTGACGGCGGCGTTGCTGATGTCAACGTCCGCCTATGCGCAGGACAAGCGCGTGTTGAACTATTACGCCGACTTTGACCCGATTCCACTGGCCGCGTTCGAAGCGCTGATCACCGATTTCGAAACCGCAAACCCCGAAGTCGATGTGGTTCTGCAGAACTTTGACCACGAGGGTTACAAGACCGCGATCCGCAACTTCCTGACCACCGACTCGCCGGATCTGGCGAACTGGTATGCCGGGAACCGGATGGCGCCCTTCGTCAACGCGGGCCAGTTCCAGGACGTGTCGGACGTGTGGGAGGCCAACGGGCTTTCCGATGCGCTCGCCTCGGCCAAGGCTTCGATGACGATCGAGGGCAAGCAGTATGGCGTCCCCTACACTTATTATCAGTGGGGCATCTACTTCAACAAGGACGCCTACAAGGCGGCCGGCATCGAAGTTCCCGGCCCCGAGGGCGTGAATTGGGACACGTTCGTTGCGAACTGCGAGAAGTTCAAGGCGGCCAATATCGATTGCCTGACCACCGGGACCAAGGCGTTGTGGCCTGGGGCGGGTATCTTCGACTATATGTCGCTGCGCACCAACGGTTATGAATGGCACATGGACCTGACGGCCGGGAAGATCGCCTGGACCGACCAGAAAGTGCGTGACGTGTTCGCCCAGTGGGCCAAGGTTCAGCCCTACATCACCGCGAACCACGCGGCGCTGGAGTGGGAAGATGCGGCAGCACTGATGGTGCAGGGCAAGGCTGCCAACTATGTCATGGGCAACTTTGCTGTCGGCAACTTCAAGCAGGGCGGGATGACCAACGACAACCTTGGGTTCATGGTGTTCCCGGAAATCACCCCCGGACTGCCGCGCGCGGAAGAAGCCCCGACCGACACGATCCACATCCCGTCGGGTGCGAAGAACGTTGACGATGCAAAGCTGTTCCTGGCCTTCGTTGCCGATGCAGCCGTGCAGACCAAACTGAACGCCGCGTTGAGCCAGCTTCCGACGAACAAGAACTCTACCGTGCCTGCCGATGACCCGTTCCTGGTTGCCGGTTTCGAATCGCTGTCGTCGGCCTATGCGCTGGCGCAGTTCTTTGACCGTGACGCGCCTGCCGAAATGGCAAAGGCCGGCATGGAAGGGTTCCAGGAGTTCATGGTGAAGCCGGAAAATCTGGACGCCATTCTTGAGCGTCTGGAAAGCGTCCGCGCCAAAGCCTACGAATAAGGCTCCCGACGGGCGGTTTGCGAAAGCTGCCCGCCTAACCTGCCCCGAGGGTTCGCCTTCGGGGCATTTCGCCCCCCCCGCAGTTGTCCGAGGTTCGCGATGAGCACCTACTGGAAAGCCAACCAGCGCCGCCTTGCACCGTGGCTGTTCCTTGCGCCCGGCATGGCGATGTTCGCCATCTATGTGATCATCCCGATCTTTCAGTCGATGTGGATTTCGTTCTACGACTGGGACGGTCTGGGTGACGCCGTGTGGATCGGCACCGCCAACTATGTGGAACTGGTGGACGACCCGGAATTCTACACCTCATTCAAGAATAACCTGATCTGGCTGTTTCTGTATCTGCTTGCCGTGCCGGCCGGGTTGTTGATCGCGATTTTCCTGAACCAGAACGTGCGCGGCATCAGGCTTTACAAATCGCTGTTCTTTTTTCCCTTCGTGATCAGTCAGGTTGTTGTCGGCCTGATCTTCACATGGTTCTACGCGCCGGGGTTCGGGCCGATCTACCTGCTGACGGAATGGATCTTCGGGCAAGGGACCGCCATTCTGGCGGATGACAGGTACGTGACCTATGGCATCATCGCGGCGGGCCTGTGGCCGCAGATTGCCTATGTGATGATCCTGTATCTGACCGGCCTGAACAACGTCGCCCCCGATCAGGTGGAGGCGGCGCGGCTGGATGGGGCCAAGGGCTGGCGGATGCTGTGGTATGTGATCTTGCCGCAATTGCGCCCGGCGACGTTCATTGCCGTTGTCGTGACGGTGATCGGGGCGCTGCGGTCGTTCGACCTTGTGTCGATCATGACGGCGGGCGGACCTTACGGCAGCAGCCGCGTGCTGTCCTATTACATGTATGAACAGGCGCTGTCGGAATACGGGTACCGCATGGGATATGGTGCGGCGATTGCCGTGGTTCTGTTCGGCATCATGATGGTTTTCATCTCGGGCTTCATCTGGAAGATGTGGCGCGACGAAACGGAGCGTTAGGCCATGTTTCCCCGCCCCATCGAACAGACATCCCGCGCAACGCAGATCATGTACAAGATAGCGCTTCCGGTTGCCCTTTTCCTGTGGCTGATGCCACTTTTGGGGATTGCGGTGACGTCGCTGCGCCCCCCGGCAGATCTGGCGCAGGGCAACTATTTCGGGATTCCCAGCTCGATTGCGTTTTCCAATTATGCCGACGTGTTCCGCAATTCCGATCTGGCGCGGTACATCCTCAATTCGTTCATGCTGACGATTCCCGTGGTGATCGGTGCCGTGGGCCTGTCGTGCCTGACGGGGTATGCGCTGGGCATCTACAAGTTCAAATCGAACCTGTTGATCTTCTTTCTGTTCGTGGCAGGGAATTTCGTGCCGTTCCAGATCCTGATGGTTCCGGTGCGTGACCTGACCTATGACATGGGCCTGATCGACACGACGACGGGGCTCGCGCTGTTTCACATCGCGTTCCAGACCGGGTTCTGCACGCTGTTCATGCGCAACTTCATCAAGGCGCTGCCGTTCGAGTTGATCGAGGCGGCGCGGGTGGAGGGTGTCAGCGAAGTGCGCATCTTCTGGTACATCGTGTTGCCCCTGATGCGGCCGGCGATTGCGGCGCTTTCGGTGCTTATCTTCACGTTCATCTGGAACGATTACTTCTGGGCAACCGTTCTTACCACAAGCCGCGAGGCGCAGCCCATTACGGCCGGGCTCAATTCGCTCAAGGGGCAGTGGGTGGCGTCGTGGCACCTGTTTTCCGCCGGGTCGATCATTGCGGCGCTGCCGCCGGTGGCGATCTTCTTTCTGATGCAACGGCACTTTATCGCGGGCCTTACTCTCGGAGCAGTCAAATGACGAAAATCACCTTCATCGGTGCCGGATCGACGGTGTTCATGAAGAACATCGTGGGGGATGCGCTGCATCGCCCGGCCCTTTCGGGGGCGACGATCGCCCTGATGGACATCGATCAGAAGCGGCTGGAGGAAAGTGCCCTTGTCGCACGCAAGATGGTGTCCAGTCTGGGCGTCGGCGCGAAGGTGGAGACGCACACCAATCAGCGGGCGGCGCTGGACGGGGCGGATTTCGTGATCGTGGCATTCCAGATCGGGGGATACAAACCCTGCACCGTGACGGATTTCGAGGTGCCAAAGCAGTACGGCTTGCGCCAGACCATCGCCGATACGCTGGGCGTGGGCGGGATCATGCGGGGACTGCGGACCGTGCCGCATCTGTGGAAGATTGCCGAGGATATGGCGCAGGTCTGCCCGGATGCCCTAATGTTGCAATACGTCAACCCGATGGCGATCAACACCTGGGCGCTTTCGGCGCGGTATCCTGATCTGAAACAGGTGGGGCTGTGCCATTCGGTTCAGGGCACGGCCGGGGAATTGGCGCGCGATCTGGGCATTCCCGTGGGCGACCTGCGTTACCGCGCGGCGGGCATCAATCACATGGCGTTCTACCTCAACTTTGAGGCACGCCAGCCGGACGGCACCTACCGCGACCTTTACCCCGCGCTGCGCGACGGATACCGCGCGGGGCGGATTCCGCTGGAGTCGGACTGGAACGCGCGCTGCCCCAATCTGGTGCGGTACGAGGCGATGATGCACCTTGGCTACTTCGTCACCGAAAGCAGCGAACATTTTGCCGAATATGTGCCGTGGTTCATCAAATCGGGCCGTCCCGACCTGATCGACAGTTTCCGCATTCCGCTGGATGAATATCCGCTGCGCTGCGAGGAACAGATTGCCCGCTGGGCAGCGCAGGCCGAAGCGTACCGCAATGCGGACAAGATCGACGTCAAGCCAAGCCATGAATATGCGGCGACGATCATGAACGCCGTGGTCACGGGCGAACCTGCGGTGATTTATGGCAACGTGGCGAACCGGGGTTTCATTCCGCAATTGCCCGAGGGTGCAGCGGTGGAGGTGCCGTGCCTGATCGACGCGAACGGCGTGCAGCCGACCGTCGTCACCGGTATTCCGCCGCAACTGATTGCCCTGATGCGCACCAATCTGAATGTTCAGGAACTGACCGTTGCCGCCCTGATGCAGGAAGACCGCGAACATATCTATCATGCGGCGATGCTGGACCCGCACACGGCGGCGGAACTGGACCTGCGCCAGATCCGCAGTCTGGTCGACGATCTGATCGCCGCACATGGCGAGTGGTTGCCGGATTGGCTTCGCCCGCGCAAGGCGGCGTGACAAGGGCATTTTCTGCCCCTAAACATCCCCGCCCAAGGCATCCGCCTTCTGATCCATCCGAAAGACCATCATGACCGACCAACCGATCTATCCTGACCTTGCCGGCGCTTCGGTGTTCATCACGGGCGGGGGGTCCGGCATCGGGGCGGCGCTGACCGAGGGGTTCCTGAAGCAGGGGGCGCGGGTCGCCTTTGTGCAACGGTCGGATGCGACCGAGTTCTGTGACCGGATGCTGGCTGTAACGGGGCAAAGGCCGTTGTTCATTGCGTGCGACATCACGGATACCCCGGCGCTGAAGGCGGCGATTGCCAAGGCTGCCGATGCGCATGGCCCTGTTCGGGTGCTGGTGAACAACGCCGCCAACGACACGCGCCACGCGACGCTGGAGGTGACGGAGGAATTCTGGGACTGGTCGATGGCGATCAACCTCAAAAGCTATTTCTTTGCCGCGCAGGCGGTTGTGCCGGGGATGCAGGCGGCGGGGGGCGGGTCGATCATCAATTTCAGTTCGATCAGTTACATGATGGGTCAGGGGGGCTATGCCGCCTATACCTCGTCGAATGCCGCGATCACGGCGCTGACCCGCAGTCTGGCGCGGGATTTCGGGCCGGACCGGATTCGCGTCAACGCGCTTGCCCCCGGGTGGGTGATGACGGAACGGCAGAAAACCAAGTGGGCGGAGCCGCAGGCAGTGGCGGAACATCTGGTCAAGCAATGCCTGAAGGACACGCTGGAACCCGAGGATGTGGTCGGCGGTTGCCTGTTCCTGGCGTCGTCGGCATCAAGGATGATGACAAGCCAGGTTCTTGTCATAGATGGCGGCGTGGTGGTGACGGGATGACGAAACCGGATTGGATCGCGGTTGACTGGGGCACGACCCATCTGCGCGCCTATGCCATCGGCCCCGATGGGGTGATCGACAAGGCGGCGTCGGACGACGGCATGGGCAGCCTGTCACCCGAGGGGTTTGAGCCTGCGCTGATCCGGTTGATCGAGCCGTGGCTTGCGCCCGACCGGACCATCCCGGTGGTGGCCTGCGGCATGGTGGGCAGCCGGCAAGGCTGGGTCGAAGCGCCGTACCGCGACGTGCCGTGCCCGCCGCTTGACATGGCGGCGCTGGTGCCGGTTCAGACTGGCGACCGGCGCGTTTCTGTGCGGCTGATCCCGGGTTTGCGGCAAATGTCGCCCGCCGATGTGATGCGCGGCGAGGAGACGCAGATCGCCGGTGCACTGATGCTTTACCCGCAGTTCAGCGGCGTGTTGTGCCTGCCCGGCACACATTCGAAATGGGTGCATGTGTCGGCGGGCGAGGTTGTGAGTTTTCAGACCTACATGACGGGCGAGTTGTTCGCGTTGCTGTCAGGCCAGTCGGTGCTGCGCCATGGCATCGGCAAGGGATGGGACGAGCCTGCGTTTCTGGCCGCAGTGCGCGACACGATGTCGGACCCGCACAAATTTGCGGGGCGTTTGTTTGCGCTCCGCGCCGAAGGGTTGCTGGCGGGATTGTCGCCCGATGCGGCGCGGGCGCGGTTGTCGGGTTTGCTGATCGGCATCGAACTGGCGGCGGCGCGGCCTTACTGGATGGGTCAGGATGTGGCCATCATTGGCAGCGACCGTCTGGCCGAAAACTATGTGCTCGCATTGCAGGCGCAGGGTGTTACGCCCCGCGCGCTGCCCGCCGAAGCCTGTACCATCGCGGGGCTGGCCGCCGCACGACACAAGGAAGAAGTTTGATGACCCGCCCCCTGATTGCCATTCTGCGGGGACTGACCCCTGTGGAAGCCATTCCCGTCGCCTCGGCCCTGATCGAGGCGGGGATCACATGGATCGAGGTTCCGCTGAACTCTCCCGATCCGCTGACCAGCATCGGGACGATGGAACGGGCCTTTGGCAAGGATGCGGTGATCGGCGCGGGCACGGTGTTGACGGTGGAGCAGGTGGCACAGGTGGGTGACGTGGGGGGCGCGTTGATCGTATCACCGAACTGCGACACGGCGGTGATCCGGGCCAGCAAGGCGCGCGGTTTGCAAAGCTGGCCGGGGGTGATGACGCCGACCGAATGTTTTGCGGCTCTGGCGGCGGGGGCGGATGGGTTGAAGATCTTTCCGGCATCGTTGATCGGGCCAGAGGGCCTGCGCGCGATGCGGGCGGTGCTGCCGAAGGATGCCCCGGTTTATGCCGTGGGCGGGGCCGGGGCGTCGAACTTCGGCGACTGGGTGAAGGCCGGGGCGGATGGGTTCGGCATCGGCACGGCGATTTACACGCCGGGTCTGGCGGTGGCCGAGGTGATCGCGCGGGCGCGCAGCATCGTGGCCGCTTGGGATGCCGTGGTGGCGGAATGACGCAAATTCATGATGACCGGATCTGCACCCTTGGCGAGGGGCCTTTGTGGCATCCGGAGCTGGAACAGTTGTTCTGGTTCGACATTCTAGGCATGCGCCTGTTGACGCGCGACGCGGGCGGGCCACGCGAGTGGCAGTTCGCGGAACGGGTTTCGGCGGCGGGGTGGGCGGGGCGTGACGATCTGCTGATCGCATCGGAAACGGCGCTGTTCCACTTTGATCTGAACACCGGCGCGCGGCGCGATCTGTGTGCACTGGAGGCGGACAATCCGGCGACGCGGTCAAACGACGGGCGCGCCGATCCGCAGGGCGGGTTCTGGATCGGCACGATGAGCAAGAAGGGCGACGAAGAACCGGGCGCGGGGGCGTTCTACCGGTTTTATCGCGGGGAATTGCGCAAGTTGTGGGGCGGGATCACGATTACCAATTCCTGCTGTTTTACGCCGGATGGCAGGACTGCGTTCTTTAGCGACACGTCGACCGGGAAGCTGATGCGCGTGGCGCTGGACGCGGAAGGCTGGCCCTTGGGCGAACCGGAATTGTTCCTTGATTTCGCGCCTTTGGGGCTTAACCCGGACGGTGCCGTGATCGACGCCGACGGGTTGTTGTGGCTGGCGCTGTGGGGCGCGGGTTGCGTTGCGGCCTTTGCGCCGGACGGGGCCGAGGTGCGGCGGGTGAGTTTTGACGCGCCGCAGACCACCTGCCCTGCCTTTGGCGGTGCCGATGGCCGGACGCTGTTCTGCACCAGCGCGCAGGTTGGGTTGGACGCGGCCGCGCATCCCCATGCCGGAAAGACATTCGCCGCGCCGGGAATCGCGCGCGGCCAGAAGGAACACAGGGTCATATTGTGAAGCGAACGCTTGGTGTGTGTTATTACCCGGAGCATTGGCCGGAAAGCCAATGGGAGACTGACGCGGCGCGGATGGCCGAGGTCGGTCTGACCTGGGTCCGGATCGGGGAGTTTGCCTGGGGCCGGCTGGAGCCCCAACCGGGGCAGATGGATTGGGGATGGCTGGACCGGGCGATCGACACGCTGGGCCGGCATGGGTTGAAGGTGGTTCTGGGCACACCGACGGCGACGCCGCCGCGCTGGATGATAGACCGGCACCCCGACATGCTGGGCGTTGACGCCGAGGGGCGGGTCCGCGGGTTCGGTTCACGGCGACACTATTGTTTTTCACACCGCGGTTACCGGGCGGAATGTGCACGGATCGTCACGCTGATGGCCGAACGGTATGGCCGCAACCCGCATGTGGCGGCATGGCAGACCGACAACGAATATGGCTGCCACGACACCACGCTCAGCTATTCGGTGGCGGCGCGGGAGGCGTTCCGTGACTGGTGCGCGCAACGCTATCAATCGCCCGACGCGCTGAACCGGGCGTGGGGCAACGTGTTCTGGTCGATGGATTATGCGGATTTCGGGCAGATCGAGTTGCCGAACCTGACTGTGACCGAGGCGAACCCGTCGCATGTGATGGCGTTCCGACGGTTTGCCAGTGAGGAGGTGGCCAGTTTCAACAAGCTCCAGACCGACATCATCCGCCGCCATTCGGACGCGCCCATCGCACATAACTACATGGGCCGGATCACGGAGTTCGACCATTTTGCCACCGGGGCGGATCTGGATATCGCATCGTGGGACAGTTACCCGCTGGGGTTTCTGTCTGACCGGCTGGAGGTTACGCCAGAGCATAAACGCCGGTTCGGGCGGCAGGGCGACCCGGATTTGCAGGCCTTTCACCACGATCTTTACCGCGCCGTGGGCCGGGGACGATGGTGGATCATGGAACAGCAACCGGGGCCGGTGAACTGGGCCCCTTACAACCCTGACCCCCTGCCCGGCATGGCGCGCCTTTGGGCGTGGGAGGCGTTTGCGCATGGGGCCGAGGCGGTGTGCTATTTCCGCTGGCGGCAGGCCCCTTTTGCGCAAGAACAGATGCACGCGGGCCTGCTGCGGCCGGATAGTGTGGCCGCCCCCGCCTATGCGCAGGCGGCACAGGTGGCGCAGGAACTGACCGCGATGCCAGAGGTGGACCCCGGCACGGCGCAGGTTGCCATGGTGTTCGATTATGCCAGCGCCTGGGCCTGGCAGACGCAACCGCAGGGGCGTGATTTCGACTATTTCCGGCTGGTGTTCCATTTCTACAAGGGGCTGCGCCGGTTGGGTCTGAACGTCGATATCCTGCCGCCGGATACGCAGGATTTGTCGGCCTACAAGGTGGTGCTGGCGCCGGGCGTGGCGACTTTGTCGGATGCACTGACGGGTGCGCTGGGGCGTTTCGGGGGGACAGCGCTGATCGGGCCGCGGAGCAATTCAAAGACTGTGGAGTTTGCCACGCCCGTGCCGCTGCCGCCGCATTTGCCGGGGTTGGATTGCACGGTGGCGCGGGTGGAAAGCCTGCCACCGGATGTTCCTGTGCCGTTGGTGCAGGGTGGGAATTTCCTGCATTGGCGCGAGAAATGCGAATCCGGCGATGTGGTGGAGGAAACGGTCGACGGCTGGCCTGCCGTCATAGGCACGGGCGCGCTGCGGTATTTGGCGGGATGGCCGGACGACGCGGCGCTTGACCGTATTCTTGCTGAAGCCTGCGCTGCGCAAGGCGTGATGACGACGCCCCTGCCCGAAGGGCTGCGGTTGCGCGATAGCGGCAGTCAGCGGTTCTGGTTCAACTATAACCCCGAGCCTGTCACCTTTGACGGCATGACGATTCCCGCCGCCGGGGTGCATTGGGAGGCACGGCCCTAACTGGGTTCGGGCCACAGATAGGCCCATCCGTTCGGACCCAGTTCAAGCGTCCCAGCCGTCAGCGTGGCGGCATGGGATTGCGGCGAAAGCGTCAGCGCCGCGCCCTGCAGTTCAAGGGCCACGGTATCGGTGCCCATGTTGAACAGGCACAACAGGGTGGAGCCTTCCAGTTCGCGCGCAAAACCGAGGACCGGGTCGGGCAGATCCAGAAACCGGGTGCGACCGTGGCGCAGCGCCGGGGTCGCCTGCCGATGCGCGATCAGGCGGCGATAGGTTTCAAGCACGGATCCCGGCACGCCCACCAGCCCCGCCACATGGCGTGCGGCCTGAGCGTCCTTGATCGGCAGCCACGGCTTGGCATGGGTGAACCCCGCACCGCTCGAACCATCCCAGACCATCGGCGTGCGCGTGCCGTCGCGGCCCATCGGTTCGGGCCAGAAGGCGATGCCTTGCGGGTCTGTCAGTTCCTCAAAATCAAGTTCAGTATCGGTCTGGCCCAATTCCTCGCCCTGCCACAGGCAGATCGAGCCTTCGAAACTAAGGAGGAGTGCCGCCGACTGTTTTGCCACTGCATCGGAAGACTCGCCATGCGCCGCCCAGCGCCCGGCGTGGCGCACGACATCGTGGTTGGAAAACGCCCACATCGGCCAGCCGTTCGGCGCGCCTGTGAAGAAATCTTCGATCCGGCTGCGAAAGAAGTCGGGCTTGTAGTCATAGCCCATCATTTCGAACGAATAGCATTGGTGGAGCCGCCCGGGAGCCGTGTAATCGCCCATCATGCGGATGGCGTGGTGGCTTTCGCCCATTTCGCCCACTGTCGTGCGGGCATCGTATTCGTCCATCAGGGCGCGGATGCGTTCCATCCAGTGCAGGTTTTCGGGCTGGTTCTTGGAAAACAGGTGGTATTGCATGCCGTAGGGATTGGCCTCGGCCACCGGTTTGTTGCGGTAATCGGCCGGGTTGTCGCGCAGCAGGGCGTCGTGGAAAAAGTAGTTGACGGTGTCGAGCCGGAAGCCGTCGACGCCGCGTTCCAGCCAGAACCGCATGTTCGCCAGATGCCATTCCTGAACTTCGCGGTTGTGAAAGTTGAAGTCGGGCTGGCTGGCCAGGAAATTGTGCAGGTAATACTGTTTGCGCCGCGCGTCCCAGGCCCAGGCCGGGCCGCCGAACACCGAAAGCCAGTTGTTGGGCGGTGCGCCGTCGGGTTTCGGGTCGGACCAGACATACCAGTCGGATTTGGGATTGCTGCGCGACGCGCGGCTTTCCTGAAAGGCGGGATGGGTGTCGGCCGAATGGGACAGCACCTGATCAATGATGATCTTCAGCCCCAAGTCATGCGCACGGGCCACCAGCGCGTCGAAATCGTCAAGCGTGCCGAACACCGGATCGATATCGGTGTAATCGGACACGTCATAGCCCATGTCCTTCATCGGCGAACGAAAGAAGGGCGACAGCCACACCGCATCGACGCCAAGCCCCGCAATATGGTCAAGCCGCTGGGTGATGCCCGGCAGATCGCCGATGCCGTCGCCGTTGCTGTCTTGGAAGGAACGCGGATAAACCTGATAGATCACCGATCCGCGCCACCAGTCATTCATGCCCTGCCCCCTGTTTTGTCCAAGCCTACCCACAGGTTTGCCGATTGCACAGCCATCTTGAAGGAACCGACGGGAAAATTGGTTCCCTGATCGCGGTGTTGCTGCTAGGCGGGTGACGTTCACCCAGCGCGAGGTTTGGTCATGCCTGTTGTCGTCCAGCCGCCTCAAGACAAGGACCGGGACGATTGGGACCGGCTTTACCAAGGCTATGCGCAGTTCTATGGCGTGGTGCAGACGCCTGTGATGCGTGACACTGTCTGGTCGTGGATCAGGGACGCGGCCCATCCGACACAGGCGCTGATAGCCCGGACGGATGGCGGGGCGGTGGTGGGGCTGGCACATTTCCGGCCCTATCCGCGCCCTTTGACGGCAAGCACGGGCGGGTTTCTGGACGACCTTTTCGTCGATCCCACAGCGCGTGGCATGGGGGTCGCTGCAAGCCTGATCGCCGCCGTCAACGCCTATGGGCAGATGCAGGGCTGGACGGTGCTGCGATGGATCACGGCGCAGGACAATGACCGCGCAAGGCGGCTTTATGACCAGATCGCCATCACGACGCCATGGGTCACCTATGACATAAAACGATGAAAGGCGGCGGGATCACCGCTTTTCTTTCCCTTGCGGCGCGGCTTAGGATGCGGTGACGGCCGCTGCGGCGGGCCGGTTCTTTGTCGAAGGTTTTTTTGATGACCAAAGCCCCCGTTTTTACACCTATCCTGATTGCAGGATGCGTTATCCTGATGCTGGGCTTTTCGATCCGCGCCAGTTTCGGGGTGTTCCAGATTCCGATCGCGACCGAGTTTGGCTGGCTGCGGTCGGACTTTTCGATGGCCATTGCCATTCAGAACCTGGCCTGGGGGATCGGGCAGCCGATTTTCGGGGCGTTGGCGGAACGGTTCGGGGATCGCAAGGCGATTGTCGCAGGCGCGCTTTTGTATGCGGCGGGGCTGGTGCTTTCGTCGTTTGCGGTGACGCCGGGGGCGCATCAGTTTTACAACATCCTGATCGGGTTCGGCATCGCGGGCACGGGTTTCGGCGTGATCCTTGCCGTGGTCGGTCGGGCCGCAAGCGCGGAGAACCGCAGTCTTTCGCTTGGCATTGCCACCGCTGCCGGGTCGGCGGGGCAGGTGATCGGCGCGCCGACGGCGGAGTACCTGCTGCAATCCTATCCGTGGCAGACCGTGTTTCTGATCTTTGCCGTGGTCATCCTTGCATCACTGGCCGCCCTGCCATTCCTTCGGTCGGGCAAGGTTGCGACGCGGGCGGAACTTGAGGAATCGATGGGCACGGTTCTGGTCCGCGCCTTCAAGGACCCTTCCTTTACGCTGATCTTCCTTGGCTTTTTTTCCTGCGGCTATCAGCTTGCCTTTATCACCGCCCATTTTCCGGCCTTTGTGACCGAGGTGTGCGGCCCGATTGACCCGGGTGGATCACTCGCGGCGCTGGGCATCACGACCACATCGGCATTGGGCGCGGTGGCGATTTCGCTGATCGGGCTGGCGAACATTGTGGGCACGATTACGGCGGGGTGGCTGGGTCGGAAATATTCCAAGAAATACCTGCTTGCGGGAATCTACACCGCCCGCACGATTGTGGCCGCCGCCTTCATCATGACGCCCATGACGCCCGCGACAGTGCTGATCTTTTCGCTGGCGATGGGGTCGTTGTGGCTGGCGACGGTTCCCCTGACAAGCGGGCTGGTCGCGCATATCTATGGGCTGCGGTACATGGGCACGTTGTACGGGCTTGTCTTCTTCAGCCATCAGCTTGGATCCTTCATGGGTGTGTGGCTGGGCGGGCGGATGTATGATCTGACGGGCAGCTATACGATGGTCTGGTGGATCGGCGTGGGCGTCGGTGCTCTTTCCGCTGTGCTGCATCTGCCGATCCGCGAGCGGCCACTGATGGCGCAGGCCGCCTGAGACATGACGGCGGGATTGTTCGCATTGGTGGCGGCCTATGTGCTGTCACAGTTCTACCGTGCCTGTCTGGCTGTGATGGCCCCAGTTCTTGGCGTCGATATTGGGGCAACGGCAGAAGATCTGGCCAATGCGTCGGGCCTTTGGTTCCTGACCTTTGCCGCGATGCAACTGCCGGTGGGCTGGGCGCTTGACAGGATCGGGCCGCGCTGGACATCGTCGGTTCTGCTGGCGGCCGGGGCGGGGGCCGGATCGGTGCTGTTTGCAGTGGCGACCGGGCCGGGCATGATCCTGTGGGCGATGGCGCTGATCGGGATTGGTTGTTCGCCGGTGTTGATGAGCAGTTATTACCTGTTTGCGCGCACCCTGCCCATTGCGCGGTTTGGCACGATGGCGGGCATCTTTCTGGGCATCGGCACGCTGGGCAATATTGGAAGTTCGGCACCGCTTGCCTGGGCTATCGAGGGTGTCGGATGGCGGCAAACCTTCTGGGCACTTGCCGCGGTAACCTTTGTGATTGCGGCGCTGGCGGCACTGTTGTTGCGCGACCCGCCGAGAGTGGTGACGGATCAGAAGGGTTCAGTCTGGTCGCTGCTCGCGATGCCGGCGTTGTGGCCGATCCTGTTCATGATGGCGACATGCTACATGCCGGTGGCGGCGCTGCGGGGTCTTTGGGTGGGGCCTTATTATGCCGACGTGTTTGGCGCTGACACGGCGCGTATCGGGCAGGTGACCCTCATCATGGGCATCGTGATGGTGCTGGGCACCTTTGCGTTCGGGCCGCTGGAGCGGCGGCTGGGCACGCGAAAGGGGCTGATCCTTGTGGCAAACCTGCTGTCGGCGTGCGCGTTTGCGGGGTTGTGGCTGTTTCCCACGGCGGGTGGCATGGCGACGCTTGCGCTCGTCACCATCGTGGGGCTTGCCGGGACATCGTTTCCGATGGTCATTGCGCATGGGCGGGCCTTTGTGCCGCCGCATCTGATCGGGCGGGGGGTGACGCTGTTGAACCTGTTCGGCATCGTATCAGTGGGCATCGCGCAGATCGCCACGGGCCGCCTGCATGCCGCGATTGCGCCGGTTCCGCCGGACGCACCCTATGCCGCCATCTTCCTTGCGCTGTCGCTGGCGACGTTTGCCGGATGCGCCGGCTATGCGTTTTCGCGCGACCGCACCGATTGATCGCTTTTGCGGGCGCTGTGGGATAGACATCGGCGGACCAGATGCCAGAAAGTCTGCCTGCGATGATTGTTTACCCCGCCGAATACAACGCGCGCAAAGCGGCTGTGTTTGCCGCCCTTACCGAGGTTGCAGGCGGCGGGCGGCGGTTGGCTGCCATTCCGCTGTCATTCCGGGATCATTCCGAAACTGCAAGGCGGGTGGACGAGGCGCAGGCCCGCGCCAAACGGCCGGGACAGTCGAACCTTGGGCGGTGGATCAAGCGGCATATGCTGCGCGGGCAGTACAACTGGGCGCGGGCCTATTTCGCGGCGCATCCTGACCACATCGCCGTGGCGTGGAATGGGCTGGGCGGATCAAGGCAGGTGTTTTTGCAAGCGGCGCGTGATGCGGGGGCGGCCACGATCCATGCCGAACTGGCCCCGTTTCCGGGGCGCATCACCATTGACCCGGTGGGCGTCAACGCCGAGGGGTCGGTGCCGGGTGACCCGGCGTTTTACCGCGATTGGGCACGCCAGAACGTCACGGCGGGTTGGCGCGAGATGGGGGCAAGTCTGACCGCGCGCCCGTCCCGGCGCGCCGATGTGGGGCAAGGGCAAGGTGCTTTGCCCGGAACACCGTTTCTGTTTTGCCCGCTGCAGGTGCCGGGTGACAGCCAGGTGACGCTGTTCGCCGGGTGGACGGGTGGCATGGACGGGTTTCTGGCTGCATTGGGCCGCGCCGCGCTGGGCCTGCCCGACGGCTGGCATCTGCGCGTGAAAGAGCATCCGAGCGCGCGGGTATCGCTGCAGGGGGCGGTTGCCCCGCTGGTGGCATCGGGGCGGGTGGTGGTGGACAACGACAGCGACAGTTTCGCGCAGATCGGGGCAAGCCGGGGTGTTGTGACGCTCAATTCCTCTATGGGATTGCAGGCGTTCTTTCAGGACAAGCCGGTGGTTGTGCTTGGGCGGGCGTTCTGGGCGTTGCCGGGGCTTGTGACCGTGGCGCAAGGTCAGGCCAATGTAGATGAGGCGTTCGCCAACCCCGATGCGCTGACGTTCGATGCCGATCTGAGGGCGGCTTTTGTTGCGTGGCTGGGACAGGAGTATTACCCCGCCTTCACGTATGACCCCCTGGCCTTTGACAAGGCCGCGTTCACGCGGAAACTGCGGCAGGCGCAAGCCCTTTCCCCCGGCGCGGGCTTGCGTTAAACACCGCCGTCTTGACGTGAAAGGAATCCCGATGGGCTATAAAGTCGTCGTTGCGGGCGCTACGGGGAACGTAGGCCGTGAAATGCTGAACATTCTGGCGGAGCGCGAGTTTCCGGTGGACGAAATTGCCGCTCTTGCCTCGCGCAAGTCGCTGGGCACGGAAATCAGCTTTGGCGACAAGACCGTCAAGACCAAGGATCTGGAAACGTTCGACTTTACCGGCTGGGACATTGCGCTGTTCGCCATCGGGTCGGACGCGACGAAAATCTATGCCCCGCGCGCCGCGGCGGCAGGCTGTGTCGTGATCGATAACTCGTCGCTGTACCGCTATGACCCGCAGGTCCCGCTGATCGTGCCGGAAGTGAACGCGGACGCGATATTCGGCTATACTGCGAAGAACATCATCGCGAACCCGAACTGTTCGACCGCACAGATGGTGGTGGCGCTGAAACCCCTGCATGATCGCGCGCGGATCAAGCGGGTGGTGGTCAGCACCTATCAATCAGTGTCGGGTGCCGGCAAGGAAGGCATTGACGAGCTTTGGGATCAGACCAAGGGGATGTATGTCCCCGGTCAGGAAGTGGCGCCCAAGAAGTTTCCCAAGCAGATTGCCTTTAACGTGATCCCACAGATCGACGTGTTCCTGGATGACGGGTTCACGAAGGAAGAGTGGAAGATGGTGGCCGAAACCAAGAAGATTCTGGACAAGTCGATCAAGGTCACCGCGACCTGCGTGCGCGTGCCGGTGTTCGTGGGCCATTCCGAAGCCGTGAACATCGAGTTCGAGGATTTTCTGGATTGGGAAGAAGCAACCGATATCCTGCGCGAGGCACCGGGGATTCTGGTTGTCGACAAGCGGGAACCCGGCGGCTACATCACGCCCATCGAATGTGTCGGCGAATACGCCACCTATGTCAGCCGCATCCGGCAGGACAGCACGATTGATAACGGCCTGTCGATGTGGATCGTTTCAGACAATCTGCGCAAGGGTGCGGCGTTGAATGCCGTGCAGATTGCCGAACTGCTGGGCAGCAAGTGCCTGAAAAAAGGCTGATGTCGTAATCTTGCGACCCCGAAATTTGGCGGGGTCGCAACTGCGCGCGTGTTCGCAGACGGCGCGTCGGGGATGGCTAAACCTTTTCCGCCGTCAGCCAGACGCCGCCTTCGGGCCGCAGGGTCAGGATCATCACGGGGTTCGGTTCTTTTCCCGGCACCCGTGAAAACCGGAACCGTGACAAAAGCGTGGCGAGGATGATCACCGCCTCTTGCAGGGCGAAGTTGGCCCCGATGCAGATGCGGGGGCCGTCCCCAAAGGGCAGATAGGCAAAACGATCGACCGCCTTTGGATCTGCAAACCGGGAAGGATCGAACTGATCCGGGTTTGCCCACAGGTCATGGTGACGGTGCAGGGCGTAGATCGGCAGCACAACGGTATCGCCGGGGCGGATTTCGCGGCCGCAAAGTTCGTCTGCGGCCATGGCGGTGCGGGACAGAAAGGCGGCGGGTGGATACATGCGCAGCGTTTCGTCGGCAATGGCGCGGATCAGCGGCAGGTTCAGCACATCGGCAGCGGTTGCCGTGCGCCCGCCCAGAACGGCCTGCGCCTCGGCCCGGGCGGCGTCTTGCACGGACTGGTCAAAGGCACAAAGATAGAGCGCCCAACCCAGTGTCAGGGCGGTGGTTTCATGGCCAGCCACGATGAAGGTCAACAGATTGTCGCGCAGTTCGGCGGTGGTCATCTTGCGGCCTGACTTCGGGTCTTCGCCCGCCAGCAGCAGATCCAGAAGATCGGGCACCGGGCGGGCACCATCGGCCTTGCGCCCGTCGATGGCACCATCGGCCAGCCGTTTCATCTCGCGCATGCCCGAGGCGGACAAGACCCGGCTGGGCCGGGGCACCCAGGCGGGTGCGCCAAGGATATCGAGCAGGGACACCTTGGCCGCAGCGCCGATATAGGTTTCGATGGCCTTGTGCACCGACGCCCTGTCGAAGGCACCACCGCCCGAGAATGTCACATCGGAAATCACCTCGAAGGTCGTGGTGACCATGGCATCGAACATGTCGATGGCGCGGCCCCCCGCCAGTTCGGCCACCCGAAGGCTCGCGCGGTCGGCGGCGGCGGTCATCACGGGGGCGAGTGCTGCCACATTGCGGTGGCTGAAGACCGGGGCGGCGGTGCGCCGCTGCCACAGCCATTCGGCACCTTCGGCCACAAAAAGGCTGTCACCGATGGCCGGTTCAAGGATCAGCTTTGTCACCATCGACTTGGGGTAATCTTCCACCTTGTCGCGCAGCACCCGTTTGAGCGCGCCCGGATCCATCACCATGTGCCAGCGTTTGCCCGTGCGGCCCGACAACATGGGCACGCGGGTCGCGATTTCGGGAATGAGTTCAAGCACATTGCGGCGCCCAGCCTTGACCGACCCCCAGATGCCCAGCGGGGTATTCGACAAAGGCACGCGCGCCGGAACCGGGGCGGGCACGGGTTGTTGCACAGTCATGGACGCGTCCTTGTAAGCCACACCGCTTACATAGGCCGCATCGCCGTGCATCCAAACGCCAAGGCTTGATTTTCCTGCAGTGTGGGAATATCTGGCGCGCGGTATCGAACAGGGCCGACTGATGGCCCCCCAATCTGGTGAGGCCAAGATGGCGAAGGCAAAGTTTGAACGTAACAAGCCGCATGTGAACATCGGGACGATTGGTCACGTTGACCATGGCAAGACGACGCTGACGGCGGCGATCACGAAGTATTTCGGCGAGTTCAAGGCGTATGACCAG
>JANPIX010000027.1:0-2046 GCA_031425195.1 Gemmobacter sp. | reverse complement strand
GGGGGGGGGGTTGGTGGGTGGGGCGTTGGCAGGCCGGCCTGACGCCCGGCCTACGGGTGTGGGACGCGGGGCTGACGCCCGCCCTACGGGGGGGGTAGGCCGGGCTTCAGCCCGGCACGCATTGCCGAGCCTTGTCCTTGACGCCGATGCGCTGACGATCCTGTCGCAACGGCCCGAACTTTTTGCCGCGCTGCACGGTGGTTGTGTGCTGACCCCGCATGCGGGAGAATTCGCGCGGCTTTTCCCCGACATTGCCGAGAAACTCGCCGCCCCCGCCACGCGGGGCCCCGCCTATTCCAAGGTCGATGCCACGCGGGAGGCGGCGGCGCGGGCGGGGTGTGTGGTGCTGTTCAAGGGGCCGGATTCGGTGATTGCGGACCCGTCTGGCCTTTGTGCGATCAACTCTGCCCATTATGACCGGGCTGCCCCGTGGCTGGCCACTGCCGGGTCTGGGGATGTGCTGGCGGGGTTCATCACGGGCTTGTTGGCGCGGGGGTTTAAGCCGTTCGAGGCGGCCTGCACTGCCGCGTGGTTGCATGTGGAATGCGCGTTGAGTTTCGGGCCGGGGCTGATTGCCGAGGATTTGCCGGAAGAACTGCCGAAGGTGTTTCGCGCGATGGGGGTTTAGCGGCGCGTTCCGCTCAGGCGGCGAGGGCGGCAGGAACGGCGAGTTCCAGATGGCCTGCGTAGATCACGACGGGGGCGTCGAATTCCAGACGCACGACACGCTGGGCGGCGACGGTTTCGCGGCGCATGGTTTTGCCGTCGACCAGACGGCCTGCGGGGATCATGGCGTGGTCCTGCCCCGTGAGGGCGCGAGCGCGCCAGTCGCGGATCAGGATGGGTTGATCGGCGGTCAGCATCATGTCGGCGGTGCGCAGGTCTTGGACGCGGATCATCGCGCAGTCGGCAACCGTGCGCGCCTGCGTGGCCCGCAGGGTGCGTGCGCCGGTGCGGGTGAGGATGCGGTCGCCGGGATTGAGAAATTCTACTGGAATTGCCCCGTCCAGTGTCAGCACACAGGTGCCGACGGCCATTTCGAGTGCGGCCAGAGTACAGGGGGAGGGCAAAATCGTCATGCGGCACCTTTCAACATGCTTTGACGATTGAACGGGGATTGCGTCACGAACGTGGTCAATAGCGTCAGCAATCTGGCGATTGCAGGGAAAGTTTCTGCACTTTTTCCCCTCGCATCCGCTGGGCCAGTTTGTTAGAAGGCGCACGAAATCGCGAAGAACGGTGGGTTCGGGTTCCAGATTCGGGGCTTGAACTTGTTTTTGTTTGCGGAATTGCGGGTGTGGCGAAATTGGCAGACGCACCAGATTTAGGTTCTGGCGCCGCGAGGCGTGGGGGTTCAAATCCCTCCACCCGCACCAGATTAATGTGAGGATGACGACAGCATGACGGTTACGCAGACCCTGAACGAAGGCCTGAAGCGCGGCTACACCATTACGGTGCTTGCGGCCGATCTGGATGCGAAGGTGCATGAAAAACTGCTCGAGGCGCAGCCCGATGTGGAGATCAAGGGTTTTCGCAAGGGCAAGGTGCCGATGCCGATGCTGAAAAAGCAGTTCGGTGCCCGGATCATGGGCGAAGCGATGCAAGATGCCATCGACAGCGCCATGAAAGCGCATTTCGACGCGAGCGGCGACCGTCCGGCGATGCAGCCCGAAGTGAAGATGGTGGGCGGCGAGACCTGGAAAGAAGGTCAGGATGTCGTGGTCGAGATGGTTTACGAGGCGCTGCCTGCGATTCCCGATGTAGACGCTGGCAAGGTGACGCTGGACCGTCTGATCGTGAAGGCAGACGACGCTTCGGTGGATGAGGCGCTGAAAAACCTTGCGGCATCGACGCAGGAATTCGAGGATCGCAAGAAGGGTGCCAAGGCGGCCAAGGGCGATCAGGTCATCATCGACTTCAAGGGTTCGGTCGACGGCGATTTCTTTGAAGGCGGCACGGCCGAGGATTACCCGCTTGTTCTGGGGTCGAACTCGTTCATTCCGGGATTTGAAGATCAGTTGATCGGCACCAAGGCGGGCGATGAAG
>JANPIX010000026.1:0-269120 GCA_031425195.1 Gemmobacter sp. | reverse complement strand
CGATCTTTGACCGCTGCATCAGTTGACGCAGCCGGGTCGTGACGCTAAACCGCGCGGGCATGGCCCGAGTGGCGGAACGGTAGACGCAGGGGACTCAAAATCCCCCGCCGCAAGGTGTGTCGGTTCGAGTCCGACCTCGGGCACCACGCTTTTCAGCATGATGGCGGGTTGGGTTGATTCGGATTGTCCGATGCTGTTCCTGTTTGGCATCTCGACTAGGGTAATGCAGACCTGCCCGGTCGCGGTACCCGCAAAAAGGAATGTTGTCCTTTCCGGTGATTTACCAGCAGCGACCGATTGACAATTTGGCGGCCTGACTGATCCGCACCAGATTTACGGCAAAACATGTTCTGAGGCGCACCTGATCTGCACCGTACTGAACCCATGGTTGAAATATCCGAAATCCTTTCGTCACAGCAGGTTACCCTGCACTGGCAATGCCATGCCGACAGCAAAAAAAGTCTTTTGCTTGGTTGTAACCCACGGTAAAGAATTCACTCACCAGACGGCAGACGGACATTCCCGACCAAGGCGTGAACTTGGTTTCGCCATTTTTCGGCCAGGGATGACGTTCTTCACAAACTCGATTTGGGCATGAGTTGATGGAACACGTAAACCAGATTGCGAGTGTTGAAGCGGTACCCGCGACAAAGGGGGTCTGTCCCTGTTTCACGCCCGGTACCCTGATCGCGACACCGCGCGGCGAAGTTCGGGTTGAAGACCTGCGCGTGGGCGACAAGGTCGTGACCCGCGACAATGGGTTTCAGGATATTGTCTGGACAGGTTCACGCAAAATCAGCTGGGCCGAGATCGGAATTGAACCGCATCTCAAACCCGTGGTCATCACGCAGGGCAGTCTGGGACAGGGCTTGCCCGAGGCCGATCTGATGGTCAGCCCGAACCACCGGATTCTGGTGACGAATGACCGTACTGCGTTGCGGTTCAACGAACCGGAGGTGCTGGTCGCGGCCAAGCATCTGCTGACCGGCCGCACGATCTATGAAGTGAACAGCGGCGGGACGGTTTATCACCATTTCATGTTCAGTCGTCACCAGGTTGTCCTGTCGAACGGTGCCTGGACCGAAAGCTTTCAGCCGAGCGATTTTGCACTGAGGGGCATCGGGAACGCACAGCGTAACGAAATCTTTGAAATTTTGCCTGATCTTCAAAGGGGCGAAGTGGGGGGTGGTTATGACCCGGCCCGCTTTGTGCCCACGGCAGAAGATCTGGCGACCGCGCGGGACTGATCGGGCGTCCGCCTACCCGCTGGACGAAGTAACGGACGGGTGATGGCTTGAAAACGCCCTTGCATGGTCGGGTTGCTGACATGGAAATACCCAACTGTTGGGGCATCAGCAGTAACATGGCACAATTCGTGGCGTGCCTCCGGTTCTGGTTTACGAGTATGACAAGAAACAGCGTCAAGATGAAGCGACCGACGGTACCGCGCGCAAGCACGGCGTTGCGGGACTGTTTTGTGCGGCGCGAGGGGCTGTCCTGTTGGGCCGCGCCGGGTAATGCGCAAGGTAAGAATTAGTTATGGCAACGTACGGCGGAACTTCTGGCAACGATACGTTGACCAATACGGATGCAACATCCGACACTCTGAACGGGTTCAGCGGCAATGACACGATCAACGCCGGGCCCGGGAATGATCTGGTCAACGCGGGCCCGGATTCCGCAGCGGTTGTTGTGGATCAGGATCTGAACTGGGATCAGTTCGGTATTGCGGACAACACTTCGATCACGAATGGAGCGACGCAGAATACGGGCGTTGTGAACGTTACATTCAACGGCACGTCGACTGGCAATAACAATCCGACCTTCACGATCAGCAACGAGCAGATTTACACCACCAATACCGCGGGGCAGGTGTTCGACACGGATTCGTCGCTCAATCTGGGCGGCAACGGAAACGATGCAACATCATCCACCACACTGTCCTTTGCCGGTGTGCCGGGGGCTGGCTACCAGAATTCGGTCCAGAACGTCCTGTTCCGCATCAGCGATATCGACCAGGACAACGGCAACCACCGTGACCGCCTGACGATCACCGCTCTTGATGCCAATGGCAATCCCGTCGTGATCAATGTCACGACAACGGGCAATGATGTCATCAGTACCAACGGCACCACCTCTGTCGGTATCCGTGCTGCCAACGGCGCGGAAACCCCTGATCTTGCCGCAGGTTCGATCCTTGTCAGCATTCCAGGGCCGCTGTCGTCCCTGACGATCAGCTATTTCAATGACGGCAACAACCAGCAGAACATTAACGTCAGCGACGTCAAGTTTCAGGCGATCCCGGTTACGGTCGATGCCGATGTGGTCAATGCGGGTGCGGGCAACGATACGGTCTATGGCGGGTTCGGGAACGACACCCTGTCGGGCGAAGACGGCAACGACAGCCTGTTTGGCGGCACGGGGAATGACAGTCTTCAGGGCGGCAACGGGCTTGACACGCTTGCCGGTGACGATGGCGACGATACGTTGCTGGGCGATGGCGGCACTGACAGCCTGTCGGGCGGCCTTGGCAACGACAGTCTTGATGGCGGGTCGGAAAACGACACGCTGTTGGGCGGCGATGGCAATGACCAGTTGTTCGGCGGAACCGGGAACTTCAACGACTCGCTGTCAGGCGAAGCCGGGAACGATTCACTTTTCGGTGGTGAGGGTGTCGACACGCTGTCAGGCGGGGTAGGTAACGACAGTCTTGATGGCGGATCCGAGAACGATTCGCTGTCCGGCGGCGACGGCACTGATCAGTTGTTTGGCGGCACAGGGGTGTTCAACGACACGCTGGCGGGCGACGCGGGCGACGACACGCTTTACGGCGGCGACGGGAACGACAGCCTTGATGGCGGGGCCGACAACGACAGCCTGTTCGGCGGGCTGGGGACCGACATACTCGTAGGCAACACAGGCAACGATACGTTGCAGGGCGACGGCGGCACCGACAGCCTTTCGGGTGGCGACGGCAATGACAGTCTTGATGGCGGGTCGGAGAATGACACGCTGTTTGGCGGCGACGGGCTTGACCAGTTGTTCGGCGGCACGGGGGCCTTCAACGACTCGCTGTCCGGCGATGCAGGCAACGACACCCTTTTCGGTGGCGACGGCAATGACACGCTGAGTGGCGGGGCCGACAACGACAATCTTTCCGGGGGCACCGGTACAGACAGCCTTGCGGGCGACGGCGGTGACGACACGCTTGCGGGTGACGCGGGCAACGATACGCTTGACGGCGGCGCGGGAAATGACAGCCTTGATGGCGGGCTTGACAACGACAGCGTGTCGGGCGGCCTTGGCAACGACACTCTGACCGGTGGCGGCGGCGACGATACGGTTGCAGGCGGCGATGGCACGGATTCGCTCGTCGGTGATGTCGGCAATGACATTCTGAGTGGCGAAGCCGGGTCTGACACAATTTCGGGCGGCGACAATCAGGATACCGTGGTTGGCGGCGACGGGGCCGACAGCCTGGCCGGCGACGCCGGGAACGACAACGTACTGGGCGGCGAGGGTGCCGATACCTTGTCGGGCGGCGTGGGCAACGATTACGTTTCGGGCGACATCGGCAATGACAACGCCGCGGGCGGTGACGGCCTTGACACGATCTTTGGCGGCAGCGGCAATGATACGCTGGCAGGCGACGCGGGCAACGACACGATTTCCGGCGATGCAGGCAATGACAGTATCGACGGCGGCACCGGCAATGACAGCATTTCGGGCGGGTCGAACGACGACACCATCACTGGCGGCGATGGCGATGATACGATCACCGGCGATTCAACCGAAGGCAGTTGGACCTACACTGTCTTCAGCCGCGACTTCGGCCCCGTCGCCAATCAATCCGGAGCTATCACGACAGGCACTGTCGCTGGCACCGGCAACACGACCACATTTGATCCCGCAACTCTCGCGGCTAATGTCGGAGCCGTGCAAGATGACTTTGGCATCGTCTTCACCGGCAGCCTGACTGCACCATTGGACGGGTCCTACAATTTCTCCACCACGTCGGATGATGGTTCCAGCATCATCATCCGCGACGCCAATGGCGTGCCCCTGAACTTCAACAATACTGCGGGCGGTGTGCTGCCCTACATGAACAACGACTTCCATCAGTCACCCGCCACGAACTCCGGCACGGTGACGCTGACCGCTGGTCAGACTTATACGATCGAAGTCTACTATTGGGAAAATCTGGGTGGGCAGGTGTTCTCGGGCGCGGTCACGCTGCCGGGCGGTGCGGTGCAAAACCTTGCCGTCAGCCCGATGATCAACGCGGCCGCAGCTCACGGGGCCGACCTGATCTATGGTGGTATCGGCAACGATCTCATTTCCGGCTTTGGCGGCAATGACACCATCTTTGGTGGTGCCGACAATGACACGATCTTTGGTGGCCAGGGGAACGACTCGCTTGAAGGCGACACGGGCAATGACAGCCTGTCGGGCGGTCTTGGCGCAGACACTTTGTCTGGCGGTGACGGCAATGACACGCTTGTCGGGGATACCGGGGCAGACAGTCTTTCCGGCGGTGCCGGGATCGACAGTCTGGACGGCGGCGACGGCAATGACACGCTTGCAGGTGATGCAGGCAACGATCTGCTTTACGGCGGCAACGATGACGACAGCCTCGATGGCGGTGCCGACAACGACAGCCTGTTCGGTGGCGCAGGGTCCGACACGCTTGTCGGCAACACGGGCGACGATACGTTGCAGGGCGACGGCGGCACCGACAGCCTTTCGGGCGGCGTGGGCAACGACAGCCTTGATGGCGGGTCAGAGAATGACACGCTGTTCGGCGGCGACGGCAATGACCAGTTGTTCGGCGGCACGGGCGTGTTCAATGATTCGCTGTCCGGCGATGTGGGTAACGACGCCCTTTTCGGCGGCGACGGCAACGACACGCTGAGCGGCGGTGCCGACAACGACAGTCTTGCCGGTGGCAATGGGACCGACAGCCTTGCAGGCGACGGCGGTGACGACACGCTCGCGGGGGAAGCGGGCAGCGACACACTGTCCGGCGGCACGGGGAACGACAGCCTCGATGGCGGGTCGGAGAGCGACTCTCTGTCGGGCGGCGACGGCAACGATCAGTTGTTCGGTGGCATAGGTGTCGGTGCCGACACGCTGGCGGGCGATGCTGGCAGCGACACCCTGTTTGGCGGCGATGGCGGCGACAGTCTTGACGGCGGGGCGGACAACGACTCGCTGTCTGGGGACGCGGGCGACGACACGCTGTTTGGCAACACCGGCGTGGATACCCTGTCGGGCGGGCTTGGCAACGACAGTCTTGATGGCGGGTCGGAGAGCGACCTTCTGTCGGGTGGCGACGGCAACGATCAGTTGTTCGGTGGCATAGGTGTCGGTGCCGACACGCTGGCGGGTGATGCGGGCAGCGACACCCTGTTTGGCGGCGATGGCGGCGACAGTCTTGACGGCGGGGCGGACAACGACTCGCTCGTCGGCGGGACCGGTGACGATACGCTGGTCGGCGGGGACGGCGACGATACGCTTGATGGTGACATTGGCGCGGATTCGCTTTCGGGCGGGTTGGGTGCAGACAGCCTTTCTGGCGGCGACAATGCCGACACCCTGTCGGGCAATGAAGGTGCGGATACGATTTCGGGCGGTGCCGGGAACGACGTCGCGTTTGGCGGCGACAGTGCCGACAGCATTTCCGGCGATGGCGGCAATGACAATCTGAGCGGTGACGCAGGCGACGATACGGTTTCCGGTGACGGCGGCAACGACACGATCAGCGGTGGCGACGGTGCCGACAGCCTTTCGGGCGGCGACAACAACGACAGCCTGTCGGGCGATGCCGGTAGTGACACGCTGGCGGGTGACACGGGAAGCGACACGCTGTCGGGTGGCGACGGGGCTGACGTGCTGTTCGGCGGCGACGGCAACGACAGCCTTGACGGCGGTGCCGAGGCCGACACGCTGTCGGGTGGCGACGGGGCGGATACCGTGGCGGGCGGGTCGGGGAACGACATCATCACCGGCGGTACTGGCGCGGATTCGCTGGCCGGTGGCGCGGGCGATGATCTGTTCCTTGTCGGCATCAACGATGTCACCACGGGCGACAGCATCGACGGCAACGAGGATGTCGACGGCAAAGACTTTGACGTGATCGACTTGTCGGTCGGCAAGACGACTGGTTGGACCAAGGACAACACCGTCATCAACTACGATCCCCTAAACCACGAAAACGGCACGATCGAGTTCTACGACGAAAATAATGTCCTGATCGGGACAATGGCGTTCACAAATATCGAACAGATCATCCCCTGCTTTACAGCCGGCAGTCGCGTGATGACGGCATTTGGCGATGTTCCTGTGGAAACTATCAAGGCCGGGGATCGGGTCCTGACCCGCGATCACGGGTATCAGCTGGTTCGCTGGGTTGGCACGCGGGTTGTCAGTGCAGCCGAACTGGTGGTCACGCCCAGCCTGCGGCCTGTGCAGATTGCGGCAGGGACGTTCGGGCCGCAAAGCCCGCAGCGTGACATGCGCGTGTCGCCTCAGCACCGGATGCTGGTGTCGGATGCGCAGACCGAGCTTTTGTTCGGCGAACATGAGGTGCTGGTTGCGGCCCTTCACATGATAGGCCAGCCGGGCATCACCCGGTTGTCGCCACCGGAAGGTGTCACGTATGTGCATGTTCTGTTTGATCAGCACGAGATTGTGAGCGTCGATGGCACCTGGTCTGAAAGTTTCCAGCCCGCAACGCGGATGCTTTCGGCGATGGATCAGGCCGCGCGGGACGAGGTGTTGTTGCTGTTCCCGCAACTGGCCGCGCAGGGGCAGGCGTTTGAATCCGCCCGCCTGACGCTCAAGGCGCATGAGGCGCGGGTTCTGCTAGGCGCGGCCTGACCGCGCCTTGCGCCACGCGTCCCAGTCTTCGGGCGTGTCCAGATCGGTTGTTGCCATCTGCCCCGGCAGGGGAATTGTCAGGATGCGGTCGGCATGCCCGGTCAGGACGTGCCGACCGCCGGTATCGCCGCTGGCGCGGGCAAGGTCGGCCCAAAGATCCGCCGGAAAGATGGCCGGATGCCCGCCGCGCCCGTCGGCCGTGGTGGCGCGAACGATCTTTGTCGGATTGGCGCGGAACGCGTTTATCACTGTCAGCAGCGCCGCCCCGGTGAAATCCGGCATGTCGGCGGGAAGGATCATCAGGCCGCTGGCATCGAGCCAAAGTCGTCGCGCCGCCTGTACCCCGTGGCGAAGCGAGGCTGACATGCCCGCCGCCGCATCCGGCACGATCAGGTGCGTCATGGGCAGGTCGGCAATCGCCGCCCCCCTTGCCGGTCGGTCCGGGGGCAGGGTCGCCAGCACCGGGCACCCTGTCTGGCCCGCGATCCGAACCTGACGGCGCAGCAATGGTTCGCCGTCCACATCCTCCAACAGCTTGTCACGCCCCCCCATGCGGGAAGACGATCCCGCAGCAAGGATCAGGATGACCGGGTCATGCACCATGGCCGCAGCCTAGCGCGAAGGGCCCGCCATGGAAACCGTCAGCCGCGCATCCGCGCGCCGTCCGCGTCGAACAGGGGGGCAAGATGCACCTTGGCCGCGCGGCGTTCGCCCAGGATCTCGACTTCGACGGCAAGGCCATCCACGATACGGTCCGCGGGCAGAAACCCCTGCGCGACCGACAGGCCGGTAAAGTGCGAAAACCCGCCGCTGGTGCAGAAACCGACAACCTCACCGTCAAGCCAGATCGGCTCCCACGCAACAACGTCGGCATCAGCAGCCTCAACCACCAGGCTTACAAGCCTGCGCGTTGGACCTGCCGCCTTTTCCGCCGTGGCCGCAGCTTTGCCGAACCAGTCGGCGTCCTTGTTCCAGCGGATGAACCGGTCAAGCCCGGTTTCGCAGGGCGTATAATCGGGCGAAAACTCGCGCCCCCATGACCCGAACCACTTGTCGAGCCGCAGGCTCATCATCGCGCGCATCCCGAACGGGCGCAGGCCCAGATCGGCCCCCGCCATGGTCAGCGTGTCCCACAGGTGGCGCACCGACATCTGGTCGCAATAGATTTCATAGCCAAGGTCGGCGGTATAGCTGACGCGTTGAACAATACAGTCGGCCATGCCAACCGTCATGCGCCGCACATCCATGAACCGGAACGCCGCCGCCGACACATCCGCCCGCGTGACCCGCGCCAAAAGATCGCGCGCCTTGGGTCCGGCAATCTGGAACCCCGACCGGGCATCGCTGATGTTTTCGACCTGCACGCCGTTGGCCATGTTCTGATCGAACCAGCGGCCGTGCCAGCCTTGCGCGCCATAGCTTGCGGTCAGTTGGAACTCTGTCTCTGACAGGCCGGAAACGGTGAAATCCCCGATGATCTTGCCCGAAGGGGCCAGCATCGGCGTCAGGCTCAGGCGGCCCGGTTTGGGGATCAGCCCCGCCATGATGCGGTCCAGCCAGGCGCGGGCGTTCGGGCCGGTCACCCGGTATTTGCCGAAATTCTGGACCTCGTTAATGCCGACGCCGTTTCGCACGGCCATGACTTCGGCCTTGGTCGCGTCCCATGCGTTGGAGCGTTTGAAGGTGGGCGTTTCATACAAAGGCTCGCCGGGCAGGGCGTGATAGTTGACCACTTCCAGCCCGTACTGCTGGCCCCAAACGGCGCGCAGTCCGGTAAAGGTGTCGTACATCGGCGTGGTGCGGAACGGGCGCGCGGCGGGCTTTTCCTCGTTTGGGTAGGCCACGCTGAACCGTGTCTGATAGTTTTCGATCACCTTGGGCACAGTATAACCCGGCGTTGTCCAGGTGCCAAAACGGGCAACGTCGAACCCGCGCGGGTCGCGTTCCACCTCGCCATGGATCATCCACTGCGCAAGCGACAGACCCATGCCGCCACCCTGGCTGAACCCGGCCATCACGGCGCAGGCCGACCAATAATTGCGCAAGCCCGGCACAGGGCCGATCAGCGGGTTGCCATCGGGCGCAAAGGTAAAGGGGCCATGGATCACACGCTTGACCCCGGCGCGTTCCAGCGCGGGAAAGCGTTTGTAGGCGAATTCGACGCTGTCCGCGATTTTTTCGAACTGTTCGTTGAACAACTCCTGCCCAAAGGTCCAGGGCGTGCCGTCCAGCGCCCACCCCTCGCAGGGCTTTTCATAAAACCCGATGCAGAACCCGCGGCCTTCCTGACGCAGGTAGGATTCGCCGCCCGGGTCCATCACATGCGGGAATTCGCGGCCGCCGCGTGCGACGATTTCGGGTATGTCATCGGTCACAAGATACTGGTGCGCCATCGGCAAAAGCGGCAGGTAGACCCCGGCCATGGCCCCCACTTCGCGCGCCCACAGACCGGCCGCGTTGACCAGATGTTCGCAGGTCACGGTGCCCTTTTCCGTCACCACTTCCCAACCGTCGGCCGTGGGGTTCGTTTCCAGCACGCGGTTGTGCAGCACAATTTCCGCGCCGCCCATGCGGGCCGCCTTGGCATAGGCGTGGGTGGTCCCGTAGGGGTCAAGATGCCCGTCCAGCGGATCGTAAAGCGCCCCAATGATGCCCTTGGTGTTCACCATGCCATCGGTCATCTGATCGACTTCGGCAGGGGTCAGGATCGCGGTATCAAGGCCCATGTACCGATGCTTGGCCCGTTCGGCCTTGAGCATGTCGAACCGTTCCTGATTGTCGGCAAGCGTGATGCCACCCACGTGGTGCAACCCGCAGGACATGCCGGTGATCGCCTCAAGTTCCTTGTAAAGGCGAATGGTATACCCCTGAAGGGCGGCCATGTTGGTGTCGCCGTTCAGGGTGTGAAACCCGCCCGCCGCGTGCCATGTCGAACCCGAGGTCAGCTCCGACCGTTCGATCAGCATGACATCGGACCAGCCGAGTTTGGTCAGGTGATACAGCACCGAACAACCAACGACACCGCCACCAATGACCACAACACGGGCATGGGATTTCATGCAAACACTCCCTGATTTTACTGCGCCACCTTGGCGGTGGTGCGGGGGCAGGTCATGTGTCGTGGCGACAAAAAATGTCGCAACTGAAGTGCCGCTATTTTTCGGGGATCAGCCCGCGCGGATTGAACCGCAACACCACCAGAAGGATCACCCCGACGGTCAACAACCGCAGATGCGGTGCGGAATCCACCAGATGTTGCTTGAACGGCCCGTCGCCCATGTCGGCAGTGGCCACGGCCATCAGGGTTGGTCCCACGGTTTCTGCCATCTGCCACAACCAGCCGATCAGAAGCGCACCAAGGATGGCCCCCCAGTTGTTGCCGGACCCGCCCACGATCACCATCACCCAGACCAGAAAGGTAAAGCCAAGCGGGTTGTAGGTTCCGGGGTTCAGGATGCCATGCATCGACACCATGATCGCCCCACCGAGCCCGATCACAGCCGAGCCGAGAATGAAGATCAGAAGATGCTGGCGCGTCACGTCTTTGCCCATCGCCTCGGCCGCGACTTCGTTATCGCGGATTGCGCGCATCATCCGCCCCCAGGGGGAATTGAGCGCGCGTTCAGCCAGCCAGACAAGGGCAATCAGCACCAGCGTGAACAGCACCGCATAGATTAGCTTGACCAGAATGGCCGACGCCGTCATCGGTTCGAACCCCCAGCCGGTGGCAAGATCGACGAACCAGGATTCCTTTTGAAGTTCCACTTCGTATGGCACGGGCCAGGGCCGGGGCAGGCCGGTGACCATCTTGACGCCGCGCGCCAGCCAGTCTTCGTTTTTCATCACGGAAACGATGATTTCGGCAATACCAAGGGTGGCAATGGCAAGATAGTCCGACCGCAGGCCAAGGGCCGTCTTGCCGATGGCCCAGGCCGCAAGCGCCGCCATCAGCGCCCCGATCGGCCAGGCCACAAGCGATGGCAGGCCAAGCCCACCCAGATTTCCGGCGGCGGCGGGGTCGTTCGCCTCGGTCGCCGTGACACTGGGGTCGAACACCATCCGGTACAGGATGAAGCCCACCACGATCATGCCGATCACAGCCAATGTGCGCGTGCGGCCGGGACGCATCCGGTTATAGGCAAAGATGGCGACGGCAACGCTTGCTGCGCCGATGAACAGCCCGGCGAGAATACCCGACCCGCCCGCCTGCCAACCCTCGGTCACCGGGCGCGCCGACACCAGCACGACGCCAAGGCCGCCCAGTGCGGTGAACCCCATGACCCCGGTATTGAACAATCCGGCATAGCCCCACTGCATGTTCACGCCCATCGCCAGAATGGCCGAAATCAGCGCCGTGTTCAGAATGTAAAGCGAGGTGTTCCAAGTCTGAAACACGCCCGTCGCCACAAACAGAAGCGCGACTGCGGCAAACAGCACGATATTTCGGCGGTTCATGTCGACTTCCCTTTGAAGATGCCCGTGGGCATGAACAGCAACACAACAATCAGGATGGTGAAACTGACGGCGAATTTGTAATCGGTCGACATCAACTGCACCAATCCATCCGGTGCCCAGCTTTCGGGAACCAGATAGGTGACGACCTTTTTCCACGCATAGGTCACGCCCACTTCGCTGAACGCGATGATGAACCCGCCCGCAATCGCCCCGATAGGATTGCCAAGCCCGCCAACAATGGCCGCAGCAAAGATTGGCAGCAAAAGCTGATAATACACGAACGGTTTGAACGACTTGTCCAGCCCGTACAAAACCCCCGCAATTGTCGCCAGGGCGGCGGTGATGATCCATGTCACGGCAACCACACGGTCGGGACTGATGCCCGACAGCAGCGCCAGATCTTCGTTGTCCGAAAAGGCGCGCATGGATTTGCCGGTGCGCGTGCGGTTCAGGAACCAGAACAGCCAGACCACCACGATGATCGCGGTGACAAGCGTGATCGCCTGCGTCGTCTTGATCGCCAGCCCTTCGGCCAGTCCTGTCGCCGTCTTGAAATCACCCGCCGAAATCACAAACCGCGCGCCATCGGAAAAATCCTGATCATCGACCCCGATGATCAGCCGCACGATGCCGTTCATGATCAGCATCACCCCCAGCGACACGATCACAAAAATCGTCGAAGCCGCGCGCTGCTTTCGATAAAAACGGTAGACCACCCTGTCGGTGCCCAGAACGAACAGCGCCGTCGCCGCAATCCCGAACGGCATGGCCAGCAGGGCGGTGGGCAGGGGGCCAAGGCCTATTCCCATGCTTTGGAACCACCAGGTCATCAGAATGGTGATCATCGTGCCAAAGGCCATCGTGTCGCCATGGGCAAAGTTGGAAAACCGAAGGATGCCGTAGATCAGCGTGGCCCCCAGCGCACCCAGCGCCAGCTGCGCGCCGTAAGCGGTGGCCGGCACCACGACAAAGTTCAGGAAGGCGACGAGGGCGTTCAGAATATCCATCGGGAATGGTCCTCGCAGGCGGGGGCGGTGGATGTGGTCATGCGCCTAGCCCCCCAGAAATGAACGCCGAACGTCCGGGTCGGCCATCAGGGCCGCCCCGGTGTCGGTAAAACGGTTGGAGCCTTGGACCAGCACAAAACCCTTGTCGGCGATTTCCAGCGCCTGACGGGCGTTCTGTTCCACCATCAGAATGGAAATTCCGGTCCGCGCAACTTCGATGATGCGGTCGAACAACTCGTCCATCACAATGGGCGACACACCTGCAGTCGGCTCGTCAAGCATCAGAACCTTGGGTTGGGTCATCAGCGCCCGCCCGACGGCAACCTGCTGGCGCTGACCACCGGACAGTTCGCCCGCCGCCTGACGCCGCTTGTCGCGCAGGATGGGAAACAGGTGATACACCTGTTCCAGCGTCACCTTGATATCGTCGCGGCGCAGGAATGCGCCCATCTCCAGATTTTCCTCGACGGTCATGGAGGTGAATATGTTGTGGGTCTGCGGCACAAAGGCCATGCCCTTGGCAACCCGGTCTTGCGGCGACAGCGCCGTGATGTCTTCCCCTGCAAGCCGGACATGCCCGCCGCGCAGCTTCAACATACCGAACACGGCCTTCATTGCGGTCGATTTGCCCGCGCCGTTGGGGCCGACAATCACGGCGATTTCGCCCTTTTCCACGGCAATCGTGCAGCCATGCAGAATGTCCACGGGGCCGTAACCCCCCGTCATCGTGTCGCCAATCAGGAACGGCTCAGCCATTGGCCATCACCTTGTTCTTCAGACCCCGGCCCAGATACGCCTCGATCACCCGTTCATCTGCCTTTACTTCGGCCACCGTGCCCTGTGCCAGAACCCGCCCTTCCGCCATCACGATCACCGGGTTGCACAGCCGTGCAATAAAATCCATGTCATGCTCGATCACGCAAAAGGTGTAGCCGCGTTCCTTGTTCAGTCTGACAATCGCATCACCGATGGTGTTCAAAAGCGTGCGGTTCACGCCTGCGCCAACCTCGTCCAGAAACACGATCTTGGCATCCACCATCATCGTGCGGCCCAGTTCCAGAAGCTTTTTCTGACCGCCGGAAATCTGGCTCGCCTTCTGGTCGGCCAGATGGCCGATGGTCAGAAACTCCAAAACCTCATCCGCCTTGTCGCGCAGGGCGCGTTCTTCGGCTGCGACTGTGCTGCGCCGGAACCAGGCGTTCCACAGCGTTTCACCTGACTGGCGCGGCGGCACCATCATCAGGTTTTCCCGCACCGTCATCGACCCGAATTCATGCGCGATCTGGAAGGTCCGCAGCAGGCCCTTTGCGAACAGTTCGTGCGGCGGAAGGCCGGTGATATCCTCTCCGTCCATCGTGACGCGCCCAGACGTGGGCGCAAGGCGGCCTGCAATCACATTGAACAGTGTCGTCTTGCCTGCCCCGTTCGGCCCGATCAGCCCGGTGATGGACCCGGTTTCAATACGGATCGACGCCCCGTCAACGGCATGAAAGCCGCCAAAATGGCGATGCAGGTCGTCGACGACGATCATGGCAGTTCCCCGATGCAAGCATCCCGGCTTTGCGCCGGTGTCTTCTCAAAACGAAGCCCGGCCGCAAATCTGCAGCCGGGCAACAGTGGTTAAACGTCGAAGATCAACGGAAGCCGATCGTTTCGAACTTGCCGTCCTTGATTTCGACTTCGCGGTAACGTCCGGCGCTTTCGCCCGGGCCGATCAGTTGCACGGCGGTCGCACCTTCAAAGTCGATGGCGGTGCCGGCGGCAATCAGATCAAGCGCCTTTGCCAGATCGCCCGGATAGATCTTTTCGCCCGGGCCGTTAGCGATTGTCATGATCTCGGCCTTGTAGACGGCCGGGTCCGACGAATTGGCCTTGGCCATCGCCAGCGCGATCAACGCTGCCGCATCATAGGATTCCGGCGAATAGGCCGACGTTCCGTCAAAACCGGCGGCAGTTGCCATCGTTTCGAACGTTGTGGCACCGGCGCTGTCGGAACCGGCAATCTGGCCATACGAACCGTTGATCGACGCGCCGAACTTTTCGGCCAGGCTGTCGCCCACCATGCCGCCCGGCAGTTCGAAGGTGCTGAACGCGCCGCTGTCAAGCGCGCCCTGGATGATGCCAGCGCCGCCCTGATCAAGATAGCCTGCCACGATCAGCAGATCGCCGCCCGCCGCAGCCAGTGCGCCTACTTCGGCGGAATAGTCGGCCTTGCCGTCTTCATGCGCGGCCGAAATCGTGATCTTGCCGCCAGCCGCCGTGAAGGCCGCCTGAATGGCTTCGGCCAGACCCTTGCCATAGTCGTTGTTGGTATAGGTCAGGGCCGCCGATTTCACGCCGCGTTCCGTCATGATCATCGCCGCCACTTCGCCTTCGCGGGCGTCGGATGGGGCGGTGCGGAAGAACAGGTCGTCATCTTCGGCGGTGGTCAGCGCGGGCGACGTGGCCGAGGGCGATACCATGACGATGCCGTTCGGACGCGCCACGTTCTGCAAGACAGCGCCGGTTACACCCGAACAGTCGCCGCCAATGATGCCCTTGACACCTTCGGTGGTGATCAGACGCTCGGCCGCGGCGGTTGCTGCAGCAGCGTCGGTGCAGGTGGTGTCGCCGCGAACGAGGGTGATTGTGGACCCGCCCAGGAATTTGCCACTGTCGTTGATTTCCTTGACCGCGATTTCGCTGGCCGCAGCCATCGCCGGGGTCAGCGATTCAATCGCACCGGTAAAGCCGATCAGCAGGCCCAGTTTCACTTCTTCGGCGTTGGCCGCGCCAGCCACCAAGGCGGTGGCCGCAGTCGCGAGTAGCAGTTTTTTCATTTTATACTCCCATGTCGGACGAAAATCCTGACGCAAACTAGTGTGCGGCCCCGCAAAAGAAAAGCATCTAAAATCGGCACGATTGCCGCATTTTGTTTCGTCTTGCCGGCGAACGGCTATCACATTCCTGCCAGTTGCCTTGGTATCGCCCCGACGTTTCCCATGTTGGGCCAAAGACCAGACGAAAAGGCCACCAGATGATCCCGTGGAAAACACTTGGCACAGTGGCGGCGTTCGGACTGATTTCGCAGCCTTCGCTGGCTCAGACATTGCAAACATCGGCAGGCCCGCTGCAAATCACGCAAATGGCTGCGGGGCTGGATGAACCCTGGGGTCTGGCCTTCCTGCCGGACGGATCGTTTCTTGTGACGGAACGGGACGGTCGCCTGTTGCGCATGACAGAAAGTGAGGAAGTGGAGGTTACCGGCACGCCCGAGGTGTTCGCCGAAGGGCAGGGCGGCCTTCTGGACGTGATGGTGCCGCGCGATTTTGGCACGTCGCGCGCCGTCTATCTGACCTATGCCCAGCCGGTCGATGGCGGCGCGGTCACCACGCTTGGCCGTGGCACCCTGTCCGAAGACGGCACGCAACTGGAGGGGTTTGCCGAACTGTTCCGCGATCCGGTACCCGATCAAAGCGACATTCATTTTGGCACCCGCGTGGTCGAGGCCGCTGATGGCACCCTGTTTCTGACAAGCGGCGAACGCGGCAGCGGTGATCTCGCCCAAGACCCCACGCTTGCCAATGGCAAGGTGTTTCATCTGACGCGCGACGGCGCGCCCCTGACCGCCATCGACGGCGCACTGGACGGCGTTTATTCGATGGGCCACCGCAATCCGCAGGGTGTTGCGGTTGACGACACCGGGCAGCTTTGGGTCGTGGAACACGGCGCGCAGGGCGGGGACGAGCTTAATCTTGTCCGCGCCGGGGCGAACTATGGCTGGCCTGTGATCACCTATGGCAAGGATTACGACGACAGCCCGATTGGTGTGGGCACCACGGCCCCCGGCCTGGAACAGCCCGTGCATTACTGGGACCCGTCCATCGCGCCCTCCGGTCTGATGATCTATTCCGGCGACATGTTCCGGCCGGGTGCGCGACGTGCGGCAGGCGCCTGACGGGTCGATCTGGTTCCTGTCGGTCACCGAAGGCGGCGTCTACCGCCTTGCCCGCTGATGCCTTAAATCGACAACCGCCCGCCTGGAAGGCCCGACCCTTGCGTCCCGCGTTCCCGGTAGGGCGTCGTGTTATAGTGTGACCGGTAGCATTTGGAAAAATGCGACGGGCTGGCAAACCCGCAGGCAAGCGCCACGTTGATCACGCTCATATCCGTCTGCATCAGCAAATTGCGCGCCTTTTGCAGGCGCAGTTCCATGTAATACCGTTTCGGACTGCGGTTCAGATAACGGCGAAACAACCGCTCAAGCTGCCGCGTCGACATGCCCACGTCGTCGGCCAGATCGGCGGGGCTGATCGGATCTTCGATGTTGTTTTCCATCATCTGGATCACCTGGCTCAGCTTGGGGTGGCGCACCCCGATGCGCGTCGGGATTGACAGGCGCTGCGTGTCCTGATCGGTCCTGATCGCGGAATAGATCAACTGATCCGCCACCGTATTGGCCAGTTCCTCGCCATGATCTTCGGCAATGATCTTGAGCATAAGGTCAAGCGACGCTGTGCCCCCCGCGCTCGTCAGGCGGTTGCCGTCGATCACGAACACCGATTTCGTCAGCGTGACCTTTTCGAATTCTTCCAGAAACCCGTCCTGATTTTCCCAGTGGATCGTCGCCTTGCGACCTTCCAGAAGGCCCGCCTTCGCCACCGCATAGGCCCCGGTGCAAAGACCGCCCACGATGACACCGCGCCGCGCCTCGCGCCGAAGCCATGACAGAACGCCCCGCGTCGCCGCGCGCGGCGCATCAAGGCCGCCGCACACCATCAGCGTGTCATCCCGCATGAGGTCGCCCAACCCCATGTGCAGCTTGAACGATGCGCCGTTCGAACTCATCGCCTCGGTTCCCTGTTCACCCGCCAGAACCCAGGAATAAAGCGGTGTCCCGGCCACATAATTCGCAATCCGCAGCGGTTCGATGGCACTGGAAAACGACAAAAGCGTGAACTGGTCCAAAAGCAGAAACACGAACCGGCGTGGCCCCTGATCCTTGCGCGACTGTGTGGCGCGCTGTTCCCCGAAAGCCATCTTGCGACCTTTATATGTCGTTTCTGGCGGCAAACTACAGCAATCCACCCCCATCGCAAGGGGAGTTCCATGCGCGAGCGTCGCTTTCGCCCTTTGCTGACACGGGCAAATCCCCTATACCCCGCGCCGTGACAGAGCAATGTTTGCCGGCCTGGCCGGAGTGCACGGAGACGACAGATGACAAAGGCATGGACCAAATCCGACTGGCGCGCGAAACCACGGGTGCAAATGCCGGATTATCCTGATGCAGCATCGTTGGGCGTGGTCGAGGCACAACTCGCCAAATACCCGCCGCTCGTTTTTGCGGGCGAGGCGCGCCGCCTTAAAAAGGCACTGGGTGCCGCTTCGGAAGGCAAGGCATTCCTGCTTCAGGGCGGTGACTGCGCCGAAAGTTTTGCCGAATTCTCGGCCGACAACATCCGCGACACGTTCCGCGTGATGCTGCAGATGGCCGTCGTCCTGACCTATGGCGCGAAAGTGCCGGTGGTGAAGGTCGGCCGCATGGCCGGGCAATTCGCCAAGCCGCGTTCGGCTGGCACTGAAGTGATCGGCGGCGTCGAACTGCCAAGCTACCGTGGTGACATCATCAACGGGTTCGATTTCACACCCGACGCCCGCGTGCCCGATCCGGCCCGGATGCTGCAGGCCTATACGCAGGCGGCGGCCAGCCTGAACCTGCTGCGCGCGTTTTCCACCGGCGGCTTTGCCGACATTCACCGCGTTCACGCCTGGACGCTGGGCTTTGCGGAACATGACAAGGCCGACCGTTACCGCGAACTGTCCAACCGCATCAGCGATGCGCTTGATTTCATGGGGGCGGCAGGCGTGGACAGCACGACGTCGCACCACCTTGCGACGGTCGATTTCTACACCAGCCACGAAGCCCTGCTTCTGGAATACGAAGAGGCGCTGTGCCGGATCGACAGCATCACCGGCCTGCCGGTGGCAGGGTCAGGTCACATGATCTGGATCGGCGACCGCACCCGTCAGCCTGACGGCGCGCATGTCGAATTCTGCCGGGGCGTGCAAAACCCCATCGGTCTGAAATGTGGCCCGACCACCACGGCAGACGATCTCAAGGTGCTGATGGCAAAACTGAACCCGGAAAACGAACTGGGCCGCCTGACGCTGATCGCGCGGTTTGGGGCGGGCAAGGTTGGGGAAAACCTGCCCCGCCTGATCCGCACCGTGCGCGAAGAAGGCGCCAATGTCCTGTGGACCTGCGATCCGATGCACGGCAACACGATCAAGGCGGCGTCCGGCTACAAGACGCGCCCGTTCGAATCTGTGCTGCGCGAAGTGCGCGAATTCTTTGGGATTCACGCGGCCGAGGGGACGATTCCCGGCGGCGTCCACTTTGAAATGACAGGGCAGGACGTCACCGAATGCACCGGCGGCCTGCGCGCAGTCACGGACGAGGATCTGTCGGATCGGTACCACACCGCCTGCGACCCGCGCCTGAATGCCAGCCAGTCGCTTGAGCTCGCGTTTCTGGTGGCCGAGGAACTTTCCGCCCTTCGGCAGACATCGCGCCGCATGGCGCTGTGACAGAACGGGGCGGATGCGCCCCGTTTCTCGTTGCGCCTGACTAGTCGCGCGGTGTCACAAGGCGAAGATGGGGGGCGGCCTGCGGTTCCCTGGCATCGTCAAACTGGCGGCTGCTTTCGGCCAGTTCGCCTTGCAACATCCAGCGCGGTTCAGCAGGGCGCGGATCGGTGGTTGCAGACAGCACCGGCATTGCGGTTGCAGTTGATCCCGCGATGTGAAACCGCCGCGCCCGGCGACCGGGATCGCCTGACATCGCAATACAGCCCAGTGCCAGCGGCGGCGTGCCGGGCTGGCTTCGCAGCGGCAAAAGAAGCAGTTGCGCGTCGAGCGTGCTGCGCCCGATGTGCCGTTCGGCGGCAAGCGTCAGGTCCATTTGCGCGCTATCGTCAAAGACCTGATCAACTATCCCCGCCATCACCCGCCGGGCCTGCGGTTCGAACAGCACCGACAGGGGCAGGCCGCGTGGATCGCACCCGGCAAGATCGGCCAAAAGCATCCCCGCAATCCGCAAACGGCCCACACCCGGGGCCACACGTTCCACGATAAACGCCCCGCCCAGCGCCGTGTCGATGCCGCGCGGGTCAATCTGCGCGCGAAACGGCGGCAAGCCATCCTGACACAGCGCCGCCCAATAGGCGCGCACTTGCGCCAACGGGGCCGTCCACTGGCCCTGTGCGGGCTGTGCCTTCGGCTGCCGCGCAACCCGGTCGACTGTGGGAAATGAAATCAACATCTGGCCTGCACCTTGTTCGGGATTGTTGCAATCCCTTTGGTTAACACTCGTCCAACACTGGTTACCCAATCGTTAATACACCGTTTTGCACTGGATTTGGCGGGGTTTCTGGGGAATTGGTAAACGGGCCGCCCAAGCCCGCCAAAGGATACCGCACAATGACGCGTTCAATGACCGGTTTTGTCACGGCATCGGCCCAGATCGAAGGCTGGTCCTGGGTCTGGGATGTGCGGTCGGTGAATGGCAAGGGGCTTGATCTGCGCCTGCGCCTGCCAGACTGGATCGACGGGCTGGAGGCGGGCGTTCGCGCAGTGATGGCACCCTTGCAGACACGCGGCAATGTCAGTCTGACGTTGAAACTCGCCCGCGATGACAGCGCCCCGCCCGCCCTGCGCATCAACGCAGGCGCGCTTCGTTCCGCACTCGCCGCAATGGCGCAGGTCGAAGCGGCGGCCACCACCGGCGGAGTTGCCCTGACACCGGCCAGTGCCGTTGATGTTCTGGCGATGCGGCACGTCATGGACACCGGTTCTGCCGAAGACATGGACAGTGGCCCGCTGCGCACCGCACTATTGGCCCATCTTCCCGCCGTTCTGGACGCCTTTCATGCGATGCGCGCGCAGGAAGGCGCTGCATTGTCGCGGTTGCTGGTCGCGCAGGTGGATCAGATCGCCGGTCTGGTCCTTGATGCGCAGGCGATGGCGGACGCCCGCACTGCGGCCATGCAGACGCACGTGCAGGGTGCCCTAGCCCGCGTCCTTGATACCGCTGCCGGCGTCGATCCGGCCCGCCTGCTGCAGGAAATCGCCCTGATCGCCGTAAAGGCCGACGTGACCGAGGAACTGGATCGGCTAACCGCCCACGTCGCCGCCGCACGGGCGCTGTTAGCCGAAACCGGGCCGGTTGGCCGCAAGCTCGACTTTCTGATGCAGGAATTCATGCGCGAGGCAAACACGCTCTGTTCCAAGGCCCAGTCCATTGCCCTGACACGCATCGGGCTTGACCTGAAAGTCGTCATAGATCAGATGCGCGAACAGGTGCAGAACGTGGAGTGATGATGGCGCGGCGTGGTCTTTTGCTCATCCTGTCCTCGCCGTCGGGCGCAGGCAAATCCACCCTGGCGCGGCGGTTGATGACGTGGGATCCCACGATCCGGTTTTCGGTATCCGCGACCACACGCCCCCCCCGCGCGGGCGAGGTGGACGGGCGCGAATACTATTTCCGCAGCCGCGCCGAATTTGATGAACTGGTGGCCAGCCAGCAGATGCTGGAACATGCCGAGGTGTTCGACAACCTTTATGGCAGCCCGCGCGAACCGGTCGAGACGGCGCTGCACGAAGGCCGCGATACCCTGTTCGACATCGACTGGCAGGGCGGGCAACAAATCCGCAACTCGGCCCTTGGGCGCGATGTGGTGTCGGTGTTCGTGCTGCCGCCCTCCATCGCGGAACTGGAACGTCGCCTGCGGATGCGCGGGCAGGACAGTGACGCCGTGATCGCGGGCCGCATGGCCAAAAGCCGCGATGAAATCAGCCATTGGGCCGAATATGACTATGTTCTGATCAACGATGATCTGGACATGGCCTTTGCCGCCCTGACCACGATCCTGCAGGCGGAACGTCTGCGCCGCGACCGCCAACCCCATCTTGCAGAATTCGTGCGCAGCCTGAACGGAGAGTTTGAAGCGCGATGATCTATTCCCTTGACGGAACCGCCCCCGACATCGACCCCACCGCCTGGATCGCCCCCGGCGCGCATGTGATGGGCCGCGTGACGCTCGGGGCAGGGGCGTCGGTCTGGTTCGGGGCCGCCCTGCGTGGTGACAACGAGGCGATTGTGGTGGGGCCCGGAACCAACATTCAGGAAAACTCTGTCCTCCATACCGACTGGGGCTTTCCCCTGACCATCGGTGCAAACTGCACTGTCGGGCACAAGGCCATGCTGCACGGCTGCACCATCGGCGACGGCACCTTGATCGGCATGGGGGCCACCATTCTGAACGGTGCCGTGATCGGGCAGGGCTGTCTGATCGGCGCGGGAAGCCTGATCACCGAAGGCAAGGTCATTCCCGACGGATCGCTTGTGATGGGCGCACCGGGGCGCGTCGTGCGTGAACTGGACGGCCCTGCGCGCGAAAGGCTGCTGGCGTCGGCGGCAGGCTATGCCCGCAACGCGGCGCGGTTCCGCGCCGGGTTGGTTGCGCTGACAGATCGCTAACGCCGCACAGCGGCTTTTTGCACCACACCCAACATATTGAGCGCGGATTCGAGCGCATGGTTCGGCGCGCGCCCGCTGCCCGCGACCTCGGCCTTCAGCGCGTCGAACTGCACGCGCAGCGCCTTTTTCTCGTCGCCCTTGCAGTCATGCCAAGGGCGACCCTGCAGGGCCATCACCAGAACATAATAGCCTATGAAATGCGGCACCGTGCCATTCAAGACAAGCTGCCGGTACGCCTCATGCGCGCCAAGGGCGCGAATTTCTTCGGCTGTCGTGATGCCAGCACGGGCGAAGGACGCTTCGGATGCCGGGCCAAGATTGGGAAGTTGGGTGATCGGTGTCGCCATGGTGACGCAGTATCACCACGCCAACCCATGCAAATCAAGGTCCCGCCCGCAGGCGGAACCGTCAGATCACCCCGCGGGACGCGTGTTCAGAACGCGGCCCAGTCGCGGATGATCGGGGCACCCTGCTGCGGTTGGGCGGGTGCGCTGCTGCCCTGTTGCTGGGCCGGGGCGCTGGATTGTCCGCCCTGCTGGGGGACTGGTTTTGTCGGGGTCTTTGCCATCGTCTGCTCCGTCTGCCGTGGCCCTGTACCGGGCCTTGTCGCCTTGCCATACTTGGTCAACGCAGCCTTGATCTTGTCATGATTGCCCGTTGTGGCAACCTCAAGGCCCGCTTATGACGCTGATGTGACGCGCTAAGTCGGAATCGGCCAAGGGGCAAGTGCAAAAAACCCGCTTTGCCGTCACGTTTCGCTGCAAAAGCCGCAAAGTTGCAACAGGATGTGCTGGCAAATACGCAGACCGATGCGTCACCGCCGCGTGCCCGTCACTGGTCAATCCGGCGCGGGCGTGGCAGGTTGGCCGGGCCGGTCCACCCCTTGCCCGGCGATTTGCGAAGGAACCCCGTCCATGACCACACGCCCTTTGATGCCCGTCTTCGATGGTCACAACGACATTCTTTTGCGCCTGCATCTCGACCCCGCGAACCGTCAGGCGATCTGGGTGACGGGCGAAGGCAAGGGTCACCTTGATCTTCCCCGGATGAAGGCGGGCGGGTTCGCCGCCGGGTTCTTTGCCATCTATGTCCCGTCCCCGTCCGACCCGGATGGTGCAGACCGCGACGCCATCATGAACAATCCGCCCTACAATCTGCCCCTTCCCGCAACGATCCCGCTGGCCACGGCGCAGGCGGTGGCCTTTGCCAGCGCGGGGCATCTTTTGTGGATGGAGCGCGCCTCGGGCGGGCAGTTCCGCCTGTGTCACAAGGTGGCCGACATCGAACAGGCTCGCGCCGACGGCGTAATTGCGGGCATCATGCATATGGAAGGTGCCGAGGCGATCGACGCCGATCTTGATGCGCTGCATGCCTTTTACCAGCTTGGCCTGCGGTCGCTCGGTCCGGTCTGGTCGCGGCCGACGATCTTTGGCCACGGCGTCCCGTTCAAGTTTCCGGGCTCCCCCGATACCGGGCCGGGCCTGACCGCTGCGGGCAAGCGCCTGATCCGCGAATGCAACGCGCTGCGCATCATGGTCGACCTCAGCCACCTGAACGAGGCGGGGTTCTGGGATGTGGCGGGCATGTCGGATGCACCGCTGGTGGCCACCCATTCCAACGCCCACGCCGTGACCCCGTCCACCCGCAACCTGACCGATCAGCAACTCGCCGCTATCAAGGATTCGGGCGGCATGGTGGGCCTGAACTTTGCCACCGTCTTCCTGCGCCGCGATGGCAAACGGTCGTCCGACATGGGGTGGGAGGATGTGCTGGCCCATCTTGACCATCTGATCGAACATCTGGGCGAAGATCACGTTGGCCTTGGGTCGGATTTCGATGGTGCGGAATTGCCAAAGGGCATCGGTGATGTGACCGGCCTGCCAAACCTGACGCAGGCAATGATCGACCACGGCTATGGCCCCGATCTGATGCAAAAGCTTACCTGGGACAACTGGGTGCGTGTGTTGCAGCAAACCTGGGGCGGCTGACTGCGGGCAGGTTCACCGGCTGAGTCGGCGCTCTGCCCATCATTTGCGCAGCGCGGTCTGCGCCCAAACCGCTTTGAACCGCGTAAGCCATTCAAAATGTGCCTGAATATACGGCGTGATTTACGGCGGCGATTGCGCTAACCCTAGGGGAACGGACGTTGACCTGCACGGGAGGGCGGGAAGACGGGCCGGATCGGACGGTGTCCGGCCAGTAAAAATGAACAAGACGCCTGTCACAAGATCTTGGCGCAAACCCTGAGGACACGTGTCGTTGAAAGATATGCAACTTACTCCCGACTTGCTGAAAACCGATGTGCTGCGCCATCTGACCTATACGCTGGGCAAGGACGCCGACCACGCGAGCATCTATGACTGGCGCATGGCGCTGTCCTACGCCATCCGTGACCGCATCATGGAACCGTGGTTCGCTTCGACACGCGCCACCTGGGGGCAGGATCACAAGCGGGTCTATTATCTTTCGATGGAATTCCTGATCGGGCGCATCCTTGAAGATGCCACTGTCAACCTTGGCCTGCGCGACATTGCCGAACAGACGATGACCGAACTTGGCCATGATTTCAGCACGCTTGTCGAAGATGAACCCGATGCGGCGCTTGGCAACGGCGGGTTGGGCCGGCTGGCCGCCTGTTTCATGGAATCCATGGCAACACTGGGGTGCCCCGCCTATGGATACGGCATCCGCTATGAGCACGGCTTGTTCCGGCAGCGATTCGAAGGCGGGCGCCAGGTCGAAACCCCGGAAGACTGGCTCAACCAGCGCCACCCGTGGGAATTCGAACGGCCCGAGGCCGCCTATACCATCGGCTTCAAGGGCGAAGTGCGCACGAAAGACGGGCGCGAGGTGTGGACGCCGGGCGAAACCGTGATCGCGAGCGCGCATGACACGCCCGTCGTGGGCTGGCAGGGCAAATGGGCCAACACGCTGCGTCTGTGGGGGGCCAAACCGACCACCCAGTTCGATCTGGAGCGGTTTAATCGCGGTGATTACGCGGCGGCGGCGGAACCCGAAACGCTGGCCCGTACCATCAGCCGGGTGCTTTACCCTGACGACACCACCTATCAGGGCAAGGAATTGCGCCTGAAACAGGAATTCTTCCTGACCTCGGCCGCCTTGCAAGATATTCTGCGGCGGTTCACCGCCAGCCACTCCAACCTGCGCGATCTGCCCCGTCACGTCGCAATCCAGATGAACGACACGCATCCCGCGATTGCAGGGCCGGAACTGATCCGCCTTCTGTCAGACGAACACGGGATGGAGTTTGACGACGCGCTGGAAACCGCGCGCGCCTGTCTTGGCTACACCAACCACACCTTGCTGCCCGAAGCGTTGGAGCGGTGGGCCACTTTTACCTTCGGCAACGTCCTGCCGCGCCACATGCAGATCGTCGAACGCATCGACAGCTGGCATCGCCGCACCTATCCCGCCCGCCCGCATTATGTGGGCATCGTCAAACACCACGAAGTGCGGATGGGCGAACTTGCCTTCATCATGTCGCACAAGGTGAACGGCGTTTCGGCGCTGCATTCCGACCTGATCAAGAAGAACCTGTTCCCAGAACTCAACGCGCTGCACCCCGGACGGATCATCAACCAGACCAACGGCGTGACCCCGCGCCGCTGGCTGAAAATGTGCAACCGCCCGCTGTCTGCCCTGATCACCGACACCATCGGCGACGGATGGGAAAACGATCTCGACAGGTTGGGCGGGCTTGCCAAACATGCCGACGACAAGGGCTTTCGCACCGCCTTTGATGCCGCCAAACGCACGAACAAGATTGCCCTGCAGGATTGGACGCTGGCGCAGTGCGGAGTGAAGATCAGCCCCGACGCCATGTTCGATGTGCAGATCAAGCGGATTCACGAATACAAACGACAGCTTTTGAATATCCTGGAAACCATCGCCCGCTGGCAGGCGATCCGCGCCAACCCGACAGGCAACTGGGTGCCGCGCGTCAAGATTTTCGGCGGCAAATCCGCGCCCGGCTATGCCGTGGCCAAGGAAATCATCCATCTGATCAATGACGTGGCCGAAGTTGTGAACAATGATGCGGTGGTCGGTGACAATCTGAAGATCATCTATCCCGCCAACTATAACGTCAGCATGGCCGAACATCTGATCCCGGCCTCCGACCTGTCTGAACAGATCTCGACAGCCGGGAAAGAGGCGTCGGGCACCGGCAACATGAAATTCATGATCAACGGCGCACCGACGATTGGCACACTCGACGGCGCAAACGTCGAAATCCTGCAAGAAGTGGGGGCAGAAAACTTCTTCCTGTTCGGCCTGACGACGGACGAGGTGGCAAAGCGCCGCGAAGACCCCGATCATTCGCGCAAGGCGATCGAGGCAAGTCAGACCCTGCAAAACGTTCTGCAAACCATCGCCGAGGGGCGGTTCAGCCCCGAACAACCAGACCGATATCACGGGCTGGTTCACCGCGTCTGGCACCACGACTATTTCCTCGTGGCGGCCGATTTCGACGCCTATGTCGATGCGCAGGCCAAGGCCGATGCAGCCTATGGTGACCGGGATCGCTGGGTCAGGATGGCGGTCATGAACACGGCGCAATCCGGGTTCTTTTCGTCAGACCGCACGATCAAAAGCTATATGGACCAGATCTGGTCCGTCAAAAGTGTCTTGTGAAAGGCGATCCAATGGCAAATGCCCCGAAGAAACTGACGCTGCCCTACATCCACCCGGACGAGGCGCGCTCGATCATCGGCGGGGATCATGGCAATCCCTTTGGCATTCTGGGGCCGCATGACCGCGACGGAACGATGGTGCTGACCGCCTTTGTGCCGGGTGCGGATACTTTGGCGGTGATTGCGGGCAAGGCAAAACCGATTGACTGCACCCCGGTCCCCGATGCGCCCGGCCTGTTTCAGGCGATCCTGCCCAAGGCCGGCCCCTACCGTCTGCGCGCGCAGGGGCACGGGGCGGCGTGGGACTTTGAAGATCCGTTCCGTTTCGGCCCGGTGCTGGGTGAAATGGACGAATACCTGCTGGGCGAAGGCACGCTAAAGCGGCTTTGGCACGCCCTGGGCGCGCATGCCATCGTCCATGAAGGGGTCGCGGGCGTGCATTTTGCCGTCTGGGCCCCCAACGCCGACCGGGTTTCGGTCGTGGGCGATTTCAACATCTGGGATGGCCGCCGCCACCCCATGCGCCGGCGTGGTTCGACCGGCGTATGGGAGATTTTTGTGCCCGATCTGGGCGAAGGCACATCCTACAAATACGAATTGCGCGGCCCCGGCGGCGCGCTGATGCCGCTCAAGGCCGACCCGGTCGGTTTCGGCTCGGAACATCCGCCCGCCAATGCCAGCGTTGTGCGCAAGATCACCGGCGACTGGCACGACGCCGACTGGATGAAGGGTCGGCAGGCGCGCCAGAACGTCGATGCTGCGATTTCCATCTACGAAGTGCATCTCGGGTCATGGCGGCGCGCGCCGGGCAACCGGATGCTGTCCTATCTGGAACTGGCCGAACAGTTGGTCGATTACGTGGCCGACATGGGTTTCACCCACATCGAGCTCATGCCGATCAGCGAATTTCCCTTTGACGGGTCCTGGGGATATCAGCCGGTCGGCCTGTTCGCCCCCACCATCCGCCACGGCACCCCGCCCGAATTCCGCGCCTTCATGGATGCCGCGCACCGCAAGGGCCTTGGCGTCCTGCTGGATTGGGTTCCGGGCCATTTTCCCACCGACGCGCATGGCCTGGGCCAGTTCGACGGCACCGCCCTTTACGAACATCAGGACCCGCGCGAAGGGTTCCATCAGGACTGGAACACCCTGATCTTCAACTATGGCCGGGTCGAGGTGAAGAACTACCTCGTTTCTAATGCCTTGTATTGGCTGGAAGAATACCATCTTGACGGTCTGCGCGTCGATGCCGTGGCCTCCATGCTCTACCGCGACTATTCACGCTCGGCAGGCCAATGGGTGCCCAACAAGGATGGCGGGCGCGAGAATTACGAGGCGATTGCCGTTCTGCGTGACATGAACGTCACGGCTTACGGCGAAGTGCCGGGCATCATGACGGTGGCCGAAGAAAGCACCGCCTTTCCCGGCGTGTCGCGTCCGGTGAACCATGGTGGCCTCGGCTTTGGCTTCAAATGGAACATGGGCTGGATGAATGACACCCTGTCCTACATGCACAAAGACCCGATCCACCGCAAATTCCACCATCACCAGATGACGTTCGGGCTGCATTACGCCTGGTCGGAAAACTACATCCTGCCGATCAGCCATGACGAGGTGGTGCACGGCAAGGGCAGCATGCTGTCCAAGATGCCCGGCGACGGCGATCAGAAATTCGCCAACCTGCGCGCCTATTACGGGTTCATGTGGGCGCATCCGGGCAAAAAGCTTTTGTTCATGGGCTGCGAATTTGCCCAAGGCGCGGAATGGAACCACAATCAAAGCCTTGACTGGCATCAGCTTGACCATCCGCAACATGCGGGGATGCAGGCGCTTGTCCGCGATCTGAACCGTGTCTACCGCGACACGCCCGCACTCCACGTCAACGACACCCGGCCCGAGGGGTTTCAGTGGATCGAATCCAATGACGCCGAGGCAGGGGTCTATGCCTGGGCGCGGCATGGCCGGGCAGGGGATGCCTCGGTCATCGCTGTGGTCAACATGACGCCGGTCGAACGGCAGTACCGCCTTGGCCTGACCGGTGCAGGGCGCTGGACCGAGATCTTGAACACCGACGCCGCAGTCTATGGCGGCGGCAACCGGGGCAATGCGGGGGGCGTTGTTTCCGAGCCAAAGGCCTGGCACGGGCAGGCGCATTCCGCGTTTGTCACGCTGCCACCGCTTGGGGCGATCTATCTGCGAAAAGACTGAAAGCGGCGGGCCAATCGCCACCCAGGGAGGGGAAAACATGCAACCAAAACCGAATGCGCGGCTGTCATCGCAAGCCATGGCCTTTGTGCTGGCAGGCGGGCGCGGCAGCCGGCTCAAGGAACTGACGGACAGGCGCGCCAAACCGGCCGTCTATTTTGGCGGCAAGACACGGATCATCGACTTTGCGCTGTCAAACGCCATGAACTCCGGCATCCGCAAGATGGCGATTGCCACCCAGTACAAGGCCCACAGCCTGATCCGCCATTGCCAGCGCGGCTGGTCGTTCTTCCGCGCGGAACGCAACGAATATCTGGATATTCTGCCCGCCAGCCAGCGCGTGTCGGAAAGCAAATGGTATCTGGGAACGGCCGATGCCGTGGCGCAGAACATCGATATCGTCGACAGCTATGACATCAAGTATGTCGTCGTGCTTGCGGGTGATCACATCTACAAGATGGATTACGAAATCATGCTGCGCCAGCACGTCGAAACCGGCGCAGACGTCACGATCGGCTGCCTGACCGTCCCCCGGATGGAGGCTGTGGCCTTTGGCGTGATGCATGTCGACAAGACGATGCGCATCACCGATTTTCTGGAAAAACCCAAAGACCCGCCCGCCATTCCCGGCGATCCCGACAACGCGCTCGCCTCCATGGGCATTTACGTTTTCAACTGGTCGTTCCTGCGCGAACTTTTGATCAAGGATATGGAGGATGACAATTCCAGCCATGATTTCGGCAATGACCTGATCCCCGACATCGTCAAGAACGGCAAGGCGGTTGCGCACCGCTTTGCCGACAGTTGCGTCAAGGCGGGGCTGGAGGTGGAACCCTACTGGCGCGACGTCGGCACGATTGACGCCTTCTGGCAGGCCAACATCGACCTGACCGATTTCGTTCCGAAACTCGACATCTATGATCGCAGCTGGCCGATCTGGACCTATGCCGAAATCGTGCCCCCGGCAAAATTCATCCACAACGAAGATGGCAGGCGCGGTTCGGCGATTTCGTCGCTGGTGTCGGGCGATTGCATCGTATCGGGGTCCGAAGTGCGCAACAGCCTGCTCTTCACCGGCTGCCGTACCCATTCGTTCAGCACACTTGAATATGTGGTGGCGCTGCCGCAGGTGGTGGTCAACCGCAATGCCGAGTTGAAGAATTGCGTGATCGACCGGGGTGTCATCATTCCCGACGGTCTGGTCGTGGGGCAGGACGCGGACGAAGACGCGCGCTGGTTCCGGCGCACCGACACGGGGATCGTGCTCATCACGCAGGATATGCTCGACGCCCGCGCGGCGACACTCGGCTGACAGGCGATACTTTGGCGGGGGACCATCGCCCCCTTCCAAGGCCGGGCTTCTTGTGCCTGTGACAAAACCCGGTCACGATCACCGGATCGGTTCGGACAAAAGAAGGAGCGGCCAGATGCAGGGGCGCGTGTTGTCAGTGGCATCGGAATGTGTGCCCTTGTTGAAAACCGGCGGGCTGGCCGATGTGGTGGGCGCGCTTCCCGGTGCGCTGGCCGCCAAGGGCTGGGACATGCGCGTGCTGATGCCCGCCTACCGCGCCGTGCGCGCCCATCTGGCAAACGCTGTCGAGGTGTTCGCCGACGCCGATCTTTTTGGCGGGCCAGGGCGGGTGCTGGCCGCTTCGGTGAATGGGATGTCCGTCCTCCTGCTCGAAGCGCCACATCTGTATGACCGCGATGGCGGGCCCTATTCCGGCCCGGCGGGCGATTGGCCCGACAATGCGGTGCGCTTTGCCGCCTTGTCATGGGTGGCCGCGCGCATCGCCCGCGAAGGGCTGTCGGATGGCTGGCGCCCGCAGGTTCTGCACGCGCATGACTGGCAGGGCGGGTTTGCCCCGGCCTATCTGGCCTATGGCGGCCCGACCGATGTGCGTTCCGTTATCACCGTCCACAACATTGCGTTTCAAGGCTGGGCACCCGTCTCGATGCTGGGCGCACTGCGCCTGCCGTCCTATCAGTTCCACCCCGGCGCGCTGGAATACTACGGTGGTCTGTCATCCCTCAAGGCGGGCCTGATCACGGCGGATGCCATCACCACGGTATCGCCCACCTATGCGTCAGAACTGATGCGGGTCGAATTCGGCATGGGGTTGCAAGGTGTCATCGCCGCCCGTGCAGACAAGGTTCTCGGCATCCTGAACGGCGTCGATACCGCCGTCTGGTCGCCCGAGGCGGAACCCATCCCCTATTCCGCCCGCAAGATGGCCGGCAAAGCCACCGCCCGCGCCGCGCTTTGCGCAGAATTCGGGGTGGACGTTCCCGGCCCCCTTGCCATCATCGTCAGCCGCCTGACAGATCAGAAAGGGATTGATCTGATCCCCGCCGTCCTGCCCGATTTCATCGCAGGCGGGGGCGGGCTGCTGATCCTCGGCTCCGGCGACCCGGCGCTGGAAGACGCGATGCAGGCGCTTGCCACAGCACATCCGGGCCGCGTCGCCGTCCGCATCGGTTATGATGAAGGGCTAAGCCACCGGATGTTTTCAGGTGCGGATGCGGTTCTCGTGCCATCGCGGTTCGAACCCTGCGGCCTGACGCAGATGTACGGGCTGCGCTACGGTACCGTGCCTGTCGTCGCCTCCACCGGCGGGCTGGCCGATACGGTGATCCCCGCCAATCCGGCGGGTCTGGCCGCCGGGGTGGCCACGGGCATCCAGTTCCACCCGACCGACGCCACGGCCTTTGGTCAGGCGCTGCGCCAGTTGTTGGTGCTTTACGCTGACAAACCGCAATGGTCCCGGTTGCAAAAGAACGCCATGGCCCATCCTGTCGGCTGGGATGCCAGTGCCGCCGCCTATGCCGCCCTGTATGCGGGCCTGATCCAGTGATGGTGCCACTGGCCGCTCTGCCGCAGCGATTGTCGGGCCATGCTGTAGGCCCCGGAAAACCCTGGCCTCTTGGGGCCAGCTTTGACGGTGACGGCGTCAACTTTGCCGTGTTTTCCGCCCATGCGGAACGCATCGACCTGTGCCTTTTCGCGCCCGATGGCCGCAAGGAACTGGTCCGCCTTCCCCTGACGCAGCGGGATGGCGATGTCTGGCATCTGTATGTCGGCGGTCTGACACCGGGCAGCCTGTATGGCTTTCGCGCCTACGGCCCCTATCAGCCCGAGGCGGGGCACCGCTTCAACCCCAACAAGCTGTTGATCGATCCCTATGCCGGGCAGTTGTCGGGGCGTCTGAAATGGTCCGATGCCCTGATGGGTTACAAGGTGGGCAGCCCGCGTGGCGATCTGTCGTTCGACACCCGCGACAGCGCCTTTGCGGTGCCAAAATCCGTGGTGGTGGATACTTCATTCAACTGGGGCACGGATCAACCCCCTGACGTGCCAATGGACGAATCTGTGATCTACGAGGCGCATGTCAAAGGCCTCACACAGCTTCACCCCGGTGTCGAACGCGGCCTGCGCGGCAGCTATCTGGGAATGGCCTCCGATGCGGTGATCGCGCACCTGCAAAAGCTGGGTGTGACGGCCATCGAACTTTTGCCGGTGCACGCTTTCATGGACGACCGGTTCCTCGTCACTCGCGGGCTCAAGAACTACTGGGGCTATCAGACGCTGTCCTTCTTTGCGCCCGAACCGCGCTACATGACCAAAGGGGCCGTCTGGGAACTGCAACAGATGGTGCGCCGCTATCACACAGCGGGCATCGAAGTGCTGCTTGATGTCGTCTACAACCACACCGGCGAAGGCGATGAATACGGCCCCACGCTCAGCTGGCGGGGGCTGGACAACGCGAGCTACTACCGTCTCACAGGCGGCGGGCGGCACTATGTGAATGATGCGGGCACGGGCAATTCGGTGAACCTGACGCATCCCATGGTCTTGCGCATGGTGATGGACAGCCTGCGCCATTGGGTCGACGTGTTTCATGTCGATGGCTTCCGCTTTGATCTGGCCAGCACCCTTGGGCGCGAGGCGCATGGCTTTGATCCCAACGGCGGCTTCTTTGACGCGATCCGTCAGGACCCGGTCCTTGGCCGCGTCAAACTGATTGCAGAACCCTGGGATATCGGGCCGGGGGGCTATCAGCTTGGCAATTATCCCCATCCCTTCCGCGAATGGAACGACAAGTATCGCGACGGCATCCGCAGGGTCTGGCGCGGGGACGCGGGCATGATGCCCGATTTCGCCGGGCGCTTGCTCGGCTCGGCCGATCATTTCGACAAGGGCGGACGCGGGGCCACGGCCTCGGTCAATTTCATCACAAGCCATGATGGCTTCACGCTGGAAGATCTGGTCAGCTTTACCGTCAAGCGCAATCTGGGCAACGGCGAAGACAACCGCGACGGTCATTCCGACAATTACTCCGACAATCTGGGCATCGAAGGCCCGACGGCGGATACGCTGGTGCGGGCGGCGCGCGGCTTGCGCAAACGCAACCTTCTGGCAACCCTGTTCCTCAGTCAGGGCGTGCCGATGATCCTTGCAGGTGACGAATTGGGCCACAGCCAGCAGGGCAACAACAACGCCTATGCGCAGGATAACGAAGTGTCATGGCTTGACTGGGCCACACCCGATGCGGGCCTGCAAAGATTCCTGGCGCGGCTGACATCGCTGCGGCGCGCCCATCCGGTGCTGCGGCAAAAGCGGTTCCTGCATGGCCGCAAACGCCCCGGCGACGGCCTTCCCGATGTGATCTGGCGGCGCGCGGACGGGGCCACCGTCACCTCTGGCGAATGGCACGACCCGGCCTTCCGCTGTCTTTGTGTCGAACTCCGCATGGCCGCCGAAGGCCCGGATGCGAACGATATCATCTTTGCCGTGTTCAACACCGGGCCTGCCGTTCCGCTGTCGCTTCCAGAATCGGTGGTGAATTGGACCCTTATCCTGAACACCACCCAGCCCGAGGTGCCAGACGCCCCGTGGAAACCCGGGTTGAACGTGCCTGCCAATGCCATTCTTGTCTTTACGCCCGCAACAAAGGAAGGGCCGCCATGACCCATCAGACCATTCCCACCCAGCCCATCGCCGGGCAAAAGCCGGGCACCTCCGGCCTGCGCAAGAAGACCCGCGTGTTCATGGAGCCGCATTATCTTGCGAATTTCGTACAAGCGATCTTTGATGCCATCGGCGGGGCCACGGGCAAGACCTTTGTTCTGGGCGGGGATGGCCGCTTTTTCAACGATCAGGCGGTCCAGATCATCCTGAAGATGGCGGCAGCCAACGGTGCCGCGCGCGTCATCGTGGGGCAGGGGGCGATCCTGTCCACACCGGCAGCCAGCCACCTGATCCGCCTGAACAAGACGGACGGCGGCATCATCCTGTCGGCCAGCCACAACCCCGGCGGCGTGGACGAGGATTTCGGCATCAAGTTCAACATGCCCAACGGTGGCCCCGCCCCCGAACAGGTGACCGAGGCGATGTTCGCCGTCACGCAAACGATTTCCGCCTACCGCATGTCGGATGCGCCCGACATTGATCTGGGCCGCATCGGGCAGGTCACGCTCGACGGCATGATCGTCGATGTCGTTGATCCGGTGGCCGACTATGCCGCCCTGATGGAAACGCTGTTCGATTTCGACGCCATCCGCGCCATGTTCGCAGGCGGCTTCCGCATGCGCATGGACAGCATGTGCGCCGTGACCGGCCCCTATGCCGTCGAAATTCTGGAACGCCGGCTTGGCGCGGAAAGGGGCACCGTGGTCAACGCCACGCCGCTGCCCGATTTCGGCGGCATGCATCCCGACCCTAATCCCACCTGGGCCAAGGCGCTGATGGACGAGATGTTTTCGCCCGGCGGCCCCGATTTCGGCGCGGCCTCGGATGGCGACGGCGACCGGAACATGGTGGTCGGTCGCGGCATCTATGTCAGCCCGTCCGACAGTCTTGCCGTTCTTGCCGCAAACGCGACCCTTGCACCGGGGTATCGCAGCGGCCTGAAGGGCATCGCCCGGTCGATGCCCACAAGTGCCGCCGCCGACCGCGTCGCCGCCGCCCTGAACATCCCCAGTTTCGAAACGCCGACAGGCTGGAAATTCTTTGGCAATCTGCTGGACGCAGGTCGCGCCACGATTTGCGGCGAGGAAAGCTTTGGCACCGGCTCCGACCATGTGCGCGAAAAGGACGGGCTTTGGGCAATTCTTCTGTGGCTCAACATTCTGGCCGTGCGCGATGAACCGGTGGCCGACATTCTGGCCTCGCACTGGTCTGCCTTTGGCCGCAACTTCTACAGCCGCCACGATTTCGAGGCGATTGCCACCGACAAGGCCGATGCCATGATGGCGGCGCTGCGCGCGACGCTCCCCACGCTCGCCGGGCAGACGGTGGAAGGGATGGTCATCGATGCCGCCGACGATTTCGCCTATACCGATCCGGTGGATGGCTCGGTCAGTCGCGGGCAGGGCGTGCGCATCCTGTTTCAGGATGGCAGCCGCATCGTGCTGCGCCTTTCGGGCACCGGCACCGAAGGGGCCACCTTGCGGCTTTATCTGGAACGGTACGAGGCTGACCCCCGCCATTTCGGCCTTGATCCGCAAACCGCATTGGCCCCCATCATCCGCGCCGCACAACATCTGGCGCGGATCGCGGAGTTTACAGGACGCGACCAGCCCGACGTGATCACCTGACGTGATGACAAGACGATTGCGGCCAAGGCACATGGGGCGCTAATCTTGTCCCATGACAAACAGCAGATCGTTCCAGTCCGCCCTCATCGTCGATGACCACCCCCTGTTCTGCGACGCCCTCGCCATGACGCTGCGCGCCGTGGCGGGGATTGCCCGCGTCGATACGGTGGACAGGCTTGGCGCGGCGCTTGACCGGATCGACAGCCTTGGCCCGCCCGATGTGGTGGTGCTTGATCTGAACCTGCCCGATGTCAGCGGTCTTGACGGTCTGATCCGCCTCAAGGGTGCGGTGGGTGCGGTGCCCATCGTCGTGGTGTCCAGCCTTGCCGACAACCGCGTGGTCGGGGCCGCCCTGCGCGCCGGGGCCGCCGGGTTCGTTCCCAAATCCGCCCGCCGCGAAGTTTTGCGCGCCGCCTTTGATGCCGTGCGCCGGGGCGAGATCTATGTCCCCGAAGGCTATGTCCCCGCAGCCGATCCCACTGCCCCCGCCACCCCCCGCGAAGTGGCGCTGGAACGGCTCGCGCTGTTGACGCGCCAGCAATCCCGCATCCTGCAACTGATCTGCGAAGGCCGCCTGAACAAACAGATTGCCTTTGATCTGACCATCGCCGAAACCACCGTCAAGGCGCATGTCACCGCCATCATGCGCAAACTGGGCGTGCAAAGCCGCACGCAGGCGGTTCTGATGGCGAACGAGGCGAGCTTTACGTCCCTGATGCCGGAAAACGGTTAGGGCAGGGTTATGACCCCCACCCCCCAGACCGAGATCGTGGCCCGCGCCCATGTATCGGCGCAGGACCCCGACGCCGCCCAGAAACTACGTTATGCACTTGGCCCGGGGCCGTTTGCCGTCGTGATCCTGTTCCTGTCGCCCGAGGCTGACCTGCCGCTGTTGACGCAGTCCCTGACCCGCGCCTTCAATGGCGTGACGCTGATCGGCTGCACCACGGCGGGCGAGATTTCGGCCGAAGGCTATGCCGAAGGGCAGGTGGTGGCGGTTGGCCTGTCACGCGCGCATTTTGCGGCAGATGTGCTGTTCTTCGCCGATCTTGGCGCGATCGACAGGCAGGGCATGATCGGCAGCCTGATCCGGTCGCGCCAGAACCTTGCGCTGCACAGACCGGACTTTGCCCATGAATTCGCGTTTCTGATGGTGGACGGCCTGTCGGTCCGCGAAGATGAACTGACCTCGGCTCTCGCACTCGGCATGGGGCCGGTTCCCATGTTCGGCGGTTCGGCGGGGGATGGCACCCGCTTTCGCGAGACGTTCATCCTGCACGGCGGCAAATTGCATCGGAATGCCGCCGTCCTCGCGATGATCCGCTCCGATTGCCGCGCCCGCGTGTTCAACCTTGATCACCTTCTGCCTACCGACCGCCGCATGGTGGTCACCGAGGCCGACCCCCGCCGCCGCATCGTCCGCCAGATCAATGCGGAACCCGCTGCCCGCGAATACGCCCGCCTCTTGGGCAAAGACCCCGCCCAACTGACCACTTTCACCTTCGCGGCCCATCCTCTTGTCGTGCGGATCGGCGGCACGCATCATGTGCGCGCGATCCAGCGTGTCGCGGCCAACGGCGATCTGATCTTTTTTTCCGCCATCGACGAAGGGCTGGTCCTGACAGTGGCCGAACCGCAGAACATGGTGGCCCATCTGGACCGCGAACTTTCCGCCCTGTCCACCGAAGGTGCGCCCTTGGCCATTCTCGCCGCCGACTGCATCCTGCGCCGGATGGAGGCGATGGAGAAACAGATGACTGGGGCCATCTCTGACCTGCTCCGCCAGCACCGCGTCACCGGGTTTTCCACCTACGGCGAACAGTTGAACGCGATGCACGTCAACCAGACGATGACGGGCGTGGCCCTTTACCCGCCGGGGCGATGACATGGCACCGCACCTCAACCACAGCCTCATCAATCCGACCGACCCGCTGGAACGCCAGAACGAAAAACTGCTGACCATCGCCGAGGCGCTGATGCGCCGCGTGGAACAGATCACCGATGACAGCGGGGCCGCCTATGCCCAGTTTCAACGCGCGGCGCTGCTGGAAGATCAGGTTGGCGCGCGCACCCGCGAACTCGATACCGCGCTGACGCTGCTTGATCAAAGCAACCTGCGGCTTGCCGGGGCCAACGAACAGACGGAACGCGCCCGCCGCAACCTTGCCGACGCGATCGAGGCTGTGCAGGAAGGGTTCGCCCTGTTCGACGCGTCCGATGTTCTGGTCATGTGCAACGCCCGCTTTGGCCTGCAGATGTCGGATGTGCGCGCGGCGCTCAAACCCGGCCTGACCTTCGACACCTATGTGCAGCTTGTCAGCCTGTCCCGCCATCTTGAACTGCCCGAAGGCGATACGGCGCAGGATTGGGTGATGCTGCGCACCCGGCGGCATCAGGACAACCACGTCATGTTCAATGTCCGCCTGACCGGCGACCGCTGGCTGCAGATCAGTGAACACCGCACATCAGACGGCGGCACGGTGATCCTGCAAACCGATGTAACCGATCTGATCCGGCTGGAACGGCAGGAACGCGGCCGCATGCTCGACACGCAGGCAAGCATGATCCGCGCCACGCTCGAACATCTGGCACAGGGGGTCTGCATCTTTGACAGTGCCGCCCGCCTTGTCGGCTGGAACCAGCGCCTTGCCACGCTGATGGCCATTCCCCCGCACAGGCTCCGCCTTGGTCAGGATTTCGACAGCCTGTTGTCCCGGTTTCGCGCCGACGCGCGTTTTGGCCCCGGTCTTGGCCCGCGCGATCTGGTGGCATGGGTGCAGAACGGCCCGGGCCGCGCGCCCCTGAGTTTCGAGATGACGCGCCGCCCTGATCTGATCCTGTCGGCCTTCGGTCAGGAAATGCCCGACGGTGGCTTTGTGCTCAGCTTTTCGGACATCACGGCAGAACGCCGCGCCATCGCCGCACTCAGTGCCGCGAATGAAACGCTGGAGGCGCGGGTTGCCGCCCGCACCAACGAGCTGGAAGACGCGCTGGCCGATGCCGAACGCGCCCACAAAAGCCGCTCGCGCTTTGTCGCGGCGGCAAGCCATGATCTGCTCCAACCGCTGTCGGCGGCCAAACTGTTCATCGCCTCGGTTGCCGAAGACAGCCGCGACGATGCGGCACGAAGTGCCCTGCACAAGGCGCAGGTCGCGCTCGATTCCGTCGATGATCTGCTGGCAGCCCTTCTGGACATGTCGAAACTGGAAATCGGTCAGGCGGCCACCTCGGTTGGCCCGGTAGAGATTGACCGGATTTTTGGCCCGCTGCGCGATCAGTTCGGCGCGATTGCGGCGGCCAAGGGGTTGCGTCTCACCATCCGCCCTTCGGCCGTCAGGGTGGCCACCGACCCCGCCTATCTGCGCCGCATCGTGCAGAACCTGATCGGCAATGCCCTTCGCTATACCGCGCAGGGCCGTGTCTTGGTGGGCGTGCGGCGTGCAGCCACGCAGGCGCGGATCGAGGTCTGGGATACCGGCATCGGCATACCGCTGGCGGAACAGGCCAACATCTTCAAGGAATTCCACCGCCTTGATGCGCCTGCCTCGGCATCCGAAGGCATGGGGCTTGGTCTGGCCATCGTAGACCGGGCCTGTTCCGTTCTGGGCCACGGGCTTGGCCTGCGGTCCGTGGTGGGCCGGGGCACCGTATTCTGGGTCACGCTGCCCCTTGCCCCCGACCCGGTTTCCCCCGCCGCCCCTACGACCAAGGTCACATAGCCAAAGCCACCCGTTGCGTCATAGTCGCCCTTGGGGGAGGAACCCATGCAACTGACCGACGAACGCGAGATAAAGGCCGACCCGGCCACTGTCTGGGCGGCCATCCTTGATCCACAGGTCTTGCAGGCCTGCATCCCCGGTTGCGAAAGCATGACTGGCAGCGTGGCCGAAGGCTACGAGGCGGTGGTGGTACAAAAGGTCGGTCCGGTCAAGGCGCGCTTTGCCGGGATTGTGCATCTGTCCGACATCGTGGCACCCACATCGATCACCATTTCCGGCGAAGGAAAAGGCGGCGTCGCGGGCTATGCCAAGGGTGGCGCGCATGTGACGCTTGTGCCTTCGGGCGAAGGTACGCGCCTGTCCTACACGGTGGATGCCCAGGTCGGTGGCAAGATCGCACAACTGGGCAGCCGCATCATCGACGGCTTTGCCCGCAAGATGGCAGATGATTTCTTCACCCGCTTTCAGGATGCCGTCGAAGGCTCCGGCGATGACGATGTGGCCGAGGCGATGGCCGACGGGGACGCAGATTCCGCACCCGTCAAAAAAGGATGGTTCAAACGTTTGATCAGTTGATCCGGAAGGATGCGCTGATCCCAATGGGGGAGGGTTCGATGACGAAAACCACGATGACAGTGAACGGCAAGACCGTTTCGTCGGAAACCGAAGGACGCACACTTTTGTCGTCCTATCTGCGCGAAGGGCTGGGCCTGACCGGCACGCACATCGGCTGCGATACAAGCCAGTGCGGGTCTTGCACAGTTCTTCTGAACGGGCTTCAGGTGAAATCCTGCACTGTCTTTGCCGAAGATGCGGCAGGCGCACAGGTCCGCACCGTCGAAGGCATGGCCGAGGCCGACGGATCGCTTGGCACGATCCAGCAGGCGTTTCAGGATCATCACGGCCTGCAATGCGGCTTTTGCACGCCCGGCATGGTGATGGCCACGGCCGCACTTCTTGCCGTCAACGCCCGTCCGACTGAGGCTGAAATCAGGCACCATCTGGAAGGCAACATCTGTCGCTGCACCGGGTATCACAACATCGTCCGCGCCGTCATGGCCGCATCCGGCCAGCATGTCGCCGCAATCGCTGCTGAATAATCATTCATAGTCAACGCTGTGTGGCACACACCTGATGTGCCCGGCAAAGGAGGGAACGATATGCCTAAAGATGGTGGCATCGGCGCCAGCACAGTGCGGCGCGAGGATATCCGGTTTCTGACCGGCAAGGGACGTTATACCGCCGACATCAACCTGCGCGGTCAGGCCTATGCCTGCTTTGTGCGATCGAACGTGGCGCATGGGCGGATCAACGGCATCGACACCAGCGTGGCGCAGTCGATGCCCGGTGTTCTGGCCGTGATGACGGGGGCCGATTTCGCGGCGATGGGCGGCAATCCGGCAGGCTGGCTTGTCCAGTCGCGCGGTGGCGAGACGATGAAGGAACCCAAGCGCCCGGTGCTGGCCCATGGCAAGGTCCGCCATGTGGGTGATGCCTATGCCGTCGTCGTGGCCGAAACCGAAGATCAGGCCCGCGACGCCGCCGAGGCGATCGACGCCGACATCACCGAACTGCCCGCCATCATCAACATGGACACGGCCATCGCCGATCCGTCCAACCGCGTGCATGACAAGATCGAAAACAATGTCTGCTTCGACTGGGGCTGGATCGAGGCGAACCGCGCCGCCGTCGACGCGGCCTTCCACTCCGCCCCCCATGTCACAACGCTTGAACTGGTTAACAACCGTCTGGTCCCTAACGCCATGGAACCGCGCGCCAGCATCGGCGACTATGACAGCGGCACGGGCGACTACAAGCTTTACACCACCAGCCAGAACCCCCACCTGTCGCGCCTTCTGATTGCGGCCTTCGTGATGGGCATTCCCGAAAACAAACTCACCGTAATCGCCCCCGATGTGGGCGGCGGTTTCGGCTCCAAGATCTATCACTATGGCGAGGAAGCGGCGGTGCTTGCTGCCGCCAAGGCGCTCAACCGCCCGGTGAAATGGGTGGCCAGCCGCTCGGAAAGTTTTCTGTCCGACGCGCATGGCCGCGATCATGTGACGAAAATCCAGCTTGCGCTCGACAAGGACGGCACCTTCCTTGCGGTTCGCACCGAAACCAAGGCCAATGTTGGGGCCTATCTGTCCAACTTTGCGACCGTCACGCCCACATTCCTGCACGGCACGCTCATGGCCGGGCCGTACAAGACACCGCTTGTCTATGTGAACGTCAAGGCGGTGTTCACCAACACGGCCCCCGTCGACGCCTACCGCGGTGCCGGCCGGCCCGAAGCGACCTACAGCCTGGAACGCGTGATCGACAAGGCCGCCCGCGAACTGGGCCTTGACCCATGGGAATTGCGCCGCAAGAACCTGATCACCACCGACATGTTCCCCTACACCACGCCGGTGGCGCTGGTCTATGACACGGGCAACTATCAGGCGACGCTCGATAAACTGATCGAACTTTCCGACAAGGCCGGGTTCGAGGGGCGCGCCGCCCAAAGCCTTGCGCGCGGCAAATGGCGCGGCCTTGGCCTGTCCACCTGGATCGAGGCGTGCGGCATCGCACCTTCCGCCCTTGTCGGCGCACTTGGCGCGCGGGTCGGCCTTTATGATGCGGCCACGGTGCGCGTCAACGCCACCGGCAACATCAGCGTCATGGTCGGCGCGCACAGCCACGGGCAGGGCCACGAGACGGTGTTCGCGCAGATCGTGTCGGACAAACTCGGCATCCCCGCAAGCAGCATCGACATCGTGCATGGTGACACGTCGAAAATCCCCTTCGGCATGGGCAGCTACGGCTCCCGCAGTCTGGCGGTGTGCGGCACGGCCATGACCAAGGCCGTCGACAAGATCATCGCCAAGGGCGTCAAGATCGCGGCCCACATGCTCGAAGCCGCCGAAAGTGACATCGTCTTTGAAGATGGCAAGTTCAGTGTGACAGGCACCGACAAGGCCAAGACATTCGGCGAGATCGCGTTCTCGGCCTATGTGCCGCACAACTATCCGCTTGAAACGCTGGAACCGGGGCTGGAGGAAACGGCCTTCTACGATCCCGCCAACTTTACTTACCCCGCCGGGGCCTATTCCTGCGAGGTGGAGGTTGACCCCGAAACCGGCAAGGTCACGGTAGAGGCGTTTACCTGCGCCGATGATTTCGGCAACGTGATGAACCCGATGATCGTGGCAGGGCAGGTGCATGGCGGGGTGGCACAGGGCATCGGTCAGGCGCTTCTGGAAAACACGACCTACGATGAAAACGGCCAACTTCTGTCCGGGTCTTACATGGATTACGCCATGCCGCGCGCCGATGATCTGCCGATGTTCACCGTTGACCATTCCTGCATCACGCCTTGCACGCACAACCCGCTGGGCGTGAAAGGCTGTGGCGAGGCGGGGGCGATCGGTTCGCCACCGGCCCTTGTGAACGCAGTCATCGACGCGCTGCACCGCAACGGCCGCACAGACGTGGTTCACATCGACATGCCCCTGACACCATCGCGTGTCTGGTCGGCACTGAATTGAAAGGGGCGCATCATGCAGAACTTTGAGCTTGTGAAACCGGCCAGCGTGGCCGACGCAGTGCGCGCCCTCGCGCGCGACGGGGCGCAGGCCCTGTCGGGCGGGCAAACCCTGATCCCCACGATGAAACAGCGCCTTGCCACACCCGAAGTGTTGGTCAGTCTGACGGGCATCGGCGAAATGCAGGGTGTGTGCACCGGGCCGGGCGGGCTCCACATCGGCGGGGCCACGCCCCACGCCGTCGTGGCGCGCGAGGCAGCCCGCTATTACCCCGCGCTGGCAGCACTCGCCGGGCACATCGGTGATCCGGCGGTGCGGTCACGTGGCACAGTAGGCGGCAGTCTGGCCAACAATGATCCGTCGGCCTGCTATCCCGCCGCCGCCCTTGCGTCAGACGCCGTGATCGTGACGGACAAACGCAAGATTGCGGTGGCTGACTACTTTCAGGGCCTGTTCACCACGGCACTGGACGAAGGCGAAATCATCACCGAAGTGCAGTTCAAGATCCCTGAAAAAGCCGGCTACATGAAATTCGATCAACCCGCCTCACGCTTTGCGCTGGTCGGCGTGTTCGTGGCGAAACATGCAGGCGGCGTGCGGGTGGCGGTCACCGGCGCATCCGAAAACGGCGTCTTCCGCTGGCACGAGGCCGAAGCGGCACTCGACGCCGGGTTCTCTGCGGCCCGGCTTTCGGGGCTCGTGGCACCCTCTCGCGGGCTGATCGGCGATCTGCACGGAACGCCTGCTTACCGGGCCAATCTTATCGCTGTCCTGACGAAACGCGCGGTGATGGCGGCGTCGTAACGCGGCCCCGCCGTGCAAGAAAGGCCCGCCAATCCACGCGGGCTTTTCGCTTTTGGTGTTGCAATTAGTTCGGCGTCACCGATGCCAGATAGGCCGCACATCCCGTCAATGCCGCATAATCGTCTTCAACCACCGACACGGCGAAATCCTGCATGAACTCGGAAAACCGGCCCTTGTCGGCAAAGGCCGCGCCAAGCCCCATCTGCGGCATGTAGGGCGTCATTGCGCGCGCAACGCCACCAATCAGAAAAATGCCACCAAAAGGCAGGTGGATCAACGCAAGATCCCCCATCACTGCACCCAGAATACGGGTGTAAAGCCGCGCCGCCGCCACGGCATTCGCGTCGCCCGCGGCAATCGCGGCCATCACCTCGGCGGCAGGCTTTTCGTCCGGCGTGCCCGCCTGCGCGCAGGCAAAGGCGTAAAGCCGCTCCACCCCCCGCCCGGCCAGCACATCCTCCACCCCGGCAAAGCCGTGCGCATGCAAGCCGTGGCCTTCGATGAATTTGACCAGTGCAATATCGGCTTCGGTCCGCGCGGGCATCGTCACATGCCCGCATTCCGACGCCGCCACGATCCGCCCTGCGGCGGTGTCATGCACAGGCGCTGCATTCACCCCGGTGCCCAACCCGATGACAAGCATCGACCCGCCTGCCTGTCGCGGCCCGTCGATCAGGCTGCGCAGATGCATCTCTTTGATATGGCCCAGCGCGTGCCCCTGCGCCTGAAGATCGTTCAGGATCGCCACCTGAAGCGCGCCTGTCGCATCTTCCAGTTCCTTGCCGTGAATGACCCAGTCAAGGTTCGTCATCGTGGCCACCCCGTCACGCACCGGCCCCGCCGCCGCGACACAGCACCCGTCCACCCGCGCCACCCCGATATCGGCCATGTACCGGGTCAAAACCGGGCCAAGGGCCGGAAACGCGGCATTCGCATATTTGCGAACGCTGTCGGCGCGCACCTGCCTTCCGTCGGCAAGGGCGACGCGCGTGTTCGTGCCCCCGATATCGGCAACGATGACAACAGGTTCGGTCATGGTCATGGGCTTTCAGGTATTGCGCGCGATCATGCGGGCATAGGCGTGATAGGATTGCTTGGGCGTGCGGGTCTGGCTTTTGTAATCGACATGCACCATGCCGAATTGTTTTTCATAGCCTTCGGCCCATTCGTAATTGTCCAGAAGCGACCAGTAGAAAAAGCCTTTCACATTGGCCCCGTCCACAATCGCATCATGCGTCGCCCCCAGATGGGCCAGCAAAAACGCCTCACGCTCGGTATCGGTGACAATACCGTCCACCGGCGCATCCGCATGGGCCATGCCGTTTTCGGTGACATACATCGGCAGGTTGCCCACATGATCGCGCGCCAGCCGCGTCAATATCCCGCGCAGACCGGCGGGATAGATTTCCCAACCCATCTGCGTCTTGGCCAGATGGCCCGGCACGTCTTTTATGCTGGGCCAAGCGGTGCCCGGCGCATGGGCGAACAGATGGCGCGTGTAATAGTTGACCCCCAGCCAGTCGAGCGGTTGGCCGATCAGCGCCATGTCGTCCTGCCAGTTTGCAGGCATGTGCGGCCCCAGCCCCGCCATCACGTTGTCGGGGTAGGTGCCCCGCGTCAGCCCCTCGATGAACCAGCGGTTGAAGATCCCGTCCCACAGCCCTGCCGCCGCCACATCCTCGGGCGCGTCGCTGGCAGGCTGGGCATGTTCGAAATTCAGCACGATGCCAAGGTTCTTCTGTCCCATCGAACGAAGCCGCCCAACCGCTGTGCCATGCGCCAGCAACACATGATGCATGGCGCGGGCGGTCGCGCGAATGTCGCGCATCCCCGGCGCATGGGCCCCGATGAAATGCGACAGCCACGCCACGCACCACGGCTCGTTGATCGTGGCCGTCGTGGCCACCCGGTCGCCGATCCGCCCGGTGATGCATTCCGCGTAATCGGCAAACCACTGCGCCACATCGCGGTTCGCCCAACCGCCCTGATCGGCAAGCGTCGACGGCAGATCCCAGTGATACAGCGTGTGAAACGGCTTTAACCCGCGCGCCAGCATCCCGTCCACCAGACGGTCATAGAAATCCAGCCCCTCGGCATTCGGCGTTTTCCCGTCCGGCATGACCCGCGACCAGTTCGTCGAAAACCGGTAGCCATCCATCTGCGCCGCCTGCATCAGATCCAGATCACTTTCCCAGCAGTGATAATGGTCACACGCCACCCCCCCGCCCTCCGCGCGGATCACGTTGCCGGGTGTCGCGGCAAAGGTATCCCAATGCGACGATCCGCAACCGCCGAAATCCGACCCCTCGATCTGATAGGCGGCGGTGGCCGCACCGAACACAAAGCCGTCGGGAAAGCTGTATCGGTTCAGCGTCATGTCATACCTCGCGCGGGGCAGGGCCAGTAGACTGGCCGATGATGAGTTCCGCCTCAAGCAGGCGTTCCTTCGGATGGGACGTGGGGTTGGCGATCAGTTCAAGAAGCATCTCGGCCGTCAATCGCCCGGCCTCGCGCACCGATGACCGGGTGGCGGTAAAGATCGGCACATCGTCGCCGTTGCGCAGATAGCTGAGTTCGTCGTCGTGAATGATGATTGACACATCGCGCCCCAGAACCAGCCCCGCACGCTCCACCGCGCGCCGCACGCCCATGCCTGAAATCATCGACGACACCACAAACGCCGTGGGCGAGGCTGCCATGTTCAACATCCGGCTTGCGGCATGAAACCCCGCAATCTCGGTCATTTCTTCAGACGACATCAGGGCCGGGTCGGGCGTGATCCCATGCGCCACCAGCGCATCGGTAAACCCCGTGCGACGGCGCATCGCGAAATCCATGAACTCCAGACCGTTGACCAGCGCCAGCCTGCGATGGCCGAGGTCAATCAAGAACTCCGTCGCCCGCTGAAACGCCCGCCTGTTGTTCACGTCCAGCCAGGAATAGGCGCTTGACGTGCCGCTGGCGCGGCCATGCACCACAAACGGAATCCCGATCTCGTGCAGCAACGGCACCCGCCGGTCCTGCATCCGGGGGCCATGCACGATGATCCCGTCCACTGCCCCGCGCGCCACCAGTTCGCGGTAGGTGCGTTCCTCGTCGTCGTCGCGCACCACCGACAACAGCATGTCATAGCCGTTGCGGGAATAAACCTCACCCGCCCCGGCGATGAAATCCGCAAACACCGGGTTCACGATCTCATGCTGCGACGCAATCGGAATGACATGCCCCACCGCCAGCGCCCGCCCCGTCGCCAGCCGGATCGCCCGCGTGTTCGGGCTGTAGCTGTAACGCTTTGCCGCTGCCATTACCCGCTCGCGTGTCGTCTCGTTGACCTCTGGATAGCCGTTCAGGGCGCGCGACACAGTGGTCGGCGACAGCCCGAGCTTGGTGGCCAGCTCCTTGAGGTTCATCGAAAAAGCACGCGGCAGAACGCCCAAAACGGTTTCAATTGCAACTTGTTTAAACAGTGGCAGCCCGCAGGTCAAAGCGAAACCCGCAAAACCGTAAACGTTTCAGAAGCCCCCTTTGCACGGCAGATGTGCAGTTTGCAAAGTTTGGCGCAGGGTTTGATTGACAGGGCGCGGATGATGCGCAACTGTGCTTTATCCAAAGCGGTTTGGAATTGATTCTGAACCGATTGGCACAAGCCCCGTCAGAGGGCGGGGCGAACCGGGAGGAAGCAATGAAATCCAGATATCTCGCAAGTGCCTGTGCACTTGCGCTTTTTGCCAGCGCGGCACAGGCCCAAGACTTCAAATTCCCCGTCGGGGAAGGCAATTTCGATTGGGAAAGCTACAAGGCGTTCGACGAGGCCACGAACCTTGACGGCGAAACGATCACGATGTTCGGCCCTTGGCGCGGTGAAGATCAGGTTCTGGTCGAATCCGTTCTGGCCTATTTCACCGCCGCCTCTGGCGTAAAGGTGAATTACTCGTCGTCGGAAAACTATGAACAGCAGATCGTGATCGACACGCAGGCCGGCAGCCCGCCCAACATCGCGATCCTGCCGCAGCCCGGCCTGATTGCCGATCTGGCCTCCAAAGGCCTGATCACACCGCTGGGTGACGCGACGCAGACCTGGCTTGCCGAAAACTATGCCGCTGGCGAAAGCTGGGTGGGACTTGGCACTTACAATGGCCCTGACGGCGCACCTGCGCTTTATGCCTTTCCCTACAAGATCGACGTGAAATCGCTGGTCTGGTATTCGCCCGAAACCTTCGAAGATGCGGGCTATACCGTTCCTGAATCGATGGAAGACCTCAAGGCGCTGACAGAAAAGATCGTGGCCGATGGCGGCACGCCGTGGTGCATCGGTCTGGGTTCGGGCGGGGCAACCGGCTGGCCAGCGACCGACTGGGTCGAAGACATGATGCTGCGGACCCAACCGGCCGAAGTGTATGACCAGTGGGTCAAGCACGAAATTCCGTTCAACGATCCTGCCGTCGTGGCAGCCATCGACGAATTCGGCTATTTCGCCAAGACCGACGCCAATGTTGCCGGTGGTGCCGCCGCCGTTGCATCGACCGACTTCCGCGACAGCCCCAAGGGCCTGTTTTCGTCGCCGCCCCAGTGCTACATGCACCACCAGGCGTCGTTTATTCCGTCGTTCTTCCCCGAAGGCACGGAACTCGGCACGGACGCAGACTTCTTCTACATGCCCGCCTATGCAGGCAAGGATCTGGGCAAACCGGTTCTGGGTGCAGGCACGCTCGCCTTCATCACCAAAGACAGCCCCGGCGCACAGGCGTTCATCGAGTTCCTGAAAACCCCGATCGCCCATGAAGTGTGGATGGCCCAATCAGGCTTCCTGACCCCGCTCAAGACAGTGGACCCGGAACTTTATGGCAGCCCCTCGCTCAAGAAACAGGGCGAGATCCTGCTGAACGCCACGACCTTCCGCTTTGACGCCTCGGATCTGATGCCGGGCGCCGTGGGTGCTGGCACGTTCTGGACGGGCATGGTCGACTTCGTGGGCGGCAAGACTGCACAAGAAGCCGCCGACACGATCGAAGCGTCCTGGCCGAAGTAAGGCCGCGACTGGCTGGCCCGGCGCATGCGTCGGGCCAGCTCACCATACCGATCATAGTCAGGGGAGGGGCGCATGAATCCGGCAATACAGGCACTGTTCGTCATTGTGGCGGGCGTCGGCGGGTGCATCGGATACTTCTTTCTGTCGAACCTCTTTCTGGACAAGGTTCTGTTTCCCGCAACCGGCCCCCATGCCGGGCGCAACATCAACCGCGCCAACGCCATTCGGCCCTGGCTGTTCCTGTTCCCCGCCATTCTCGCGCTCGGGATCTATCTGGCATATCCTGTGTTCGCGACCGCCTGGCTGTCCTTCACCCAGGATGGCCCGGGCACCAGCCGGGTCTATGTCGGCCTCGACAACTACCGCCAGATGATGTCCGAGGATAAATTCTGGGAATCGATGCGCAACAACATGTTGTGGCTTATCGTTGTGCCCGCCATGGCCACGGCCTTCGGACTGCTGGCCGCCCAACTTACTGACCGTATCTGGTGGGGCAACATCGCCAAATCGCTGATCTTCATGCCAATGGCGATATCCTTTGTCGGCGCATCGGTGATCTGGAAACTGATCTACGACACACGCCCGATCGATCAGGCGCAGATTGGCCTTCTGAACGCCGTCTGGCTGCAGATGGGCGGCGGGGTCTGGTCGGTTCTGGTGGTCAAGGTACTGCCCGGCCTGTTTCTGGCCGCGGTTGCCGCGGGGCTTTTGTGGGCCGCTGTGGTGCTTGGCCGCAGCGTTGCACAGGGCGGCGCGCTGCTGCCCCTGATCCTGCGCGTCATTGGCTTGGCAATATCGGTCTGGCTGGCCTACACGCTTTTGGGCTGGGTGTTCGGCATCGCCACCGCCGATCTGCCCTTCGGGCGGGAACAGACGTGGCTGACCACACCGTTCTGGAACAACTTCTTCCTGATGATCGTCCTTGTCTGGATACAGACCGGCTTTGCCATGGTGATCCTGTCCGCCGCCCTGCGCGGCGTGCCCGAAGAAACCATCGAGGCGGCCATTCTTGACGGGGCAAACCCGTTCCAGATCTTCTTCCAGATCAAGATGCCACAGATCATGGGCACCATCGTGGTGGTCTGGACGACCATCACCATTGTCGTGCTCAAGGTGTTCGACATCGTTCTGGCGATGACCAACGGCCAATGGGAAACGCAGGTTCTGGCCAACTACATGTTCGACAAACTGTTCCGCGCCAACGACTGGGGCGTGGGGTCGGCCAGTGCCATGATCATCATGCTTCTGGTGACGCCGATCCTTGTCTGGAACGTCTACAACGCTCGCAAAGAAATGCGATAGGGGACCGCCATGGAAAACATCGCCGGCAAGAAATCGGCCCTTTCATGGGTTGTCCATCTGTCCGCAATCCTTCTGGTGGCACTCTGGGTGCTGCCCACCTTCGGGCTTTTGGTGTCGTCATTCCGGTCGGGTGACCAGATCGCCACGTCCGGCTGGTGGCAGGCTGTGTCGACCCAGGAACAGCAGCGCCCCGCCGTCCGCATCGCGGGGGAAGAGGTGCCAACCGACACCGGCTTTGCCATCGAGGGGCGGCTCTTTGCCAATGACACGTCGGTGGTCAGCAAATGGGGCACCAATTCGCGCGAACCCACCGCCTATGAACCCGGGCAGCAGGCCGATCTCGGCGATGGCGTCACCCTGACCGTGCAGGCGGACGGCACCTACCGCCTTGCCTCGCCCGTCACCTTTGCGGATCAGCGCCTGCCGCGTGTCTTTGCCACCGCTGCGACACCGCCTGAATTCACGCTCGACAACTATGACACCGTGCTGTTCAACCCTTCCGCTGGCCAAAGCGTGGGGCAAGCGTTTCTCAACACCATGACGGTGGCGATACCCGCCACCATCATCCCCATCCTGATCGCCGCCTTTGCCGCCTATGCCTTGGCGTGGATGGATTTCCCCGGACGCGCCCTCTTGGTGGCGGCCGTCGTGGGCCTTCTGGTCGTGCCGCTGCAACTCGCCCTGATCCCCTTGCTGCAATTCCACAACGCCATCGGCATCGGCAAGGGATACATGGGCATCTGGCTTGCCCACACCGGCTTTGGCCTGCCGCTCGCGATCTATCTCTTGCGCAACTACATGGTGGGCCTGCCGCGCGACATCATCGAAAACGCCAAGGTCGATGGGGCCACTGATTTCCAGATCTTCACCAAGATCATCCTGCCCCTGTCCTTCCCCGCCCTCGCCTCTTTCGCGATCTTTCAGTTCCTGTGGACATGGAATGACCTGCTGGTCGCCCTCGTGTTCCTTGGCACGGGCGATGATCAGCTTGTGCTGACGGGCAGCCTTGTCAACCTCATGGGGTCGCGCGGCGGCGATTGGGAGATTTTGTCCGCCTCGGCCTTCATCTCCATCGCCGTCCCGCTCCTCGTGTTCTTCAGTCTGCAACGCTATCTCGTGCGCGGGCTTCTGGCGGGATCGGTAAAGTGACGGACATGTCGACACTGAAGGGTCAGGTTCTGGCCAAGGACGCAGACTGGTGGCGCGGGGCGGTGATCTATCAGATCTATCCCCGCAGCTTTCAGGACAGCAATGGCGACGGGATCGGCGATCTTGCGGGCATCGCGCGCCGGCTTGACCATATCGCGGATCTCGGGGCCGACGCCATCTGGATCAGCCCGTTCTTCACCTCGCCGATGAAGGATTTCGGCTATGACGTCAGCAACTACTGCGACGTTGATCCCATGTTCGGCACGCTGGCGGATTTTGACACGGTGGTCGCCCGCGCGCACGACCTTGGCCTGCGGGTGATGATCGACCTTGTGCTGTCCCACACCTCGGATCAGCACCCATGGTTCTCCGAAAGCCGGATCAACCGGGCCAATCCCAAGGCCGACTGGTATGTCTGGGCCGATCCCAAACCCGATGGTACGCCGCCCAACAACTGGCTGTCGGTGTTCGGCGGCTCGGCCTGGGCCTGGCACGGCGGGCGCGGGCAGTATTTCCTGCACAACTTCCTGACAAGCCAGCCCGACCTGAACCTGCACCAACCCGCCGTGCAAGAGGCGCTGCTGGACGTCGCGCGCTTCTGGCTGGCGCGCGGGGTGGACGGGTTCCGCCTTGACACCATCAATTTCTACTTTGCCGACAAATACCTGCGCGACAACCCGTCGCTGCCGCCCGAACTGCGCAATGACAGCATCGCGCCCTCGGTAAATCCTTACAATCACCAGCTTCACCTGTTTTCGAAGAACCAGCCCGAAAACCTTGAATTCCTTCGCAAATTCCGCGCCGTCCTTGACCCGTACGGTGCCGCCGCTGTGGGCGAGGTCGGCGATGCCCAGCGCGGGCTGGAAATCATGGCCGAATACACTTCCGGCGGTGACAAGGTGCAGATGTGCTACCCCTTTGAAATGTTGCAGCCGACGCGGCTTACGGCCACGGGACTGGTTGACACGTTTGACCGGATGGCAAAGGCCGCGCCCGATGCCTGGCCCTGCTGGGCCTATTCCAACCACGACACCGTGCGCCACATCACGCGGTGGGATCTTTCTGATGCGGCGGCAAAGACTTACCTGACCATGCTCATGTGTCTGCGCGGCTCGGTCTGCCTCTATCAGGGCGAAGAACTGGGCCTGCCCGAGGCCGAGATTTCGTTCGAAGACCTGCAGGATCCCTATGGCATCCAGTTCTGGCCCGAATTCAAGGGCCGCGACGGCGCGCGCACACCGATGGTCTGGGTTACCGACAACGCGCAAGGCGGTTTCAGCGAGGCAAAGCCGTGGCTGCCGGTCACCGCCCCCCACTTGGCGCGGTCGGTGGCGGCACAGGCCGACAGTGGCGCATCGATGCTGGAACATTACCGCGCCGCATTGGCCTTCCGCCGCGCCCACCGCGCGCTGCGCTTTGGCACGATGGACGCGATCGCCGCGACAGGCGAGGTGGCAAGCTTTGTCCGCGCAGCGGATGAGACGATCTTTTGCGCCTTCAATCTGGGGGGGGAGGACGCGATCATTCGCGCCCCGCAGGGCCATTGGGTGCAGATTGCGCCGGAACTCGGCAGCGCGGCCATAAGGGACGGGCGCATCGCGCTTGGCCCCTACGGCATCGCGCTGGCCAAAAAGGGATAGGGAGGAGCGTACGATGGCTGATCTTCTGATGAAGAATGTCGAAAAGGCCTATGGCGAGGTCAAGGTGTTGAAAGACATCAACCTTGACATCAAGACGGGCGAACTGATCGTGTTCGTCGGCCCCTCCGGTTGCGGCAAATCCACCCTTCTGCGCATGGTCGCGGGGTTGGAGCGGATCACCGGCGGCGATTTTAGTATTGACGGCGTGCGCATGAACGACGTGCCCCCGGCACAGCGCGGCATCGCCATGGTATTCCAATCCTACGCGCTTTATCCCCATATGACAGTGCGCGACAACATGAGCTTTGCACTCAAGATCGCCAAGAAATCCCCGACGGAAATCGCCGCCGCCGTCGACAAGGCCGCCCGCATCCTGCAATTGACGCCCTACCTTGACCGCCTGCCAAAGGCCCTGTCCGGCGGCCAGCGGCAACGCGTCGCCATCGGCCGCAGCATCGTGCGTGACCCAAAGGTCTATCTGTTCGACGAACCGCTGTCCAACCTCGACGCCGCCCTGCGCGTCGCCACCCGGATCGAGATTGCTCAGTTGAAAGAGGCGATGCCGAATTCCACCATGATCTACGTGACCCATGATCAGGTAGAGGCGATGACACTTGCAAGCCGCATCGTCGTTCTGGCCGGCGGCGGGATCAGTCAGGTGGGAAGCCCGCTGACACTGTATGAACGCCCCGAAAACGAATTTGTGGCGCAGTTCATTGGCAGCCCGTCGATGAACCTTCTGCCCGGCACGGTTTCTGAAACCGGGGCGGAAACTGTCATCACGCTCGACAATGGCGGCACGGCCCGGTCGGCGGTGCCAACCAATGCCGCCGACAAGGGGATCAAGGTGAACATTGGCGTGCGCCCCGAAGACATGGTTCCGGCCACCACCGACTGGCTGTTTCGCGGCGACGTGGACATTACCGAAGCCTTGGGCGAGGTCACGCTTTTGTACTTCAAGAAACAGGACGGCGGCGCGTCCGTCGTGGCCAAACTGCCGGGCATCCACACCGAACTTCGTCACACGACCGTGTCGCTGACCGCCGCGCCAGCCAAAGTTCATATGTTCCACAAGGGTAAATCGCTGCTCTATCGCTGACATACGGTTGGCATACGGAAAACATACGCTCAGAATACGGATAAAAGCAGCATCCAGACGCCGCTCACCACCGCTGTGATCAGGAACGGTACCCAAAAAGTCGCCTTGGGTTCCGGGGGCGGGGGATCGGTTTTCATGCCCTCTTTCATGCGGCATTAAGGTTTCCCATGCCTTAACGGGTCATGGAAATCCTGTGGGACAGTTACAGTCAATCCGAATGGACAACCGCGCTCGACGTCGCTGGCGCGGCGCCCTTGCAGCAAAGCTGGGCCTATGGAAACGGCCTCGCAGCCCTTGGCGCATTGGTCCGTCGGGCGGTGATCTACGACGGCGGTGTGCCCATGGCACTCGTCCAGATCACGGAACGTTCGGGCTTGCGATTGCTCAGTCGCGGGCCGGTCTGGCTGTCGCCGGTTTCCCCCGAAACCCGGCGCGCGGCGTTGCGTCTGCTGGCGTGGAGGCTGGGTATGACCATCGCCACCCCTGCGGAACCCGTGGCGGGGACGGGGATGGTGCCCCTGATTACGCAACGATATCAAGCACTTTGGCAACTTGGCCCCGATCCCTCCACGCTGCGCGCGAACCTGAATGGCAAGTGGCGCGGCCATCTGGCGCAGGCCGAACGGCGCGGCCTTCGGCTGATCAAAGGCAACGACACCACGCTGGCCACCTTGCTTGCAGCCGAGACGGCGCAGCGCCAGACCCGCGGCTACCGCGCGCTTCCGGCCCGCTTTGCGTTGGGCTGGCCACCGGATCAACGGCAGGTCTGGTCATGGTCAGACGGGCAGGGGATGCAGGCCGCGATGCTGTTCCTGCGGCATGGCACATGGGCCACTTATCACCACGGCTGGACCAGCACCGCCGGACGTGCGGTGTTCGCCCACGGGCCGATGCTGTGGCAAGCCATGCTTTCGCTGCGCGATCAAGGGGTTATGACGCTCGACCTTGGCACCCTTGATGCCGCCAACCCGGGGCTTGCGAATTTCAAGGCCGGAACCGGTGCCACGGTCACCCCCCTCGGCGCAACCTGTTGGGTGCTGCCGGGTTGACGCGAAAGCAGGATTGACAGGCCCTAGGCGAAAGGCGCATCCCAAGGGGCTTGCACCCAGGCCGGTTGGCGGCCTGCTGTGCGCGGAAATGAAAGGACAGGACATGGCCAAAGGTCAAATGCGTTCCAACAAGGAAGTGAAGAAGCCCAAGAAGGAAAAGGTCAAGGCCAGCACCGCCGCGACAAACCCTTTGACGGCGCGCCTTGTCGACGCGCAGGAAAAGGCGAAGAACGCCAAGAAATAGGCGGTCTAACCCTTTGATATCGCTGCGTTTGGCCTGCATGGAAGATAAATCCAAGCACGTTCAAATGCACTTGCGCGCAAGAATGGCAGTTGTGCCATCACGGTTCTAATTGGGCAGCCTCGACCGCATCCATGCTGACAATGGGTTCTCGCCGGGCGAGACACTACAGTATGTTCAGCACCTCAGAATGCAGAAGACCATCCCGCGACGTCGTTCCGTTGCGCAAGGGGAGTGACTGGTTTCGGTATCGGACTGAACAACAGCCGATGTCGATGATCGTGGCCCCTGCGCCCCGAACGGCATGTTCGGACGCCCCGCGTCCTGGCGATTGCCCGTCATTCGATCAGCCCGACCCAGGCCCGGGCTATGGCCAGCCCGGTTTCATCAGCACTGACCCCATGCTGTTTGGCACGGTCGGGAAGCGACGCCGCCCAGCCTTTCTGCATACGTTCCGTCTGTTCGGGAAAGGTGCGCGTCCAGTCTGCAACGACTGCGCGGTTCGCCTCGAAATGGAACTGCGTGCCATAGGTGGCGCGCCCGATGCGGAAGGCCTGATTGGCCGCAGTGTCGGATGTGGCAAGCAGCACAGCCTCTGCCGGAAGGGTAAAGGTGTCGGAATGCCACTGAAAAATCGGGAAGGTGGCCGAAACGGCAAGCAGGATCGGGTCATCCAGACCATCATCCGTCAGGCTGACGTTCTGCCAGCCGAATTCGGGTGCCTGTCCCAACAGGTTGTCTGCCTCGAACGCACGGGCCAGAATCTGCGCCCCAAGGCAGATGCCAAGGACGGGAAGATCCGCCTCGGAAAAGCGCCGCATCAACGCGCAAAGCTCCGGCAGGTAGGGGTGGGTTGCATCGTCGCGCGCAGACTGTTCGCCGCCAAACACGACCAGCGCGTCATAGCCCGCTGGTGTGCGGGGCAGGGGCTGCCCCATGAAAGGCTGATACTGATCGACCAAGGCACCCGCTTCGTGCAGGGCCACGCCGACCTGCCCGTGATGGGTGATCCTTGTATTCTCGATTACTGCAACGCGCATTGCACCGCCCCCCACAATTCCGGTTTTCAGTGATCACAGCCGCGCCGGGCAAGCAAGCCTTTCGTGGGTTTTGTTCGTTTCCCTAGATAGCCCTTGCCAATCCCCGAAACCCGTGAAATTGGGAACCGCCAAACGACCCTGTCCCCCTGTAGGAGGCGATGATGGAAATTCGTGAGGCTCTCACCTTTGATGATGTGCTTTTGGTGCCTGCGGCAAGCAATGTGCTGCCGTCGGATGCCGATACATCGACCTTTGTCACCAAATCGATCCGGATGAACATTCCGCTTCTTTCCAGTGCGATGGATACGGTGACCGAGGCGCGCATGGCGATTGCCATGGCGCAGGCGGGCGGGATCGGCGTCATTCACCGCAACCTTGATATCGAAGCGCAGGCGGCCGAGGTTCGGCGCGTCAAGCGGTTTGAAAGCGGGATCGTCTATGCGCCGATCACCCTTACGCCCGACCAGACGCTTGCCGATGCCAAGGCGCTTCAGGCGAGGTATAATGTGACAGGATTTCCAGTGGTCGATGCGGCGGGGCGGGTCCTTGGCATCGTCACCAACCGCGACATGCGGTTTGCAAGTGATGACCGCACGCCAGTGCGCGTGATGATGACTTCGGACAACCTTGCCATTCTCAACGAACCCGCCGACCGCGATCAGGCCATCAGCCTGATGAAAGCGCGCCGCATCGAAAAGCTGCTGGTGACGGACGGCAAGGGCAAGTTGACCGGGCTTCTGACGCTCAAGGACACGGAAACCGCCGTTCTGAACCCCCAAGCCTGCAAGGACGAGATGGGTCGTCTGCGCGTCGCCGCCGCGTCAACGGTGGGGGATGCTGGGTTCGAGCGGTCAAAGGCGCTGATTGACGCGGGTGTGGACATGGTGGTGATCGACACGGCCCATGGCCACAGCGAAGGTGTCGCCCGCGCCGTGGAACGGATCAAGGCCCTGTCGAACGCGGTTCAGGTGGTGGCAGGCAACGTGGCGACGGCTGCGGCGACCCGCGCTCTCATTCAGGCCGGGGCGGATGCGGTGAAGGTCGGCATCGGCCCGGGGTCGATCTGTACCACACGGATCGTTGCAGGCGTGGGTGTTCCGCAATTGACTGCGATTATGGACGCGGCGGGCGAGGCGGGTGACATTCCGGTGATTGCCGACGGCGGCATCAAGTTTTCGGGCGATTTTGCCAAGGCCATCGCGGCAGGCGCATCTTGCGCCATGGTCGGGTCGGCGATTGCAGGCACAGACGAATCGCCGGGCGAGATGATCTTGTGGAACGGGCGTTCCTACAAGTCGTACCGGGGGATGGGATCGCTTGGCGCGATGGCGCGCGGATCTGCGGACCGGTATTTCCAGAAGGACGCCGCCAGCGACAAGCTGGTTCCCGAAGGCATCGAGGGCCAGGTTCCCTACAAGGGCTCCGCGGCGGCGGTCATACACCAGCTGGTGGGTGGTTTGCGCGCCGCCATGGGCTATACCGGGAACCGCACGATTGCCGAGATGCGCAGTTCGTGCAGCTTTGTGCGGATCACCGGGGCGGGGCTGAAGGAAAGCCACGTGCACGATGTGCAGATCACGCGGGAAAGCCCGAACTACCGGGTCATGTGATCAATGACTTGTAAGGCGAAACTCATTTGACCCCCGGTGCGCGCCTGTCTGCCGCGATTGACGTGCTGGACAGGTACCTTGCGGGTGCCCCGTTAGAGCAGGCGTTGACCAACTGGGGCCGGGCCAGCCGGTTTGCCGGTTCCGGTGACCGTGCTGCGGTGCGGGATATAGTTTTCGACGCCGTGCGATGCCGCAGGTCTTTTGCCATGCTGGGCGGGTCGGAAACCGGGCGCGGCCTTGTTCTGGGGGGACTGCGCGCCACGATGACACCCATCGAGCCGCTGTTCGATGGGACTGGTCACAATCCGGCCCCCCTTGCCGAGCCCGACCAACCGCTGCCGCGCGCGATGACACAGGCCGAACGGCTCGATTGTCCAGACTGGCTGTTGCCTTTGCTGGCAGACAGTCTGGGTGGTGATGTGGAGCAGGTACTGCAGACGCTCCAACGCCGCGCGCCGGTGTTTCTTCGGATCAACACGCGCCGCATTGACCGGGTGGCGGCGATTGAATTGCTTGCGGAACAGGGGATTACGGCCATTCCTGCTGAATTGGCAACGACGGCAGTCGAAGTGGTCGCCCATGCGCGCAAGGTCGCGGCGAGCGGTGCCTATACCGACGGGCTGGTCGAATTGCAGGATGCGGCGTCACAGGCGGTGATCGAACTGCTGCCCTTGGCAGACGGTATGCGTGTTCTTGATTATTGCGCGGGGGGCGGGGGCAAGTCTTTGGCCATGGGCGCGCGGGCGCGGCTTTCGTTGACTGCACATGACGCCAATGAGGGCAGGTTGCGCGATCTGCCAGCCCGCGCCGCACGGGCCGGGATCACGATTGATGTGGCAGACAGCAAAGCCCTCGCGCGGCAACCTGCCTTTGATCTTGTGCTGACGGATGTGCCCTGTTCCGGGTCAGGTGCATGGCGGCGCGCGCCGGTCGGGAAATGGGCGCTGACGAGGGAATCGCTGACTGATCTATGTGCCGCACAGGCCGGCATTCTGGATACGGCAGGCAAACTGGTGCGACCGGGCGGGCATCTGGCCTTTGTCACCTGTTCGATGCTGGGGCTTGAAAACGGCGCGCAGACTGCCAGATTTATTGAACGTAATCCGATGTTTGTATCAGTTTTTTCACGTCAGTTCACGCCAATGGATGGTGGTGACGGGTTTTACGTCGAACTCCTCCAAAGAAACTGATGGATAAAGGTTCGATCCACAGGTGAAACTGTGCTGATATTAATGCGGGCTTAACACTTTGGCCGGCAAATGGTGGTCGAACTACAGTTGGGGGTCTGCCTTGGTCGCGGCCATGATGCAAAAAGACCGGCTGATCCCGGCAGACGCCGCATCGCGCGGTGGACTGCGTGTCATTCTGCTGGCTGGGGTTGCGTTGTTGATCGCAGGGGTGATTTTTACTGACCCAAGGCAATCTGTGGCGGCGCTTCTTGGCGGGCTGACCCTTATGTTCATGGCGCTTTTTCTGGCGGGGATCGCGTGGTCGGGTGGCAGGCGGGCAAGGCGCTTTACGCACCAGGTGGCCGAACTGACCGCCAAGGACACGACCCCCTGTTTTCTGACCGACGCAGCGGGCGTCCTCCTGTATCGCAACCCCGCCGCCGACGGGCGGTTCGGACAGGGCGACCGGCCGGGGGTCCACGCAGCTTTGGCGGGTCAATTCGCCGATCCGGGCGCTGTGCTTTACCGGTTGCAGGCCCGTGCTGCACGGCTTGGTGCCGCGCAAGAGGATCTGGTGACACGTCAGGGACAGATGCGCCTGTCTGTCCACGCGGCCTGTCAGGGGCGGTTCTTGTGGCGTCTGGACGAATTCAACGATCAGCCGCACGCGGCGGCGGTGATGGATCAGGTGTCGTTGCCCATGATCGTCGCAAACAACGAGGGCGCAGTGCTGTTTGCCAACGAAGCGCTTTGCAAACTCGTCGGATCAAAGCCGGGCCATCTGCAGCAGATTTTCGGCGCTGCGGCGGTGCAGAATGGTGAGATGGCTTCTGTCGTGACGCAAGCGGGCCCCTTGCGCCGTCAGGTGGTCGAACTGGCCAGCGCGCCGCACCGACGCGAGATCTATCTGCTGCCGGGTCATGCCACGTCGAATGATCAGATGCTGGCCAGCCACGCCCTCGCAAGTGCTGTCACATCTGATGATTTTGAACAGGTGCCCGTGGCCCTGATCCGGTTCACGGCCGCTGGTGCCTTGCGGCAAGCCAATCAGGCGGCGCGCGATCTGTTGCGTCTTGGCGTCACTGACAGCGCCACGGTAACTGATCTGTTCGAAGGTCTGGGGCGTTCGTTGGCCGACTGGGTTGCCGATACGGCCGCGGGCCGCATTCCCGCCAGTTCCGAAATTTTGCGCCACAGGGGGGCAGAACAGGATACGTTTTTTCAGGTGATGCTGCGGCGCGATGTTGACCGTGGTGATGTCGGGGTGCTTGCCATTCTGAACGATGCCACAGCGCTCAAGACACTCGAAGCGCAGTTCCTGCAAAGTCAGAAGATGCAGGTCATAGGCCAGCTGGCTGGCGGAATTGCCCATGATTTCAATAACCTGCTGACGGCAATCTCGGGTCATTGCGATTTGCTTCTGCTGCGCCACAACCCTGACGATTCCGAATATGCCGACCTTGTGCAGATTCACCAGAACGCCAACCGCGCGGCCGCATTGGTGGGGCAGCTTCTTGGTTTTTCGCGCAAGCAGATGCTGCAACCTGAACGGATCGACCTGCAAGAAGTGCTGTCCGACCTGACGCATCTGCTGAACCGCCTGGTGGGGGAGCGTATTTCGCTGCGCCTGTCGCATGCCGTAGGCTTGGGGCCGATCCGGGCGGACAAACGACAGTTGGAACAGGTGGTGATGAACCTTGTCGTCAATGCCCGCGATGCCATGGCGGGGGGCGGTACGATCCGTATCGAAACCGAGGCCCTGCGCCTGACACATGATCTGACGCGCGACAAGGCTGTGGTCGCGGCGGGGGACTATGCGGTGATCCGGGTGCTCGACACGGGCTGCGGCATCGCGGCCGATCGGCTGGCCCGTATCTTTGAACCCTTCTACACAACGAAAAGGGCGGGTGAGGGGACGGGGCTTGGCCTGTCGATGGCTTACGGCATCGTCAAGCAATCAGGCGGTTTCATCTTTTGCGACAGCACCGTGGGTATTGGTACGGTGTTCCATCTTTATTTCCCGATCAACGATACCGTTGATGCACCGCAGCCCATGATCGCGGCACCCAATCCCACGCTGCAACGCAGAACGGGTGTGATTCTGCTGGTGGAGGATGAGGCACCGGTGCGCGCCTTTGCCTCGCGCGCGCTGCAACTGCGGGGCTACACCGTGCTTGAGGCGGAAGATGCCGAAGATGCACTCCAAATCCTGGAAGATCCGCAACTTGACGTCGACGTTTTCGTCACCGACGTCGTTATGCCCGGTATGGACGGCCCCACCTGGGTGCGCCGAGCCCTGCAGGATCGGGCAGATGTTCGCGTCGTCTTTATGTCGGGCTATGCCGAGGAAAGCCTGTCTGAAAGTCAGGCCAGAATTCCCAATTCCGTTTTCCTGCCAAAGCCGTTTTCACTGACCGAACTTGTCGAAACCGTGCAATCACAACTGCACTGACTTTCAGGCGAGCGAGGCATATAGGTCAAATTCGCGCGCGCCGACCTTGTGGAGCAAAGCCGTTGTTTCCGGCGAAAGTTCCGTTGCACCGGCGGGTGAGACGTTCATGCGCGGCAGCAGAATTTCACAGCCAAGCCGATCTTCCAGAAATTCGGTAAAGGCGGTGATGTCTTCGTAGCGGAAGATGCGGTCCACGCCTTTGCCGTTTTTGCTTTCCAGAAACCTGGCTTGCGATCCGACCTTGGCGAATTCCGGCTGTTCGTCGGCACACCAGCCCTGAACAAAGGTGTCAAAGCTCATCTCGTGCGTGGAGCGGCCTGCATCGGCCTCATCGCGCTGCCGGTACCGGTACCAGCTTCCCAGCCAGTCGCGCGGTTCGCGCATCAACGCCACGACCTCAAAGTCATGCCCGCCCGAAGCCACATTCAGATAAGGGCCGAGAAAGCGGTGAAACCGCTGCGCCGTCGTATGCTTCAGGACGGGTGGCCGCTGAACGACAAGAGAAGACAGCGATTCGAGTGCAAACTCGATGGCCGTTGACCCGGTCTTTGGTGTGGCAAGAAACGCGAGTCTCTGATCCCAGAAGACGAGCATGGGCACCTCATTCACAATTTTAACGCCAAACGGCGGCACCGTGGCGGTTTTGGTAACTATCCCTTAACCGATTTGAGAAAAAGCTGAATTATATAGATTTGGATTGAAATGTTCCTGTTTTGGTCCCATATACTGCGAACAAGTCAAGAACATCCAATCAGATTGCCGCCGTGTTGCGGCTGTGAAATAAGGAACGGCAGATGGCATCGGCGACCCTACTTGATCTGAAGGACAAGCGCGACATGGACAAGGCAAAGGCGCTGGAAAGCGCGCTCGCACAGATTGAACGGCAGTTCGGCAAAGGGTCGATCATGAAGCTGGGCGCGGACAGCCCGGCCATGGACATCGAAGCCACATCGACGGGGTCGCTTGGCCTTGACATTGCGCTTGGCATCGGCGGGCTGCCGCAGGGGCGCATCGTTGAAATCTATGGACCGGAATCGTCGGGCAAGACAACCTTGACACTTCACGTCGTGGCCGAGGCGCAAAAAAAGGGCGGGGTCTGCGCCTTTGTCGATGCGGAACACGCGCTTGATCCGCAATATGCAAAAAAGCTGGGCGTCAATCTGGATGAACTGCTGATCAGTCAGCCCGACACCGGCGAACAGGCGCTGGAAATCGTCGACACGCTGGTGCGGTCGGGGGCAGTAAGCCTGATCGTGGTCGACTCGGTGGCGGCCCTTGTGCCAAAGGCCGAGATCGAGGGTGATATGGGCGACATGCAGATGGGCAGTCAGGCCCGCCTCATGAGCCAGGCCATGCGGAAACTGACCGCCAGCATCGGGCGCAGCAACTGCATGGTGATTTTCATCAACCAGATCCGCATGAAGATCGGCGTAATGTTCGGTAGCCCGGAAACCACAACCGGCGGCAACGCGCTGAAGTTCTATGCGTCGGTCCGGCTTGATATCCGCCGCATCGGATCGATCAAGGAACGTGACGAGGTGGTTGGCAACTCTACCCGCGTGAAGGTGGTCAAGAACAAGGTGGCCCCCCCGTTCAAGCAGGTTGAATTCGACATCATGTATGGCGAAGGCATTTCCAAGACTGGTGAACTCGTCGATATCGGCGTGAAGGCCGGCGTCGTGGAAAAGTCAGGCTCCTGGTATTCCTACGGCGATGAGCGGATCGGTCAGGGGCGTGAGAATGCCAAGCTGTTCCTCAAGTCCAATCCTGGTGTAGCCCTTGAAATCGAAGACAAGATCCGTGCCGCCAATGGCCTTGACTTCCACATGGCCGAAGGCGGCGCCACGGACGATGTTGTCGACATGTAAATCCGCAGGCCGGACGGGCAAAATCGCCCTTCCGGCCCCGGCGGTTGTGGACAGGGCGGGGTTGGGCAGATACATCGGGCCGGTGTAGTTACCAAAGGCCACGCCCATGCCCTCGTTGAACGAAATCCGCTCTACCTTTCTGAATTTCTTTGAACGCAACGGCCATCGTGTTGTGTCCAGCAGTTCGCTGGTGCCAAAGAACGATCCGACGCTGATGTTCGCGAATTCGGGCATGGTGCAATTCAAGAACTGCTTTACCGGGGTGGAAACACGCGACTACAACCGCGCAACGACGGCGCAGAAATGCGTCCGCGCCGGCGGCAAGCACAACGATCTGGATAACGTCGGCTACACCGCGCGCCACCACACGTTTTTCGAGATGCTGGGCAATTTCAGTTTTGGCGATTACTTCAAGGAACAGGCGATCACCTTTGCCTGGGAACTGCTGACCAAGGATTTCGGCCTTTCGAAAGACCGTCTGACCGTGACTTTCTATCACACCGATGATGAGGCGGCGGGCATCTGGAAAAAGGTGGCCGGCCTCCCCGAAGACCGGATCATCCGCATCGCCAGTGACGACAATTTCTGGCGCATGGGGCCGACTGGCCCCTGCGGCCCCTGCACCGAAATCTTCTATGATCATGGCGACAAGATCTGGGGCGGCCCGCCCGGCAGCGCCGATGAAGACGGGGACCGGTTCATCGAGATCTGGAACAACGTGTTCATGCAGAACGAACAGTTTGCAGATGGCACGATGCGCCCGCTCGACATGCAGTCGATCGACACCGGCATGGGGCTGGAGCGGATTGGCGCGCTGTTGCAGGGCAAGCACGACAATTATGATACCGACGTGATGCGCAGCCTGATCGAGGCATCCGCCCATGCGACGAGCAGCGATCCCGACGGCCCCGGCAAGACGCATCACCGCGTCATCGCCGACCACTTGCGCAGCACGTCGTTCCTGATTGCCGACGGGGTGATGCCATCAAACGAAGGGCGCGGCTATGTTCTGCGCCGCATCATGCGGCGGGCGATGCGTCACGCGCACCAATTGGGTGCCAAGGACCCGGTGATGAACCGGCTGGTGCCCGCGCTGGTGCAGCAGATGGGCACCGCCTATCCGGAACTTGCCCGGGGTCAGTCGATGATCGAGGAAACGCTGCTGCTTGAGGAAACCCGTTTTCGCACCACGCTGGAGCGCGGCCTGAAGTTGTTGGAAGACGAAGTTGGCCGTCTGGCCGAAGGGTCGGCCCTTCCCGGTTCCACCGCGTTCAGGCTTTACGACACTTATGGCTTTCCGCTTGATCTGACGCAGGATGCTTTGCGCGAACAAGGACGTGCTGTCGATACTGCCGGGTTCGATGCGGCCATGGCCGAACAAAAGACCAAGGCGCGCGCCAGTTGGGCAGGGTCGGGCGAAACCAAGGATGCAGCGATCTTGTTTGACCTTGCCGAAGCGCATGGTGCCACGGAATTTCTGGGCTATGACACGGAACAGGCCGAGGGGCAGGTTCTTGCTATTGTGTCCAATGGCGCGGGCGTGGCCAAGGCCAATGTGGGTCAGCAGGTGCAGATTGTTCTCAACCAGACGCCCTTTTATGCGGAATCAGGCGGGCAGGTGGGCGACCACGGGTTGTTGAAAACGGAACGCGGCACTGTGCGCGTGACGGATACGAAAAGATCGCAGGGCCTGTTCGTTCATGCGGGCGAAGTGATCGAGGGCGAAGTGGCCGTTGGGCAGGGTGCTTTGCTGACAGTGGATGCGACACGGCGCGGGGCGATCCGGTCGAACCATTCCGCCACGCATCTTCTGCACGAGGCATTGCGCCGCGCCTTGGGCGACCATGTGGCGCAGCGCGGAAGCCTGAACGCGGCAGACCGTCTGCGGTTCGATTTTAGCCATGGCAAGGGGCTTTCCGCGTCGGAACTGTCGGGTGTGGAGGCAGAGGTGAACACCCTGATCCGGCAGAACAGCGCGGTGACGACCCGGATCATGACGCCCGATGATGCACGCGCCATCGGGGCGCAGGCCTTGTTCGGCGAAAAATATGGCGACGAGGTTCGTGTTGTGTCGATGGGAACCTTGGCCGGGTCCGGCAAGGGCGCAGATGGCCAGACCTATTCACTGGAGCTTTGCGGCGGCACGCATGTGGCCAGAACCGGCGATATCGGCGCGTTCGTTCTTTTGGGCGACAGCGCAAGCAGTTCTGGTGTGCGCCGGATCGAGGCGTTGACGGGGCAGCTGGCGCTGGATCATCTGCGCGCGGAAGGGGCGCGGCTGGAGGCAGCCGCTGCCTTGCTCAAGACGCACGGAGCCGATGTGCCGGATCGGGTCAAGGCCCTGATCGACGAACGGCGTGCCCTGCAGAACGAAGTCGCCCAGTTGCGCCGCGAGTTGGCGATGGGTGGCGGCAAGGCGGCAGGGCCCGAGCCGAAAGTCATCAACGGGATCAGTTTTGTTGCGGAAACCCTGACGGGGGTGACCGGCAAGGATTTGCCCGGCCTGATTGACGAGATGAAGGCGCGGATCGGGTCTGGTGCTGTGCTTCTGATCGCAGACACGGGCGGCAAGCCCGCCGTGGCGGCAGGCGTCACGGGCGATCTGACGGCACGGCTGTCGGCGGTTGATCTGGTCAAGGCCGCCGCCGAAGCCCTGGGTGGCAAAGGCGGTGGCGGGCGGCCTGACATGGCGCAGGCCGGGGGTATCGATATTGCCGCAGCACCCTCCGCCATATCCGCCGCCGAAGCCGTTCTGGGGAGAGTATGATGCCAACTGCACTTTGGATTGCCCATGTCGATGTCACCGACGCCGAGGCTTATGGCCGTTATGCTGCCGGGGCAGGCCCTGCCATCGCGGCCCATGGCGGTGTGTTTCTGGCGCGGGGTGGCCGCTATGTTCAGCTTGAGGGGAATGACAGGGCGCGCAATGTCGTCGCGCGGTTTCCGTCATTGGAGCGGGCAGTCGAGTGCTACAATTCACCCGAATATCAGGCGGCGCTTGCCCATGCCAAAGGCGCATCGGTGCGCGACCTGATGGTTGTCGAAGAAATCTGAGGCAGCAGCATCGTGCAGGTTATCAAAGGCGATCCCCGCAAGGGGATCGCCTTTGTCATATCAGCCCGCGCGGCTTTGACGCTTGCGCTCGTTCGGGTCGAGATAGCGTTTGCGCATCCGCACCGATTTCGGTGTCACTTCGACCAGTTCGTCGTCGTCGATATAGGCAATCGCTTGTTCCAGTGACAGTTTCACCGGGGTGGTCAGGCGCACAGCCTCATCGGTGCCGCTGGCGCGGACGTTGGTCAGTTGTTTGCCCCTCAGAGGGTTCACTTCCAGATCATTGTCGCGGTTGTGTTCGCCGATGATCATCCCGGTATAGACGGGTTCCTGAACCCCGATGAAAAAGTGGCCGCGATCTTCCAGTTTCCACATCGCATAGGCCACGGATGTGCCGCTTTCCATGCTGATCAGAACACCCTGACGGCGACCCTCGATCGGGCCCTTGTGCGGTGCCCATTCGTGGAACACGCGGTTCAGAACGCCGGTGCCGCGGGTATCGGTCATGAACTGGCCGTGATAGCCGATCAGGCCGCGCGACGGGACATGCGCAATGATCCGGGTCTTGCCTGCGCCTGCGGGTTTCATCTCTACCAGATCGCCTTTGCGCGGGCCGGTCAGTTTTTCGATCACGGGGCCGGTGTATTCATCATCGACGTCAATCGTGACTTCTTCGACGGGTTCGCAGCGCACGCCATCGATGTCCTGGAACAGAACGCGCGGGCGGCTGATCGACAGTTCGAACCCTTCGCGGCGCATGTTTTCGATCAACACGCCCATCTGCAATTCGCCGCGACCGGCCACTTCGAAAGCGTCGCCGCCGGGGGTGTCGGTGACCTTGATCGCCACGTTGATCTCCGCCTCGCGCATCAGGCGTTCGCGGATCACGCGGGACTGAACCTTGTTGCCATCCTTGCCAGCCAAGGGGCTGTCATTGATGCCAAAGGTGACCGAGATGGTCGGCGGATCAATCGGCTGCGCGGGCAGGGCCGTTTCGAGTTCAAGTGCGCACAGCGTATCGGCCACGGTGGCCTTGGACATGCCAGCGATCGTCACGATGTCGCCCGCCTCGGCCACGTCGATGGCGGTCTGGGTCAGGCCACGGAAGGCCAGAACCTTGGACACGCGGAACTGCTCCAGCTTGTCGCCATCGCGGCTTAGCGCCTTGATCGTTTCGCCGGCGCGCAGGGTGCCCGCTTCGACGCGCCCCGTCAGGATGCGGCCAATGAACGGGTCTGCCGAAAGCGTTGTGGCCAGCATCTGAAAGGGTTCGTCGCGGCGCGACAATTGTGCGGGCTGCGGGACGTGCTTGAGAACAAGGTCATACAGTGCCGACAAATCCTTGCGCGGACCGTCAAGCGCCTCGTCCGCCCAACCGGCGCGGCCAGAGGCATAGAGGACGGGAAAATCAAGCTGATTATCATCTGCGCCAAGGTTGGCGAACAGATCGAACACTTCGTTCAGCGCCCGGTCAGGTTCGGCATCGGGCTTGTCGACCTTGTTCAGGACAACAATCGGACGCAAGCCCAGTGCCAGCGCCTTTGACGTCACGAATTTCGTCTGCGGCATCGGCCCTTCGGCAGCGTCAACCAGCAGGACAACACCGTCAACCATGCTCAGGATACGCTCCACCTCGCCGCCGAAATCGGCGTGGCCGGGGGTGTCGACGATGTTGATGCGACGTCCATCCCATTCCAGCGAGGTACATTTTGCCAGAATCGTGATGCCGCGTTCGCGTTCGATATCGTTGCTATCCATGGCACGTTCCGCCACAGCCTGATTGTCACGAAAGGCGCCGGACTGTTTGAGCAGCTCGTCAACGAGTGTGGTTTTGCCATGGTCGACGTGTGCGATAATGGCGATGTTGCGAAGCTCCATCGGGTGGTCTCTTTCGGTTAGGTCGGTTTGGAGCGGCCTTACAGGAGGCAGGCGCGAAACGCCAGTGCCAACCGCGCGGCAGGAGCCGTGCGTTATTTCCCGCCACCAAAGCCCGCGTCTGTCAGGGCATAAATGGCGGCAGGGCGTGTCCAGAGGTAGAAGGAGGGGAGATGGCCGCCGCCTGACACAGGGTCAGGCGGCAACCGGCGGCTTAGCCGACAAGGGCCTTGTTCAGATATTCATCGACCTTTTCCAGATAACCCATCGTGGTCAGCCATTTCTGGTCCGGCCCGACCAGAAGCGCCAGATCCTTGGTCATCCAGCCATCCTCAACAGTATCGACGGTCACCTTTTCCAGCGTTTCCGCGAAACGAAGAAGGGCTGCGTTGTCATCCAGTTTGGCGCGATGCTTCAGTCCGCCTGTCCACGCATAGATCGACGCGACCGAATTGGTCGACGTGGCCTTGCCCTTCTGATGTTCGCGGAAGTGTCGGGTCACGGTGCCGTGCGCCGCTTCGGCCTCCACGATCTTGCCATCGGGCGTCATCAGCACCGATGTCATCAGGCCCAGCGAACCAAAGCCCTGCGCCACCGTGTCAGACTGCACGTCGCCGTCATAGTTCTTGCAGGCCCAGACATAGCCGCCCGACCATTTCATCGCGGATGCCACCATGTCGTCGATCAGGCGGTGTTCATAAGTGATGCCCTTGGCCTTGAACGCTTCGGCAAATTCCGCTTCGAACACCTGCTGGAAGATATCCTTGAACCGTCCGTCATAGGCTTTCAGAATCGTGTTCTTCGTCGACAGATAAACCGGCCATCCAAGGTTCAGGCCGTAGTTCAGGCTGGCGCGGGCAAAATCGGTGATGCTGTCATCAAGATTGTACATGCCCATGAACACGCCCGAAGACGGAGCGGAATAGACGTCGCGTTCGATAGTCGTGCCGTCTTCGCCCACGAATTTCATGGTCAGCTTGCCCGCCCCAGGAAAGCGGAAATCCGTGGCGCGGTACTGGTCACCAAAGGCGTGGCGGCCGACGACGATGGGCTTTGTCCAGCCCGGCACCAGACGCGGGACGTTGCGGCAGATGATCGGCTGGCGAAAGATCACGCCGCCCAGAATGTTGCGGATCGTGCCGTTGGGCGACTTCCACATCTGTTTCAGGCCGAATTCCTCGACCCGCTGTTCGTCGGGTGTGATCGTGGCGCATTTGACGCCCACGCCGTACTGCTTGATCGCCTCGGCGCTGTCGATGGTGATCTGGTCGTTGGTGCGGTCGCGTTCTTCGATGCCCAGATCGTAATATTTCAGGTCGATATCGAGGTAGGGCAGGATCAGTTTCTGCTTGATGAAATCCCAGATGATCCGGGTCATTTCATCGCCGTCGAGTTCGACAACGGGGTTGGCGACTTTGATCTTGGTCATGGATGCCTCGATGTTGGGATTCGGGTTGGGGGCGTCATATCGGAAAACGGGTCAGCGGGGAAGATGGTATGCAATGGTATACCGTTATCGTCCGGCAAAGAAGGGAAGCGTGCGCGCCTTGATCCAGTCCCACACCCCCGGCGCGCCCCTGGCGATCTTCATCCCAACGCGAGAGTGAAGCTGGTCTGCCGTCACCTGATAGGTGACCCAAGTCCCCCCGCCAGACATCAGGTTTGCCATCACAGGCTGCACTCTGTCGAGCGATTTGGCGAAAATGGCGTCGGGGGTCTCGGCGGCCTCGAATTCGTCCCACAGGGCGCGAAAACCTGTGGTGATGTCAGCAGGTAAAAGGCCAAAGATGCGGTCGGCGGCGCGTTGTTCTGACGCGATGGTTTCGGCGGAACCATGGGCCAAGCCATTCGCGGAATGGATCGGCACGTCGCCCACGTCAATTTCCACAAGGTCATGCAGGATCAACATGCGGATAACGCGGCCGATATCCACACCCGGTGCGGCCTGATCGGCCAGAACCATCGCGTACAGCGCCAGATGCCAGGAATGTTCACCGGAATTTTCAGGCCGCGACCCATCACACAGCGTGGTCGCACGCAGGACCGATTTCAACTTGTCCGCCTCGTTCAGAAAGGCGAACTGGGCGTCGAGCCGTTCGGTCAATGGCCGCCGCCGCTGTAATCCTTGGGCGCTTCCGGTGCGGCGCTGCCGTCGCGCATCGCTTTCAGCGCGTCCTCAAAGAACTTCCGCCCGCGCCGTTCCGACAGGCGGATGCGCACGCAGGTCATGAAGCTTTCCTGCAAGGTAGGCGATGACGCGCCAAGCACCCGGCTTACCTTTTCATAGAACCGGTCGTCACCCATTTCGTCCATCGCTTCCAGCACATCGCGGGCCAGCGCGTCGGCAAGTTCATCAACGAAACTCATCTCAGCGCGACGCCTCGGTCAGGCGGCGTTTCACATAGTCGCTGACCGTATTGATCATCGGCTTCATATGCGCTTCTTCGTCCTTGAAGAAGTGGTCGGCGCCTTCGATCAGCGTATGCGTGATCTTGATGCCCTTTTGTTCATGCAGCTTGTTGACCAGCGTGACCGTATCCTTGGGGGCTGCCACCTTGTCGTTCGTGCCGTTGATGATCAGACCCGATGACGGGCAGGGGGCCAGGAAACTGAAGTCATACATGTTGGCAGGTGGCGCCACAGAAATGAACCCGGTGATTTCCGGGCGGCGCATCAAAAGCTGCATCCCGATCCACGCGCCAAAACTGAACCCGGCAACCCAGCAATGCTTGGAATTCTGGTTCATCGACTGAAGATAGTCGAGCGCGCTTGCCGCATCGGAAAGTTCGCCGATGCCCAGATCATATTCGCCCTGACTGCGCCCCACGCCACGGAAATTGAACCGCAGCACCGTGAAACCCAGATTGTAAAAGGCGTAATGCAGGTTATAGACGACCTTGTTGTTCATCGTGCCGCCAAACTGCGGGTGCGGATGCAAGACGATAGCGATAGGCGCGTCGCGGTCCTTTTGCGGGTGATAGCGGCCTTCAAGACGGCCTTCGGGGCCGGCGAAAATAACTTCGGGCATCAGTCAAACCTGCCTTGTTTTTGCCCACCGAATTCTTGACAAATTCGCTAGGTGAACTTAGAAATGTTCCAAACCGCCAAAAACGTGCTGGCGGGCTCTGGATCTTTGGATTGGAGTTAGTCGCGCTGGCAAGCGGCGTCAATGGATATGGTGCTCCGTCTGCAGATTGGCCGGGCGCGGCGGGGGACTGGGATGAAACTTTCGACCAAAGGGCGATACGCGATGGTGGCGCTGGCGGATCTGGCGCTTGCCCGGCCCGAAGATCTTGTTTCGTTAGGGGAAGTGTCAAAACGTCAGGACATCAGCCTTCCCTATCTGGAGCAGTTGTTCGTGAAACTGCGCCGTGCCGGGCTGGTGGAGGCTGTTCGCGGGCCGGGCGGCGGGTACAAACTGGCGCGTAAGGCCACGGATATCCGGATCAGCGAAGTGCTGGAGGCAGTTGAGGAAACGGTTAGCGCGATGCACACGGGCGCGGGTGCCAACGGCGGCATGACAGGCACGTCGGCGCAGACGATGACAAACCGGCTTTGGGAAAACCTGTCGGCGAATGTCTACGTGTTCCTGCACCAGACCCGGCTGTCCGATGTGATCGGTGACGTGTTGAAGCCGTGCCGTGCCGTGCCGTCTCTGTTCCGGATTGTGGACGAAGAATGACACAGCGCGTCTTTCTGGACTGGAACGCGACGACTCCGCTGTGCCCCGAGGCGCGTGCGGCGATGATTGCGGCCATGGATGTGGTGGGCAACCCAAGTTCCGTTCACGCCGAAGGGCGCGGTGCCAAGGCGCTGGTGGAAAAGGCGCGGGCCGAGGTTGCGGCCGCCCTTGGGGCCGAAGGGTGTGACATCATCTTTACCAGCGGCGCCACCGAAAGCGCGGCACTGGTCTGTGCGGGGCGTGATCTTTTCTGCGCTGGGATCGAACATGATGCCGTGCTGGCCTGGTGCAAGGCTGAATTGACGGCGGATGCGCAAGGGCAGGTCACGGTGGTCGATCCGGCGAACACGGCGCTGCAGTTTGCCAATTCGGAAACCGGGGTACTGCAAGGCCTGCCAAAGGGGCTTGCCGTCAGTGACCTGACGCAGGCGTTCGGCAAGGTTCCTTTTGCGTTCAACTGGCTGGGCTGTGACGTCGGCTTTGTTTCAGCGCACAAACTGGGCGGGCCAAAGGGTGTGGGCGCTGTCATCCTGCGGCGCGGTCTTGATCTTGCGCCGCAAATCAGGGGTGGCGGGCAGGAAATGGGCCGCCGCGCCGGGACGGAAAACCTGATCGGGATCGCGGGTTTCGGGGCTGCAGCACAGGCGGCTGCGCGTGATCTGGCCTGCGGGGTATGGGACCGTGTCGCCCAACTTAGAAATATTCTAGAAAGCGCATTGTCTGCCCCGGAACATGGGACTATTTCTGTCGGGAATACTGCGCCACGCCTTCCCAACACGCTGTGTCTTGTGACACCGGGCTGGAAGGGCGAAACGCAGGTGATGCAGATGGATCTGGCCGGGTTTGCAATTTCGGCCGGGTCGGCCTGTTCAAGCGGCAAGCTGCGCGCCAGCCCCGTTTTGCAGGCCATGGGGTTTGATGCGGCCAGTGCGGCACAGGCGATCCGGATATCGCTGGGGCCGGATGTGACGGAACAGGAAGTGATGCGTTTTGCCGATGTGTGGCGCGCATTTCGGAACAAGCGTTTGGGGACAGGTGTTGCAGCCTGACCTGCGGAACGCCAAGGGGAATGACATGACCGATTCAGACACCGCCGATCTGCTGCGCGAAGGCGTTGACCGCGAAACGATCGAAACCGTTCAGGCGATGGCCGGAACCTATGCCTATGGCTGGGCCACCGATATCGAAACCGATTATGCCCCAAAGGGCCTGAACGAAGATATCGTCCGCCTTATCAGCGACAAGAACGGCGAACCGGCATGGTTGCTTGAATGGCGACTGGCCGCCTATCGCCGCTGGCTTCAGATGGAAGAACCGACCTGGGCGATGATCAACTATCCTGCGATCGATTATCAGGATCAGTATTACTATGCCAAACCCAAAAGCATGACCGTCAAGCCAAAGTCGCTGGACGAGGTTGATCCGAAGTTGCTGGCGACCTATGCCAAACTTGGGATTCCGTTGAAGGAACAGATGCTTCTGGCCGGTGTTGAAGGTGAGGCTGAACCCCGCCGCGTGGCGGTTGACGCGGTGTTCGACAGCGTGTCGGTGGGCACGACGTTCAAGGCGGAACTGGCCAAGGCCGGCGTGATCTTCTGCTCGATCAGCGAAGCGGTGCGCGAACATCCTGAACTGGTGCAACGGTACCTTGGGTCGGTCGTGCCGGCGTCCGACAACTATTTTGCCACGCTCAATAGTGCGGTGTTTTCGGACGGGTCGTTCGTCTATATCCCCGAAGGCGTGCGCTGTCCGATGGAACTGAGCACCTATTTCCGGATTAACGCCGAAAATACCGGACAGTTCGAACGGACGCTGATCATTGCCGAAAAAGGCTCGTATGTCAGCTATCTGGAAGGCTGCACAGCACCCAAGCGCGACACGCATCAGCTTCACGCCGCGGTCGTCGAACTGGTCATTCTGGAAGATGCGGAAATCAAGTATTCCACGGTTCAAAACTGGTATCCGGGCGACGAACAGGGGCGCGGCGGGATTTACAACTTTGTCACCAAACGCGCCGATTGCCGGGGCGACCGCGCCAAGGTGATGTGGACGCAGGTGGAAACCGGGTCGGCGATCACCTGGAAATACCCGTCCTGCATCCTGCGGGGCGAGGGCAGTCAGGGAGAGTTCTATTCCATCGCCATCGCCAACAACGCCCAGCAGGCCGACACGGGCACCAAGATGATCCATCTGGGCAAGAACACCCGCTCGCGCATCGTGTCCAAAGGCATCTCGGCGGGGCGCGCGCAGAACACCTATCGCGGGCTGGTGTCGATGCATCCGAAAGCCACCAACAGCCGCAACTACACTCAATGCGACAGCCTGCTGATCGGCGACAAATGCGGCGCGCATACCGTGCCCTATATCGAGGTCAAGAACACCTCCAGCCGGGTCGAACACGAGGCGACCACCAGCAAGGTTGACGAGGATCAACTGTTCTACTGCCGTTCGCGCGGGATGGACGAAGAAGAGGCCGTGGCCCTTGTCGTGAACGGCTTTTGCAAAGAGGTGCTGCAAGCCCTTCCCATGGAATTCGCACTGGAGGCGCAAAGTCTGGTGGCGATTTCGCTGGAAGGCTCGGTTGGCTGAACGATGACGCGCCATGTGCTTTTTACGGCCGTCAAGAACGAAGCACCGTTCCTGTTGGAATGGATAGCCTATCACAAGGTGATCGGGTTCGACACGGTGATCGTGTATTCAAACCCGTCCGACGATGGCACGGATGAGCTACTAGCCGCCCTGGCCGAAGCAGGGGAATTGACGCATGTGACGCATGTGCCGCCGCCGGGGGTCTCTCCTCAAGGGAATGCGGCACGCTTGGCGAACGAAGCAGGCCTGATCCAAGAGGGTGATTGGGTCATCTGGTTGGATGCGGATGAATTTCTCAACATCCATATCGGACAGGGCCAAGTGGAAGATCTGGCATGGGCAATCGGCGAAAAGCAGGGAATGTTGATCCCGTGGCGCATTTTCGGCGACGGAGGCAACGCGCGTTTTCCCGGCCGTTTTGTGTCTGCCCAGTTCACGCAGGCGACGAGTGGGTGGTTTGCGCCAACACGTGAAATCAAGACCTTTTTCCGAACCGGGAACAAGATTGAAGGCTTTTCACAAAACGGCATCAACAGACCAAAAATCACGAAGAACTCTGGCTTGCGGATTTCTGATTTTCTAACTGGCGCTGGTCACACACTGAGCGTTCAGAATGAAAGCACTGGCTGGCTCGACGGCGATGATTTGGCATCAACCAATCGTGTGAAAAAGCCTGATTTCTCTTGGAAGCTCGCCCAAATCAACCACTACATGGTGCGCACGCCGGAATTCTTTGCCCTGAAAAAGGCTCGGGGGCGGGGTTGGGCACCGGATCAGGCCGGTGCTGCCAACACACGTCATACCGAGAAATTCTACACAGACATGAACCGCAATGACCGGGTTGATACCTCGATCCTGCGGCACCAGACTGCTGTGGATGCGGAAATCGTCAGATTGAAATCCATACCGAGCGTCGCGGAGGCCGATGCGCTTGCGGAACGTCGCACTGCGTTGGCACTCGTCAAGGCGGCCTGTCGCAGGCCCGCCGATCCGTCGGTCATGCCCGCCGCTTTCGAACTGACGCTTCCCCCCGCAGAGGCCAACATGATGCGGCAGACCTATGCCGGAGCCGGTGTTGTGCTGGAATATGGTTCCGGCGGATCGACCTTTGTCGCGGCTGAAGCTGCGGGCGAAGTGGTGTCGGTGGAAAACGATCCGGACTGGGCGCTGCGCATGACGACAGCGCTTGACAACGGCGGGCTGGGCGCGGGCGCGCGGATTCACTTTGCCGATACTGGCATTGTCGGCGACTGGGGTCGGCCTGTCCACGACACGGCGTTTCGCCGCTATCATCAGTATGCCTGCGATGTCTGGGACAGGACATGGTTCAAACACCCTGATGTCATTCTGATTGACGGGCGTTTTCGTGTGGCCTGCCTGATCAACGCGATTTTTCGCGCGGCCAAACCGATGACCGTGTTGTTCGACGACTATGGTGATCGTCCGGGTTATTTCTGGGTTGAGGGCATATTGAAGCAACGCGAAATGGTGGGGCGTATGGCGGTCTTTGACGTTGTTCCCGGCATCGTCATTCCGCCCGCCTTGATATCCCGGGCTTTCGGAAGTTTCACCGATGCCGACTGACCCCCGCACCATCATCGCCATCCGGACCCACAAATGGGACGAAGACGCGCAACGGCTTTATGCGCAGTTGGCGCCGGTTCTGGGGGAACAGTTGGTCGTGGCTTTTCACAACCGGCCAAAGACGCTGGCCTTGCCGTTACCCATTGTGGACATCGACGATGGCTGGCTTGCAGCCCATCGGCTGCGGCGGTTGTCGGATTGGGGTTGGCGCTGTGGCGACTATTTTCTGTATGCGGTGCGCGCGGCCTATCCCGGGGCTGACTTCATCTGGCTGATCGAGCCTGATGTGTTCTTTACCGGCGAGCCTGCCGATTTCTTTGACAGGGTCGCGGCCCACCCGCACGATCTGCTGGGCGTCAAGGTCACGGACATGCCGCCGGACCATCGTTTTGCCCGTGGGCTGCCCGGTCTGGACCTGAAGAAGTCGATCTTTGCGCTGACCCGTTTTTCGGGCCGCGCGGCAGACCGGCTGTTTGCGTTGCGCCAGGAATACGGCACGCGCGATATCGCGCCGCGGTTCTACACCAACGACGAATTGTTCTGCTTTTCCAACGCTTTTGCCGATAAGGAACTGACCATCGGAAACCTGACGGATCTGGTGCCCGACTGGTTGGCCGATGGGCAGATGGCGGGCGATCCTGACATTCTGATCGACACGCTGCAGGATCACGCCACGCGGGGCATCTTTCACCCGGTGCGCGGTCGCGACAGTTTTTGCCGCGCCGTGGCACAACGCATAACCGCGCGGATGGCCTATCTTGATGCGATGCAGGGCAGTCTGGCGCTGCTGTCTGGGGAAGACAGGCTGCGCATTGCCACGGACGTCGGGCACCGCTGTCTGGAGGCGCTGAACGCGGCCGCAGGCAATAAGGGGGTTCCGCAATGACCGCTTTTCAGTCTGTGGCAATGGCGCGCCAAACTTGCCTTAATTGCTGCGACATTGATGCACGAACGCCGCGATTGCGCCACGTTGGGTCTTTAGGTTTTGTCCCAAGGACAGGACAGGGACAGGCCGAACATGAACGTGCAGCACAAGGATTTTGCCGACCGTATCGCGCGAATCGAAGCGGGCGAGAACAGTTTCAAATCCATGATCTTTGTGGGCAACGACGAAACCTATCGTCCCGAAGACCTGCGCCGCGCGGTCCGCAAGAAACCCGGTCGCATGACGACACAAATCAGGAAAACGCCGAAGCACGCCCCGAAATCACGCCGGTTTTCCATGCTGTCGGTTCCGCTTGCCTGTGTGGTGGGCGCGCTGGCGTTTGTGATCTGGCGTATGGCGGACTTTCAGATGCAGGGTATGGCCAGCCTTTACGCCGACCCGGTGCAGACATTCGCGATCAACGCCGCGACCGGCATGGCGCTGGCCATCCTGTGCTGTCAGGCGCTGTCGCTCACCGCGCCGCAGCACGTGCTTGCGGCATTTGGCGGACTGGTCGCCATGACGTTCGGATTTCACCATGTGGTCAATCTGGCCCCCGATCAGTTTGCCCTGATGTTTTCACCCGCGTGGGTGGGGCAGCTGATGGCCATGGGTCCGCCCTCTGCCTTGATCCTGGGCTGACCGCGGCTGTCCGCCGCCCCTTATTCATCCTTCACACACCACAATCAGGCAGCACCCGCCGGGCGCTGCCTTTGTTCATGCCGAGGTTCTGATGCTGAAAGTCACCAATCTGCACGTCAAACTGCAAGAAGAAGACAAGGCGATCCTGAAAGGGGTCGACCTGACTGTGGACGCTGGGCGCGTTCATGCGATCATGGGTCCGAACGGATCTGGAAAGTCGACCCTGTCCTATGTGCTGGCAGGCCGCGAAGGTTATACCGTCACGGGTGGTTCCGCGCTGCTGGAGGGGAAGGAACTGCTGGACATGGAACCGGAAGAGCGGGCTGCGGCCGGGCTGTTTCTGGCATTCCAGTATCCGGTCGAGATCCCCGGTGTGGGCAACATGACCTTCCTGCGCACCGCCGTGAACGCGCAGCGCAAGGCACGTGGAGAGCCGGAACTTTCCGCAGGGGATTTCCTGAAAACCGTGCGGGCCAAGGCCGCCAGCCTGAAGATCGACGCCGACATGATGAAGCGCCCGGTCAACGTCGGTTTTTCGGGCGGCGAGAAAAAGCGCAACGAGATTCTGCAGATGGCGATGCTGGAACCGCGCATGTGCATTCTGGACGAAACCGACAGCGGGCTGGATGTGGATGCGATGCGTCTGGTGGCCGAAGGCGTGAATGCGCTGCGCGATGCGGGACGGGCGTTTCTTGTGATCACCCATTATCAGCGGCTTCTTGACCACATCCGCCCTGATGTCGTGCATATAATGGCAGACGGACGCATCGTGACCACAGGCGGGCCGGAACTGGCGCTGGAGGTTGAAAAGAACGGTTACACCGATATCCTCGCCGGGGTGAAATGATGGCTTTGGCGCAGACACGGCAAGATGAACTGTCGGCGCGAACCGCCGGCCTGACGCTGGCCAATCAAGGCTGGACCGGTGCTGCGCGGGCCGAGGCGGCGGGGCGGTTGGGGTCCATGGGCCTGCCGGGGCGACGCGATGAATACTGGCGTTACACCAACCCCGCTGGCCTGACCGGCCCGGTGGCTGCGGCGCCGGTGCTGGAGACGGCTGACGAACCGCCGCTGTTTGCGGCAATTGACGCGCTGCGCCTTGTGTTCGTCGATGGGGTGTTTGACGCCGTCGCCTCGGATGATTTGCAGGGTGAGGGATTGCGGATTGACCTGCTGTCGCGGGTATCGGGCCTTGATATCCACTGGGCACAGGGCCTGTTCGGCCATCTGGAAGCAACGGGCCAAGCCCCGGTGCCACGGCCCCTTGCGGCGCTGAACACCGCCTATGCAGCAGAAGGCGTGCTGGTCCACGTCACTGGGCAGGCCACGCGGCCCATAAGCCTGACCTTCCTGCGCCGAAATCTTGCCGCGGATGCCATGTTGCACCATTGCATCCGGGTCGACGCCGGTGCGTCCGTGACCCTTCTGGAACACGGTGCCGCAGCGGCACGGTTGAACACCGTGATGGAGGTTGATCTGGCCGACGATGCCCAGTTTCACCACATTCGCGTACAGGGCCGCGACCATGACCGTCAGGCGGCCACCCATCTTTTTGCGCGGCTTGGTCGCAGATCGCTGTTCAAATCCTTTACCCTCACCGCCAACGGCCAGTTGACCCGGAACGAGGCGGTGCTGGATCTGGTGGGCGACGACTGCGTGGCCCATCTGGCGGGTGCAGCCCTTGGCGACGGGCGGTTCCATCACGATGACACGGTGTTTGTCACCCATCAGGGCCTGCGTTGCGAAAGCCGGCAGGTGTTCAAGAAGGTGCTCAAGAACGCTGCTGTCGGCGTGTTTCAAGGCAAGATTCTGGTGAAGCCGGGGGCGCAGAAAACCGATGGCTACCAGATCAGTCAGGCGCTTTTGCTCGATGATGACAGCCAGTTTCTGGCAAAGCCCGAACTTGAAATCTATGCCGACGACGTAAAGTGCAGCCATGGATCAACAACGGGGGCGATTGATGAAACGGCCTTGTTCTATCTGCAATCGCGCGGCGTTCCGCGCACGGCGGCGCAATCTCTTTTGATCCTCGCGTTTCTTGCCGACACGATTGACGAAATCGCCGATCCTGCCATTGCCGAAGATATCCGGCTGCGGTTGGAAGGGTGGCTGGCGCGGCACGGTCACTGATGGCCATTGTCGACGATATTGTGGGCACCTACCGAAGCCCCGCCGCCGTGATCCGGCGCAAACTTGGTGCGGGGCCGCGCGAAGATCGGGCGCTGGCGACCCTGATGGGGGCCTGTGCGTTGGTATTTGTGGCGCAATGGCCGGGTCTGGCCCGCTCCGCGGCCCTTGACCCGACGCAACCGCTTGATGCGCGGATGGCGGGGGCACTGCTTGGCGCGGTATTTCTGGTGCCGCTTGCCGCCTATGGAGTCGCCGGTTTCAGCCATATGGTGGCGGGGCGGTTTGGCGGCAAAGGCACCTATTTCGGGGCGCGTCTGGCCCTGTTCTGGGCCTTGTTGGCCGTATCACCTGTCATGCTTTTGCAGGGGTTGGCACAGGGATTGATCGGGCCGGGCGTCATGGCCACCGTCATCGGTATCGGCGTTCTGGCCGTTTTTCTGTACCTGTGGATCACCATGCTGATCGAGGCGGAACGCCATGAGCCTTGATTCTTTGCGGGCGATTGTTTCCTTGTCTTATTCCAATCCGCGATTGGCGGCGCGGTTCTGGATTGACCAACAGCTTTCATTTCTGATTGTGGCGCAGATGCTTTTGCTGATGGCGGTCATCCTGACGCTGGTTGGTGCCGTCGAACATATGGTGGCGGACGTCGACCCTGCCACGCTTGTGGCGGGCGGCAACCTGTTCAGCGTGGTGATGATCCACACTGTGCTGATGGTGATTCCGGGGGCGTTGATCCACGTCATCGGTGATCGCACCGGAAGCACGGCGCGCTTTGCGGATTCGCTGATGATGGTGGTCTGGCTGCAGGTGGTGGTTCTGCCCATTCAGATTGCCGCGACCCTGTCACTCGCCTTGGGTGGTGCCCTGACGTCGACCATCCTGTTCGCGTATGTCGCAGTGACTTTCTGGATTCTGACCCATTTTGTAACCGAGCTTCACGGATACAAATCCCGCCTGAACGTGTTTCTGGGGATCATGACCGTGTCGATTGTGCTGGGTGTTCTGCTCATCCCGTTTTTCGACCCCAGCTTTGCCGGAGCGTGACCCATGTTTGACGTACACCAGATTCGCGATCAGTTTCCCATTCTGCACAGGCAGGTGAACGGCAAGCCGCTCGTCTATCTCGACAACGGGGCATCGGCGCAAAAACCACAGGTGGTGATCGACGCCATGACGCAGGCCTATTCGATGGAATATGCCAATGTTCACCGCGGCTTGCATTATCTTTCAAACCTGGCCACCGACAAGTACGAAGCGGTGCGGGGCACGATTGCCCGGTTCCTGCATGTGCCGTCGCCCGACAACATCGTGTTCACCACCGGCACGACAGAGGCGATCAATCTGGTGTCCTACGCCTGGGCCGCGCCGCGCTTTCAGGCGGGGGACGAGATTGTGCTGTCGATCATGGAGCATCACGCCAACATCGTGCCTTGGCACTTTCTGCGCGAACGTCAGGGCGTTGTGCTGAAATGGGTCGACGTGGATGCCAACGGTGATCTTGACCCGCAGGCCGTGCTTGATGCCTGCGGTCCGCGCACCCGGCTGATTGCCGTTACCCATATGTCGAACGTCTTGGGCAGCGTCGTCGATGTGGCGGCCATCTGTCGGGGTGCTGCCGACCGGGATATTCCTGTCCTTGTCGATGGGTCGCAGGCCGCCGTCCACATGGCGGTTGATGTTGCCGCCTTGGGGTGCGACTTCTATGCGATAACCGGACATAAGCTTTATGGGCCAAGTGGTTCTGGGGCGATCTTCATACGCGATGAACGCCTGGCCGAGATGCGGCCGTTCCTGGGCGGCGGCGACATGATCCGCGATGTGACCCGCGAAACGGTGGTTTACAACGACGCCCCCATGATGTTCGAGGCGGGCACCCCCGGCATCGTGCAGCAGATTGGTCTGGGCGTGGCGCTTGATTTCATGATGGATCTGGGCATGGACAACATCGCGCGGCATGAGATTGGCCTGCGTGATTACGCACGTGATCGGCTGGCCGGATGCAACTGGCTGTCGGTGCAGGGCAATTCGGCAACCAAGGGCGCGATTTTTTCGTTCACCCTGGACGGTGCCGCCCACGCGCATGACGTCTCCACCGTGCTTGACAAACGGGGCATTGCGGTGCGGGCCGGGTCGCATTGTGCCATGCCGCTGCTTGATCATTTGGGGCTGACCGCCACCTGCCGCGCGTCTTTCGCACTTTACAACACGCCGGCAGAAGTTGACGCTCTCATCAGCGGGTTGGAGTTCTGTCACGAACTTTTCGGCTGACTTTTCCGTTGCAGTCGCAGGCCCTTTCGCCTATCGGTCTGCCAAGACGCACCCGTAGCTCAGCTGGATAGAGCGCTGCCCTCCGAAGGCAGAGGCCACACGTTCGAATCGTGTCGGGTGCACCAATCAATCCTTCATTAACCATCTGGTAAACACTGGCATGCTACGATCCGGTCAGTCTGCATGTGCAGACAAGGTGAGGGTGCATGACGACGGGAACAGGCGGGACGATCGTTTATGGGCCAGAGGCTGGTGCCGGCTTTGGCCTGCGTGTGGCGGCCTTGGGGGACGTGAATGGTGATGGCCGTGCGGATGTGGCGGTATCTGCACCCAATGCCGGAAATGGCTATGGCGATGGGGCGCTTGCGCAATCCGGCCTGACTTACGTCTTTTACGGCGGAACGGGCGATCTTGACGCGCAGATGGATCTGGTTTTCGCCACTGGCGCCCAACCCGATGGCACTGTGCTTTCGGTGTTCCAAGGCGGTACGGCAGGTGGGCAACTGGGAACTGTCCTGGCCCCGGCAGGCGATATCGACGGCGACGGCATTGACGATATCATCGTCGGCGGGCTGATACCCGGACCGGACAGCAGCACGCCTGAGGCGGTGATCGTTTACGGTGTTTCAGGTGGCTTTGCCCCGGTTGTCGAAATGGCGGCACTGACAAATGCCACAAGGCTAACCGTTCATGCCACAACGGACGGCGGACGTTCAGTCACCGAAGGGGCGGGGGATCTGAATGGTGACGGCTTCGCCGATCTGCTGGTGACAAACCCGGCCGACGCGCAGGCCTTTATCCTGTTCGGTGACGGGTCTGCGCACCCCGCCCATCTGAACCTGACGGCGGATTTCGGCACGCAGAAGGATATCTGGACCAATGTTCTGTCGGCGGCATCGGCGGGCGATCTGAATGATGACGGCCTTGATGATCTGGTGTTGGTGACAACGGCGGGTGCTGCGCTGGTTTTTGGAACCTCCACGATGGGGGGCCTGATACGGGATGCCGCGGCCATTGATCTGACCGGAACGAACGGAGTTTTCCTGCCGCTGGCGCAGATTATCCGCGCAGAACCACTTGCGGATGTGAATGGTGATGGCGTGGATGACCTTCTGATCGAGGGGAAAGCCGACACGCTTTCCGGACTGAGCACAAGTTATGTGTTGTTCGGCAAGTCGGGTGGGTATGACACGAACATCGATTTGTCGGCTCTTACCGGTGCAGACGGATTTGTACTTGCAAGAACCAATGTAACCGCTGGCATGGGCGGCACAGGGGATGTCAACGGCGACGGGTTTCGCGATTTCATTCTGGCCGATGCGACGGGGACGGGAACTGTCTATCTGATCTTCGGTCGCGGTGAGGACGGGCCTTCTGCTATCGATCTTGCCACGCTGAACGGCACGAACGGCTACCGTATTGCGGGTTTTGGCGCGGCGGGTGGCGGGCAGATCGCCGACGTGAACGGCGATGGTTTTGCCGATGTGGTCTTTGGCATGCCGGGGGCCGCAGCCGGGGCGATGGCCATTCTTTACGGCGGCGCTGCTCGGCTTCGCGCGCTTGATGCCGCTGATGGCCTGCAGGACGGGCGTTTGACGGTAGTTCAGTTCGGCACCCCGCTTACGTTCGTGGAGGCGCCGGTCGTGCCCATCGGCGGCGGCGGTGGTACAGGCGCGGGCCAGCCCACGCAGTTGCGTGATGATCTTGTTGGGACCCTGGGCCGCGATGTCATCGATCTTTTGGGCGGCGACGACAATTATGCAGCGCTGTCGGGTGATGATGATGTGCAGGGCGGGCAGGGCCATGATCAGATCTTTGGCGACACCGGCAACGATGTTCTGAAAGGCGACGCGGGCCGTGATACGCTTCAAGGCGGGGCGGGCGATGACACTCTGGATGGCGGGACAGACGAGGATTCGTTGTCGGGCGGTGCGGGTGACGACCTTTATATCGTCGATAATCTGCAGGATATTGTGGCCGAAATCACGAATGGCGGCGTCGATACCATTGGCGCATCGGTCAGCTTTACCCTGGGTGTGGCGCTGGAAAATCTGACGCTTTCTGGCACGCTTGATTGCGATGCCGCCGGGAACGGGCTGGCCAACCGTTTGAAAGGCAATGCCGGTTCCAACCTTTTGCGCGGGTTTGACGGGTTCGACAGCCTTGCTGGCGGTGCCGGGGCCGACACGTTACTAGGCGGGCGCGGTGCCGATCTGCTTGGCGCCGGCCAGGATTCCGCCCGCGATGTGTTCATCTTCGAGCGTGTGCAGGATTCGCGCGTTACGGCACGCGATGTCGTGACCGGTTTTGACCGTGGCATGGATATCATTGACCTGCGCGTGATCGACGCGAACCGCGACGTCGCGGGTAATCAGGCCTTTGGCTTCAGCAGTTCGGGCGCGCGCGCCTACAGCGTCTGGTGCGTCGATGCCGGAACCACGGTACGACTGCGCGCCGACAACAACGGTGACAGCATCGCAGACTTTGAGATCCGAGTGACGGATGTTGCAAAGCTGGGTTTAACCGACCTGTGGCTTTAGACGTGAAGGGGGTCGGATTTCGCAAGTTTGTCAAATGCCATCAAGCTGGCAATCAGCCCTGCCATCTGGTCCAGCCGAATCATGTTCGGCCCGTCTGAAGGGGAATTGTCCGGGTCCTGATGGGTTTCGATGAACACGCCCGCAATTCCCAGGCTGACGGCTGCACGGGCCATCACCGGCGCAAATTCGCGCTGCCCGCCCGACGCCGTGCCCTGCCCGCCAGGTTGTTGCACCGAATGTGTCGCATCCATGATCACGGGCCAACCCGTACGTGCCATGATGGGTAGGGCGCGCACGTCGGTGACCAAGGTGTTGTAGCCGAAACTGACACCCCGTTCCGTCAGCAGGATGTTATCGTTCCCCGTTGACGCGACCTTGTCTGCGACATTCGCCATGTCCCAAGGGGCCAGAAACTGGCCCTTCTTTATGTTGACAACCGCCCCTGTTTCGCCAGCGGCCAACAGAAGATCGGTCTGCCGACACAGAAAGGCGGGTATCTGAATGACATCCACAACCGCCGCCGCCGCGCGCGCCTGTGCTATGTCATGCACATCGGTCAGGACCGGCATCCCCATGGCGCGAACCTTGTCCAGAACGGCCAGACCTTCGTCAATCCCAAGGCCGCGGCGGCCTTTCAGGCTGGTCCGGTTCGCCTTGTCGTAACTCGCCTTGAACACATATTGCGCGCCAGCGGCCCTGCACGCCTCTTGCATCGTACCTGCGATCATCTGCGCATGATCAAGGCTTTCAAGCTGGCAGGGGCCCGCTATGACCAACAACGGTTGGTCGTTCCCGACGGTCAACCCGCCGATGCGTACCTGTTTCATGCCGCCCCCTATGCCGAGATCTGTTCGCGCAATATTTCTGCCGTCATCGCGAACATCAGGTAGATACCGCCAAACAGCAAAAGCGCAACCATCGTATCCTCAAAAGCGCGGGGATAACTGGGTTCGTCAGGGGTGATCGGTTTGACCGACACCGACAGATATCGCACCTGCCGGTTTGCCTCGATCCGGGCAGTTTCCATCGCCTGCAACGACTGAGCCAGCAAAAGCTGCCGCGTCTGCACATTCGCCTCGGCCACCAAAAGTTCACTTTGCACCTTGGCGAGTGACAGTCCGCTGCCACTGTCTTCGGTCAGCTTGGCGCGCATCGAACTGATTTCTTCCTCTAGCGCGGAAATTCGCTGCACGATGGGGGCCATCCGCGCCGCATTCGGTGCTTCGTTCGACATCATCTGGTCAAGCGACAAACGTTCGGTGATCAACTGGGTTTCAAGCTGCGAAATCTGACTGGCGATCATCTGCTCTTCGACGCGGCTGTTCATCACCTTCAGCTTTTGCTGCAATTCGACAAGAGTTTGCTGCGTTTCCATCATGCTGGTTTCGGCTTGTTCGTAACTTTCGCGTGCGCCCTGCATCTGATCGGCGCGCAGGCGTTGGGTCAGTTGGTCAACCTGTTCTTCAGCATAGGAAATAAGCGCCGAGGCAAATTCGACCGATTGTTCGGGCGAGGCGGCGCTGACCTCCATCTTGATGATGCCTTCGGTCGGATCGTAACCGATGGAAATGTTGCGCTTGTACAGCTTGTACATCGATTCCTGCGAAGCGTCCGGCGCAAGCCGTTGGATCGCGTCGATCTCAGGCTGGCTGAAATGGGCGCGAAAGCCGTGGTCGGTGTCCAGCCGCAGCATCGCCTCGCGTGACTGAAGATAACCCTGCACGGCGATACTGTCTTGCGACGTTGCCATCTGCGTGCCGCGGAACAACCCCGACAAGCCACCGCCCCCCGCCGCATCGGCCTGCTGGATCACGAATTCCGACTTGGTGGAATACAGCGGCGTGGCGATCTGATAGAAGTAAAAGCCCGCCGCGAATGTCGGGGTCAGAACGAACACGAACAGCCGCGCGGCGAGCAGAAGCGATTTGCGGCGCCGCCGGCGCGCGATGTCCCTTTGAATTTCCAACAGTTCATTCAGCCGCCCCTGATCTGACCGCGCGGGAATGGAAGGCAGGGGTTTGGCGGGTATCGTCTGGGGCAGGGTATTGGGGCTGCGGGCTGAACTTGCGGCTGCATCGGCCTGATCAGATGCGGGATCATTGGACGTGACCAATTCCAGCAATTCGCTGCGTTGAAACGGGTCGATCCCCGCCTCGCGCAGCAGGCGCACCGCATCGTGATCGGACGTCGCAGGCAGGTTGTGCTTTTGCGAAACACGTCGTGCCAACCGCAACTGCCGCATGGTCAGCCCTTCGGCGCGGATGGCTTCCAGTGCCGCGCTGGCAGCGGGTGTCACAGCGGCGGGTGTATCACCTTGCGCCGTTGCAAACGCGCCCGGGCCAAAGCCGTCATCTTCGGGGCCAAACAGATTGCTGTTGGCGCTGCCGGTCGGCGACGCGCCAGTCGATGGGCGGGTCGGGGCCACTACGGGATCGTTGCGGCGCAGACGGAACCTGTTCAAGCTAAACTTCATAATTGTACAACTGCTTTGCTTCTTCCAGGGTTTCGAAGACGTGAAGCTGCCCGTTGCGCAGAACCGCGGCAGTCTTGCAGAACTTTTCAAGTGTCGATGGCTGATGCGACACCACGACGACGGTTGCGCCCTTCAGCCTGTCACGCAGGATGTTTCCGGCCTTGCGGTTGAACTCCGCGTCAGTGTTGCTGGGCATGCCTTCGTCGATCAGATAAATGTCGAATTCCAGTGCCAGAAGCAACGCAAAGCTGAACCGCGCCTTCATGCCGGCCGAATAAACGGCGACGGGTTGGTCAAAGTATTCGTCCAGATCGCACAGCCACCGGCAAAACGCCTCGACATAGTCGGGGTCAAGATCATAAAGCCGGGCGATGTACCGGGCGTTTTCGTTGGCCGTATGCCGGCCAACAACGCCGCCCATGAACCCAAGCGGAAACGAGATGCGGCTGGTTCGGATGATCTTGCCTTCGTCGGGCTTTTCCAACCCGGCCATCATGTTGATGATCGTGGTCTTGCCCGCGCCATTGGGCGCAAGAATGCCCAGAGAATTGCCGAGTTCGATGCGAAACGAGGCCTGATCCAGAATGACCTTGCGCTGGCGGCCCGTCCAGAACGACTTGCTGACATTCTGAAACTCGATCATTCCCGCCTCTTTGCCGTCTGCGTCCGGTCAGCATTTCTGATCCGCCATCCGGCTTTGTCCGGGCTTAAGCCCCTATCGTTAACTTTAAGTCACCAGCCACGGCTTTTTTAAGTCGCACTTGTGATGATTATAAGGGAATTCTTGCCAACTGTCAGAACTGTTTCGTGATCAACGCGTCAGTTGCGCCGTCGTTGGCGAAGAAGGCGGGCAAGGATGATCGCCGCAGGCCCGGCCAGAAGACTGATCGCCAGCCCCAACCGCGCCGCCTCTTGCATGGAACCACCCGGCAGCCCGGTGTCGAGTGCCAGGGCAGGGGCCGTGAACCCGATCCCCGCAAGCCCTGCAATCAGCCCGACATCCCGCCGCCGCATTCCTTGCGGCAACCGAAACCCAAGGCGGCGGGCCACCAGCAAAATCGCAATCACGATGCCCATGGGCTTGCCGATCCACATGGCTGCCAGAAGGATCGCCGTCGTGACATTCCACGCCGCAAGATCAATTCCGCCCTGCGTCAATCCGAACAGGAACATCACCCCGATCAACGGGCGCACAAGCATGTGGACGATCCTGTTCAGGGGGTCTGTCAGATATTCCTCGGCTTCGGCGAACATGCCAAAGGCGTGGTCCGCATGGGGGATGGCGGGCAATATCGGCAGCAGCCCAAGGGCAGGCGGCAGCCCCGCCATGGCCACACCGAACCAGCTCAGCACCCCGGCAACGGCATAGGGCCACAGCACAAGTGCCCGCTGATGGCTGCGTTCATCGCCCGGCCTATGGATGTGCCGTCCGAACAGCATCCAGACACCCATGGCCGAGGCAATCGGTACAAGCAGCCAGGCGATCTGCAGTTCAAAACCGGGGTTGACCACTGCATTAAGGATGACGGCCAACACATCAAGCATGATTGTCATGAGCAAAAGGACATGAACGGCGCGGCTTCCCGGCCCGAATACGGCGCGCGCGAACAGATAGGTCAGCGCGACATCGCTGCCGACCGGCACAGGCCAACCCGTGAAAATGCCAGCCTCGTCGGCGGTCTGAAACAGTGCCGACATCGCACACCACATCGCCACCGCGCCAAATGCGCCGCCGGCGGCACCCAGGACCGGCACGCCTCCGCCAGCACTCCTCAGCGCCCCACGCTCCAGTCGGATCGCTTCCCACAATTCCTTGCCGATGTAGAACACGAACAAGGCCATCAGCCCGTCGGCGACCACGTCCCGAAACGTGACGGTCTGGCGCAAGTATGCAAGCGGCCCGCCATCCGTCTCCAGCCGCCATTCGATCACGTCGTAATAACTTGCCGGGGCAAAGTTGACCCACAGGGTCGCCGCAAGACAGCCGCCCAGCAAAGCCCAGGCAAGATGTTGAACAAAACCCGAAACGCGATACATCCGCCCGCCTGCTTTTTTGTGTGGGAAAGGACTACCCACTAAGCCGGGCAAGTACTGCGAACGCCCACTGCACTCAACCCGCGTCGGGTGCCTTGGCGCAACTGGGGCAAGGGTGTTGCCTTGCCGCACGTGCGGCCCCATATCGCCTTGCATGCCCATCATAACCCATGCCCAAAGTCTGGCGCAGGACATTGCCGTCTGTCGCCTGTGCGCCGATGGTTTTGCGTCAACCGTCACGGCCCACGCGCCGCGCCCTGTTGTCTGGTTTCGCCCCAGTGCGCGACTTCTGATAGCCGGGCAGGCCCCGGGCGCGCGGGTTCACCAGTCGGGCCGCCCCTTCACGGATCGCAGCGGCGACCGGCTGCGGGATTGGCTCGGCCTCTCCGGCGATGACTTCTATGACCTTGAAAGGGTTGCCATCGTGCCGATGGGATTTTGTTTTCCGGGCTACGATGCCAAAGGGTCCGACCTGCCCCCGCCCCGCCGCTGTGCAGATCATTGGCGGGCCGCTGTGCTGGCGTCTTTGGGGCAGGTGCGCCTTCGCGTGCTGGTGGGCGGTCTGGCGCAGCGCTGGCATCTGGGGCGGTCAGGGCCCGTCGCGCAAACTGTGGCAGACTGGCGGGTGCACCTTGCTGGCGGCAACTTTCCCTTGCCGCATCCGTCCTGGCGCAATACCGGATGGCTGCGGGCGAACCCGTGGTTCGAAACCGATCTGCTGCCCGTCCTGCGCCAAAAGGTGGCGGATGCGCTGGCAGCACCACCTGTCTCAGAAGGAATGTCGCGCCATGACCCCGCTTGATCAGGCCCACGCCGTGATGGCCGAACGGCCCGATGATCTGTCGGCCCGTCTGCGGTTCTTCGGCAAACTGGCCGAAACGGAACTGATCGTGCTGGTCAAAGGCGAAACCGGCACCGACGCCCTGACCCCGCAGCAGTTCGATCTGGAGGATGGCCCGGTTGTCCTCGCCTTTGACACCGAAGACCGGTTGACAGATTTCACCGGGGCGCCGTCCGCCTATGCGGCGATGCCGGGGCGTGTTGTCGCGGTGCAGCTGGCGGGGCAGGGGGTGGGCCTTGGCGTCAACCTTGGCGTGGCACCTTCGTCGATCCTGCTCCCGCCTGACGCGCTGGACTGGCTTGCCGAAACCGTGTCGAGCGCGGCTGATCAGGTGATGTCGCGGCGACCGCACACCTTTCTGCCGCCGACGGATTGCCCGATCACCATCATTGCGGCTTTGGGCGATGTGCTGCGCCGGGTGGGCGGCATGGCGGATCACGCATTGTTCGCGCTGGCCGATACGGGGCAGGGTGCTGGGCAACCCATCCTTGCCGTCATTGGTGCCGACGACGCGCGCCACGACGCGCTGGCCCGGATGATCAGCGAAACCGTGGCTTTTGCCGGTCAGCCAGACTGGATGCCTGACGTCGTCTTCCTGAAGGAAGGCGACCCCGCACTGCCCGCCTTGGCAGAGGTGGCGCACCGGTTTGAAATGCCCGCCCCGCACGAGGGTAGCGTCGCGGCCCAACCTGCCGCCCCGGGGACCGATCCGAACCGCCCGCCGATCCTGCGGTGACCCGGAACAATTGGGGTAATATAATACCATCCGTGTAACACTTGGAAAAGGTTAGATCTTATCTTGCCATCCTTGCTTGACACAGGCAGACAGATCACCGATACACCACCATCCTACTTTCCGGGGAACCTTCCCGGCCGAACCTTACGGGCAATGTCATGAAAACCTTTACCGCAACACCTGCGGACATCACCAAGAAATGGATCCTGATCGATGCCGAAGGCGTCGTTCTGGGGCGTCTTGCGTCGATCGTCGCAAGCATCCTGCGTGGCAAGAACAAGCCAACCTTCACACCGCACATGGACATGGGCGACAATGTGATTGTCATCAACGCAGAGAAAATCCAGATGACCGGCAACAAGCGTGCCGACAAACGGTATTACTGGCACACGGGCCACCCGGGCGGCATCAAGTTTCGCACTGCGGCCCAGGTTCTGGATGGCGCACATCCAGAACGTGTCGTGACCAAGGCCGTGGAACGCATGATCACCCGCAACTCGCTTGGCGCACAGCAGATGACCAACCTGCGTGTATATGCCGGTTCCGATCATCCGCATGAGGCGCAACAGCCGTCCGTTCTCGACGTCAAGTCGATGAACCCGAAAAATCACCGGAGCGCTTGATCATGTCCGACATCAAATCCCTCGACGATCTGAAATCGGCAGTGTCGGGCACACCGGCAGACGTGGCTGTTGCCCCGGTTGCCGTGCCCCGCGTTTCCGTTCGTGACAAGCAGGGCCGGTCCTACGCGACCGGCAAGCGCAAGAACGCCGTGGCGCGTGTCTGGATCAAGCCGGGCTCTGGCAAGGTTGTGGTCAATGGCAAGACGATGGCGGAATACTTTGCCCGTCCGGTTCTGCAGATGATCCTGCGTCAGCCTTTCACAGTGGCTGGCGTCGATGGACAGTTCGACGTGATGGCGACGGTTGCCGGCGGTGGTTTGTCGGGGCAGGCGGGTGCGGTCAAGCACGGCGTGTCCAAGGCTCTGCAGCTTTACGAACCCGGTCTGCGTGCTGCCCTCAAGGCTGCAGGGTTCCTGACCCGTGACAGCCGCGTCGTGGAACGCAAGAAGTACGGCAAGGCGAAAGCCCGCAAAAGCTTCCAGTTCTCCAAGCGCTGACACATTCATCTCGATACAGAAAGGCCCGCCATTGGCGGGCCTTTTTTATTACCGAGCCACGATTGTCGTTTGCCGCATCATTCCTTCCAGAAGGGCTTGCTGCATTCCTCGTGCGCCACGTCGGATGACATGCCGATATCGCGCAGCATATGGTCGTCAAGTTTGCGCAAGGTGGCCCGTGCGCCGCGTCGCTGCATCCAGACCTGCGCCAAGCGCAAGATATTCACCCGCGGGGTCGTTGACACGAGGGTGCGAAGGGGATGTGAGACGCCGCGCAGCATGCTGTAAACCTTTGTGTTGATACATTAGGATTGTTTCTATAGGCTCACGATACAATAAGAAGTTAGTTACCTCCAGTTCGGATTTGTCATGGATACAATTTGGTTGCCTGATCTGACACAATCGGCAGGGCCCAAGTTTCAGGCCCTGTCACGCGCCTTGCGATCGGCGATCCTGACGGGGGCGCTGAAGCCCGGCATGCAGCTTCCGCCGGTTCGTGAACTGGCCTATCAGGCTGGTGTTACACCGGGCACGGTGGCGCGGGCCTACCAGATTGCGACGCAGGAAGGGTTACTTGCAGCTACGGTCGGGCGCGGCACCTTTGTTGCCACGGCGACGCCCCGCCTTGGCCCGACGCAGGCCCTTTTGCAGGAACGCAGGCTCGCCAACGAAACCGGCGTCGTTGATCTGCGTGCGCCGCTGGTTCCGGATGTGGGCCAGACCGCCGCTATTGCCGAGGTGATGGCCGCACTTGCGCCAGATATGCAGGCCGAATGGCTTGACTATCCCAGTCAGCGCGACGAACTCCCTCTGCGCGCGGCCATCTGCGACTGGCTTGACGGCCGGATTCTGGGTCAGATCGGCCCTGACGACATTGCCCTGACGAATGGCGGGCAGAACGGTATCACGCTCGTCCTGATGTGCTGCCTGCGGGGTGACCGCCCGGTCGTGCTGACGGAAGAACTGGCCTATCCCGGTTTTCGCCATGCTGCCCGTCTTGTCCGGGCTGATGTGGTGGGGGTGGAGATGGACGCCGATGGCATCATCCCCGAAGCGTTGGAAGCCGCCTGCCGCCGTCATGGCCCGCAGGTGCTGTGTCTGACTGTCGATGCCCAAAACCCCACGGCGGCGCGAATGGGGCTGGAGCGGCGCACACGTATAGCCGAAATTGCGCGCGCCTTCGATCTGCAGATTATCGAGGATGATTGCTATTCCACCGCGGGCCCGGAACTGCCAACCCTGCGGGCCCTTGCGCCCGAACGCACTTGGTTCGTGGGCAGCCTGTCCAAGACCATGTCGGCGGCACTGCGGTTCGGGTATCTGGTGTGCCCGACGGGAATGGGGTCCACCGGCCGATTGACAGCCCAGCACAGCTTTTTCGGGCTGTCGCGTCCGCTCACGGAAATCGTTCAGCACCTGTTGTGCAGCGGGCAGGCCGTGCGCCTGCGCAACGCGGTGCAGGCGGATCTGGCAGACAGGTCGCAGCGCGTGGTGAACCATCTGGGAAGCTATGATCTCGGCTGGCAAAAGGGGTTGCCCTTCATCTGGCTGCGCCTTCCGCAAGGCTGGCGCGCCTCCACCTTCGCGCGCACTGCCGAGGCGCAGGGCGTGATTGTCCGCTCGGCTGATGAATATGCGCTGGTCCATGGCCGCGCGCCGCACGCCGTCCGCATGGCGATCAACGGCATCATCCCGGTCGCTCAACTTGAACAGGCTGCCGACAAACTGGCTGTGTTGCTTGCCAACCCGCCGGGCGATCTGTGCGTCTGATCTGTTGCACGATGGGCGCAACTCACAAGGAATTGTCCGCGGGGGTGATTGACCCAAGGGGGCCGCGTGATCGACACTGAACGCCGAGCAGAACCATAAAATAAAAAAGAGAACCCAAAATGGGATATCAGGCCGCGTTTCATGCGCCCCACGGGGGTGCCGATTTTCTTGCTATGCGAACCAACCGGACAGGAGCCACCGAAATCGTCTATGACGACGGCGTGGCACGGCGGATCATCTGGCGGGTCGACACCGATACTGTAAGTGAAGACCGCCTGTCAGACGCCTTGCGCGTCGCGGTCGGTGCCCTGCGCGTTGTGCCAGCCCTGTATGATGAATTGAAGAAGCGGGCGATCGCGGTAGAGCGGGTCGCGGGCTAGAAGCGTATCCGGCGCATCCCACCGCATCAAACCTGGTTTGCCCAATAAATGATCATATCTTTTGGTCAATCCTTTCAAGGGGTTGACCACTCATACTTTCACATTCTGGGCTTCCAGTGGCCTGCTACAGTCGTTTGCCCTCTTTTCAGAACGGCTTGGCTGTGCCACTAAACTGACACGGCAGATGAAGTGTGGTCCGGGGAGCGTCAAGATGAGTGGGTCCGCCTGGCAGCGATTTCGCAGGTCCGAAGCGGCGTCCGGTTATCTTATGGTCAGCCCACCCGGGATTTACGCCATCCTGCTTCTGGCAGCCCCGATGGCGACGGTCCTTGCCTTTTCGTTCATGACTTCAATCGGCGGCAACATCTCCACTCCGTTCACACTTGCCAACTATTCCGAGGTGTGGGGCGGGCGCATTTATCAGGCGATCATGATGCGGTCGCTTTGGGTGTCGATGACGGTGACACTTGTGACGGTCTTGCTGGCCTATCCCATCGCCTATTTCGTCAGTTTTCATGTTTCGCCGTCGCGCAAGGCACTTTGGCTGTTCCTGATCACCATTCCGTTCTGGACGTCTTACGTCATTCGCGTGTCCCTTTGGCGGGTGATCCTTGGCTATGATGGCGTTGTCGACAGCACCCTCATCGGCCTTGGGATCATGTCCGAACCGCTCAACATCCTGTCAAACGGGGTGGCCGCCATCGTCATCACGTTGGCACATGCCTATGCCCCGTTCGCAATCCTGCCGATTTTCGTGGCGCTGGAAAAGGTGGACAGATCCCTGCTGGAGGCGGGACAGGATCTGGGCGAATCCCGATTTGCCACTTTTCTGCGCGTGACACTGCCGCTCACCATGCCGGGGGTGATTGCGGCGGTGCTGATCGTGTTCATCCCGACAGTGGGTGACTATGTTACCCCCGAACTGATCGGCGGCGGCAAGGTGCCGATGATTGCCAACATGATCGAAAGCCAGATGCTCAAGCAACGGGATCAGGGGGTGGGTTCAGCCATCGCCATGACGGCCATGTTCATCGTGGCGGCGGTCAGCATCATCTTCGTTCTGCTGAACCGCCGCTTTCTGGGAGAGCGCAAATGAAGGCCCCGGTGCTGCGAACCTATGCGATCGTCTACCTTGCCTTTCTGTATGCGCCGATCATCCTTTTGCCGATCTTTGCCTTCAATGACAGCAAAGTGGTGTCGTTTCCCCTGTCGGGCTTCACCACAGAATGGTTCGGGCAGATGTGGAATGACAGCCAGCTGGGCGTGGCGCTCAAGAACAGTCTGACCATCGCCTTTGTCACGGCCAGCATCTCTACAATCCTTGGTATCTTCGCGGCCCGTGCCTCGGTGCGATACAAGTTCGGCGGGAAGGCGGCGGTTATGGGGCTGATCATGGTGCCGCTGGTCCTGCCGGAAATGATCGTCGCCATGGCCTTGCTGACGGTCCTTTTGGCCATGGGGGTGTCCCTGTCGATCTGGACGATCATCCTCGGGCACATCCTGATCTGCACGCCATTTGCCGTCGCCATCCTGACATCGGCGTTCCAGTCGCTTGACCGGTCTCTGGAAGAGGCCGCCTATGACCTTGGCGAAACCGCGGCATCGACGTTCCGGCTTATCATCCTGCCGCTTGTCATGCCGGGCATCCTGTCGTCCTTCCTCATCTGTTTCACCATCAGTATCGATGAATTCATCATCGCCAACTTCCTTGGGTCGGGTGAGGCGATCCTGTCGGTCTACATCTTCGGGAACTTCCGTTTCCCCGCCCGCGTGCCATCCATGATGGCGCTTGGCACCGTGCTTGTCTGCGTGTCGATCACCCTGTTGATCACCGCCGAATATTTCCGCCGCCGGGGTCTTGCCCGCACCGGCGCCAAGGATACCGGAGGCTTCCTGTGACGTCTGACAAACCAGTGATGATCGAGTTCAAGGACGTTCACAAATACTACGGCGACTATCACGCGCTGCGCGGCATCACGGCCACGATCAAGGCGGGTGAATTCTTTTCGCTGCTGGGGCCGTCAGGCTGCGGCAAGACCACACTGCTGCGCACCATCGCCGGGTTCGAGGATATCTCGTCTGGTGTGGTGATGATCGACGGCAAGGATATGGCAAATGTCGCGGCCAACGTGCGCCCGACCAACATGGTGTTTCAGTCCTATGCGATCTTTCCCCATCTGACGGTGGAAGAAAACGTGGGCTTTGGCCTGCGAAAAGACCCACGTCCGCGCGACGAAAAGGCCAAGGCCGTCATCGAGGCGTTGGAAATGGTGGGCCTTGCGGGCTATGGCAAGCGTGCCGCACATGCGCTGTCGGGTGGCCAGCGTCAGCGGGTGGCGCTTGCCCGCGCGCTGATCCTGAAACCGAAGGTCCTGCTGCTCGACGAACCACTTTCCGCGCTCGACAAGAAGATGCGCGAATTGATGCAGGTCGAACTGATCCGCCTGCAGCGGCAGGTGGGCATCACCTTCATCCTTGTGACGCATGACCAGGAAGAGGCGCTGGTGATGTCTGACCGCATCGCCGTGATGTTCGAAGGTGAAATTGCGCAACTTGCCGATCCTGAAACCCTGTACCGGCGGCCTAACAGTCGTAAAGTAGCCAACTTCATCGGCACGATGAACTTCCTGCCCGCCACTGTCCTGTCCGAAACCGCCGAGGCGGTAGAGGTGGACGCCAAGGGTTTTGGCCGCGTCTCGCTCAAACCTGATCAGGTCAGTGTTGCGGCAGGCGGCGACGGGGCCGCCATCGGCTTTCGTCCCGAAACACTCACCATCCTGTTCGATGGTCAAACCCCGGTGGACCGCGACAGCATGGCCACCATCGAAGAGGTCGTCTATTACGGCGACATGACTTATTACGACATGCGGCTGGACGGTACCGAAGCCGCGGTGCGGATATCAATGCGCAATGTTTTCGGCCGCCCTGTTCTGGATATCGGCACGCGGGCGCGGGTTGCCTGGTCGCCCGGTGCGCTCGTTCTGTTCCGATAAGCGGGCTTGGTGACGCTCTCGGCCGATAACATCCGTGATGTCAAATGGATGCGGGCAACTGACACCGCCGTTTTGCCCCCCACCATGTTCATCTTTGGCCGCCCTCAGGCGCTGCAGTCCGTTGTCGCGGGCCGTCTGAAACTGGTGGAGCTTTTGGCCAGATACGCCTTGGCCGCCGGCGTGAAGGTGGAACTTGTGGGCGAACCCCATGCCAACCCCGAATTCGCGCGCGAAGCTTTTCATCTGCGTCTGTTCCTGGCCGACCGCGCGCTGTACACGGTAAACGCCTTTCATTCCGTCCCGGCCTATCTGCGCGGTCATGCCTATTTCGAAGAAACCGGCACCCGCAACAATTCATCCATCCGCCTCAAGTCTTTCGACCCCGCCCTTGTGACGCCCGCGCGCGCCAAGTGGTTTGCCGACCGCCTGCGTGATCAGTTCGTCACGCGCAACGCCTCCAAACTCAAACAGTCGCCCCGCGGCGCGTTTCCGGTGGAACCCGGTTGTCTTGCAGTCTTCGCACAGGATTTCGCACCGCCACGGTGGCACGCCCATCACCTCAGCGTGCCGCAAATGCTGAATGCCGTAATCGCGGCGCGCGGGGGCAGGACGGTCTATATCAAACCGCATCCTGCCAACAGCCCCGCAGAACTGGCCCATCTGGCCGCCCTGCACGACCCTGCCCGCGGCGTGACTGTCACCGACGCCAGCCTGCATGATCTGTTGGCCAACGCTGCCTGCGCCATTTCCGTGACATCGGCCTGCTGTTTTGAAGGGTTCCTGCACCACGTGCCCGCCGTTCTTTGCGGACAGACCGACTTTCATCACAACGCCATCACACTGACCGATGCCAGCCGCATGGCCGAAGCCATCGCAGCCGCCATTGCGCGAAAGTGGGACCATGACAGGTATCTGACGTGGTTTCTTCAGGATGAATGTGTCGAAGACGGCCCCGCAGGATTGCCCCGCGCCCTGTCGCGCCTGCATCGCAAGGGGTTTGCCTGGGCCGACCCGCTGGCATTGGGGTTTGCCTAACGGTCAGGCGGCAGCAGACCAAGCCCGCGCAGATAGATCCCTATGCCGGTTTCCAGCAGATCTTCGGCAGAAAACGGTGCCTGCGCGCCGGGTTTGCCACGGGTGAAAAGTTCGACAACCCCGTGGCTCATCGCCCAGATATGCGCGGAAAACATCGACGCAGGGGGTCGTTTGTCTGCGGGCAGATGCTCTGACAGGCTCCCCGCCGCGCGTTCAAGCACCGCACGGGCCCGCCCCGCCACCTGCGCCAGATCAGGATAGGCGTTCAGGCTGATCGCGGATTCAAACATCGCCATGTAATGCCCCGGATATTTTCGCGCAAAGGCAAGATAGGCGCGGCCCGTCGCCTCGAACGCGGCAAGCGCTGTTGGTTTGCCATCGTTATAGGCGTAATCAAGCAGGGCCGCGAACACTTCATATCCCTGACGCGCCACTTCGGCCAACAGGTCGTCCCGCCCCGCGAAATGCCGGTAAAGGGCCGCAGGCGTCACATCGGCCGCCTTGGCCGCTTCCGACAAGGTAAACCCCTGCGGTCCCTTTTCCGCGATCAGCCCAAGTGCGGCATCGACAAGCGCCTGTCGCAGGTTTCCATGGTGATACCCGCGCTTCACTTTTCCTTCCTGATCTTCGGCCCGCCGGTGATCCGGGGGTCGTGCTTGCGGATCACGTCCTTGTCCTTGCCTTTGTAGTCAACCGCCAGCAGGACAGTTTGAATGGCGGCAATGCGCGCGCGGCGTTTGTCATCGGCCAGAATGACTGTCCAGGGCGCAGATTTCGTATCGCTGCGTTTCAGGGTTTCACCAATGGCGGCGGTGTATTCATCCCACTTGGCAAGCCCATCAATGTCGATCTGGCTCAGCTTCCATTGCTTCAGGGGGTCTTGCTCGCGGTCCAGAAACCGCTTGAGCTGTTCGGCACGTCCAACCTCGAGCCAAAGTTTGATCAGCGTGATGCCTTCGTCCACGATCATGTTTTCAAAGGACGGCAATTGCTTGAAGAAATGTTCGCGTTGCTCGGGGGTACAAAAGCCGAACACGTGTTCGACAATGCCGCGATTGTACCAGCTTCGGTCGAACAGGGCGATTTCGCCCCGCGCGGGCAGCCAGTCGATGTAGCGTTGGAAATACCATTGCGCCGCTTCCCGGTCCGATGGTTTGGACAGGGCCACGATGGTGGCGGCGCGCGGGTTCATGTTTTCGCGGATTACTTCGATGGCCCCGCCCTTGCCCGCCGCATCGCGCCCTTCGAACACCACGACGACACGCTTGCCCGTGGCGCGCACGTCCGCCTGAAGACGCGCCAGTTGAATCTGAAGCGCCTCCATCTGCGCGTCATAATCCTTGCGCTTCATTTCTTCGCGGTAGGGGTAGTCGGGGTTCAGCACGGAATCGCTGGTACCCTTTTCGATGGTACGCCGAACGTCCTTGGGACAACCGGTGTGAAAATAGGCGCTGATCGCGCCATCAAACGGAAGGGTCATGCTGGGCCTCCTGATGCTTGGTCCAGTATGGCGATTGGCGGTGTCAGCGCAATCCGCCTCGGGCTGCGGCGCGGTCAATCGCGGCGATGACATCGGGCAGGCGGGTGTGATGCGCCATGTGGCCCGCCCCCTCCAGCAGGGTCAGCGTTGCATCGGGTAAAAGCCGGCTCAGCGGTTCGGAATGAACCGATGCGTAGGTGACGTCGTCACTGGTGCCGTGAAGCAGTTCGACCGGCTGGCGGATGCCGGGGTAACGGGGCAGCATGTCGATGATGTGCCCTTTCAACGCGCCAACCTGCCGCGCGTTCACCCGCGTGGTTTCCCGGCGCAGGATCAGCGGCAACCCGATATAATCGGCATAACCTTCGGGCGCCGCTTCCGGCGCAGCAATCGAATTGATCGCCGCCCGCGCAGTGTCCAAAGGGTTGACGGCGGTCACCAGTGGCACCGCCAACGCCCCACCCAATCCGGTCTGCGCAATTTCGTACCAATAGCCCAGCGCACGGCCCTTCCAAGGCATCATCGCGCCCGACACGACCACCAGCGCCGCCGGGTCAGGCTGCGACAGCGCCCATGCCAGCGTCACTGCTGCCCCATAGCTGTGCCCAAAGATCAGGGGCCGCCTGACGCCCAGCATCGCCGCCGCCTTCTGCAGATGTGCGGCCTGTCCCTGCGGTGACAATCCCGGTGCGCCGATCGCGTCTGAATGTCCCATCCCCGGCCTGTCAAACGCGATGACGCGATAACGTGGTGCCAGATGGCCGACCAGATCAAAGGTGAAATCCCGCGTGTTGCCGCTCGCCCCGTGGATCATCACAAGGTCCGGCCCCGTCCCCTCCACATGGGCGTGCACACGAAACCGGTCCACCGTCAGGATCTGCCCCGTAGGCGGAAACAACGCCTCGGCGCGGGTTTCGTTCGCGCTTGCGCGCCTGTCCACGAACACACCTGCGGCCAGCGCCGCCGCAGCACTGATCCCGTAGCTAAGCACCGATCTGCGTGATGTCATAAGGTGTGGTCTGATACATTTCGTTGATCCAATTGCCATATAGAAGATGCGCATGGCTGCGCCAGCGGTTCTGCGGCGGCATCAACGGATTGTCATCAGGATAGTAATTCGCAGGCACATTGATCGGCGTGCCATTGGCCACGTCGCGGTCATATTCCTGTTTCAGCGTGTCGCTGTCGTATTCCAGATGGTTCACGATATAGACGGCGCGGTGACCCGGATCGCTGATCAGACAGGGGCCTGAAACATCGGACGTCAGCAGCGTCTCCAGCCCCGCGCGGTCGATATCGTCCTGACGAAGTTCGGTCCAGCGGCTGACCGGCATCACGAAATCATCCGAAAATCCCCGCAACAAAGGTTGTGCAGGGGCCAGATTGCGATGCCGGAAACAGCCGAATGATTTTGCGGCCAACAAATGCTTGGGGATGCCATGAAAATGATAGGCCATGGCCATCCCGCCCCAGCACACGCCAAAGGTTGAATGCACATGGGTCTGGGTCCAGTCCATGACCCGGCGCAGTTCGTCCCAATATGTGACCTGTTCATAGGGCAGGTGTTCGATGGGCGCGCCTGTGATGATCAGGCCATCGAACTTGTCACCCGCCGCTGCCACATCGGCAAAGGGGCGGTAGAATTCGGCCATATGCTCGGCGGCGGTGGTCTTGGTCTGATGTTCCGTCATGCGGATCAGATGCAGGTCGATCTGCAATGGCGTGGCCCCGATCAACCGCGCAAACTGGTTTTCGGTCTGGATCTTTTTTGGCATCAGGTTCAGCAGCGCAATCCGCAGCGGCCTGATCTCTTGCGACGCAGCACGCTCCGGCGACATCACCATGACGCCTTCGTTCCTCAGAACGTCAAAGGCGGGCAGGGTGGTGGGCAGGGTAATGGGCATCGCAACCTCGGATTAAAGTGAAGCAGGCTCTCTATGCCGCTTCGGTGCTACGATCAAGCGCGCGGCCGATCAGCGCGTGAAAGCCTGCGGCGTCGGTCAGGGCCGCCACTTCCTCGGCCGTGACCGTCACACCCCAGTTGGCCATGGCGGCATAGCGCGGCTGGCGATGGTCAAGCGCCTTGGCATAGGTCCAGCGGATGAAATCGTCAGGATCAACGGCATCTTCGGCAAGGTCATGCAAGTCGCGGTATTCGGCCCACATCCGCGTCAGGAATTCGGGCTGATAATACATCGGCTTTGGCGCGCGGGCAAACCGGCGGACCAGTTCTTCCGTATGCGCGGCAGACCCCTTGATCCACACCATCAGCGCATTATCCGACAAGGCCCGCATGACAGGGTCCGAAGGATCGTCCGGATTCACCACCTCGCAGATCGACCCGCCACTGTCGCAGATGAAATGGTCATAGCCATAGATGTCGCGCGAACGGCCGATGAAATGCGCCGTGTCCATCAGGGCCGCGATTTCCGCATCGCGGTGCTGGGTCTGCCGCCGCTGGTATTCGGCAAAGGGCAGACCGCCCTTGCCCGGATCACCCGGTTTGCCCAGATAGGTGGACAGGGGGGCCAGATTGTCAAAGGTGATGTTGGACGCGATATAGACGGAATCCGTCATCAGCAGTTCGCGCAGCAAGGGCACCTTCATCGCCTCGCGCTTGAAATTGTCGGCAATGTATTCCCCCATGTACCGCGTGCCGATGCGGTAATCGATGGAGTAATGAAACCAGCCGCCCGCCGCGCGCAGCAGGTTCGCAAGATGCGTCTTGCCCAGCCCCGACATGCCAAACAGCAGCACCCGTTTGCCCCCGGCCTGTTGCCAGTCGTCCGCATTCCGATAGATCATGGTGTTACCCGCCTTGCCCCACCGCCCTGTTAACGGGGCATCCACAGGATTTCACGCAAAAACTGATCTCAACCGCGCGGGAAGTCGGCCATCGATGATGAACAGCCCCACGGCGATCACGGCAAAGCCTGCATATTCGTTGGGGAGCAGCGTTTCATTGAACACCAGCGCCCCAAGCACCACCGCCACCGGCCCCACGAGCAACGTGACAAGCTGCAGGTTCCCCGCACCTGCGATCCGCAGGATGTGATAAAAGATGACATAGGCAAAGGCCGACGACGCCAGCGCCAGATAGGCCAGCGCCGCCCAACCCGAAGCCGAATAGTCAAGTCCCGGAAACCCGTCCCAGATCAGGGCCAGCGGGATCATCACGCAGGCCGACGCCGTCAGCATCCCCGCCGCAGACACCTCGGGTCGCAGGCCGTGCAGCGTGATCTTGGCAAACGAACTCGACAAGGCATAGGAAATCGCGGCCCCGATCATGGCAAGCTGCCCCAGCGATGTGATGTCAAATGCGACAAGCGCATCGCGACCAACCACGACCACCACGCCGACAAAGCCGATGAACACCCCGATGCCCTTGTTCAGGGTCAGCCGCTCATCCGCGAACACCAAGGCGGCCAGAAGAACCGAAAACACCGCCGTTGCCGCGTTCAATATGCCTGCAAGGCCCGATGGAATATGCTGCTGCCCCCAGACGATAAGCGAAAACGGGATCACGTTGTTCAAAACGCCCATGCCGATCAGCGCCACAACCCGCCGCCCGCTCAACAAAACCGGCAACCGGCGCAGAAGGACATAGATCCACAGTGCAATCGAGGCACCGCCGACACGAAACGCCACTGTGGTGAACACGGGCACTTCCTCCAGCGCCACGCGGTTCGACAGATAAGACCCGCCCCAGACCAGCGCAAGAAGGCCAAGAAGAAGCCAGGCCGTCAGGCTGACACGACGATGATCGGGGGGGGATTCTGGTTGCATGGCCACGGCATAGCGGGAACCCGAACGCGGCGCGACCCGGTTCTTGCGACAGCGGTGTGCCGGTCAGGCTTTGGCGGTCACGGCAGTGGTGCGGTTGCCATACCGGATGTTGATCCAGTTGGCACCCAGAATGACCGCACCGCCCACAAGCACCGGTGCCTCGAGCGGTTCGTCAAAGATCAGCATGGCCGTCACCGCCACAAGCGGCAGGCGCAGGAAATCGATCGGCATCACAAAGGTCATCCGCCCCAGCGACAGCGCCGTCGTCAGGCACAGATGCGCCGTGACCCCCGTTACCCCGATGAGGCCCAGCCACGGCAGGCTGCGCGCCGTGGGCCAGACCATCTGCCCGTCCGCCAGCGCCGCGATGCATCCGAACACGAACTGCATCGCCGTCAGCCAGACCAGAATGGAAATGATACTTTCGCCCCGCGTCAGCGCCTTGGTCAGAAGAATTGTCGTCGCAAAACACACCGCCGCGCCAAGCGCCGCCAGAACCCCCGGCTCCAGATGGCGCAAGTCCGGCCGGGCCGCGATCAGGATGCCCACGAAGCCCAAACCTGCCGCCAGCATCCTTGGCCGCGTCAGCCTGTCGCCGAACAGCAGCGGCGACAGCAGGATCACCCACAAGGGCGAGGTGAATTCCAGCGCGAAAACCTGCGCCAACGGGATCAGCGTGATGGCCCACAGCCACAGGTTCTGCCCGGTGAAATGGAACAGATTGCGCACCAGATGCTGCAAAGGATGGGCGGTTCGCGCCTCGGCCCAGCGGCGCGTTACGGTGGCAAACGCCGCCACGATGACAAAGCCTATGGCAGACCGCCACAGCATGATTTCAAACGTGTCGTGCTGGTCCGACACCATCCGCCCGCCAACCGCCATCGCGGTAAAGGCGACCACGGCCCCCAGCATCCAAAGGGCGGCGGCCAAAGGGCGGTCTTGGGGCTGGCTTGGCGATGTCATGAAGGCTCCTGTCCCGCCAGACCTATGCGCGACAGCCGCAATTTGTCCAGCCGTGTCAGGCCCTTCTTACCCGGGAACCACGATCACCTTGATCTCGCCCGGCAGCGGAGGGTTTGCGGTGGCGTGGGGCGCTTCCAAAAGTGGAATCGTCCGCGATATCAACGGGGCGATGGCAATCTGCCCGGTGGCAATCATCGCCGCAGCGCGTGACTGCGTGAACGGGTTGAGAAAGCTGAACAAGACCTGAATTTCCCGGAACAACAGATCGAACGGTTCGATTGGTACACGTTCGCCCTGCGGCAGCACCCCCAGAATGACGATCCGCCCCCCGGCACGCGTCAGGGCAGGGGCCATGGCCACAGTTTCCGCCACGCCTGCACATTCAACGACAAGGTCCGCGCCCCGCGGCCAGATCGCCTGCGCCTCGGCCAGTGTGGCGGCCGTTTCCCGCGCGCCAAGCGACTGGGCAAGAATCCTCTTCTCCGACTGCCGGGTCACCAGCATCACATCCGCACCCGCGCGCGCGGCAAGCTGGAGGGCCAGCATCCCGATCACGCCGCCGCCCAGAATGATGACCCGCTCACCGGGCAGGGGCGCCCCCATGTCCATCCCGTGTAGCGTGCAGGCCAGTGGCTCGCAGAAGGCCGCATACGCGGGATCGGTCCCTGCGGGCAGCAGAATGGCCCGGTGCGCCGGAATGCAGACGTATTCGGCAAAACCCCCATCACGATGAATACCGATGGCAATATTGTTCTGGCACAGGTTGACGCGGCCGCGTCGACAGGGATCACACACCCCGCAGGCAATGTTGGGGTCGCAAGTGACCAGCGCCCCCGTCGGCAAATCCGCACCCGGCCCGTTTTCAATCACGGTGCCACTGAATTCGTGGCCCAACGTCACAGGCGGGTTGCAGGGAAACTCACCTTTGAACAGATGCCGGTCGGTGCCACAGATGCCCGCGGCGGCGATCCGGATCAGAACCTCGTTCGGGCCGGGGGTGGGCCGGGGCATTGATGCCAGCCGCATGTCGCCTGTGCCAAACAACCGTGCTGCCTGCATCATCGCAATCCCCCCGCTCGCCAACCTTTGCACAGCCCTGCAACCGGGCCTAGACCTGCGTCACCGTAAAGGCGCGCTGCAAACCCGCTGTCTGCCTGCCCCATTCCGACGCTGCCCCGCGCTGCTGATGCGCGTTAAAGGCCGCCTGATCGGTGAAAGCCTCATCCACTTGCCAGATCAACGGGTTGTCCGTCACTTTAACATCAAAGGAAAGACACCCCGGCTCCGCCCGTGACAGGGCGACATGCTTTGGCAGATATCGTGCAACCATGCGGGTCTGATCTTCCGTCTGGCAGATCAACTGTCCGGTCAGGCGAATCATTCCACATCCCTTCCAGTTGTTACCGTAGCACTGCCAAGACCCATGACTTCAGTCAGCAACCTGTTGGGAAAGCGCCGCTTTTTCACGATGGCATAAAAACGTTCCGTCACTTCCGGAATGCGGGCGTGTTCCACCAGCAGGCCCGCCGCAAGTTCGTCGCGCACCACGATCGGCGGAACAAGCGTCACTCCGTCACTTTCCCGCGCCAAAAGCCTCAACATCGCCATGTCGTCCACTTCGGCAAGGATCAGCGGCCTGATCCCGGCAAGGTCCAGCACACGGTCAAACGCCACACGGATGTCGCTGTCCAGACTGGGCAGCAACAAGGGTTCCGTCCGCAGATCCTCTGGAAAGTGGAACGCCGCCTTGCCAGTGCGGGGGCGGCCCACCAGACTGACCGGCTGTTCATTCAATAGATGATTGCGCAGCGTTGATCGCGCATCCTGCGGTGCCGCACTGTTTGCAAGCACCACGTCAATGGCATGCGCGTCAAGCTGCGCCAGAAGATCGCGGATGTTGCCTGACCGTACGATCAGTTCCACATCCGGCCGACCGACCAAGGGCCGCAGAAACTCCAGCTGGAAATTGCGCGACAAGGTGGTCAACGCGCCCACCCGCAGGAATTGCTGTTTGGCAAGGGGCCGCCCCTGCAGCGTGCTAAGCAATTCGTCGCCCGCCTTGAAAACCGTGTCGGCATAATCAAGCGCGATCTGCCCTGCTTCGGTCAGAATCAGTTTCTTGCCCAGTCTTTCGAACAAGGGATGCCCGATCTGATGTTCCAGTTTCTGGATCTGCACCGACACGGCAGATTGCGACAGGTTCATCCGCGCCGCGGCCCGCGTCAGACTGCCCTCATGGGCCACGGCCCGGAAATACTGCAGATGGTTGAAGTTGAGGTTGCGCATATCGTTCTGTTTAATCGAACGAAACAAACGGAACAATGAATTTTATTCAGTGGCGCACCTGTCGTAATTCTTCGCCCCGAATGATCGCCACCATGGGGACACACATGATTTTCCAGTTTCTGCCCTTGCTTGGCCCTGCGCCGCTGCTCGTCGCCGCCGTGTTCGGATTTGCCGCCGCAGGGCCGCGCCCGCGGTTTGCCTTGGCTGTGGCCGAGGCGTCAGCAGTTCTGTCGATGCTGTTGGCACTCGCCGCCGCGGCGGGCCTGATCGCGGGGCAGGGGCTGACGGCGGCGGAAATATCCTCGGCCCTCACCGGACGGCTCGACTCGGTCAGCGTGGTGATGATGCTGCTTGTCACCTTCATCGGCTGGGTCGTCGTGCGATATTCGGCAACCTATCTGGATGGCGAGGCGCGGCAGGGGCCCTTCACCGGCTGGCTTTGCCTGACGTTGGCGGCGGTTCTGTTCCTTGTGACGGCGGGCAACCTTGTTCAACTGATGCTGGCGTGGATCGCCACCAGCTTGTTTCTCCACCGTCTCCTGTTGTTCTACCCCGAGCGCGTCGCAGCACAGCGGGCCGCGCGCAAGAAATTCATCACCGCCCGGATGGGGGACATTGCCCTTGGCGTGGCCGCCTTTCTGCTCATCCTCGCCTATGGCACCGTCGACATCGGCGCGATCCTGCAGGATGCGCGCCTTGGCAACGGCGGATGGCCAGCCATCGCTGCGGCCGGTTGTCTGGCCTTGGCCGCCATCCTGAAGTCGGCCCAGTTTCCCACACACGGCTGGCTGACCGAGGTGATGGAGGCGCCGACACCGGTTTCGGCGCTGCTTCATGCCGGGGTCATCAATGCCGGTGGTTTCCTGCTGATCCGCTTTGCCGACGTCATGCTGCTCGCACCCGGTGTTCTGGCGGTTCTGGTGATGCTGGGCGGGTTCACGGCCCTGTTCGGCAGCCTTGTCATGCTGACCCAGCCAGCGGTGAAAACCTCACTCGCCTGGTCTACGGTGGCGCAGATGGGGTTTATGACGCTGCAATGCGGCCTGGCGCTGTTTCCGCTCGCACTTTTGCACATCGTCGCCCATTCGCTTTACAAGGCGCATTCCTTTCTGGCGTCGGGGGGCGCTGTTGACCGTGTTGCCGCCAGCCAAAGGCCCGGCCCCGTCGCCATCCCGAATGCCCGCGCGGTGGGCCGGGCCTTTGTCGCGGCGCTCGTGATCTACCTGCCAGTCGGTCTTCTGTTCGGGTTGATGGATAAATCGCCACAGGCCATCGCACTTGGGGCCATGCTGATTTTCGGGGTGGCCTACATGCTGGCACAGGGGTTCGCCGACGCGGCGCCCCGCGCGCTGACCCGGCGCACGGCGGTCTACGCGCTGGCCACGTCCATCGGGTATTTCGCCCTTCAGACGGCGGCCACATGGCTGACGCGCGATGTCCTGCCGCTCACCCCGGCCCCGGGGCCGCTGGAATGGGCGCTGATGGTTCTGGCCCTGCTGAGCTTTGGCCTTGTGGCCATCGTGCAGGCGATGTTCCCGCTCTGGGCCTATCATCCGGCGGCGGCGGGGTTTCGGGTCCACTTGTCCAACGGCTTTTACGCAAATGCGGTGTTTGACCGCATGGTCGGCGGCTGGTCCGCCCGCCGTGCATCCTGATCAGTTCGGAGCGTTGAAGATGTCAGTTTCCCAATCCGTCACGTCCGCCAACCTTGCAGCCATCGCAGACCGCGCCGCACGGCAGGTACCGCCCGTCTGGCCCCTTGCGTCAAGCGTGGCCGTCAACCCCTTCCTCGGTCAGACCGGCGAAGACCTGGCCACGGCGGGGGCACGCCTTGCCCGTGTCGCGGCAAGCCCGGTCACGATGCCAAGGCATTGGTTCCAAACCAAAATCGCCGCAGGCGACATCACCGATGATGACCTTGCCGCCGCCTGGGCACGCGCCCCCCTATCCCTGCGCCCGGCCAATCTGGCGTCGCTCAAGGCGGCAGCGATGATGGAAAGCCCGGCCCCCGATGCCGTGCCGACTGTGGCCGATCTCGCATCGGCCGCTTCGGGAACGGATTGGGTGGGGCTGATTGCCGACAGGTTCGGCGGTTGGGCCGCCGGCTATTTCGACGAGGGGCAGGCGCTATGGGCCGCCCCGCGCGACCGTGGGGCCTATGCCGCCTGGCGCGCAGTTGCCACGCATGACCTGACGCCGGAAATCGCAGGGTTGTCTGGGTTCTCGCGCCATGTGTCGGACGCCCCTGAAACCGCCCTTGCCGCCATCGACCGCGCGGTGGCACGGCTTGGTCTGACCGAAGCGATGATGGACACCTATTTCCACCAGCTGCTGATGTCGCTTGGCGGCTGGTCGCAGTATGGCCGCTATAAATTGTGGCAGGCGGAACTTGCGGGCAGCACCGATGCAACGATCACCGACATGCTGGCGATCCGGCTGATCTGGGAAGAGGCGCTGTTTGATCACCATGCCCCGCAGATTTCCGACGGCTGGGTCAAAGCCTGCCTTCGTCACGCAGCCCCCCTTGTTGCAACGCCGGATCAGGTGGTCAACGCCATCCTGCAAGAGGCGTCCGAACGCGCAGCACAGCGCGGGCTTGCCGCCACCCTGATCGCTGCGCGCCCTGACATTTCGCAAACCCGACCCGCATTGCAGGCCGTGTTCTGCATCGACGTGCGTTCCGAAGTCTTTCGCCGCGCGCTCGAATCCCTTCACCCGCAGATCCAGACCCTTGGCTTTGCCGGGTTCTTCGGGCTGACCACCGCGCACCGGCGGTTCGCGTCGGATGTGACAGAGCTGCGCCTGCCGGTCTTGCTCAATCCGGGCTTGCACTCGCACACCGGGGGGGCGGACATGGCCCTGTCGGATCAGTCGGCACGGGTTCTGGCCCGGGCCAAGCGCGCCTGGGGCCGCTTCAAACTTGCCGCAGTCTCGTCCTTCGCCTTTGTAGAGGCGACGGGCCCGGTTTATGTGGGCAAGCTGTTTGCCGATACGCTTGGCCTGCATGGCGCGGCCGCCCGGCACGATGATCCGGCCCCCGCTCTTGACCCGACGCCCAATCTGGCCACCCGCACGAAGGTCGCCGAAACGGTGTTGCGCGCCATGTCCCTGACCCGGAACTTTGCGCGTCTGGTGGTTATTGCCGGGCATGGATCAACTGTCGTCAACAACCCCCATGCAAGCGGCCTGCAGTGCGGTGCCTGCGGTGGCTATTCGGGCGAGGTCAACGCTCGCCTACTGGCACAACTTCTCAACGACCGCGCCGTGCAAGACGGGCTGCGCAGCCGGGGCATCGAAATTCCGGGGGACACGCACTTTCTGGCAGGGCTGCACGACACGGCAACAGACGGGGTCACGCTGTTTCCGCAGGACGATCCTGCCACAAGCCATGCTGCCGATATCGAACAGGCGCGGCAGTGGTTTCTGACGGCAGGTGCATTGACCCGCGCCGAACGCGCCTTGCGCCTGCCACGCGCATCCCATGCCGCTGGCGTATCCAGACGCGGGCGCGACTGGGCCGAAACCCGCCCCGAATGGGCGCTTGCCGGGTGTTCTGCCTTTATCGCTGCCCCCCGTGCGCGGACGTCGGGCAAGGATCTGGCGGGGCGCGCCTTCCTCCACGACTATGACTGGACGCAGGACGCGGGCTTTGGTGTGCTCGAACTGATCCTGACCGCCCCGGTGGTCGTCGCAAGCTGGATCAACCTGCAATACTACGGATCGACCGTGTCCCCGCAGGTGTTCGGCGGTGGGAACAAGTTGTTGCACAATGTTGTGGGCGGGATTGGCGTGTTTGAAGGCAACGGGGGCCTGTTGCGGGCCGGTCTGCCCTGGCAGTCGGTGCATGACGGTGAACGCCTGGCCCACGAACCGCTGCGCCTGTCAGTCTGTGTCGAGGCGCCGCAGCAGGCGATCACCGATATTCTGGCCCGCCATCCGGCGGTGCGCGCCCTGTTCGATAACGGCTGGCTTTACCTGTTCACGCTCGACGGGGCAGGGACCATGTCCGCGCGGTATGAAGGTGATCTTGAGTGGTCCGACGTCAGGGCCGCGCCGGACACCCAGATGGACATGCCCTACCGGATTGCGGTCTGACCTCTATTCCCACTCGATCGTGCCGGGTGGCTTGGACGTGATGTCATAAGTCACCCGGTTGATGCCCTGCACCTCGTTGATGATGCGCGTCGCCGTCTCGCCCAGAAAATCATGGGCAAAGGGGAAATAATCCGCCGTCATTCCATCAACGCTCGTCACCGCGCGCAGCGCGCAAGCATAATCATAGGTTCGCCCGTCGCCCATCACGCCAACGGTCTTGACAGGCAACAGCGCCACGAACGCTTGCCAGATATCATCGTAAAGCCCGTGCTTGCGGATCTGGTCGATGAACACAGCATCCGCCTTGCGCAAAATCGCCAGCTTTTCGCGCGTGATCTCGCCCGGGCAGCGGATCGCAAGGCCGGGGCCGGGAAAGGGATGGCGTCCGATGAAACTGTCCGGCAATCCCAGTTCCCGGCCAAGCGCGCGCACCTCGTCCTTGAACAGTTCGCGCAGCGGTTCCACCAGCGTCATGCCCATCTTTTCGGGCAATCCGCCGACATTGTGGTGCGATTTGATCGTCACCGATGGCCCGCCTGAAGACGACACGGATTCGATCACGTCGGGATAAAGCGTGCCCTGCGCAAGGAACGTGGCACCGCCAACGGCCTTCGCATGTTTCTCGAACACCTCGATGAACAACCGGCCAATGGTCTTGCGTTTGACCTCCGGGTCGCTGACCCCTTCCAGCGCGTCGATGAACAGATCCGCCTCATCCGCGTGGATCAGCGGCATGTTGTAATGGTCGCGGAACATTGTGACGACCTGCTCCGCCTCGCCCTGCCGCAGCAGCCCGTGGTCCACAAACACGCAGGTCAACTGATCGCCAATGGCCTCGTGGATCAGAACGGCGGCCACTGACGAATCAACCCCGCCCGACAGGCCGCAGATCACCTTGGCATTGCCCACCTGATCCCGGATCTTCTGGATCGCCTCGGCGCGGTAAGCGCCCATCGTCCAGTCGCCCTTGAACCCTGCCAGTGCGACAAAGTTGCGATACAGCCGCGCACCCTGTGGTGTGTGGTGCACTTCGGGATGAAACTGAACCGCATAGAAATGCCGTGCGGGATCGGCGGTGATCGCAAAAGGCGCGTTCGGCGACGTTCCGTAAACCTGAAACCCAGGGGCAATGGCGCTCACATGGTCACCGTGGCTCATCCAGACCTGTTCACGGCCATCTTCGAACCACCCGTCCAGAAGGGCATCGCGGTTCGCAGACGGCGTCACATAAGCACGCCCGAATTCGGCCGTGCCATGCCCGCGCTCCACCTTCCCGCCCAGCAGATGCATTATCAGTTGCTGGCCATAGCAAATGCCAAGGATCGGCACGCCCAGCGCGAAAACTGAAACCGGCACCGTCGGCGCGCCTTCGGCAAACACCGACGCGGGGCCGCCCGAAAAGATCACCGCCTTGGGGCGGAACGCCGCAAGAAAGGCGTCATCCACTTTCTGGAATGGATGGATTTCGCAGTACACGTTCAGTTCGCGCAAACGCCGCGCGATCAGTTGTGTCACCTGCGAGCCGAAGTCGATGATCAGAAGGCGGTCATGTGCTTGGGTCATGGCCGCTCTTAAACCGGGACCATGCCCCGTTCAACCCCGCCCGACAGGGCCACCTGTCCATCATGTCTGCCCGGCACCCGAATGTCGGATTTGGCGCTTAGATGACGCAATCGCCTTTCGCGATGCCCCGGTTTGCCTGCATAACGCATCAAACATCGGGAGAGTTCAGATGAACGAATTGGCAGGACGCAGGGCGCGCGGCGGTGGCGGCGCATCGCGGCGGGCGGAACGGACAGCCGTTTCGTTCGATGTGGCGCGGTTCATCACCCGCAATATCCCGAACTTCGAGATCCTGAACGAAGAAGCGTTGCAGATCATCGAATACAACGCCGAAACCGTGTTGGAGGAAATCGGCGTCAAGTTCGTCGAGAACCCTGATGCACTCGCCCGCTGGAAGGCGGCAGGGGCCGATGTGCGCGGCGAACATGTCCATATCCCGCGTGGCCTTGCGCGCAAACTTTGCGCGACAGCGCCATCGCAGTTCACCCAGTACGCGCGAAATTCATCGCGCAACGTCGATGTCGGTGGCCGCAATCTGGTGCTCGCCCCGGTCTACGGCCCGCCCTTCGTGCGCGATCAGGCGGGCGGTCGGCGTTATGCCACGCTGGCCGACTTTCAGAATTTCGTCAAACTCGGCTACATGTCGAAATGGCTGCACCATTCCGGCGGCACCGTTTGTGAACCCACTGACGTCCCGGTGAACAAGCGGCACCTCGACATGCTGCTTGCCCACATGACCCTGTCCGACAAACCCTACATGGGGTCGGTCACCGAACCCTCCCGTGCTGCCGATTCGGTGGAAATGTCCAAAATCCTGTTCGGGTCCGATTTCGTCGACCAGAACGTGGTGATGACCAGCCTGATCAATATCAACAGCCCGCTGACCTTTGACGGCATCATGATGGGCGCGCTGGAAGAATACGCGCGTGCCGGTCAGGCCACGATCATTTCACCCTTCATCGTCGGCGGAGCCATGGCTCCGGTCACGGTTGCCGGCACTCTGACACAGGTTCTGGCCGAAGTTCTGGCCGGCGTCGCGTACAGCCAGCTTGTCCGCGCCGGTGCCCCGGTGATCTTTGGCGCCTTCGTCACCAGCATCGACATGAACAGCGGCGCGCCCACCTTCGGCACGCCCGAAGCGGCCCACATCACCTATGGCGCAGGCCAGCTTGCCCGTCGCCTCAACCTTCCCTATCGTTCGGGCGGCAGCTTCTGCGGCTCCAAACTGCCGGACGCGCAGGCCGCCTATGAAACCGCCAATTCGCTCAACATGGCGCTTCTTGCGGGTGTCAACTTCATGCTGCACGCCTGCGGCTGGCTGGAAGGCGGTTTGGTCAGTTCCTACGAAAAGTTCGTGATGGACGCTGACCAGCTTGGCACGCTGCATCACCTCGCCCAGGGCGTGATGATGGACACCAACGGCCAGGCCATGGACGCCCTTCGCGAAGTTGGGCCAGGCGGCCACTTCCTTGGCTGCGAACATACGCAGGCCAATTTCAAATCGGCGTTCTGGCGGTCGGACCTGTTCGATTACAAACCGTTCGAAACCTGGGCCGAAGAAGGCGCGCGCGACACCGAAACGCTTGCGGCGGCGCGGGTGGCCAAGATGCTGGGCGACTATCAGCAACCCGATCTTGACCCCGCAACTGCCGAGGCTCTGACCGATTATGTGGCGCGCAAAAAGGCGTCGATGCCCGACGCCTTTATCTGACCCACACCGTCAAGGCCGCGCGCCAACCGGCAGCAGCCTGATTTCGCACATCAGGGCGATCATCACCTCGACATGGCGCGCCAGCGAATAGCTGGCGCAGCCCCCGATGCGCGATTGCTCTAACCGCTCCTCCTCATCCATCAGGTGGGTCATCACCTGTTCAGGCCGCGCCACGCCTGATTGAGGTATCAGGCGGCGCAGGTCCTTGTCGCGGCGGTATCCGTCAACGCCACAACGCGCCGCGCGGATCAACAGACGGGGGCGGCGAAGATTGGCGACAAGGCTGTGAAAATCGGTCATGGGGCGCTCCGTAAAGGTTAGGCGACAGAGATTGCGCCACATCAACCCAGCGTTGCATCTGGCCGCAGATCAGCGCGCGCCAGTTACCAAGATGTTTAAGAATTACCTCGAATTATCCTGAATGTATGAAGCCATTCACGGATGATTAACCAATGCCCCCTTCGGCCGAGCTTCGCCCCGCCCCTGCGCCCAGACTGTCGCACCCGCCTGCCTCTGCCCCGCCCGAGGCCAATCTGACGCCGATTGCTGCCATGCCATCATGGTTGCCTGATGCCGCGCGTCTTTATCTTGATCACACGGAACTCGGCGTATCACTCCGGGCGTTGGCACGGGAACGCGGCTGCCACGCGTCAACCGTGATGAGGCAGGTTCGCCGCTATGAAAACCGCCGCGACGATCCCCTGATGGACGAGGCTTTGACCGTCATCGGGCGGGCAACCGGCAAATCAGAAACGCGCCGGTCGGCCATCACGGGGACCCGGATGAAATCCACAAACGACGCCCCCCCGATGGACGAAACCGCGATCTGCGCCGAAGCCCCTCGCATCCTGCGCCGTCTTGCGGAACAGGGCGCGGTGCTGGTCATCGCCACCGACATGGAAAAGGCGGCCGTATTGCGCACCGGGGTGGGGGGCCAGATGGTACAGACCGCCGTGCTGAACCGCGCAGTCGCGCAGGCCTTCGCGCTCAGGGACTGGATCACCTGCCAAAAGGCCGGGCGTATCGCAACCTATGTGCTGTCCTCCACCGGGCGCATCGCACTGCGCAACCTTGGCGGCGGGGGCACGGCAGACCGCGATACGACGGTCGACAATGCACCGCTGGACGATCTGGGCCGCAGGCACCGCCATGCCGCCGCCGAAAGCCCGGTTGCTGTGCTGGCCCGCAGGCGCGATCGTGATGGCAGCGCGTTTCTGAACAACGATCTTGTGGCCGCCGCCGAACGTCTGCGCGAAGATTTCGAACTGGCCCAGATGGGCCCGCGCGTCACGCAGAACTGGGAACGTTTCCTGACCGGCCCCGCCGCATCGGCGGAACCGGGTCTGCCGCGCGGATCGCAATCCGCCCGTGACCGCGTTGCCGCTGCCCTTGGCGATCTGGGGCCGGGTCTGGGTGACGTCGCCTTGCGCTGTTGCTGTTTTCTGGAGGGGTTGGAGACGGCGGAACAGCACCTTGGCTGGGCTGCGCGGTCCGGCAAGATCGTTCTGCGCATCGCCTTGCAACGCCTGCGCCGTCATTATGATGACACCTATGGCCGTTCCGGCCCGCTGATCGGATGAAACGGCAGGGGCGCCTGTGGATTGGGCGCCCCAGTCGGAAGGGAAAGAACATCTTTCCGAACCGCGCCTGACACCGCATTTGCCTTTTCTCATCCATAATGTAAAATTAGAATTTCTATCGTTTTCGATAAGGAAGACTGTTGATGGTAACCTTGCGCCAGTTGCGCTATTTCGCAGCCCTGGCCGAAGAACGAAACTTTGGCCGCGCCGCCGACCGCGTTCACGTCAGCCAACCCGCCCTGTCGATGCAGATTCGCGAACTGGAAGACGCCCTTGCTCTGACCCTCATCGAACGTGGCCCGCGCGAGGCGCGGCTGACCGCAGCCGGGCGCGAGGTGGAACGCCGCACGCAGCGCATTTTGGCCGAGGTGGTGGAACTTGAATCGGCTGCGCGTCGGAACGGTTTGGCAGGGCAGGTCAATCTGGGTGTGATCCCCACCATCGCCCCCTATCTGCTGCCCGAGGTGTTGCCACAACTTCGCGCCCACGACATCACCCGTGACCTGCGCCTGCAGGAAGCCACGACTGATGTGCTGCTTACCGCGTTGGAACGGGGTCAGCTTGATGCCATCGTCATCGCCTCGGCCGTGCAGCGCCCTGATCTTGTGACGCTTCCTCTGTTCCGTGACCGGTTCCTTCTGGCCGGGCGGATTGACCGTCTGGCCCGGCTGTCAGTCGACGAATTGCGGCCGGAATCGCTCAACCCCGATCAGCTCCTCCTGCTGACCGAAGGGCATTGCCTCGCCGATCAGGCGCTGGAGGTGTGTGGCCTGAACCGACGCCGCACCCGGCTGGACCTTGGCGCAACCTCGTTGACCACGCTTTGCGGACTTGCGGCACAGGGGCTTGGCATGACATTCCTGCCGGAAATCGCGGTAGCGCAGGAACGCGGCGCGGTCCCCGACCTTGCCCTGCGCCGGTTTGGCACCCCTGAACCCGACCGGCAAATCGTGCTTGTCCGCCGCCGGGCAAGCGATACCGGGCCGTGGTTCGATGATCTTGCCGCAGCCTTGCAAGTGGCCGGTGCGCGGCTGATCGAACAGGCCCGCGCCCTTGGCTGATCCATGCACCCCGCGCAGCCGTGCTATCTTGGGTCGGCAGGTTGCCTTGCCGGGGCGCAGACGCTATCTTCCTTTCAACCAGACAGGCAGGGAAATCGTATGCGCGATCTGACACTTCCCGAACAGCGCCACCCCGAAAAGGCGCATCGCGCCGACAACGCCCAACCGAAGAAACCGGATTGGATCAGGGTTCGCGCACCCACTTCCGAAGGCTACAAGAAAACCCGCGATATCCTGCGTTCCCAAAAGCTTGTCACCGTCTGTGAAGAGGCGGGCTGCCCCAACGTCGGCGAATGCTGGAGCCAGGGGCACGCGACCATGATGATCATGGGCGAAATCTGCACCCGTGGCTGCACCTTCTGCAACGTGGCCACCGGCCGCCCGCAAACGCTCGACGTGTTCGAACCGGGCCGCGTGGCGCATGCCGTGGCGCAGCTTGGCCTTAACCATGTGGTCATCACCAGCGTCGACCGTGACGATCTGGAAGATGGCGGTGCCGACCATTTCGCCCAGACGATCCGCGCCGTGCGCCATCGCAGCCCCGCGACGACGATCGAGATACTGACCCCCGATTTCCTGAAGTGTCCGCCCGAAGCGCTTGAAAAGGTTGTTGAAGCACGCCCTGACGTGTTCAACCACAATCTTGAAACCGTGCCCGGCCTTTACCCCGAAGTGCGCCCCGGCGCGCGCTATTTTCACTCGCTCCGCCTGCTGCAAAAGGTCAAGGAACTCGACCCCGCGATGTTCACGAAATCGGGCATCATGGTCGGATTGGGCGAAGAACGCGTCGCCGTTGGTCAGGTCATGGACGACATGCGCGCGGCCGATGTGGATTTTCTGACCATCGGCCAGTATCTGCAACCCACACCGAAACATCACCGGGTGGATCGGTTCGTAACCCCCGATGAATTCGCGGCCTATGAAAAGTCGGCCTATGGCAAGGGCTTCCTCATGGTGTCGGCAACACCGCTGACCCGATCAAGCTATCACGCAGGCGACGATTTCGCCCGTCTGCGGGCCGCGCGTCTGGCAAAACTGGGCCGGGTATAGGCCGCCTGCGGCGTTTCAGAATCAAAACTGCTGACAAATTAAGCAATTTGTGATCACCTGTTCGGACTCAGGTATATTTCGCCTGCTTATGTCAGGACATTTTCATGGCCACATTTCGGTTTTCGTTGCCGCAACCCAGTTCCGTCACAACGCTTCAGGGTCTTGCGTCCTACCTTTTTGCATTTGGTCCGACAGAAGTGTCATCCGAATTTCTGCGAGAGCGGCAGGATGCCGATAACCTGCTGCTGATCCGTGGGCAGGGAATGGTTTGGACTGTTGGTTTAGGTGCAATCTGCACAGCCGGTCAGATCAACGCAGTTACGCTGCGGGTGGGCGGCGTCACACAACTGAGTGTCACCGGGTTGACGCTCGATGCTCAGACTGCGTTCACCATCGCAGCAGTGGATGAGCTGGAGTTCTTGCAACACCTGTTTATGGGCAGTGATCGGATATTTCTGACCACGCAGGACGACAACATTGCTTCATTTGGCGGAAATGACCGGGTATTGGCCTACGGCGGCAATGACACCGTTTATGGCGGAAAGGGGAACGATTCACTTTTCGGCGGCGGCGGTGACGATGTGCTGGAAGGCAGCGACGGCAACGATTTCCTCTATGGCGGGCCGGGAAGCACGGGCACAGACAACAATCTTTATGGCGGTGACGGGAACGATTTTCTGACGGGCGGCGGGGGGCTGGAATACTCGAATGGTGGTAATGGCCGTGATACGCTTGTCGGCGGGGTGTGGTTCGACACATTGACAGGCGGTGCAGGCGCCGACGATTTCGTGTTTCGATCCACGTCCACGCCAGCAACCAATCCCTTCATTACCGACTTTCAGCCTGGCGTTGATGAAATTCTGCTCGACAATGACCGTTTCGCTGCCCTTGGCGTGCCTGGTAACCTGACGCACGGGCAATTTCGCGAAGGCGTCAGCGCCACGGATGACAGCGACCGGATTATTTACGATCAAAGTACCGGGCGAATATGGTACGATGCTGATGGGTCTGGTAGCGCGGCGAAGAAACTGATCCTCATTCTGACTTCAACGCCAGACATTGCATTTGACGACTTCCGCATCATCAACTGATACTCAGCCAGAGCGGAAGTGTTTCGACAGCTTCAACCCCTGACCCTGATAGTTTGACGCGATCCCCGTTCCGTAAAGCGCATCTGGGCGGGCCTGCATCCGTTCATAGACCAGACGCCCCACCACCTGCCCATGTTCCAGAACGAAAGGCGCTTCGTGACAGCGCACTTCCAGCACACCGCGCGACCCGGCCCCTCCGGCGGCGGAATAGCCAAATCCGGGGTCGAAAAAGCCCGCATAATGCACCCGGAATTCCCCCACCATCGCAAGGTAAGGGGCCATTTCCGCAGCATAATCCGGCGGAATCGTCACCGCCTCGCGGCTGACCAGAATGTAGAACGCGCCGGGGTCCAGAATCAGTTGCCCCTTGTCGGTCTGCAGGTTCTCCCAGAACTCTGCCGCCGGATAATGGCCGATCCTGTCCAGATCGATCACACCGGTGTGCGGCTTGGCACGGTAGCCCACCAGATGCCCGCTTGCCGGTTTCAGATCGACGGAAAACCCCAGACCCTGCGCAATCAGGGCAGGGCCATCCACCAGCGGCGTCTCGTTGTGAAGCGTCCTCAGCGCGTCATCGGACAGCACGGCCTGACCCTGCCGAAACCTGATCTGGTTCAGCCGCATCCCCGGTCTGACCAGCACTGAAAAGCTGCGCGGGCAAACCTCGGCATACAGCGGGCCGGTGTACCCTTCCGAAACCCGGTCGAATTCCACGCCGCCATCCATGATCGTGCGTGTCAGCAGATCAAGCCGCCCCGTCGACGATTTCGCATTGGCCACCGCCGTCATTCCTGCGGGCAGGGCCAGTTCCTCCATCAGGGGAATCACATAGACACAGCCCTTTTCCAGCACCGCTCCCCCGGTCAGGTCCATCCGGTGCATCTCGAACTCGGGAAGCCGCTCGGACACGCGCCGCCCGTGCCCTGCCAGAAAGGATGCCCGAACCCGGTAGGCCACAGTGCCCAGCCGCAGATCAAGGCTCGCCGGTTGCACCTGATCGGGCGTGACAGGCGCCTGCGCGCGGATCTGCCCGCGTGCCAGCATGTCGCGCAGGCCTTGCGCGGGAAGAACACCCATCGTCATTGCTGATCCCCGGTCTTGAAACGAAACCGCCCGCCCCGTTGTTCACAGGACGGGCCGGTTCCGGTTATGGTCGGGCCGGTGAGATTCGAACTCACGACCTTCCGCCCCCCAGACGGACGCGCTAACCAGGCTGCGCCACGGCCCGACAGCGGCGATACATACGGATTTTCCACGCGGGGGCAAGGCGGAAAGCGGCGCATTCGGGCGATCTAACCGCGTCCGTGCCGTCTGGGCTGCGTCATCGCCTCGTGCAACGCCACAAGCCGCCCGTGCAGCGCCACCAACCCGGCCTGACGGTTCGCAAAAGCACCGTCGGGCAACCCGCGCAGCAGGGTTGGCAACCAGACCGGGGTGTCATCCACCGCATCCAGCGGCGCGTCCTCGTCAGGCTCGGCAGTGTCGGTTTTGGCACCCTCCAGCAACGAAAACAGGTCAGGGTGTTCAGGGGCGAAGGCAGGCGGCGGTGGCATGGCCTTCGGCGTCGCAGGAAACTCCACCACGGTATCAACCGGCGCAGGTGGTTCAAGCTGCTGCGTCAGAATGTCGAACGCGTCAGGCTCATCCGGCCTGTCGGCCTCAAGCCCCGTGACATAGCGCACACCCTGTTCCCGCAGAATTTTCTGCACCCCGCGGATCGTCAGCCCTTCGTCATGAAGAAGGCGCCGGATCCCGGCCAGCAATGCCACGTCGGATGGCCGGTAATACCGCCGCCCGCCCGCCCGTTTGACGGGCCTGATCTGCGTGAAGCGCGTTTCCCAGAACCGCAGCACATGCGCAGGCGTGCCCAGTGCCTCGGCCACTTCGCTGATCGTCCGAAAGGCGTCCGGCGATTTTTCCATGCCCGATGTCAGCGTTTCTTGCTGCCCGCCACGCGCGCTTTCATCAGTTGCGACGGGCGGAAGGTCAGAACGCGGCGCGGGCTGATTGGCACCTCATCCCCGGTTTTCGGATTGCGCCCGATGCGCGCGGTTTTCGACCGCACGGAAAACGTTCCAAAGGACGAAATCTTGACGACTTCGCCCGATGCCAGTGAATCGGACACATGGCCCAGAACCTGCTCCACCAGTTGTGCCGATTCGTTGCGTGACAGACCAACGGCGCGGAACACAGCCTCGCTCAGGTCCATGCGTGTCAAAGTGCTTTCGCTCATTCCATCCCCCCGGATTTTCGCACACGATGCGGCGAATGAATTTACGAGTCAATATCAGAGGGTTGGACGAAGTTCTTGAAACGCAACATTTCGCGCATCCCGCGAATGTTGGCCCATTCACCAGCGCAGAACGACAGATCCCCAGGCAAGGCCGCCGCCAATGGCCTCGGTCACGATCAGATCGCCGGTCTTGATCTGACCCCGCGCCTTGCCCACCGCCAAGGCAAGCGGGATCGACGCTGCCGATGTATTGCCATGATCCTGCACCGTCACCACGACCCGCTCCATCGGCAGATGCATCCGCTGTGCGGTGCCGCTGATGATGCGCAGATTGGCCTGATGCGGCACGATCCAGTCGACATCGCTGCCGGTAAGGCCCACCTTGTCCAACGCTGCATGCGCCGTTTCGGCCAGCTTTTCGATGGCATGGCGAAAAACTTCCTTGCCCTGCATCCGCAAATATCCCGTCGTCCCGGTGGACGTGCCGCCATCAACGTACAGAATGTCCTTGTGACGCCCGTCGGAATGCAGATCGCAGGACAGGATACCCCGGTCATTCGTGGTGCCGTCGCCCTCGTCCGCTTCAAGGATCAACGCACCCGCCCCGTCCCCGAACAGCACACAGGTCGTCCGGTCATTCCAGTCCATCAGGCGGCTGAAGGTTTCCGCGCCGATCACCAGAACGCGCCGCGCCTGACCCGACAGGATCATGCCGTTCGCATTGGCAAGTGCGAACACGATCCCCGCGCACACCGCCTGCACGTCATCCGCAAAGCCGCGCGTCATTCCCAACCGCGCCTGCACCATCGTGGCGACCGACGGAAACGTCAGATCAGGGGTCGAGGTGGCAAGAATGATCGCGTCGATATCGTCCGCCACCATCCCGGCATCGCGCAGGGCTGCCTCGGCGGCAAAGGTGGCAAGGTCTGACGTCATCTCGCCCTCGGCCGCGAAATGCCGGCGTTCTATGCCCGACCGTGTCCTGATCCATTCATCCGTGGTGTCGACCATCTGTTCAAGGTCGGCGTTCTCCACCACCCGCGACGGCAGATAATGCCCGACCCCCCGCACCACCGCGCGCATTGTCATTGTATGCCACCCATCGCACCCTTGCCCGTCGCATCAGGCTCGTGCCCCGCAAGTGCGGCGAGCGCCAGACGTTCCGCAAGTTTCTCCCGAAACCCGGACTTTGCCAGTTGATAGGCAAGCCCGACTGCCGCCGAAACCCCTGTCGCATCCGCAGAGCCGTGCGATTTGACGACCGTTCCGTTCAGCCCCAGAAACACCCCGCCGTTCACCCGGCGCGGGTCGATCCGCTGCCGCAGGCGTTTGAGCGATGACAGCGCCAGCAAAGCACCCAGTTTCGCCATCCACCCGTCATTCAACGCGTCGCGCAGGAAATCCGCCACGATCCGCGCCGTGCCTTCAACGGTTTTCAAGGCGATATTTCCGGTGAACCCGTCCGTCACGATCACATCGGCGGCCCGTCCCAGAATATCGCTGCCTTCGACAAATCCCACAAAGGCGAACCCGCCTGCATCCGCAACCACGGTCATCTGGTCATGGGCCTGCTTCAATTCCGCCCGGCCCTTGTGTTCTTCGGTGCCCACGTTCAACAGCCCGACCCGCGGCTTGGCGAGGTCAAGCGCGATGGACGCATAGGCCGCACCCATCGTCGCGTACTGCAGCAAATCTTCTGCATCCGCCTTGATATCCGCACCCATGTCCAGCATCACGTTGAACCCGGCAGGGTTGCGCGATGTCAAAAGGCTTGCAATGGCGGGGCGGTTCACACCCGGCAACTTGCGCAACCGGATCATCGACAGCGCCATCAGCGCCCCCGTGTTCCCGCAGGAAATCGCCACCGTCGCCTCGTTGTTCCGGACCGCCTCGATGGTCGACCACATCGACGTGCCTTCGCCCCGCCGCATGACCTGCGCAGGCTTGTCATCCATGGTCACGGTATGGGGGGCATGTCGAACAGTGCAGCGCCCGGCGAGCGTTGGCTGGCGCGCGACAAGGTCGTTCAACAGCGCCGCATCGCCATGCAGGATCACCTGCACGTCGGGCAGTTTGGCCACGGAAATGACAAGACCGGCAACGACGGCTGCCGGCCCCAGATCACCGCCCATGGCGTCAACCGAAATGACGATTGGCAGGCTTCCCTGATCCGGTCGAACAAGTCCGTTGGTCATGGGAGACAGTGCCCCGAGCGTTGCCGCTTATGCCGCGTCTTCGTCCAGATCGACGTCCTTGGTCGATGCCACGACTTCGCGCGCGTCATAATGACCGCAAGCGCCACACACATGGTGCGGGCGCTTCAGCTCGCCACAGTTTGAACAGGCGGCGGGGTTCGATGCTACCAGCGCATCGTGCGAACGACGCATGTTGCGACGCGATTTGGTGACTCGGTTCTGTGGGACAGCCATGTCTCAACCTCAGTTTGGTTGGGGCCAGGCCCCTGATTTCCTTGATGAAACGGCATGTTCCGCCTGACAGGCGCAGCCCCATTCCACCGCTTTCGATAGGGCGCGGAACATAGCCACATTCTGCCCCGGCGCAAGTCTTTTCTGGCAGGCCCCGCTCAGCCCTCGGCGGGGCCATCCTTGCCCGGCTTGCCCAGCTGTTCCGCCAGACCTGCGAGCCCGGCAAAGGGGCGCAGGTCCGCCGATTTCAGCCCAGTCTGACCCGGCGGGCCGAACACCGCCTCGCCTTCCAGTTCTGCCCCCGGCGCACGCGGATAGGGCGGCAGCGCAAGGGCCAGTGCCTCGGCCAGAACCGCACCCACATCGATGACTTCGGGCAGGGGTTCGGCGGTGTCATCCTCCGGCATCTCGGCCTCTTCAGCGTCGGGCAGCGGCATGTCCGCCAGATACCGGCGCAGCACATGCTCCGCGATTTCGGTGAACACCGGCACAAGCGTGATCCCGCAGGGCTGTTCGACCTGCGCCACAAGATCACCTTCCAACACGAAATCGGTCCGCCCGGCTGCGCGGATCTCGCCACTGAAGCGGAGCCTGCGTATCCCACTTATATCCAGCAACGCCGCCAACAGCGCCAGTTGCGGTTTGTCAGGCTGCAGATCAAACCGCTGTGGCTTGCGGTTGGGCAGGGCGCCCACGCGAAACGGCAGGCTGATGGGCAGATCTTCGGTCGAAGGGTGTGCGTCGGCGGGCATGTCGGTTTCCCGTGGGATCAAGGGGTCAGGATGGAACAGGTTTCTTGAACCGACAGCAGTCCTTCTGTAAGCCAAGGCAAGGACTTTGGCATTCGCCGGTTTTCATACTGCGCAGTTGAGTTAAGCGGCGTGGTCAAGCATGGCAAGAGGATGGGCTGATATTGGCAGGCAAAACGGTTCTTCCGGGGGCGGGGGCAGGGCGGTTGCATCGCAAGATGCTTGCAGTGGCGATGCTGGTGATGGGGTTCGCAGTTGCCTGCTCACCCATCTACCGCAATCACGGCTATGTGCCCACCGACGACATGCTTGCCCTGATCGAAGTCGGAACCGACACCCGCGACACCGTGGCCGAAAAGGTTGGCCGCCCCTCCACCTCGGGCCTCCTGAACGATGTGGGCTGGTTCTATGTGCAAAGCCGCTGGCGCGAAGGCGGCGTGCGCGCGCCGCTTGAACAGGACCGTCAGGTCGTGGCCATCAGCTTTGGCGAGGCGGGCACCGTCAGCAACGTGGAACGCTTTGGCCTTGATCGCGGCCGCGTCGTACCCCTGTCGCGCCGCGTGACCGACAGCAACGTCGAAGGCGTGGGCTTCGTGCGCCAGCTTTTGGGAAGCATCGGCAAGATCCGCGCGGACAATCTGGACAACTGATCCCGGGATTTTGGCCCGGGCGAACCAATCGAAGGATATTGGTCGATGGGACGGGAACTGCGTCTTGCGTCCCGCACGCGGGGCAGCCTTACCGCCCGTCTGTGCCAGACGCCCCAAGATTTAAGGGCTGCACTGGCCTTGCGCGCCCTTGCCTTCGGCGCGGACGATGCCGACGCGTTCGATGCACCCGGCCATCATGTGCTGATCGAAAGCATTGCGACAAACGGTCCGGTCTGCACCTTTCGTCTGGCGATATCAGACCGGGGCGCAGAGATTCTGTCCGGCTACAGCGCCCAGTTCTATGACCTGTCCGCCCTTGCGCAAACCCGTCACCCGATGATCGAGATTGGCCGCTTTTGCCTGCATCCCGCGTGGCACGACCCCGATACGCTGCGCCTTGCCTGGGGCACGCTTGCGCAGGTCGTCGCAGACTTCGGGGCCGTCACGCTGTTTGGCTGCTCCAGCTTTCCCGGCGCAGACCCGGCCCGCCATGCGCAGGCGTTTCGCCTGTTGCATGACCGATACATTGGCCCAGCGGACATGATCCCTGCCCTGAAATCGCCTGCCGCCTTGCGCCTCGCGATGTATGCCACCGCCGATGTGGATGGGACAGGGCCGCGCCTGCCGCCCCTTTTGCGCAGTTACCTTGCGATGGGGGGGTGGGTCGGCGATCACGTGGTGCCTGATCCGGCGATGAACACCGTTCATGTCTTCACCGCTCTGCCCATTGCCGCCGTGCCCCCGCCGCGCGCCCGCACCTTGCAGCGAATCGCTGGCTAAGGCGGACAGCCTTTCTGCATCAAATCGGCCCCTCACCGTTGACGCCGCGCGCAGGCTCGCATACCTCGCGGCGCATGGCACGCGCACCCCTTTTACAACTCTCCGGTATCTCGCTCACGTTTGGCGGCAATCCGGTTTTCGATGACCTTGATCTGGTCGTTCAACCCGGTGACCGGGTCGCCCTTGTGGGGCGCAACGGCTCGGGCAAATCCACCCTGATGAAGGTGATGGCCGGTCTTGTGGAACCGGACAAGGGCGTCCGCGTCCTCTCGCCGGGCACCCACGTCGGGTACATGGAACAGGACCCTGATCTTTCGGGTTTTGAAACGCTGGGCGACTATGCCGCAAGCCAGCTACCGGATGATGAGGCTTACAAGGTTCCGATGGTGGCGGAAGGCCTGAAATTCGCCCCCGAAACCCCTGTCGCCACCGCATCGGGCGGCGAAAAGCGCCGCGCCGCACTGGCCAAACTGCTGGCCGAGGCGCCCGAACTCATGCTGCTCGACGAACCGACAAACCACCTCGACATTCAGGCCATCGAATGGCTGGAGGCGGAATTGCAATCCACCCGCACGGCCTTCGTCCTGATCAGCCACGACCGCACCTTCCTGCGCGCCCTGTCGCGCGCAACCCTCTGGATCGACAGGGGCCAGGTGCGGCGCCGCGAATCCGGCTTTGACGGGTTCGAGGAATGGCGCGAAACCATCTGGTCCGAAGAAGACGACGCCCGCCACAAACTCGATCGCAAGATCAAGGCCGAGGCGAAGTGGGCCGTCGAAGGCATCTCTGCCCGCCGCAAACGCAATCAGGGCCGGGTCCGGGCTCTCGCCGAACTGCGTGCCGAACGCGGCGCGCAGATCAGGCGGCAGGGCACCGCCGCGATGGAACTCGACGCCGGGCAACAGTCCGGCAAACGCGTGATCGAGGCCAAGGGCCTGACCAAGGTGTTCGGCGATCAGACCATCGTTGACGGCTTCGATCTGCGTGTCCTGCGTGGCGACCGCGTGGCGTTTGTCGGCCCGAACGGCGTGGGAAAGACCACACTTTTGAAGCTGCTGACGGGCACACTGGAACCCGACGCGGGCACGGTGAAGCTTGGCACATCGCTTGAAATTTCGGTGTTCGACCAGACCCGTGCGCTCCTCGACCCGGATGCAAGCCTTTGGGACAGCATGACGAACGATCCGCAGATGCGCGTGTCGGGCGCGTCCGATCAGGTGATGGTGCGCGGAACACCCCGTCATGTGGTGGGCTATCTGAAGGATTTCCTGTTCGACGAACGCCAGATGCGGGCGCCCGTCCGTTCGCTTTCAGGCGGTGAAAAGGCGCGGCTTCTGCTGGCGCGAATCATGGCGCGCGAATCAAACCTTCTGATCCTCGACGAACCGACCAACGATCTTGATGTCGAAACGCTCGACCTGCTTCAGGATATTCTGGGCGACTATCCCGGCACCGTTCTTCTGGTCAGCCACGACCGTGATTTCATCGACCGCGTCGCCACAACGACAGTGGCACTTGAAGGGCAGGGCCATGCGCTGGTCTATCCGGGCGGGTGGTCCGATTATCAGGCCCAGCGCGGCGAAGGCGCTGCTCAGGCCCCAACACGGCAGCTTGGCGCGCCCGCCCTGGCACCGTCCCGGACGGCTGCAAAGAAATCCGGCCCCGGCCTGTCGTTCACCGAACGCAAGCGTCTGGAAGACCTGCCCGGAATCATCGAGCGGTTGGAGGCGGAACTGGGCAAACTTGGCGAGCTTCTGGAAGACGACACCCTGTTTCAGCGCGAACCTGTCAAATTCCGCAAGGCATCCGAACTCATGGCAGACCGTCAGGCGCAACTGACCGCCGCCGAGGCAGAGTGGCTGGCCCTCGCCGACCGCGATTGAACCGATCGCTGCCGGCAGCGCGGTTTACAGCGGCGGGTCAGATGCGGTATGAACCGCAAGGACGACGTGGGCGCATGCTCAGGTTTTCTTAAGTTTTTCAGTTGAACGATGCAGCGATGGGCAATCGTGCCACCTGCAGGGGGAAGTGATGAGTATATCTCGACGTTTGATGATGGTGGGTGCCCTTGGTGCGATGGTCGTATTGTCGGCCTGCGGCGCGAAAACCTTCCGCACCTATTATGCCAACCCTGTGACGGCCGAAGCGTCGCGCAGTTGGCGTGTTGTGTCGGTGGACGTGACCGTGCCGCGCACCTTGAAAGTCAGCGAAGAACGGTCTTCCCTGCCAACGGCCGATATCGTCTGGCGCGAAGATCCTGCATCGGGTGACCGTTTCGATCAGGTCGATGTCATCATGACCAATGCCGTCCAACAGGGTGCCGCAAGCCTGCGCGGGCCGCGCCCGGTGCGCATCAACATCATGATGAAACGTTTCCACGCCCTCACGTTCGAGGCTGAAACCCGCTACCAGAACGCAGGCGTTCACAACATCGACTTTGTGGCCGAAGTCACCGATGCCAAAACCGGTGAAGTGCTGGCCGGGCCAGAGGTGATTGACGCCGCCTTCCCGGCGCTGTCGGGCAACCAGATGCTGGCCGCCCGCGCCGCTGGCCAGACGCAGAAATCCATGATCACTGCGCATGTCAGCCGGACCATCGCAGGCTGGCTTGGAACGGGCCCTGACAACCGAAACACGTTTTCGCGCGCCGGGAACTGAATTTTTGATGCCCCGGCCTGTCTGGGGCATCGCTCTGCCGCGCAACAAGTGACTTGGCGGCTTGACCCGCGTGCGCTATGACGGCGGCCATGAACACGAACGGCACCCTCTGCATCTGCTGCATTCCCTGCTGACCACTCGTCGCGGGCCGATTTCGTTTCCCAGAAAGAAAAGAATGATCGCCCGCAGGCACATCCTGCGCGAAGGCAATTGTCATGGCTGACATCAAACTGTGGAACTCGAAAACCCGCCAGAAGGAAACCTTCGTGCCCCGCACAAAGGGCAAGGTGGGCATGTATGTCTGCGGCCCGACCGTCTATGACCGCGCCCATCTGGGCAACGCGCGCCCGGTGGTGGTGTTCGACGTGCTTTACCGTCTGATGCGCCACGTCTATGGCGACGAAAACGTCATCTATGTGCGCAACTTCACCGACGTGGATGACAAGATCAACGCCCGCGCTGCGGAAACAGGCCGTCCCATCGAAGACATCACCGCCCAGACGATCCAGTGGTTTCACGACGACATGGATGCCCTGGGCGCTCGCCGCCCCACCCACGAACCCCGCGCCACCGCCTATATTCCGCAGATGGTCGCGATGATCGAAACCCTGATCGCAGGCGGCCACGCCTATGCCGTGCAGGGCCATGTGTTGTTCCGCGTGCGGTCATACAAGGATTACGGTGCCCTGTCGGGGCGCACCGTCGACGACATGATCGCCGGTGCAAGGGTGGAGGTGTCGCCCTTCAAGGAAGACCCGATGGATTTCGTGTTGTGGAAACCCTCTGACGCAACCCAACCCGGCTGGGACAGCCCGTGGGGCAGGGGCCGCCCCGGCTGGCACATCGAATGCTCGGCCATGAGCTATGAACTCCTCGGCGCATCCTTCGACATCCACGGCGGCGGTCTTGACCTGCAATTCCCGCACCACGAAAACGAACTGGCGCAAAGCACATGCGCCCACCCCCACGCCGAATTCGCCCGCGTCTGGATGCACAACGAAATGCTGCAGGTGGAGGGGAAGAAGATGTCCAAGTCGCTGGGCAATTTCTTCACCGTCCGCGATTTGCTGGAGCAGGGTGTGCCGGGCGAGGTGATCCGCTTTGTTCTGCTTGGGACGCATTATCGGAGCCCGATGGATTGGACGACGGAAAAGTCGGTCGCGGCTGAGATCAGGCTTGAAGATTACTTGCGCTACATTGCGTTTAATGGCGATCTCGAAAAGGCGCGCGCATTGGCGCCCGATAAAAGGATTGTTGGCGCGCTGGCCGATGACCTGAACACCCATGCCGCGTTACAGGTTCTACTGAACATGTCGGGCGGCGGCGAATGGAACGCTCTGGCTGCGGGCCTTGTTTTTCTCGGTTTCTTTGAGTGGGATAAACTGGAGAGCAAGGTCCACTACTTGCGTGATGTGAAACACAGCTTGGCACATCACGGACGCAAACTGTTTGAACTTTGGCAAGCAGCCCGCATGGCCAAAGACTTCACCTTGGTGGACGCTATGAAGAACATGCTTCAAAATGCCGGCGTGATAATCGAGATGGGCAAAGACAAGGTCGAGCTCTCGCCTGGCCCGAATTTTGACCCGAGTAGACTGGTGTTTGGCGAATGACTGGTATTGTCAGAATGGGTTGGACTATCGCACTGCCGCAGTTTTCGCCCAACCCCGCACCAGCGGCCCCCCTGTGGGGGGACGCGCGGGGTTTTGGCCGGAACGCCAGTGCAGGCCAAGGGGCCATCAACGTTTCACACGTTCCCATCGGGTCACGCCTGCCCCGCAGTCGCATCGCGACTGCCCTGTGGGGGGCAGTCGCGGCACGATCAAGCCTGACAGTCTTGATCGTGCGGCCCACAGCTGATCGGCCGCATCATGCGTGAACCCCTCTCCCTGTTCGACACTACCTTGCGCGACGGGCAGCAGACGCAAGGCGTGCAATTCTCCACTGCCGAAAAGATGCAGATCGCCCATGCGCTCGATGCTCTGGGTGTGGATTACATCGAAGGCGGGTGGCCCGGCGCCAACCCCACCGACAGCGACTTTTTCGCAAGCCCGCCCCAGACACGCGCCACGCTGACCGCGTTCGGCATGACCAAACGGTCGGGGCGCAGTGCTGCCAATGATGATGTGCTTGCCGCCGTCCTGAACGCCCGCACCCCCGCCGTCTGCCTTGTCGGCAAGACCCATGATTTCCACGTCACTGCCGCCCTTGGCGTGTCGCTCGACGAAAACCGCGACAATATCGAAGCCAGCATCGCCCACATCGTGGCCCAGGGGCGCGAGGCGCTGTTTGACGCCGAACACTTCTTTGACGGCTACCGCAGCAACCCGGACTATGCCCTGTCCTGCCTTCTGGCGGCCAAGGATGCAGGCGCGCGCTGGATCGTGCTCTGCGACACCAATGGCGGCACCTTGCCCGCGGATGTCGGGCGCATCACCGCCGAAGTCGTGGCCCACGGCATCCCAAGCGCGCGGCTGGGCATTCACTGCCATGATGATACCGGCAATGCCGTCGCCAATTCCCTTGCCGCCGTGCTTGCCGGTGCGCGCCAGATTCAAGGCACGCTCAACGGCCTTGGCGAACGCTGCGGCAACGCCAACCTGACGACGCTGATCCCGACGTTGCTGCTCAAGGAACCCTTCGCCGGCAGTTTTGCCACCGGCGTCACACACGATGCCCTGCGCAGCCTGCTCAAGACCAGCCGCATGCTCGACGATATCCTGAACCGCGTGCCGCAACGGGCAGCGCCTTATGTCGGGGCCTCGGCCTTTGCGCACAAAGCGGGGCTGCACGCCTCGGCCATCCTGAAGGACCCGACCACCTATGAACATGTCGACCCGGCGCTGATCGGCAACGACCGCATCATCCCCATGTCCAATCAGGCCGGCCAGTCCAACCTGCGCGCGCGTCTCGCGGCGGCGGGCCTTGTGGTCGATCCGAAAGACCCCCGCCTTGGCCGCATCCTCGACGTCGTCAAGGACCGCGAGGATCAGGGCTATGCCTACGATTCCGCACAGGCGAGTTTCGAACTCGTGGCGCGCCGCGAACTCGGCCAACTGCCGGATTTCTTCGAGGTGAAACGCTACCGCGTCACGGTGGAACGGCGAAAGAACAAGTATGACAAGATGGTCAGCCTGTCCGAAGCTGTCGTGGTGGTCAAGATCGGCGATCGCAAGATGCTGTCCGTGTCGGAATCGATGGATGAAACCGGCACCGACCGCGGCCCCGTTAACGCGCTGTCCAAGGCGCTGTCAAAAGACCTTGGCCCCTATCAGGACTGCATCAACGACCTGCGGCTTGTGGATTTCAAGGTCCGTATCACCCAGGGCGGCACCGAGGCCGTGACCCGCGTCATCATCGACAGCGAAGACAGTCAGGGGCGGCGCTGGTCCACGGTGGGCGTGTCCGCCAACATCGTCGACGCCTCGTTCGAGGCGCTGCTCGACGCTATCAACTGGAAACTGATCCGTGATGTCGGCACCCCGGTCCATGTCAACTGACGCCTGCGCCGCCCTGTTGCAGCGGGGCGATCCGGACCGGTTCGCCTCGGTCATGGCGTCGCCGGTATCGGCGCGGGGCACACTTTTCACGCTCTACGCCTTCAACCTCGAAGTCGCCCGCGCGCCTTGGGTCACGCAGGAAACGCTGATTGCCGAAATGCGCCTGCAATGGTGGCGCGATGCGGTAACGGGCGACAAGCCCTTGGCGCACGAGGTGGCAAGCCCGCTCCAGACGCTCATCCAGACGGCCCGCCTGCCGCGCGATGTGCTCGACCGTCTGGTCGCCGCCCGCCGGTGGGACATTTACCGCGAACCCTTTGCCGAAGGGGAATTCGCGGCCTACCTTGATGACACGGCAGGCAGCCTGATGTGGCTTGCCGCACTTGCCCTTGGCGCAGGGCCCGCCGCCGAACCCGCCCTGCGCGACGCGGGGCGGGCGGCAGGGATGGCCGCCTTTCTGCGCGCGGTGCCGGAACTGACGGCGCGGGGCAGGGTGCCTTTGGCCGATGCATCCCCAAAGGCCATCGCGCATCTGGCAAACGAAGGGCTGGGCTGGCTGAACCGCGCGCGGTCGCAACGGCGAACCGTGCCGCCCTCTGCCCGTCCCGCCCTGCTGGCAGGCTGGCAAACCCACGCCCTGCTGTCGCGCGCGGCAAAAGACCCGTCCCGTGTCACCACAGGCCCGCTTGCCCTGTCCGAAGCCCACCGTCGTGGTCTTCTTCTTTGGCAGGCGGCCACCGGCCGCTGGTAACGCCGTTCAGATCGCCTTTGGCCGCAGCCAAAGCCAGATCAGCGATGCGCCCGCCAGAAACAGGAAGGGCAGCATTGCAAGGTTCACAGCGCTCCACCCTGCTTGTACCGATCCGCCCGAACAGTTCATCAATCCACCTGACGACAGCGACGCCAGAGTGACCCCCCCGAACACGATCAGGTCGTTCAACCCCTGCATCCGCCCGCGTTCCTGCGGCGTGTGGTTTGCCGCCAGCATCGCCGTGGCCCCGATGAACCCGAAGTTCCATCCCAGCCCCAACAGGATCAGCGCACCGAAGAATTGGAACAACTCTACCCCGGTCAGAGCCATGATCCCGGCCCCGCCCAGAATGATCAGGCCCATCGCCACAACCTTGGGCGCGCCGAACCGCGCAATGATATGCCCGGTGAAAAAGCTGGGCGCGTACATCGCCAGAACATGGGCCGCCACGATATCGGACGCGTTCCCCGTCGTGAACCCGCAGCCCACCACCGCCAGCGGCGATGATGTCATCACAAGGTTCATCAGCGCATAGGACACCGTGGCGCAAATCACCGCCACCGCAATCTGCGGCGACGCAAGAAGTTCGCGGCGCGACCGGCCCTTCGTCTCGCCCACCACGGGTGGCGGCGGGGTCGGTATCTTCAACAACGCGAACAGGAAGATGCCCGCCACGTTCAGGGCGATGACGGTCAGATACGTGCCCAGAAACGGCACCACGAACGCGTCATTGGTCAGTTTCACAAGCTGCGGTCCCAGAATGGCCGACAACAGACCCCCGGCCATGACATAGGAAATCGCCTTTGGCCGAAACCCCTCCGACGCCGTGTCGACGGCGGCAAAGCGGTAAAAACCATGCGCAGACATGTAGATGCCGGTCACAAGTGCGCCGAGCAGGAACAACGGGAAACTCGCCAGATACAACCCCGCCGCCCCGATCACCGCCCCCGCCATCCCGCCCAGCGTGCCAAGGATGAACCCCGTCCTGCGGCCATATTTCTGCATCACGGCCGAAATCGGTGTCGCGGCCAGCATCGACCCAAGAACCATGAACGTGATGGGCAAGGTGGCGAAACAATGGTTGGCCGCAAGCGAATTTCCCGCCAGACCCGCGATGATGAACAGCATCGGCATCTGCGAGCCCAACAGGGCCTGTGCCGCAACCAGCACCATCACGTTGCGGCGGGCTATGCGGTCATCGAAAACGGGCGCAATCTGCGGGGCAAGGGTTGTCATATCCCATCGCTAGTCCTTTGCTGCGCGCAGGCCAAGGGCGGTCGGGAGCTTTATGGGCTCTGCGCAGAATAATTTTTCCCTCTCGATGGGGATGAAAGGACACAAATGGTTGGCCGCATCATTCACGGGCCTGACAGCCTTGCCGAAGGTGCTGCCTGGCTTGCGGCACGCGAACCGCGGTTTGGCGCAGCCCTGACGCTGACCGGCCCGGTTCCCCTGCGCCGCAACGCGGGCGGCTTTGGTGATCTTCTGGCGGCCATCGCGGGCCAGCAGGTGTCGGTCGCGTCAGCGAATGCAATCATCACAAAACTCGGCGCGGCGGGCCTGACCCACCCTGCCGCGATCGTCACCGCAACCGAGGCCGACCTGCGCGCCTGCGGCCTGTCGCGGCAGAAAATCCGCTATGTTCAGGCACTGGCTGCGGCAGGGATCAATTATGATGCGCTCGCGTTGATGCCTGATGACGAGGTGGTTCGCACATTGGTGGCCTTGCCCGGCATCGGAATGTGGACGGCGGAAATCTACGCGATGTTCTCGCTGGGCCGCGCCGATATCTTCGCCCCCGGCGATCTGGCCCTGCAAGAGGCGGCACGCCTGTTGTTCGGTTTGCCCAAGCGGCCAGCCGAGCGTGAATTTCGGATGATGGCGCAGGATTGGTCGCCGTGGCGGTCCGTTGCGGCGCGGATCCTCTGGGCGTACTACAGGGTCGCGAAAGACAGGGAAGGGATTTTGTGACATGGCGGATCTGACATTCGGACGGCGGGCGGCCGCATCAGGGCGGGCACGCAATCTGGTGGTGTTCCTGCACGGCTACGGCGCAGACGGGGCCGATCTTCTTGGTCTGGCTGATCCGCTGGCACCGCATCTTCCCGACACCGTCTTCCTGTCGCCTAACGCCCCCGACCCTTGCCGCAGCAATGCCTTCGGGTTTCAGTGGTTTCCCATCCCATGGCTCGACGGGTCTTCCGAACAGGCCGCCGAAGCGGGGTTGGTTGTGTCGGCAACCGCGCTGAACAGGTTTCTGGATGCACAGCTTGCAAAAGAGGGCCTGCCCCCCTCCGCGCTCGCCCTTGTCGGCTTTTCGCAGGGTGCCATGATGGCCATGCACATTGCCCCGCGCAGGCCAGAACCCCTGGCAGGCATCGTGGCGATTTCAGGCCGCCTTCTTGTGCCCGAACGCCTCCCGTCCGAGGCGGTGGTCAAACCCCCGGTTCTTCTCGTGCACGGCGATCAGGATCCCGTCGTCCCCTTCGGTGATATGGCCCGCGCGCGCACCGCCCTTGCCGGCGCCGGGTTCGAGGTTGCCACCCATGTGATGCGCGGCACCGGCCATGGAATAGCACCCGATGGTCTGGGGGCGGCGCTTGGCTTTCTGTCAGACAAGCTGCCCGCCTGATCGTCACGCGCCCGTCACGATGCCGTGCGATGACGCACAGGTCGCAGATCGCGGGGCTTGTCAGTCGGCAAACGCCATATATAGTCATCGTATCAGGTAAAGATCGAAACACCTGATGATCGTTTACGGGACGAGGACGACATTTTGTTGGACGTGGACTTCAGAACGAATTTCGTGCGCGAACCAGCCGGGCTCAAACAGTTCCCCGCGCTGGTTCTGAATGCGGATTACCGACCCTTGTCCTATTACCCGCTGTCGCTCTGGCCTTGGCAAGAGGCGATAAAGGCCGTGGTGCTTGACCGGGTGGTGATCGTGTCGGAATACGACCATGTGGTCCGAAGCCAGCGTGCCGAATTCAGGATACCCTCTGTCGTCGTGCTGAAAGACTATGTGAAACCCCAAAAGCGCGTGGCCTTCACGCGCTTTAATCTTTTTCTGCGCGACAGCTTCTGCTGCCAGTATTGCGGATCGCGCGGCGAACTCACCTTCGATCACGTGGTGCCGCGTTCGCGCGGCGGCACGACGAACTGGGGCAACGTGGTGGCCGCCTGTTCCCCTTGCAACCTGCGCAAGGGGTCGAAAACGCTCAAACAGTCCGGCCTGCATCTGGCCCAGATGCCGCGCCAGCCTTCCGCAGAAGAAATGCAGGCCCACGGCCGCCGCTTTCCGCCGAACCATCTGCATGAAAGCTGGATGGACTATTTGTACTGGGATGCAGAACTCGACGCCTGACGCCCGTTCCGCTGTCTGTTACAAATCTGTCGCAAATCCTTCACATTGGGCACGCCTCTTGATAAGGCTGTTTTTCATTGTTCTAATGGAAGTGTTTCATGCTGGTTCCTTTATATGCGGCCGCCATCAATCTGGGCGTGGCCATGGCCTGCGGCGCGATCATCGGGTCGGAACGTCAGGTGCGCCAGCGCATGGCGGGGTTGCGCACGAATGCGCTGGTCGCCCTTGGTGCGGCAAGTTTCGTGATCTTTTCCCAGCAGTTCCCGGATGAAGTCAGCCCCACGCGCGTCGCGGCGCAGGTCGTGTCGGGCATCGGCTTTCTGGGGGCCGGCATCATCTTTCGCGATGGCTTCAACATCCACGGCCTGAACACGGCGGCAACACTGTGGTGTTCTGCGGGCGTGGGGTTGCTCGCCGGGGCAGGGGCGTGGCCCTTTGCGCTGCTGCTCACCGGGTTTGTCGTGTTCATCAACCTTGGCCTGCGCCCCTTCGTCAAACTGATGAAGCGGCATACCCGCGCCGGGCAGCCCATCACCCGCCTGTTCCTTGTCGAAATCGGATGCCGCCCGGAAGACGAGGCTGCCATCCGCGCCCTGATCCTGCGGGTGCTGGCGCTTGACGGGATGCAACTCTGCGCCATCGAATCGGTGATCGACCGCGAAGGGCAGGTCGATCTGACAGCCACCTTTACCGGCCCCTCCATCACTGAACAGATGCTGGAACAGGCAATGCACCGCATCGCCGTCGAACCGGGCGCGCGCCGTATCCGTTGGCACACCGTCGAAGACAACTGATCACGCAGGACGGTTGCCAAACGGTCGGCAATGCTAGACTTTTCCCCAGCACAGGTCTAAGCGTCGCGCGTTAGCGCTAACGAGGGGTGAACACCCCGTGGCGCATCGGGCGGAAAGGAATATCTGATGGTTTCGCGCGTCATCCCGGTCGAACCGTTTGACTTGGTCATTTTCGGCGGCACGGGCGACCTTGCCCGCCGCAAGATCCTGCCGGGGCTGTATCGCCGGTTCCTGTCCGGCCAGATGACCCCCGACAGCAGCATCATCGGGGCCGCGCGATCGGAAATGGACAATGCCGCCTACCGCGACATGGCGGCGGGCGCGATTGCCGAATTCGTCGGCAAGGACAAACAGGACAAGGCGGTCATCGCACAGTTCCTTGACCGTATTTCCTATGTCGCCATCGACGCCACGGGCGATGGCGGGTGGTCCGCCCTGCGCGAACTGGTCCGCCCCGATGTCATCAAGGCCTTCTATTTCTCTGTCGCGCCGTCGCTGTTCGGTGAACTGGCAGAACGTCTTCACCGCCACGGCATCGCCGATGCCCGCTCACGCATCGTGGTGGAAAAGCCCTTTGGCCGCGATCTTGCTTCGGCCCGTGCCCTCAACGCCGTTCTGGCGCAGCATTTCCACGAAGAACAGATTTACCGGATCGACCATTACCTCGGCAAGGAAACCGTGCAGAACCTGATGGCCGTGCGCTTTGCCAACATCCTGTTCGAACCTCTGTGGAAATCGGAATACATCGACCACGTGCAGATCACCGTGGCCGAAACCGTGGGCGTCGACGGGCGGGGTGCCTATTACGACAAATCGGGTGCGATGCGCGACATGGTCCAGAATCACCTGATGCAACTGTTGTGCCTGATCGCGATGGAACCGCCCTATCACTTTGATCCGAACGCCGTGCGCGATGAAAAGCTCAAGGTGATCCGCGCGCTCGACCCGGTTCAACCGTCCGACATCGTGCGCGGGCAGTACGTCGCCGGGGGCGGGCAGGGCGGTTACATCGAACACAGCCAGAACCCGGCCAGCCGCACCGAAAGCTATGTGGCGCTCAAGGTCAACGTGTCAAACTGGCGCTGGAACGGCACGCCGTTTTATCTGCGAACCGGCAAACGCCTGCGCGGGCGGACCTCGGAAATCGCGATCACCTTCAAGGAACCGCCGCATTCCATCTTTGACGATGCCGACGGCTGGCGCGAAAACGTGCTGGTGATCCGCCTTCAACCCAACGAAGGCATGAACCTGATGATGATGATCAAGGAACCGGGGCCGGGTGGCATGCGCCTGACGCAGGTTCCCCTGGACATGAGCTTTGCGGACGCCTTGGGAGAAGACGGGGCCGATATTCCCGACGCCTACGAACGTCTGATCATGGACGTGATCCGCGGCAACCAGACCCTGTTCATGCGCGGCGACGAGGTGGAGGCCGCCTGGGCCTGGGCTGACCCGATCATTCAGGGATGGGAACAGCGCAGCGAACGGCCGCAAGGATATGATCCGGGATCTTCAGGCCCCGAGGATGCGTTGATGCTGATGCACCGCGATGGGCGGCGCTGGCGGGAAATCAAGGAATGAACCTTCAGGAATATCCAGACCGCGAAATGATGATGCTGTCGCTGGCAAACATCATCGCGGGCCAACTGGGCGAGATTTTGCGCCGTGAAGGCAAAGCCACGCTGTGCGTGCCGGGCGGCACCACACCCGGGGCCATCTTTGATACGCTGGCGGGCGTCGATCTGGATTGGGCCAATATCGCCGTCCTGCTGAACGATGAACGCTGGGTTCCCGAAGATCACCCCCGTTCCAACACCCGCCTTCTGCGCCAACGCCTGTTGCACAGCCGTGCGGCGGGGGCCACGCTCGTGCCGCTTTACGCCGATGCGCCCCATCCCGAAGACAGGCTTGACGAACTGGCGCAGGGCATCACGCCCTATCTGCCGATCTCGGTTCTGCTGGTGGGCATGGGGGCCGACATGCACACCGCCAGCTTGTTTCCCGGGGCCGATCTTCTTGACATCGCCCTGTCTTCCACCGCCCCCGTTGTCATGGCCCTGCGCGCCGAAGCGGCGGGCGAACCGCGCATCACCCTGACGGCACCTGTCCTGCGCGGCGCGCTTTATACCCATCTCGTGATCACCGGCCCCGAAAAGCGCGCGGCGCTTGACCGGGCGGCAGGCCTGACACAGGCCGAGGCTCCGGTCCGCGTGATCCTCGACAACGCAACCGTGCATTGGGCGGAGTAGCCACATGAACCCAAACTGGAATGCCCTTCGCACCCATCACGCAGCCATCAACGACCGTGCCATCCTGTCGCTGTTTCAGGATCAGACCCGCGCCGCCCGGTTTTCCGCCCGAAACGGGGCCATGCTGTTCGATTACTCCAAAACCAATCTGGATGAGACGGGCCTGAACCTGCTTTTGACCCTCGCCGAAACATCGGGCGTCGCGGCCAAGCGGCAGGCCATGTTCTCGGGCGAAAAGATCAACGAAACCGAAGGCCGCGCCGTCCTTCACACCGCCTTGCGCAACATGACCACGCCCGTGATTGTCGATGGCCGCGATGTCACGCCCGATCTGCGCGCCACCCATGCACGGCTTGCCACCTTTGCCAATGCCGTGCGGTCGGGCGCGTTTCAGGGGCAGGGCGGGCCGATCACCGACGTCGTCAACATCGGCATCGGCGGGTCAGACCTTGGCCCTGCCATGGCCACACTGGCACTCGCCCCCTTCCACGACGGCCCGCGCTGCCACTTTGTCAGCAATGTTGACGGGGCGCATATCGCCGACACTCTGGCCACGCTGAACCCGCAAACCACACTGGTGATCGTCGCCTCCAAAACCTTTACCACCATCGAAACCATGACCAACGCCCAGACCGCGCGTGACTGGATGGCGGCCCGGGTGACAGACCCCGGCGCGCAGTTCGCCGCCGTGTCCACCGCCGCCGACAAGACCGCCGCCTTTGGGATTGATGCCTCACGCGTGTTCGGGTTCGAAGATTGGGTCGGCGGGCGCTATTCCATGTGGGGGCCGATCGGCCTTGCCCTGATGATTGCCGTGGGCCCCGCCGATTTCGATGCGTTTCTGGCGGGCGGCGCGGATATGGACGCGCATTTCCGCGACACTCCTTTTGCACAGAACCTGCCGGTCCTGCTTGCCCTCGTGGGCATCTGGCACAACCAGATCTGCGGTTATGCCACCCGCGCCGTCCTGCCCTATGACCAACGCTTGTCGCGCCTTCCCGCCTATCTGCAACAGCTGGAGATGGAATCGAACGGCAAACGGGTGGCCATGGACGGTGCCGATCTTGCCGTGCCCTCTGGCCCCGTTGTCTGGGGCGAGCCCGGCACCAATGGCCAGCACGCATTCTACCAGCTGATCCATCAGGGCACCCGTGTCGTGCCCTGCGAATTTCTGGTGGCCCGCACCGGCCACGAACCCGACCTCGCACATCAGCACCTCCTCCTCGTGGCAAACTGCCTCGCGCAGGCCGAGGCGCTGATGAAAGGCCGCTCGCTGGACGAGGCGCGCGCCATCATGGCCCGCAAGGGCCTGTCGGGGGCCGAACTTGACCGTCAGTCCCGCCACCGCGTCTTTCCGGGCAACCGCCCCTCCACCATGCTCGCCTATCCGCAACTGACGCCGTTCGTTCTGGGCCAGATCATCGCCCTCTACGAACACCGCGTCTTTGTCGAAGGCGTGATCCTTGGCATCAATTCCTATGATCAATGGGGCGTGGAACTGGGCAAGGAACTGGCCTTGGCCCTGCAGCCCATCCTCGAAGGCAAGGCCGATGCGTCGGCCAAGGACGGCTCCACCCAGGCGCTTGTTGATTATCTGCGCGGGTCGTTCAGCGGCTAGGAACGTTCGCGCGCCCGTGCTAGTCATTCTGGATTGTGTTTTCGTACCGATTGGCCCAGCAACACTTTGGTAAGGATTGCCGCGATGCCACTTCAAGTCATTCAGGATGACACGGTCGGCTCGGGCATACAGGTCAATCTTGCCGGAAGTGATGATGTCCGCGTCAACCAGGGCATTACTGTATGGTCGAATGACGCGACTGCCATTTACGGGTCCGGTCCCGGTCACATCGCCACCATCCTTGGCCGGGTCATCGGTGGTGGCGAAATTGCCCCTGCGGTTCAACTGGGCAACAACTTTGCGGATACAAACGAAAAACTGGTCATCGCCGCGTCAGGTTCGGTCACCGGATCGATAGGAGTGCTGCTTTACGGGCTGAACCCGGTGTTGATCAACCGCGGCCGCATTGAAAGCGTGTATGAAGCAGTCGGTTTCAATGGGCTCACGTCCGGCGACGGGTATGATCTGGAAAATTCCGGCACGATCCGCGCGTTCAAGGAAACGGCAATCGAAATCAACGGCGGCATTTCCGGAAACGTGCACAATACCGGCCTGATCAAGGCATCGACCTATGCCTTTTTCGGCGACACGGGGAACGACATTGTGCGCAACGAAGGCAGGATGGACGGGCGCGTGATTATGTTCGCGGGCAATGACGTGTATGACGGTCGCGGCGGCAAGGTCACCGGTGTGGTAAACGGCGGCGGGGGGTTTGACCGCTTTGTCCCCGGCGCTTCTGCCGAAATGTTTGATGGCAGCGACGACATCGATACGCTCGATTTTCGCAAGACCAATGGTGTGACCGTGCATCTGGACGGCACGGGTCGCAACACCGGTGTCGCAAGAGGCGACACCTATGCCAATATCGAGGTCGTGCTGGGCGCGCCGCGCGGGACGGATCGCCTTTTCGGCGGTGCGGCGGCCGAAGCACTTTATGGCGGCGGTGGCGCTGACCGCCTGCACGGCGGGGCCAATGGCGACGAGCTTTATGGTGGTGCGGGCCGTGACACACTGACAGGAGGAAGCGACGGCGACGCTTTCCTGTACCGGACGCGTGCCGAAGGTGACGACATCATCACCGATTTTTCCAGTGACGACCTGTTCTATCTCAAGGGCAGCAGCTTTGGCCTGACAGACGCCCCTGATCCTTCGCAATTCCGCACGCGTGCCGACAACCACGCGCAGGACGCGAATGACCGTTTCATCTTTCGCACCACAGACAGAACGCTCTGGTTTGATGCCAACGGCAAGGCGGCAGGTGGGCTGACCCTGATCGCCGATCTGCAGGGCGGGGCAGTCGTATCGGCCAACGATATCCAGATATTCTGACGGCTACCGGCTCAGCACCATTTCGTTGCCGTCGATCTGGATGCGGAACCGCCCCAGATAATCCATTCCCAGCAGCGATATGCCCAGATCGCCGTCATTCACCCAGACGGTCAGCCGTTCATCGGTAAACGGCCCAAGCGTCACATTGTCCACCCGCGTGCGCGCGGTGCGAACCGTGCCATTGGCGGTCTGCGCCTGTCCCAGAAACATCAGACTTCCCACGTCGATCCCCACGCGGGCCGCGTCTTCCTTGGTCATCACCACATTGGAAGCGCCCGTATCGGCCATGAACTCGATCGGCTGGCCGTCCATCGTCAGGGTGATGTAGTAATGCCCGTCGCCCGCCCGTGGCACGGTGATCTCGTTTCCATCGGCGGACTGGATCACGAAACTGTCGCGCCGGATATCGTTCCACAGCGCATACCCCGCCGCGACCCCGCCAAAGATCAGACCCCAGGCAATCATCGTGCGCATCGCGGTGCCCATCCGGCCCCGGTATTCGATCACCACCCAACCGCCAACCGCAACCAGCAGAATGGCCAGATAGCCAAGCCGCGCCATCGTTTCACTGTCCATCTGGGTATCCGCTCCTTGACGACCGGAATGTAGGGGGCGCGCCGCGTCGAAACAACCGCCCGCCTAGCCGATCAGCCCCGCGCCCTTGACGCCGTCGATCACGAATTGCACCGACAAGGCCGCAAGCAACATCCCCAGCAACCGCGTGATCACGATGGTTCCCGTCCGGCCCAGCATCCGCTCGATTGGGGGCGAGGCCAGAAGGAACAGGTAGGTCACCGCCACCATGGCAAGCATCAGGGCAATCACCGCAATCGTCCCCGCCCATCCCGGGCCGGACTGGCCCACCAGCAGTATCATCGACGCAATCGCCCCCGGCCCGGCAATCAGGGGGGTGGCCAGCGGAAACACCGACGGGTCATGGTCGGGTTCGGCGTGCTGCCCCTCACGCCGCTGCGTGCGACGCTCGAACAACATGTCGAGTGCGGTCAGAAACAGCAAAAGCCCGCCCGCGATGCGAAACGCCGACATTGAAATCCCGATGAACCCCAACACCGCCTCGCCCAGCAGGGCAAACACCGTCAGCATCACCGCCGCAATCACACAGCCCCGCAAGGCAATCGTGCGCCTTTGCTCCGGCCCCATGCCCTGCGTCAGCGCGATGAACATGGGCACCAGACCCGGCGGGTCAATCACCACGAACAGGGTGGCAAAGGCCGTGATCAGAAAGGCGCTTTCCATCACGCCGTGGCCATCGCGGCTTCCAGCTTGCCCTGTGCGGCCAGCCACATCGCCTCGGCCCGGTCCAGACCTTCCATGATCTCGGCGTATTTCTTGTTCCAGGTTTCCAGTTCGCCCACGCGCCCGTCCTCGTACAATGCCGGATCAGCCAGTTTGGTCGCCAGACGGTTGCGCATATCGTTCAGCTTCTCAAGCCTTTCTTCGCATTTGCGCACTTCGGCCTTCAATGCCAGCGTTTCCTCGCGGCTGACTTTCTTCACTTTGACAACGGGTTGCGCCGCGATCTTTACATCCTCATCGCCCGCCAAAAGCTGCTTGCGGTAGGTTTCCAGATCTGCGCCATAAGGCTGCACCACGCCGCCCTTCACCAGCCAAAGACGGTCCGCCACCAGCCCCAGAAGGTGCATGTCATGGCTCACAAGGATCACGGCGCCTGCGTATTCCGTCAGTGCCTCGACCAGCGCCTCGCGGCTTTCCATGTCGAGGTGGTTGGTCGGTTCGTCCAGAATCAACAGATGCGGCGCGTCGATGGTGGCGAGCAACAGCGACAACCGCGCCTTCTGCCCGCCCGACAACCGCCCGACCACCGTTTCCGCCTGATCCGCGCCCAACCCGAAGCCCGCCAGCCGTGCGCGCAGCCGCGCCTGACCTTCCGCCGGGCGCAGGCGCTGCAGATGCTGCAGCGGCGTCTCGTCGATGTACAACTCGTCCACCTGATGCTGCGCGAAATACCCGATGCGCAACTTGGAATGGCGCGTGATCCGCCCCTCCATCGGTTTCAGCTTTTCGGCCAGCAGTTTGGACAGCGTGGATTTCCCCTCGCCATTGCGGCCCAAAAGGGCGATCCGGTCATCCTGATCAATCCGCAGGTTCAACTTGCGCAGGATCGGCGGGCCGTCATAGCCCACGGCGGCACTTTCCATGTTGATGATCGGCGGCGACAGTTCTTCGGGCTTGGGAAAGGTGAAGACCTGCTTTTTCGCCTCTTCCGGGGCCGTGATCGTCGTCATCTTTTCCAGCATCTTGACGCGCGACTGCGCCTGAACCGCCTTTGAAGCCTTGGCTTTGAACCGGTCCACGAAGCTTTGCAGATGCGCGCGGCGCGCGTCCTGCTTTTTCGCCTCGGCCGTCAACAGCGCGCGCCGTTCGGCCATCTGGCGGGCGAACTGGTCATACGGCCCGTTCCAATAGGTCAGCTTCTTGTTGTCCAGATGCAGAATACCCTGCACGGCCCGGTTCAAAAGCCCCCGGTCGTGACTGATGATCAGCACCGTGTGCGGATATTTCTGCAGATAGGATTCAAGCCACAGCGCACCTTCCAGATCCAGATAGTTGGTCGGCTCGTCCAGCAGCAGGTAATCGGGCTGTGCAAACAGCACCCCCGCCAGCGCCACCCGCATCCGCCACCCACCCGAAAAATCCGAACAGGGGCGCAGTTGCGCCTCGGCGTCAAAGCCAAGCCCCTTCAGAATGGCGCTGGCCCGCCCCTCGGCCGACCACGCGTCGATATCGGCCAGCCGTGACTGCACTTCGGCAATCCGGTGCGGGTCGGTCGCGATGTCCGCCTCGGCCATCAGTGCTGCGCGTTCGGTATCGGCCTGAAGCACCGTGTCCAGCAGCGACGTGGAAGACGACGGCACCTCTTGCGCCACGCCGCCGATCTTGGCGCGGGTGGGCAGGCCGATCTCGCCCCCCTCCAGCGCCAGTTCGCCCTTGATCAGGCGAAACAGCGTGGTCTTGCCCGTGCCGTTTCGGCCCACAAGGCCAACCTTGTGACCTGTGGGAATGGTGGCCGACGCCCCTTCGAACAGGGGGCGGCCTTCAACGGAATAGGTGATGTCGGATATATGTAACATGACCGGGGGCTTGCCGGATCATAACGCCAAGGTCAATGCGAACGGCCCCGAAAATCGCGCCAAAATCGGCGATGCAGGTTCATCCGCGCCCGTCCGCGTATTCCGCCGGGCCCTTGATCTCCAGCGTGTTCCCGAACGGGTCGCGGATATAGAACGAATGACCCATGCCCCGCGCCCCGCCATGCACCGCCTCGCGCAAAATCTCCACGCCCAGCAGCGCCAGATGGGCGCGCATGTCGGCGGGGTCGAACGGGCTTGTCGCGATGCAGACGTGATCGACATTGCGCCCGCCCGCCACCGGCGGCACCGCAGACCGTGCCCCGGGATGCGTCGTGTCCCACAACACGATCAGCGCCGAACCGCACCACACCTGCTCCATCCCCAGCGCGGGGTAGGAATACCCCGGCACACAGCCCAGCACTTCGGCATAGAACCGAAGGGCGCGCGGCATGTCATCCACCAGAAAAACCACATGGTCGATCCCGACCAGACTGAAGGGGGGGTGGGTCACGATCATCACATTCCTTCTGTTCCCCCTCGTTATCGCGCCCGCATATGTGCTTTTCAACCCCGGAACCCCGTGATACCGAACCCCCGCAATCCCCGGGGCCGCAGTTGCCCCATATATGTATGAGGCAACCATGGCCGTTGAACGCACACTTTCCATCATCAAACCCGACGCAACCCGCCGTAACCTGACAGGCAAGATCAACGCCAAGTTCGAAGAGGCAGGCCTGCGCATCGTCGCGCAAAAGCGCATCCACCTGACCGTCGCCCAGGCAGGCCAGTTCTACGCCGAACACAAGGAACGCGGCTTTTACGGCGAACTCTGTGACTTCATGGCAAGCCAGCCCGTCGTCGTGCAGGTTCTGGAAGGCGAAGGCGCCATTGCCAAGAACCGCGAAGTGATGGGGGCCACCAATCCCGCCAACGCGGCAGACGGCACTGTGCGCAAGGAATTTGCCCTGTCGGTCGGTGAAAACTCGGTCCACGGTTCAGACAGCCCCGAATCCGCCGCCCGCGAAATCGCGTTCTACTTTTCGGGTCTTGAACTCGTCGGCTGAAACGCCCAGAAATCTGTCTGAAAGCGGGGCTTTTGCCCCGCTTTTTTCATTTCCACCCGTGGGACCAGACCCGGGAACCACGGCGGAATTGACAAAACCCCGCCCCCCCGTAGGCTTTGGCGCAAATCAATGTCGGTTTGCATGTATCGGGGGATGTCATGGCCACTTTGTATGGAAGCAATGTCAGTGACACGCTGGACGCCGATGATCTGGGCGACGAGGTTCTGGGCTGGTCCGACGCCAACGCACCGGGTGACGAAGGCCCGATTGATGACAATGACACCCTAAGGGGGGGCCTTGGTGCCGATACCCTGCGGGGCGGCAACGGCGTAGACTCGCTGTTGGGCTATTCCGGCATCGACCGGCTTTTCGGCGGGGCGCGCAGTGATTTCCTTCGGGGCGGCGAAGATGACGATGTCCTGTTCGGTGGCGGGGGCAATGACAGTTTTCTCGCCGAAGGCGGTCAGGACAAGGTCTATGGCGGTGACAACAATGATCTGATTTCTGTCAGTTTTGGCCAGGGTGCCGAACATCAGATCTTTGGTGGCCGCGGCCTTGATACGCTTGATCTCGACTATTTCGGGAACAGTGGCGGGGTGGTCGTGTCGATTGCCGATCCAACCCGCGCCTTCGTGATGGCCGACGGCACGCGCATCATCGGTATCGAACAGCTCAGATTTAACGGCGGCGAAGGTTCCGACAGCGTGACAGGTGGCGCGATGGCCGACGAATTCAGCCTTGAATATGGCAATGATACCGCAAGTGGCGGGGGCGGATCAGACACGATTTATGGCGAAAGCGGCAATGATCTGCTGTCCGGACGGTCCGGCGATGATAAGTTGTATGGCAACGACGGCAGGGATCGGCTTTTTGGCGGCGATGGGAATGACATCATCAGCGGCGATGCCGGAAACGACCGCATCTATGGCGGGGCAGGCAATGACATCATCAATGTCGACCCCGGGGGCGGCGACGACATCATCAATGGCGGCACAGGCATTGACATGGTTGCAATCGATTTGCGCGGCAGTCTGACTGCCGTCACCGTCAAACTTTTCGCGCCAACAACAGTCACAACCGTTGGCGATGTGGTTCTGCGCAATGTAGAACGGCTGTTCCTGTGGGGCAGCAATCTTGCAGACACGATCACAGGCGGCGCGATGGCTGACGAACTTTCCGGCAGCGGCGGGTCCGACAGACTGACCGGGCGTGGCGGCGCTGACGATATCTATGGCGACCTGGGAATGGACACCCTTACCGGCGGAAGTGGCTCCGACAGGTTCATCTTCGATTCGGAATTGACTGCCGATAATGTCGACCTGATCACCGACTTTACGATTGGCACAGACCGCATCCTGCTGGACGAAAACTTCTTTGGGTCAATCGGGTCCGATCTGGCCGCCAACCAGTTTCACATCGGAACGGGTGCAATCACCGTCGATCAGCGTATCCTCTATGACAGCGTCACCGGCGCGCTTTATTACGATGGCGACGGCACTGGCGGCGAAGCGGCGGTTTGGTTTGCAACCCTCGATGCCAACCTCGCCCTCACATACAAGGCCTTTGATCTGCTCCTGTAACGCAAGTCCCCTTGTCAGCAGGGTGCCTGTCGGTTTATCAGGCCTCGGGGGCGGTTAGCTCAGTTGGTAGAGCGCTTCGTTTACACCGAAGATGTCGGGGGTTCGAGTCCCTCACCGCCCACCATTATTCATTGTTTGTTCAGGAACATTTGCGCTCCCGGCACGTTGTCGTGTCGGGCAGTCCGATGTGGGTTGTTCATTGCTTGCATTCCCCAAGCCAGGCGGCGGGGCTGAAAAAAACAGCGGGCCAAGCCGCGAACAACAAAGGTATTCCAAATGGAAAACATTCGCTCCAATTCCTTCATCCTCAGTGCTGAACCTCTGGCCGCACCTGAACCCGCACCCATCTATGGCGGGGCAGGGCCCGATACGATTCCCGGAACCGATAATGCCGACCGCATCTTTGGCGGGCTGGGCGACGATTCGATCATGGGTCGCGCCGGCAACGACACCGTCTATGGCGGTGACGGGATCGACACGATCTTTGGCATGCTCGATGACGACCTGATTTATGGCGGGTTGGGCACCGATATCATCGACGGCGACGGCGGCTCCGACCGCATGTTCGGCGGCGAAGGCAATGACGAACTCGCCGGCGGCATCGGTGCCGACTCGCTGTTCGGCGGCGGTGAAAATGACATTCTTGATGCGGGCGAAGGTGATGACAGCGCCAACGGGTCGTCCGGTGACGATTCGATCTATGGCCGTGACGGGGATGATCGTCTGATCGGTGACGTCGGGTTTGATACCATCTGGGGCGGTGCCGGGAACGACTACGTCAACAGCGGTGCGTCGGCCGATCTGGTCTATGGCGATGAAGAAGACACCTCACGACCCGGCGGCAATGATATCATTGTTACCGGAAACGGCTTTGACACCGTGTTCGGCGGCGCAGGCGACGACCGGATACTGGGCGAAGAAGACGGCGATGTGCTGTATGGTGGCGCAGGTATCGACAACATGTTCGGTGGCATCGGCAACGACAGGGTCGTCGGCGGAAATGACGGCGACACGGTCTACGGCGACGCGGGCGCAGACGTGGTTCTGGGCAACGGCGGCGAAGACCGGATGAGCGGTGGACGCGGGACAGATGTTGTCAATGGCGGCTATGGCAACGACCGTCTTTACGGCGGGCGCGGGCGCGACGAATTCGTGTTCAACACCGCCCTTGGCGAAAACAACGTCGACCGGATTCAGGATTTCAACCACGGCGCGGGCGATACCATCTCGCTTGACACCCGGATTTTTGGCGACGCTCCGACAGTTGACTTCTTCCACGTCGGGCCCAACGCCACCACGGGCAATCACCGCATCGTTTATGAAAAATCGACCGGCCGCTTGTTCTATGATGCGGACGGTTCGGGCGACGGCGATGCCATCCTGTTCGCCGTCCTGGACCGAAGCGATATCTTGCGGGCATCCGACTTCGATTTTGTCTGATCCTGCACTGACTGCAAGGGCGCGCCCACCCCCCGGCGCGCCCTTGGCATCCTTCCCGATTTGCCGCATGACAAGCCTTTGGTTTCTTGGCACGGCAGATCATGACCCAGCCCTTCGGCTTTACCCTTTCCGCCACTGACGGCCGCGCCCGCACCGGTGTGATCCACACCCCGCGCGGCGAAATCCGCACACCCGCCTTCATGCCCGTCGGCACCGCCGCCACGGTCAAGGCGATGCTGCCCGGTTCGGTCCGCGAAACGGGCGCGGATATCCTGCTTGGCAATACCTACCACCTGATGCTGCGTCCCACAGCGGAACGCATCGCGCGCTTGGGCGGCCTGCACCGGTTCATGAACTGGGATCGACCCATCCTGACCGATTCCGGCGGCTATCAGGTGATGAGCCTGACCGACCTGCGCAAACTGACCGAAGAAGGCGTTCGCTTCAAATCGCACATCGACGGCTCCAAACACATGCTCACCCCCGAACGCAGCATGGAGATTCAGCGGCTCCTCGGCTCTGACATCGTGATGGCGTTTGACGAATGCACGCCGTACCCGGCCACCGAAACCGTGGCCCGCACCTCCATGGAACTGTCAATGCGGTGGGCGCAACGCTCCCGCGATGCCTTTGGCGACAGGCCCGGCCACGCGCTGTTCGGCATTCAGCAGGGGTCGGTCTTCCCCGATCAACGCGCACAAAGCGCCGAAAACCTGCGCGCCATCGGATTCGACGGTTACGCCGTGGGCGGTCTTGCCGTGGGCGAGGGGCAAGACATGATGTTTTCCGTCCTCGACTATGCCCCCGACATGCTGCCCACGGACAAGCCGCGCTATCTCATGGGGGTCGGCAAGCCTGACGATATCGTGGGGGCCGTCGAACGTGGGATCGACATGATGGACTGTGTCCTTCCCTCACGCTCCGGTCGCACGGGGCAGGGGTGGACACACCGGGGCCAGGTCAACCTGCGCAACGCCCGCCACGCCGACGATCCGCGCCCGCTTGACGAAACCTGCTCTTGCCCCACCTGCCGACAGTATTCTCGCGCCTATCTGCATCACGTTCTGAAGGCGCAGGAAATCATCGCGTCCATGCTGCTGACCTGGCACAACCTGCATTACTATCAGGTGCTCATGCAGGGCCTGCGCGATGCGATTGCGTCGGCCAGCCTGCAAGGCTTCGTCAGGACATTCCACGAAAATCGCGCCTTGGGCGATATCGACCCCCTGTAATACCCCGCGCACAAGGTGCGCATTCGCACAGAATCTGGGCGTATGGTTGGCAACAGCCCCGTCGCGCACCTTGTATGCCCGCCGCACAGGTCTACCTGTTGCCCAAGCAATCCTGCTGCAAGGACACCCGATGACCGAAGCCCTGTTCACTCCCTTCCACGCCGGTGCCATCGCCATGGCGAACCGCATCGTCATGGCCCCTTTGACCCGCAACCGGGCCCGTGCCGAAGATGACAGCCCGATCGACATGCATGTCGAATACTATACCCAACGCGCGTCTGCAGGCCTTCTCATCACTGAGGCGACGCAAATCTCCCCCGAAGGCAAAGGCTACTACGCTACACCCGGCATCTACACACCGGCGCAGGTCGCGGGCTGGATGGCCGTGAATGACAGCGTTCACGCCGCCGGTGGCAAGATCGTGATGCAGCTTTGGCACGTTGGCCGCATCTCGCACACTTCGCTGCAACCAGACGGGCAGGCACCCGTTGCCCCGTCCGCCGTCGCCGCCGACAGCAAGACGTTTGATGGCACGGGCTTTGTCGCCACTTCCACGCCCCGCGCGCTGCGCCTTGACGAAATGGCACGCATTGTCGCCGACTACCGCCACGCCGCCGAAAACGCCAAGGCCGCAGGGTTTGACGGCGTCGAACTCCACGCCGCCAACGGCTATTTGCTTGACCAATTCCTGCGCGACACATCGAACCACCGCACCGATGCCTACGGCGGCTCCATCGAAAACCGCGCCCGCCTGCTGGCCGAGGCGCTGGCAGCACTCGTCGATGTCTGGGGCCCGGGCCGCGTCGGCATCCGCCTCAGCCCGTTTTCAAGTGCCAATGCGGTTGGGTTCGACCGCGACACGATGGCCCTGTTCGGCCATGTGGTTGATATCCTGAACCAGTACGATCTGGCCTATGTCCACTTTGTCGAAGGTGAAACCGGCGGCAGCCGCGATCTTGCCCCCGGCATGGATCTTGACGCCCTGCGTACCCGGCTCAAGGCCCCCTACATGGCCAACAACGGCTATGACCGGGCGCTGGCGCTTGAAACCGTGGCATCGGGCCGTGCCGACATGATCGCCTTTGGCAAACCGTTCATCGCGAACCCCGATCTCGTGGCACGCCTTGCTGCAGACGCCCCCTTGAACGCGCTCGATGCGGCCACGATGTATGGCGGGGGGCGTAAAGGTTACACCGATTACCCCCTGATGGACGCGACACTCGCGGCCTGAAACTGCGAACGGGGGCTGTTGATCGGCCCCCTTTCATCACCTTGAACATGCGCCGGCAGGTCGCCTCAATTGGCACCATTTGCGCCTTGCCCCGGCCCGAATGCCACGGCATTGTGACCGGAATGTTCCTGCCTCTACCCGTTGAAACCACCCTGACACGACAATAGATATCAATCCTTGGGGAACGAAGGCTGCCGATGATTGGGGCCGGGTTTTCTGCCAGACAAAAGGACAAAGCGAATGAACGATACGCTTTCCCCCAGCTACCCCGTACTGCCCCTGCGCGACATCGTGGTGTTTCCCCACATGATCGTGCCGCTGTTCGTGGGTCGGGAAAAATCAGTCCGCGCCTTGGAAGAGGTGATGGGCGACGACCGTCAGATCCTGCTTTCCAGCCAGATCGACCCGACAGATGACGATCCGGCAGCCGAAGGCATCTACCGCAGCGGCGTGCTGGCCAACGTGCTGCAATTGCTCAAACTTCCCGATGGCACCGTCAAGGTGCTGGTGGAAGGCAAGGGCCGCGTCAAGATCACCGAATTCGTGCCGAACGACGTGTTTTTTGAGGCAAAGGCCGTGGCGCTTGATGAAGTGTCGGGCGATCAGGCCACCGTCGATGCGCTGGTTCGCACAGTGGCAGAAGAGTTCGAACGCTATGCCAAGATCCGCAAGAACATCCCGGAAGAGGCGCTTTCCGCCGTTTCCGAAACCCGCGAACCCGCCCGTCTGGCCGACCTTGTGTCGGGCCATCTTGGCATCGAAGTCGGTCTGAAACAGGCGCTGCTTGAAACGCTGAACGTCGCAGAGCGGCTTGAAAAGGTTTACGGCCACATGCAGGGCGAAATGTCCGTGCTGCAGGTCGAGAAAAAGATCAAGACCCGCGTCAAAAGCCAGATGGAGCGGACACAGCGTGAGTACTACCTGAATGAGCAGATGAAGGCCATTCAGAAGGAACTCGGCGATGGCGAAGACGGCACCAACGAGGTGGCCGAACTTGAAGCCCGCATCCAGAAAACGCAGCTTTCGAAAGAAGCGCGCGAAAAGGCCGATGCCGAGCTGAAAAAGCTCAAGAACATGTCCCCGATGAGCGCCGAGGCGACCGTCGTGCGCAACTATCTGGACTGGTTGCTGGGCGTTCCGTGGGGCGTCAAAAGCCGCGTCAAGAAAGACCTTGGCCGCGCGCAAGCCGTCCTTGATGCCGATCACCATGGCCTTGAAAAGGTCAAGGACCGGATCGTGGAATATCTGGCCGTGCAAGCCCGCAGTTCCAAACTGAAGGGGCCGATCCTGTGCCTCGTCGGACCTCCCGGTGTTGGCAAGACCAGCCTTGGCAAATCCGTGGCCAAGGCAACGGGCCGTGAATTCATCCGCATCAGCCTTGGCGGCGTGCGCGACGAATCCGAAATCCGCGGTCACCGGCGGACCTATATCGGCTCCATGCCCGGTAAGATCATCCAGGCGCTGAAAAAGGCGAAGACGACCAACCCGTTGATCCTGCTCGACGAAATCGACAAGATGGGCCAGGATTTCCGGGGCGATCCCGCATCGGCCATGCTCGAGGTGCTGGATCCGGAACAGAATGCGACGTTCACCGACCACTATCTTGAAGTGGAATATGATCTGTCGAACGTGATGTTCCTGACCACGGCCAACAGCTACAACATGCCCACCCCGCTTCTGGACCGGATGGAAATCATCCCGCTGTCGGGTTACACCGAAGACGAAAAGCGCGAGATTGCCAAAAGCCACCTGATCGCCAAGCAGATCGCCAACCACGCCCTGAAAAAGGCCGAGTTTTCGATCACCGACGAGGCGCTGATGGAAATCATCCGCACCTACACCCGCGAAGCGGGCGTGCGGAATCTGGAACGTGAAATCGCCAAACTGGCCCGAAAGGCCGTCACGGAAATCGTCAAGGGCAACACCAAGTCGGTCGAAGTGACCCCCGAACGGCTCGAGGAATTCCTTGGCGTGAAGCGTTACCGCTATGGCTTGGCCGAACTGGAAGATCAGGTCGGCGTTGTGACGGGTCTTGCATGGACATCGGTCGGCGGCGAACTTCTGTCGATCGAGGCGCTGCGTCTGCCGGGCAAGGGCCGCATGAAGACCACCGGGAAACTGGGCGACGTGATGAAGGAAAGCATCGAGGCGGCAGCGTCTTATGTCAGGTCCATCAGCCCCGAACTGGGGATCAAGCCGCCCAAGTTTGAAACGATGGACATTCACGTCCACGTTCCCGACGGTGCCACCCCCAAGGACGGCCCCTCCGCCGGTCTTGCGATGGTGACCTCTATCGTTTCGGTCATCACCGGCATCCCGGTGCGGCGCGACATCGCCATGACGGGTGAGGTGTCGCTGCGCGGCAACGCCATGCCCATCGGCGGGCTGAAGGAAAAACTGCTGGCGGCCCTGCGCGGGGGCATCACGACTGTCCTCATCCCGCAGGAAAACTTCAAGGATCTGTCGGAAATACCCGACAATGTGAAACAGGGCCTGAACATCATCCCTGTGACCCATGTCCGCGAAGTGCTGGCACACGCCTTGGTACGTAAGCCCGTTCCCATCGAATGGGATGAGGTTGCCGAAGAAGCGGCGGCTGCCGCCCGCGCTCTCAAAGTCAACGAAGGCGGGGCAGGGCAAACCGCCCACTGATCTGCCTTCCCATCACAGGAAAGGCCCGGCAGCACCCCTGCCGGGCCTTTTCGCATCTATGGCCCGCCCCAATTCTGTTACAATTCCTTTGTTTTCTTGACCCGGTTTGTTGGCTAAGGTCGATGCTGGAACAACCTTACAAGGGACGTGATCATCATGGCACCGACGAAACCCCCGGCTGCAAAGGCCCCGCCCGCAGCCGAAGCCGCTGCCAAGCCCGCCCCGGAACCAAAGGCACCCCCAACCCCCCGCAAACCCGCCGCCGCCAAGGCTGTACCTGCCGCACCCCAGCCGGCCGCCGCAGCACCCAAACCCACAGCCCCGGCCCGTCCTGCAGCACCGCGGACCCGCCCGGTGGTCACCCCCGGTTCGGGCAATGTGATCAAGCTGAAGGATCTTTTGGAACAGGTGGTCAAGGCCACCGGCTCCAAGAAAAAAGCTGTCAAGGAAACCGTGACCGCCACGCTGGAGGCATTGGGTGCCGCCCTGTCGCGGGGCGACGGCCTGAACCTGCCCTCGCTCGGCAAGGCGCAGGTCAACCGCCAGCGCACCCTTGCCGAAGGTGAAATGATCATCGTCAAACTGCGGCGACACGACCCGAAACCCGATGGTAAAAAAGCCCCGGCAGAACCCCTTGCGAAGCCCGGCAAGGAAGGCTAAACGCGGCACGGCGGGTGATTAGCTCAGTGGTAGAGCGCTTCGTTCACATCGAAGATGTCAGGAGTTCAAATCTCTTATCACCCACCATTGCCACCCTTGATCCGGTTGCAGGGCGGCCGCCGTTGCGGGCGCCCTTTTTCATGTTCTCAAAAGGTCGGCCATGCCCGCTGATGTGATCCGCAGCCTGCTGGCATCGGTTCCGCTGCCCATGGTGGTGATCGGGCCGGATGCGCGCCTCATGGCCATGAACGATCAGGCGGCAACCCTGATCGAAGGCTCCCTTCTGGGCCGTCACCACACCAGTGCCATGCGCCAGCCCAATCTGGTCGCGGCCATCGAATCCGCCCTGCAAGGGGGGGTCAGCGGCATGGTGGTGCCAGTGGCCTTTGGCGGTGCCTACGAATCGCTCTGGCGCGTGACGGTCACCCCGCTTGATCTGTTCGACGGGCGCGGTGTCGTCTGCGCGTTTGAGGATGTGACCGAACAGGAACAGATCGGTCAGGTCCGCCGCGATTTCGTGGCCAATGTCAGCCACGAACTGCGCACGCCCCTGACGTCACTCATCGGTTTCATCGATACTCTGCGTGGCCCGGCCCGTGACGATGCCGATGCCCGTCAGCGGTTCCTTGACATCATGGAGCGTGAGGCATCGCGCATGAACCGTCTGGTCCGCGATCTTCTGTCGCTCAGCCGGGTGGAGGCGCAAGAGCGTTTGCGCCCCACAGAATCCATCGACCTGCGCGCGTCGATCCAACTTGCCCTGTCTGCCTTGCGCCAAACCGTCGAAGATGCGGATGTCACCATTGCCATGACAGGGGCAGATGGCGTCCTTCTGGTGCCCGCCGATGCCGATCAACTGGCGCAGGTCTGGCAGAACCTGATTGAAAACGCAGTGAAATACGGCGGTCAGGGCAAGACGGTGACGATCCGCCTGTCCGCAATCGATCATGACGCCGTGTTGCGCGGGCCGGGTGTGCGCGTCGATGTGTCCGATCAGGGCGACGGTATTGATCCCGTTCATCTTCCGCGCCTGACTGAACGGTTCTACCGTGTCGACACCCACCGCAGCCGCGCCCAGGGCGGCACCGGCCTTGGGCTGGCCATCGTCAAACACATCGTGAACCGCCACCGCGGCCGCCTGCGGATCGACAGCCAGCCGGGGCAGGGCAGTCGCTTTTCTGTCATCCTGCCGGCAGGATGACGCCGCCTTCGATCAGGGTTCATGAAACTGTTACATTACTGTCGCAAAACCGTGGCACCGCACGCGTAGCAGAAGCGTCATGAGCAGCCGCACGGGCCGCTCGCTGCCAGGAGATGCCTTTATGTCGATGATGAAACTTGTACCCTCCACTCTTGCCTTGCTTGCCGCCTCCACCCTCGGGGCCGCTGCCCGTGATCAGGTGCAGGTCACCGGATCGTCCACTGTTCTGCCCTATGCGACCATCGTTGCCGAAGCGTTCGGCGAAAACTTTGAATTCCCCTCGCCCGTCGTTGAAGGTGGCGGTTCGGGTGCCGGTCGCAAGAAACTGTGCGAAGGTGTTGGTGAAAACACCGTGGACATTGCCAATTCCTCGTCGCGGATCAGCCAGTCCGACATCGACCTTTGCGCCGCCAACGGTGTCACCGACATCATGGAAGTGCGCATCGGCTATGACGGCATCGTATTTGCCTCTGACGTCGCCGGTCCGGAATTTCCGCTGACCCCGTCCGATGTCTATGGCGCAGTGGCCGCAAAGGTCGTCAAGGATGGTGCGATCGTCGATAACACCGCCGCACAGTGGGCCGATGTGAACCCCGCGCTTCCGGCGCAGGAAATTCTGGTGTTCGTCCCGGGCACCAAGCACGGCACACGCGAAGTGTTCGACACCAAGGTGATCGTTGCAGGCTGCAAGGAAACCGGCGCGCACGATCTGTTCCTCGCCACGGCCGAAGGTGCCGATGACAAGGAAAAGGCCGCCAATGCCGACAAGGCCTGCATGGAATTGCGGACTGACGGCAAATCGGTGGATATCGACGGCGATTATACCGAAACGCTGGCCCGTCTGGATGCCGACAAGAATGCCGTAGGCGTGTTCGGTCTGTCGTTCTACCAGAACAACACCGACAAACTGCGCGTGTCCACGATGAACGGCATCGTGCCGTCCACGGAAAGCATCTCCACCGGCGAATACCCGGTGTCGCGCCCGCTCTACTTCTACGTCAAGAAGGCGCATATCGGCGTGATCCCCGGCCTCAAGGAATATATCGAGTTCTTTGTGTCCGACGAAATGGCAGGCCCCGACGGCCCGCTTGCCGCTTATGGCCTTGTCTCCGATCCGGAACTTGCGGCCACACAGGCCGCCATTGCGGCGGAAACGCCAATGGGTCCCCTGAACTGAGCTAAACGCCTACGCGGGGCAGCATGATCGTGCTGCCCCGGTTTTCCGTTCAAAGGATCAGGGTTCGCCATGTCTGTCTTGCTGCTCCTTTCTGTCTTGCTGGTCCTGTCGGGTGCTGCCTTTTTCCTGATCCGTCAGCGCGCGATGACCATGGCGCAGGGCGACATGCGCAAGCTTCACTCTCTGCCCGGATATTACGGGTGGCATGGTGTGGTGATGGTGCTGGTCCCGTCGCTGATCGCGCTCATCCTGTGGCTGATCCTGCAACCGATCTTCCTTGAACGCCGCGTTCTGGCCGATCTGCCCCCCGAACTCGTCGCCAGCGCCACCGATGCCTCGCTCCTGATGGGCGACGTGCGCCGCGTTGCCGCCGGTCTGGATGTGGCCCTGTCAAGCGGTGCCCTGTCCGCCCAAAACATCGCCGACATGAATGCCAACGCCACCAATGTCCGCGAAACGCTGGCCGGTGTCGGCGTGGCCCTTGGCGGCGACGTGTCCCCCGCCGTGCTGGCCGCCGCCCAGGAATACCGCGTGATCGCAGCCACGGGTGCCGTGTGGCGCACCTTGCTTGTGGTCGCCTTGGCCCTTGCCGGTCTGGCCTATGCCTTCCGCATCACCACCGCCGACTTCCGCGCCCGCAACCGGGTGGAACTGGTTAGCCGCGTCCTGTTGATGCTCGCCTCCAGCATCGCGATCCTGACCACAGTTGGCATCGTCTTTTCCATGCTCAGCGAAACGATCAACTTCTTTCGCCAATATCCGATCCTCGACTTCTTCTTCGGTCTGACATGGTCGCCAAACTTCCGTGGCAACTCCGATTTCGGGATCCTGCCGCTGGTCTGGGGCACCATGTACATCAGCCTGATTTCCATGCTGGTGTCCGTGCCCGTGGGTCTGTTCGCCGCGATCTACCTGTCCGAATACGCCACACCCCGCGTGCGCCTCTGGGTCAAACCGCTGATCGAGGTGATTGCAGGCATCCCGACCGTCGTGTTCGGCCTGTTCGCCCTTGTCACCGTCGGCCCCATCCTGCGCGATTACTTTGCCGAACCCCTCGGCCTTGGAAACAGCGGATCATCGGTGATGACGGCGGGCCTTGTGATCGGGATCATGAACATTCCCTTCATCTCGTCCCTCTCCGACGACATCATCAACGCGGTGCCGCAAACCATGCGCGACGGGTCTTATGGCCTTGGTGCCACCAAATCCGAAACCATCCGGCAGGTCATCCTGCCCGCCGCTCTGCCGGGGGTGGTTGGGGCGATCCTGATGGCCGCAAGCCGCGCCATCGGGGAAACCATGATCGTGGTGATGGGGGCAGGGGCCGCCGCAAAGCTTGACCTCAACCCGTTCGAGGCGATGACGACCATGACCGTCAAGATCGTCGGCCAGTTGACCGGCGACACCGACTTCGCCTCGCCCGAAACGCTGGTCGCCTTCGCCCTTGGCATGACGCTGTTCGTCATCACCCTCGGGCTGAACGTCTTTGCCCTTTATATCGTGCGCAAATACCGGGAGCAGTACGAATGACCGACATCTCCGCCTCAGGGATTCCCGTGCCTGCCCGCACCTCAGGGTCGATCCTGCAGACCAACGACAACATGCGCCGCCGCAACGCCGCCGAAACCCGGTTCAAGGCCTACGGCATCGCCGCCATCGTGCTCAGCCTCGCCACCCTTGCCATCATGCTCTGGTCGATCTTTTCCGACGGGATTTCCGCCTTTTCGCAGGCCAAACTGACCTTCCCCGTCACCCTCACCGCCGATCTTCTGGACCCGAAAGGGGCGGGCAATATCGACGATCTGCGCAATATCACCACAGTGACTTATAACAAGGTGGTCAACACCTCCTTCGCCGCCGCACTCGCGGCCCAAGGCATTGCAGTCGATGGCGTTTCCGAAAAGGACGTGTCCGCCCTTCTGTCCAAAGACGCCCCCGCGCAATTGCGCAACATGGTTCTGGCCGATCCGTCGCTTCTGGGCAGCACCGTAAACGTCACCGTCCTCGCCTCGGGCCGCTTCGACGGCTATCTCAAGGGCCGCGTCACCCGCGCCTCCGCCGAAAACGACAGCAACATTTCACCCGAACAACTCACATTGGCCGATGCCCTGCGCGATGCAGGCATGCTCTCCAAAAGCCTGAACCTTGATTTCCTGACCAACCCCGATGCCTCCGATCAGCGGCCCGAAGCGGCAGGTCTGGGCGTCGCCATGCTCGGCACGGCCTACATGATGCTGATGGTGCTGGTGATGACGCTGCCCGTCGGCGTTGCCACCTCGATCTATCTGGAGGAATTCGCCCCGAAAAACGTCTGGACTGACATCATCGAGGTGAACATCTCCAACCTCGCCGCCGTGCCCTCCATCGTGTTCGGTATCCTTGGCCTTGCCATCTTCATCAATTTCGCCGGACTTCCGCAGTCGTCCTCGCTCGTGGGCGCGCTCGTTCTGTCGCTGATGACCCTGCCCACCATCATTATCGCCACAAGGGCAAGCCTCAAGGCCGTGCCCCCCTCAATCCGCGACGCGGCACTGGGGATCGGCGCGTCACGGATGCAGACAGTGGTGCATCACGTTCTGCCGCTGGCCATGCCCGGCATCCTGACGGGCACGATCCTTGGCCTTGCCAGCGCGCTTGGCGAAACAGCGCCCCTGTTGCTGATCGGCATGGTGGCCTTCGTCGACAACTATCCCTCACCCCCTGTCGAAGGCTTCCTTGATCCCGCAACCGCCCTGCCGGTGCAGGTCTACGGCTGGGCACAACGCGCCGACCCGGCATTCATCGAACGCTCGGCGGGGGCCATCATCGTGCTTCTGGGCTTTCTTGTGATCATGAACCTGGCCGCCATCCTGTTGCGCCGCCGCTTTGAACGTCGCTGGTAGCAGCGAAAGGAGTCTATGATGAACGATATGCGTCTTTTGGAGCGTACAGTGGACACGCAGCAGAACAAGATCACCGCACGCGATGTGCAGGTCTATTACGGCGCGAACCACGCGCTCAAGGATGTCAACGTCGACATCCTTGATAAAACGGTGACCGCCTTCATCGGCCCGTCGGGCTGTGGCAAATCCACTTTCCTGCGCTGTCTGAACCGGATGAACGACACCATCCCGATCTGCAAGGTGACAGGCCGGATCGAACTCGAAGGCGAAAACATCTATGACCGCCGCGTCGACCCCGTGCAGTTGCGCGCCAAGGTCGGCATGGTGTTCCAGAAACCGAACCCCTTTCCCAAATCCATCTACGACAACGTCAGCTATGGCCCCCGCATCCACGGCCTCAGCCGCCGCAAGCAGGAACTTGACGAAATCGTCGAATCCTCGCTGCGCAAGGCCGCCCTGTGGAACGAGGTGAAAGACCGCCTTGACGCCCCAGGCACCGGCCTGTCGGGTGGCCAGCAACAACGCCTGTGCATCGCCCGCGCCATCGCCACCAGCCCCGAAGTGTTGCTGATGGATGAACCCTGTTCCGCGCTCGACCCCATCGCCACGGCCCAGGTGGAAGAGTTGATCGACGAACTGCGCAGCCAGTTTTCCGTCGTGATCGTCACCCACTCCATGCAACAGGCCGCGCGGGTCAGTCAGCGTACGGCCTTCTTCCACTTGGGCAACCTCGTCGAATACGGCGAAACCGGTCAGATCTTCACCACGCCCAAAGACCCGCGCACTGAAAGCTATATCACCGGCCGGATCGGCTAGGGGGACCCAGAATGAACAGCGAACGCCATATCGCATCGGCCTTTGACCGCGACCTTGAATCGGTGCAGGCCATGATCATGAAGATGGGTGGCCTGGTCGAGGCAGCCCTGCTTGACGCGGCGCAGGCGCTTGACGCCCGCGATGCCGATCTTGCCGAACAGGTCCGTCGCGGCGATGCCGCAATCGACGCGCTGGAAATGCAGATCAACGACGAAGCCGCGCGCCTCATCGCTCTGCGCGCCCCCACCGCTGGCGACCTGCGCACCGTGCTGACTGTCATCAAGATCAGCGCCAGCCTTGAACGCTGCGGCGATTACGCCAAGAATCTTGCCAAACGCTCGATGCTTCTGTCCGACATGGCACAGGTTGGCGGATCAACCGGGTCGATCCGGCGGATGGCAAAATCGGTGCAGCTGCTCCTGAAGGACGCGCTTGACGCCTATATCCACCGCGACGCCGCGCTCGCCACCGATGTGCGCCAGCGCGACCGCGACGTGGATCAGATGTATAATGCCCTGTTCCGCGAATTCCTGACCCACATGATGGAAGACCCCCGCAGCATTTCCGCCTGCATGCATCTGCATTTCATCGCCAAGAACATCGAACGGGTGGGTGACCACGCCACAGGCATCGCCGAACAGGTGATCTATCTCGTCACCGGCAAACTCCCGGACGAGGCGCGCGTAAAGGGTGATACCACTTCGACTGATGCGCAGATTGCAGGCCTTTGATGATGCAGGCCAACAACCAGCCGCTTGTCCTTCTTGTCGAAGACGAACCGGCGCAGCGTGAAGTCCTGTCCTACAACCTTCAGGCCGAAGGCTTTCGTGTCGTGCAGGCCGGCGACGGGGAAGAGGCGCTCAGCCATGTGCGTGACGAACTTCCCGATCTGATCGTGCTCGACTGGATGATGCCCAAACTTTCGGGCCTCGAAGTTTGCCGCCAACTGAAGTCCCGCCCCGAAACCCGCCGCGTCCCGGTCATCATGCTCTCCGCCCGCTCGGAAGAGGTGGACCGTGTTCGCGGTCTGGAAACCGGGGCCGATGATTATGTCATCAAACCCTATTCTATCACCGAACTGATGGCCCGCGTCCGCGCCAACCTGCGCCGCAGCCGCCCGTCAACCGTTGGCGTCGTGCTGGAATACGGCGATGTGCGGCTCGACAGCGAAACCCACCGGGTGCTGCGGGATGAAAAGGTTCTGAAACTCGGCCCCACCGAATTCCGCCTGCTTGCCACCTTTATGGAAAAGCCGGGCAGGGTGTGGAGCCGCGAACAACTGCTCGACCGGGTCTGGGGCCGCGACATCTATGTCGAAACCCGCACCGTCGATGTTCACATCGGGAGACTGCGCAAAGCACTCTGTGAACACGGCGGCGACGACCTGCTTCGCACCGTCCGAGGTGCCGGATACGCGCTCGGCTAAGCCGTTTTCGCTATCGCGCGGCTGTACATACGCGTGACATACGCAAAACATACAGCCGCAATACGCATTACAGCCGCCCGATCCGCTCGGTCAGCAGGGCGTAAAACCCCTCTGCGTCGATGCCCCCGATGAACAGCGCGTTGGCCGCGCGGTTCGTCACCCCCCACCAATCGGCAACAGTCATGCCCAAAGTCAGGTCCGATTGCGTCTCGATCGCCACGTTGATGTGCCGCCCGGTGAACAGATCAGGCCGCAAAAGATAGGCGATCACACAAGGATCATGCAGCGGCGCGCCTTCGCTGCCATATTTCTGCATATCGAATCTCTCAAAGAAATCAGTCCATTCCGCGACCATCCGCCCCGGTTCCGTCCCCATCGCGCGAAACGCCTCCACCCTTTTGCGGTTGGTCAGCGCCTTGTGCGTCACGTCCAGCGGCAAAACCACCAATGGAACGCCACTTTTGAAAACGATTTCCGCGGCTTCCGGGTCGACATAAATGTTGAATTCCGCCGCCGGGGTGATGTTGCCCACCTCGAAATAGGCACCCCCCATCAGCACGATCTGCTGCACACGGTCGACGATATCCGGTGCTTTCTGAAACGCCGTCGCGATGTTCGTCAGTGGCCCCAGCGGGCATAACGTCACTTGCCCCGCAGGTTCACGGCGCAACGTTTCTATAATGAAATCAACGGCATGCTGCTCCTGCAACGGCATGACGGGATCGGCAAGCTGTGGCCCGTCCAGCCCGGTCTTGCCATGCACATGTTCCGCCGTGACCAGTTTACGCCGCAAGGGCCCATCACATCCGGCGAACACCTTCATGTCCGGCCGCCCCGCCAATTCGCAAATGATCCGCGCATTCCGTTCCGTCAGGCGAAGCGGCACATTTCCCGCAACGGCGGTGATGCCCAGAACCTGCAACTCCGGGCTTGCCAGCGCCAGAAGGATGGCCACGGCGTCGTCTTGCCCTGGGTCGGTGTCGATGATGATCTTGCGCGGCGTGGTCATGTCAATCTCCGTTCGTTGCCGCATGATGCAAAGCGGTACCGGATTGTCCATGACAAAACGGGCCGGACCCTGCGGCCCGGCCCGATTAAATCTGCGATCAACGCGGATTAGCCATCAAAATCAACCTCTTCCATGATTTTCAACGCTGCGGCGCGGTGCGATGCAACATCCGTCAGGGCAAGGCTGTCGACGGTGAAATCACCCCAACCCGAAACCAGCGCCGACCGTTCGACACCCGGTTTCACCGGATATTCAAAGTTCGTTTCGGCATAAATCTTCTGCGCCGCATCGCCCGACAGCCATTCCATCAGCTTAAGCGCGTTATCCTTGTTTGGCGCGGATTTTGTCATCGCCACGCCCGAGATGTTCAGGTGCGTGCCGTCGCCCTCGAACGTCGGGAACACGATACGCACCGTTTCCGCCGCCGCCTTTTCTTCTAAATTTGCAAGCATTTGGCCGATGTAATAGGTGTTCCCAACCGCAATATCACATTCGCCCGCCGCAATCGCCTTGACCTGATCGCGGTCACCGCCATCGGGTTTGCGGGCAAGGTTGGCCTTCAGCCCTTCGGCCCAGACTTTCGCGTCCGCCTCGCCGTGGTGGGCGATCATGGCCGAAAGCAAGGCGATGTTGTAATCGTTCAGTCCCGAACGCGTGCAGATGCGGCCTTTCCATTTCGGATCGGCCAGATCTTCATAGGTTGTCACCTCGCCATCCGCCACGCGGTCGACGCTGGCATAGACAATCCGGGCACGCGCCGTCAGTCCGAACCACTGATCCCCGGCGTCGCGCATCGCAGCGGGGATGTTCGCCTCCAGCACGTCCGACTGAACCGGCTGAATGACGCCAGCCTCGACCACCTGCGTCAGGCGCGCGATATCCACTGTCAGCACCAGATCGGCGGGTGAGCGGTCACCCTCGGCGACAAGGCGTTCGGCCATCCCTTTGTCAACAAAGGCAATATTCGCCTTGATGCCAGTCTCGGCGGTAAAGGCATCCAAAAGCGGCTGAATCAGTTCGGGCTGGCGATGGGAATAGATGTTCACTTCCTGGGCGAGCGCGGGCAGCGCTGTCGAGCTAAGGGCAAGAACAAGCGTCGGGATTGTCGGTTTCATTAGTTGACTCCTTTTGTCAGGAACACCCGGATAATCGAAAACAGGCCTGTCCGTCAATAGTTGACAGAACTACTAAGACTATCTGACGCCACCGTCACGTTCATGCCTTTTCGCCTTGTCCCAAAGGGCATCCATCTCGGCCAGATTGCTTTGCGCGGGGGTCTTGCCCTGTGAGGCCAGCGCATCTTCTATCCAGTTGAAACGCCTTGTGAATTTGGCATTCGCCTGGCGCAGCGCGGCCTCGGGGTCGATACGCAGATGGCGCGCAAGGTTGGCCACGACAAACAGAAGATCCCCAAATTCGTCGACCATATCGGCCTGCGTCAGGGTGTCGCGCGCCTCAACCAACTCCGCCATTTCCTCGGCGAGTTTGGCCAGCACGTCATCGGTGGACGGCCAGTCGAACCCGACACGCGCCGCCCGGTTCTGCAGTTTGACAGCCCGCGTCAAACCCGGAAGGCCCATCGCCACCCCATCCAGCACCCGCGCCGGCCCCCGTTCGGCAGCCTTGAGGCGTTCCCAATCGGCGGTTTGCTGATCGGGCGTCTTGTCCCGGCTTTCGTCACCAAACACATGGGGGTGCCGCGCCACCATCTTGTCGGCGATAGTGCGGGTGACATCGCGGAAGGTAAACAACCCGGCATCCGCCGCCATCTGGGCGTGATAGACAGACTGAAACAGCAGATCGCCCAGTTCGCCTTGCAGCGCGGGCCAATCCTGCCGTTCGATGGCATCTGCGACTTCATATGCCTCTTCAATGGTATAACGGGCGATACTGGCGAAATCCTGAGCCAGATCCCACGGGCACCCGCTGTGCGGATCACGCAATCGCGCCATGATTTCCAAAAGCCGGGGCATGCCGCCGCCTTCGGAATCAGCAATCAATGCGTCGCTCGCGGCGCGGGAAAGGGGTTGTTCGGCCATTGCAGAGCACCTTTATTTCGGGTTCTGTCACCGCTTATCGCCGTTTCCCACAAGGAGTCTACCATGCCCGTTCTCAACCGGATTGCTGCGTTCGCACCCGAGATGCAAGGCTGGCGCCGGCACCTGCATGCGCACCCGGAGCTGGCATTCGATTGCGTCGAAACGGCAGCCTTCATCGCAGACCGCCTGCGCGAGATCGGGGTGGACGAGGTTCATACCGGCATCGCAAAGACCGGCATCGTGGCCATCATCAACGGGCAGGGGGCCGGGCCCACCATCGGCCTTCGCGCCGATATGGATGCCTTGCCGATTACCGAGGCGACAGGAGCGCCCCATGCGTCAACCGTGCCGGGCAAGATGCATGCCTGCGGTCATGACGGCCATGTCACGATGTTGCTTGGGGCGGCCAAGTATCTGGCGGAAACGCGCAATTTCACGGGTCGCGTGGCGCTTGTATTTCAGCCCGCCGAAGAAGACGGCGGCGGCGGTGAAGTCATGGTGCAAGAGGGCATCATGGATCGGTTCGGCATTGGGCAGGTCTTTGGCATCCACAATGCGCCCAACGTGCCTTTTGGCCATTTCCAGACAACGCCCGGTGCCCTGATGGCATCGGTTGACACAGCGACGGTCAGGGTAACGGGGCGTGGCGGCCATGGGGCCACACCGCATGAATGCATTGATCCGGTCATGCCCATCGTGTCGATGGTGCAGGCCATTCAGACAATCCTGAGCCGCAACATCTATGCCCTTGATGAGGCTGTGATTTCGGTCACGCAGATTCACACCGGATCGGCCAGCAACATCATTCCCGAAGATGGCTGGTTCTGCGCCACGATCCGCTGTTTCAAACCGCAGGTGCGCGATCTGATGAAGCGGCGGTTTCACGAGATTGTCGACGGTCAGGCGGCGGCGTTTGGCGTCACAGCAACCGTGGACTATGACTGGGGCTATCCCGCCACGATCAACCATCCGGCCGAAACCGCCTTTGCCGCACGGGTCGCGGCTGAAGTTGTGGGCGACACGGCGGTGAACGCCAATGCCAACCGCGAAATGGGGTCCGAGGATTTCAGCTATATGCTGGAGGCGCGCCCGGGGTCCTATCTGTTCCTTGGTACTGGTCCCGGGGCGGGCCTGCACCACGCGGCCTATGATTTCAATGACGAGGCGGCCCCAGTCGGCGCGTCATTCTTTGCAAGGCTGGTAGAGCGTGCTCAGCCCCTCGGCTGAGCCGCGAGCGACGGGATCACGGCGAAACCGATCTGCCCCAACAGGCCAAGCGCGCCATGGGCTGTTGTCATGTCTGACAGAAACGTTGTGGTGGTCTGTCCAAATCCCACGGTTGCCAAAGCCCATTCTGCGGCCATAAGCAGGCCAAAGGCCACCGCGCCCATTGCGATTCTTTCACCGCGGGTCAGTGGCCAGCGGCGCAAGACGGGTTTGACGGTAAACCACGACAGGAACAGGATCACCGGAACCTCGGCCGCAACCGCCAGAAAGGCACCGATCAGCGGGGCAATCAGCGTGACGCGCAAGGCGCCGATCAGGAAGGCCGCGACAAAGACGATTGTGAAATAGGTGATCGCCGCGCGCAGGACGTCCGCGATTCGTCGGGGTGAAAGAGTGCGTTCGGTCATCTGTTCTTTCGGGACCAATTTTGCGCCACACTATAGCGCAAGTTCGGGTATGTCAGTTGGTCCTTCACGGGGTTGACTCCGTCTGCGACTGGGCCTTTCTGCCATGGACGGATAGAAAAGGTCTGAACAGCATGAGCCTTGAAGACGCCAAGAACGAAGTCGACACCGCCTTTACCCGCAGGGGCTTGCGCGGCTATGCGTTCGAGAATGCCTTTGGCGGGGCGACGTCGTTCCTGCGCCGGACCTACACCAAGGATCTGTCCGGTGTTGATCTGGCGATCACGGGCGTGCCCTTTGATCAGGCGGTGACCCACCGCACCGGCACCCGGTTTGGCCCCCGCGCGATCCGCGAGGCGAGTGCCCTGATGCCCTATGACCCGCCGCACGGATGGCCCACCAATCCGCTGCTGGACATGTCGGTCATCGACTACGGCGATCTGGCCTTTGATTATGCCAAGGTTGCCGATTTTCCCGACACGCTGACCGCCCATATCCGGACCATCCTTGCCGCGGGCGCGGGGACAGTGGTGCTGGGCGGCGATCACTATATCACCTTTCCCATTCTGCGCGCCTATGCCGAAAAGTTCGGCCCGCTTGGCGTCATCCATTTCGACGCCCATTCCGACCTTTGGCCGGATGACGATCTGACGCGGATCGACCATGGCACCATGCTTTACAAGGCGGTCAAGACGGGGCTTGTCGATCCGGCGCGGTCTGTCCAGATCGGCATTCGCACGACGACGGAAGACTACCTTGGCATTCACGTCATCGATGCGCGCGAAGTGCATGAAAAGGGCGTCGCCGCCGCCATCGAAAAGGTGCGCGGCATCGTGGGGCAGGGGCCAACCTATCTGACATTTGACATTGATTGCCTTGATCCTTCGGCGGCACCCGGCACCGGCACGCCGGTCTGGGGCGGGCTGCATTCATGGCAGGCTGCGGCCTGCCTGCGCGATCTGGCGGGGATCAATCTGGTGGGGGGGGATATTGTAGAAGTGTCGCCGCCTTATGACACAACGGGGGCCACGGCGATTGCCGGCGCGCATGTGGCGTATGAGCTGATCTGCCTATACCATTGGGCCCGCAATCGCAGATGAAACGACTGGGGCAACGAATGGTTTATGCGTTCATCATCGTGGCGCTGCTGGGGGCGGGGCTTGCGGCCTATGTGAGGTTAGCACCGACCGATCCGGACGTCTGGCATCTGGACATGGCGGCCCCGGGGTTTCAGCCAAACCCCCGCTGGGCCGCGTTCTGCCCGCGTGCTGGCGACCGTTATGCCCTGACCGAGGATCCGGCCGCCTTGCTGGCGCAGCTTGACACTGTGGCCCTTGCCACGCCGCGCACAACGCGCCTTGCCGGAAGCGTCGAAGAAGGCCGCATCACATGGATCACGCGGAGCGCTGCTATCGGTTTCCCCGATTTCACCACCGCACAGATTCTGCCGGATCCCGCTGGTCCGCGTTTGTGCATCCTTGGCCGCCAGCGGTTTGGCGAATACGACTGGGGCGTGAATGCGGCCCGAATATCAGGCTGGGTGCAGCAGGTGTTGTCGCTGCCCGAACCCCCGCCGGCGGTTCCTTTCTGACAGTCGCGGGGCGGGCCATGCGGGCACGCTGCCCCTTGACCCGACGGCCCGCCCGCGCCAAACCCGCGCCATGGTTCCGTTAGACACCCTTGCCCAGATCACGCAGCGTTTCGAATTCATCGAGGCGCGGCTGAACGCAGGCGCGGGCCATGCAGAAATTGCCACGCTCAGCCGCGAATATTCAGACCTCAAGCCACTTGTCGCCGACATCGCGGCCTACCGCCGCGCTTTGGACGATCTGGCCGAGGCGGAAAAGATGCTGTCCGATCCTGACATGAAATCGCTGGCCGAAGACGAAATTCCGCTGCTGAAAGCCCGCATTCCGGTGATGGAACAGACCCTGCGGTTGGCACTTTTGCCAAAGGACGCCGCCGACGCGCGGCCTGCCATTCTGGAGATTCGCCCCGGCACGGGTGGGGACGAGGCTGCACTGTTCGCCGGTGACCTGCTGCGCATGTATCAGCGCCATGCGGAAATGATGGGCTGGCGGTTCGAAATACTGGAACAGCAACTGTCCGATCTGGGTGGCATCAAGGAACTGGTGGCCCATGTGCAGGGCGAAGGTGTCTTTGCCCGACTGAAGTATGAATCCGGCGTTCACCGCGTCCAACGGGTTCCCGAAACCGAGGCGGGGGGTCGCATTCATACGTCTGCCGCCACAGTCGCGGTTCTGCCCGAGGCACAGGATGTTGATATCGACATTCCCGCATCTGACATCCGGCTGGATACGATGCGGTCGTCGGGCGCCGGGGGGCAGCATGTGAACACCACGGATTCCGCCGTGCGCATCACCCACCTGCCCACGGGGATCATCGTCACCAGTTCGGAAAAATCCCAGCATCGCAACCGCGAGATTGCCATGCAGGTGCTGCGCGCGCGGCTGTTCGAACTGGAGCGGGAACGCATTGCCAATGAACGATCGGCCGATCGCAAGGCGCAGGTGGGAACGGGTGACAGATCGGAACGCATCCGCACCTACAACTTTCCGCAGGGCCGGATGACCGATCACCGTATCAACCTGACGCTTTACTCGCTGGCACAGATCATGGCGGGCGATCTGACCGCCGTTATTGATGCGCTGACGGCACATGACCAAGCGACCAAACTTGCGGAAATGGAAGGATGACGGCAGCGGAGGCGCTGCGTCAGACCACGGCCCGGCTGGCGGGTGCCGGGGTTGCACAGCCGGGTGCAGATGCGCGGATACTGATGGCCTTTGCGATGGGCATTGCGGGCGACCGTCTGACGCTGCATCTGGGCGACACACTGTCGCCTGAGGCAGAACGCGCACTGGAAAAGGCCGTCACAGCGCGACTGGCCCATCAACCGGTCAGCCAGATTATCGGGCAACGCCAGTTCTGGGGGCGCATGTTCCGGGTCACGTCCGATGTTCTTGATCCCCGCCCCGAAACTGAAACGCTGGTCAGCGCCGCACTGGAACACGATTTCCACCGGGTCCTTGATCTGGGCACCGGGTCGGGGTGTATCCTTCTGTCATTGCTGGCAGACCGGCCGCTGGCATCGGGTGTTGGCGTCGATCTGTCACCTGCCGCCCTGACTGTGGCACAAGGCAACGCAGAAAGACTGGCGGTTGAAAAGCGGGCCACGTTCACCGTTTCGGACTGGTTCAGCAATGTGAAGGGCCAGTTCGATCTGATTGTTGCGAACCCGCCCTATATCGCCGCCGACGAGATGGGGACGCTGTTACCCGATGTCCGCGACTGGGAACCGCATCTGGCGCTCACGCCCGGTGGGGACGGGCTGGCCGCTTACCGCGTGATTGCGCGCGATGCGCCGGCATTCCTGACGCCGAGAGGGCGGTTGATGGTCGAGATCGGGCCAACGCAGGGGCCGGCGGTTCTATCGATGTTTCAGGCTGCCGGGCTTGAAGATGCGCGGATTTTGCACGACATGGATGGTCGCGACCGCGTGGTCGTCGGCCTGTGGCAACAACCGGCGATACGCGCGTGAAACCAGCAGTTTTTCGCCTTTTAAGATCAAAAAACGGCGAAACTACCTTGTCAGGTGGCATTTCCTGTGTTTAATCGGATGGTGAGAGCGTTGCAGGCTGACCCCCGCACCTTTCCTCCCGCCGCACCGAATGCCGCAAGTAAAGACGCTATGACAGCAGCGCAGGCATTTGGCTAACGCCAGAATTTCTGGACCAAAGGATACAATGCGCTCTTCCAAGTCCCGCTCGCGTTCCAAAGCGAACCGCCCGCGCACCGTCGGCAATATCATCAACCGAGTGTTCGACAGTTCCGGCCCCGATGGCAAGGTTCGGGGAACGCCGCAGCAGATCATTGAGAAATATCTGTTTCTGGCCCGCGACGCGCAGTTGTCGAATGACCGTGTTGCCGCCGAAAACTTTCTGCAGCACGCCGAACATTATACCCGTCTTCTGTCCGAAGCGCAGCGTGAGCTTGCCGCCGAACAAGAGGCGCGCCAGGGTCAGCACGGGCAGAACGGCAATCAAAACAACAACAATGGCAACCAGAATGGTGGCCACTCAAACGGTCAGCCGCAAGGCAATCAGGGGCAAGGCAACCACGGGCAGGGCAATCAGGGGCAGGGCAACGCCAGCGGCCAGCAGCATCGCCAAGGCAATGAACGCAATGACCGCCGCGAAGAGCGGGGTGATTACCGCGCTGCCGATCCGCGCGACGATCGGGGTGAACGCACGGAATACCGCAGCTATGCCCGCCCTGATCAGGACGAACAGCCCGCCATGGCCGCGTTCGAGCCGGGGTTGCCCGATTTCGTGCAACAGCCGCTGATCTCCGAAGAATCTACACTTGTGGAAACGCCCGAGGCGCGTCAGCCGCGCCCGCCGCGCGACAGTCAGCGCAACCGCGCACCCGCACCGCAGGCAGCACCCGCCGGTGAGGCAGGTGCCCCTGCTGAACGCGGCCCGCGCCGTGCCCGTGCCCCGCGCAAACCGCGCGACGAAACGTCAGGCGACGAGGCCCCTAAATCTGGTGGCGACGGCGAACCGCGCGAAGCGGCGGAGTAACCTTAGCCTTCGCCCGCAATGTTGCGGGCAAGGGCGCAGAACTGTTCCAAAGTCAGTTCTTCGGCCCGCTGTGTCGGATTGATACCAATGGAAAGCAGACGGTCTTCGATATCGGGGGCCATGGCCTTCAGGCTTGATCGCAGCATCTTGCGACGCTGATTGAAGGCCGCTGCAGTCACGCGCGACAACACGACACCATCGGCGGCAAAGCGCGGCGCAGGCAGGGCCGTCAGGTGCACGACGGCGGAATGGACTTTTGGCGCGGGTGTGAACGCCTCTGGCGGCAATAACATCACGATCCGCGCATCGCAGCGCCATTGCGCCAGCAGCGCCAGACGGCCGAAGTGACTGGTCCGGGGCTTGGCCACGATCCGCTCTGCCACTTCCTTCTGAAACATTAGCGTCAGGCTTTGCCACACGGGCGGCCAGACCGGCGGCGTGAGCCAGCGGATCAGAAGCTCTGTTCCGATATTGTAAGGCAGGTTGGCCACGATCTTGATGGGCTGGGTCAGTCGCGACGCCAGATCAATGGCCAGCGCATCCCCCTCGACCACATCCAACCTGCCGGGATAAGCATCGGCAATCTGGGTCAGCGCGGGAATGCAGCGGGCATCTTTTTCAACGGCCAACACGCGGCGCGCGCCTTCGGCCAACAGCCCGCGCGTCAAACCACCGGGGCCCGGCCCCACCTCCAGAACGTCGCAGGCCGTCAGATCCCCGGCAAGTCGGGCAATCTTGGCGGTCAGGTTCAGATCCAGCAGAAAGTTCTGGCCCAGCTGCCGGCGCGCGCTCAGGTCGTGGGTCGCGATCACCTCACGCAGGGGGGGCAGGCCGTCGATGGTTGCCATTTCTTACCGTGCCTTGGCCATGCCCTGCGCCATACGCAAGGCAGCAATCAGGCTTGTCGGGTCAGCAATTCCCTGTCCGGCGATGTCGAACGCCGTGCCGTGGTCGGGTGAGGTGCGAACAAAGGGCAACCCAAGCGTCACGTTGACGCCGCCCTGAAAATCAATGGTCTTGATCGGGATCAGGGCCTGATCATGATACATCGCAATTGCCACGTCATAGCGGGCCCGCGCCTCGGCATGGAACAGGGTGTCTGCAGAATGTGGCCCGGTGATCTGCATGCCTTCGGCGCGCAAGCGCGCAATCACGGGTGCGATCACGTCGCGGTCTTGCGTTCCGATGGCACCACCTTCGCCGGCGTGCGGGTTCAGCCCTGCCACGGCCACACGGGGCACATTCAGGCCGAAATCCCGGATCAGCGCTGCGTGGGTGATGCGGATCGATTCCTCCAGAAGGTCGGGCGTAAGTTCGGATGCCACCTGATCGAGTGGGATGTGAATGGTCACGGGCACGACCCGGAGTTCGGGGCAGGCCAGCATCATCACCACCCGGCGCACCCCAGCCAGATCGGCGAGGAACTCTGTATGGCCCGGAAAGGCAAACCCGGCACCGCTCTTGAGCGCGAGCTTGTTGATCGGCGCGGTGCAGACAGCGCTTGCCAGACCGGATTGAACCAGATGAACGGCGTGGCGGATAACCTCGATCACATGCGCTGCATCTTGCGGATCGGGTTTGCCGGGGGTGGTATTGCCGGGAAAGGGATGCAGCAGCACCGGCAGTACATCGCCAGCGACAGTCATTGCCCCTGCGGGCGTGGCAACCTGTTCCCAGATCGCGCCTGCAGGAAGGTGGCGCGGATCGCCCATCCAGACAAAGGGCACCGTCGTGCCCAAGGCGAGACGCGCCTTGGCAGCAATTTCGGGGCCAACCCCTGCGGGTTCGCCACAGGTCAGGATAATCGGGGCAGGGTCTGTCACGGCTCTTTTATGATCGCATTGGCACGAAGATCGGCAAGATAGCCATCGGCAAGCCTGCTCAGCCGTTGATTGATGATGTTGTTGCGCACGTCATCGCGCGACGGGGCAGGGTCAATCACCGGTTGGCGGGTGCACAGCATCACAAGGACGCGCGTTGTTCCGCGCACAAGATCGGCGGATGTTTCGCCTGCATCAAGGCGTGCAAGCTGCAACCCGACATCAGCGGGAACATCGGCCATGGTCTGGGTTTGACGGGTCAGCTGAGCGGCGGGAATGTTCTGGCCATAAAGGTCATTGCAAGCGTCCACATCACCGCGAATGGCGGCAATCCGGTCGGCAGACGCCGTGTCATTCGAGAACAGCGCCGTGGCATATTCCACCTGCGTCGTCGTGGGTGCCTCGGTGTCGGTTTCTTCCAGGCCGCGCAGTTGGAACAGCGCCACAGCACCCGGAATCGGCACCGGATCAGACACCTGACCGGGGGCAAGCGCCAGCACCAAGGGCGCAATCGCCGCCGGAAGATTGGCAAGGGGCAACCAATCCATACGCCCGCCGCGCGCCGCCGACCCGGCCGCCGAATAGGTGCGGGCGGCCTCGGCAAAGGCGGCTTCGGACGTGATCCGGGTTTGCAGATCCTGTGCCTGCGCCAGCACGTCTTCTTCGGATCCCGGTTCAGCCGGAATGATCAGTTCGGACAGCAGGACCCTGACCCCGTTGATGCGCCCCTGATTGGCAAGGGCGCGGTCGATTTCGGTTTCCGTCACCGCCGTCTTGGCACCGAACCTGTCCCGCACCACCTGCCGCCAGACAATGCCGGCCGACACGAAATCGCGAAAGGTTTCGGGCGCGATGCCTTCTTGTCCGATGGCCGCGAGAAACTGATCCACGCTCAGATTGGCGCGGGCCGCGAATTCGGTCATCCCCGCTTCGATCTGTTCGGGCGTGGCGGTGATGTCTAGACGGTTGGCTTCCTGCACCCGCAGCCGATCTTCGACAAGGGCATCAAGGGCGAGTTTCGGCAGATCGCCGGGCGTGCGCAGCACCTTGAGAAACTGGATACGCTGTTCCAGTTCAAAGTTCGACACGACATGGTCGTTGACGATGATCCGGGGCGAAAACGGGTTGGACTGGGCGAATGACGGGCCACAAAAGCCCGACAAGGCCGCGATCAGCAGGGAAGAACAGATCAGATTGCGCGTCATTCGGTTCGTTTCATCCTGTTTGGCCCGGTTACCGCCTGCATGTCCTGGCCGGTCCGGCCTTGCCGGCCCCACCAAACCCCAGAAGATCAACCTGCAGGCCGAAATCCGTCGTCGGACGAACAGTAGTCGAGGACGTGAAGCGACGCGAGAGGGAAAGATCGACCAGCAGGCATTCGTTCCGGAACTCGACCCCGACGCCCGCACTGGCGGCACGGTTGGCAACAAAGTCGTAACGTCCGGTCGCCTTGCCTGTCCAGTTCCCCGCCAGCGTGTAACGCCCATCGAACACAAGTTCCTGCGTGCGCTTTGGTCGGTTTTCCTGCGGGTCGGCCTGAACCATGACATAGCTCGACGACAGTCCGTATCTTTCCCGCGAAAGATCAAGGCGCATTTCGGCCTTGGACAGATCAAAATCATCATCCAGAATCAACCGGTTGGTCATCAGAACGCCGTCCGGCAGGCCAACCTGAACTGCAAGAAGCCAATCCGACAGCTTGCCATCCAGACCGGACGAAGGGCCGAACTGACGCAGATCATCGGCGCGTACAACGCGGCCCATCGTCGCCCCAAGTGACCAGCCAAGCGGGTCATAGCGTGTCCAGCTTATCCCCACATTGGCCCGAACGCCGCGTTCACGCGCATCCGACCCGGCAAAGCGGCCGAGTGCGAATAGGTTGCCTTCATCAAATTCAACCAGCGTCGAATCTTCGTTGGGAACGTCAGCATCCGTGCGACTGTTGGCAACGATCTGCACCACAGGTTCGACCACATGGCTTGCGCCCCCTGCCTCGGCACGCACCCAGGGCCAGCGAAGTTCCACCGCCGCCGCCCCGTCAAAGCGGGTTGTGTTACCTTGGAACACGGCATCTTGCTGAACGCTGTAGATATCTGCCGTCGCCTCGGCGAGGGCAGAGCCTATCATCCCGGCTGGAAGGATCCAGTTGCGACGCCAATCAACCCGAACTGAGGCGCGGCTTAAATCGCGCCCATCCGCCTGACCGTCGCCATCAAAATCCTGTGGATCGTCCGACCGGCGATCATGGCTGTGGGTTTGAAATCGGAACCCGGCTTCGCCACCAATCGGCCCCCCGCTGAACCGGCGGTGAAACGTCAGATCCCCCAGAAGGGATGGCAGCGTCGCGTTGTCTTCGCCTGCACGGATGGATTGAAAGGACACCAGCCTTGCCGAGATATATTCGTTGCGGCGTGTGCGGGAAGCCTCGATCCGGCTGTCCAGACGGTCTTTTTCGGTGATGCCATAGTCGAGGAAATAGGCGTCATCGCTTACCCGTTCGACGCGCACGCCAAGGGTAAATCCCTGAGGCAGCCCAAAAGCGCCTGTCGCCAGAACATATCCCCTTGTTTCGCCGGGGCGAAGCCTGTCGCGCGATACGGCGCCCGCCACTTCGAACGCCCCGAAGTCGAGCGCCTGACGGTATCGCCAATCAACAGACCGAGTGCCTTTTGTGGTAAAATAAGGAGATACTGTCAGATCGCGGCTTGGCCCCAGTGTTTTGAAATAGGGCACCTGCACGCCGGTTCCCAGATTGCTGCGCGTGCGCAAACGCGGTGCCAGAAAGCCATCTGCCCGGTCCAATGTCGGGTCAGGCATCCGCAGTCGCGGCAGATAGAAAACCGGAAGCCCGGCCAGACGCAGTGTCGCCTGTTCGAAGTAAAGCTGTTGTGCCGCCTGATCGTGAACCACCCGGCGCGCCCTGATTTCCCAAAGAGGTGTCGGATTGCTGGCGCAGACCTGACAGGACGAGGCCACAGTATTCGAAAGCTCGGTATAGCGCCCGCCGCTGCGGAAAATCTGGTTCGCCGCGACCTGCAGTTGCCGGTTCAGCACCAGACGGGCCGACGTCAGCACGCCATCGGCAAGATCTGCGCCAAGATCGGCCTGACTGGCAAGGAGAAGCGTGCCTTTGCCATCGGATAACGCAAGCGGCCCTTCAATCACCAGACGGTCGGTGACGCGGTCATATTCGATGCGCGTGGCGCGCAGGGATTGGCCGCGATAGAAAACCTGCACGCCCCCTTCGGCCACCAGCGTCGAATTCCCGCTGACGGAAACACGGTCGGCCACCAGTGTTGCCGTATCCTGCGCCGTGGCAGGAAATGCCATCAGCGCCAAAAACATCAGGGCCCGAAGGACGCGGCGCATCAGCCATCCTCCAGATGCAACAGCAGGCCAAGCGCAAACAGCGTGGCGGCAAGGGGTGGGGCCCAGGCTGCCATCAGAATGGGTATCTGGCCATTATCGCCCAGAACCTGCGCAAAGTTGCGCAGGAAAAAAACGGCAAAACCCGACATCAATGCAAGCAGCACCATCGGCCCCGTGCCACCAAAGCGGGCATGACGCATGGTAAACCCCGCCGCCAACAGCACCATCGAGGCCAGAAGAAGCGGTTGTGCCAATTCCATCTGCAGCCAGACCTGATGGCTGCGCGCCGAGAAGCCCGCCCGCTCCAACCCCTGGATATAGCCGGGCAGGCCCCAGAACGGAATGGCGCTTGGGGTGCCAAAACTGTCGCGAATCGCCTCGCGCGTCAGGTCGGACGGAATCTCCACCCGCGCAGTGGGTCGGGTTGCCACAGCCTCGGGGTTGGTGGCGCGCAGGTTCCACTGCTTGGCGTTGTTCAGTACCCAGAAACCGGGCTGCAGGGTGGCGCTTTTAGCCTCGATCCGGCTTGTTGCAATCCCGCCGTCATCGAACCGCAGGAATGACACGTCGTAAAGCTGCGTCCCGTCCAGATTGGCCCGCAGCGCGTGGATGACGGTTTGGCCGTCGTCGCTGCCCTGACGCAGCCACAGGCCATCTTCGCTGATCGACAGTGTCCTGCCTGTACCGTTCGCCAATTCCGTGAACAAAAGGTCATAGCGTTTGGAGGTTGCGGCCACCAAAGGGTTGAACACGGCCACCACAATACTGCCCATCAGCAAGGCCACAATGACCGGCGTTGCCAGAAACCGAAGGCCCGACCGGCCAGCAGCGCGAACAACGACAAGTTCGCTTGATCGTGCAAGGGCCAGAAACATCGCAATGGCAGACATGATCAGAATAAGCGGCAGGATACGGTAAAGCGTGCTTGGCACGTTCAGAAACGCCAGCAACGCCGCCTGCCCGAAACTGATCGCGGGGTCAGAAAACCGGCGCAACTGCTCCAGCATGTCGATCAAAAGCATGATGCCAAAAAAGCCAAGAAATACCCGCAGCACCATCCCGGAAAACCGGCGGGCAATGTACATGGAAAGGGTCATAGGCCCCCCCCAACGGCATGTGCACGGCGACGACGCGGGCGTTGTGCCACCCAAAGAAGAATCGCCGATATCCCAAGCCCCAGAATGGGCGCCGCATAGGTCAGCGGCCACGCGCGTTCGTCGCGCATACCCACCGAGGTGGCCCCCGTGTTCACAAGTTGCACGAAAATCAACAACACCACCGCAAAGATGATCTGCCGCCAAAGCCCAAATCTGCTGAACGCGCCAAGAAGAAGTGCCGAAAAACCGATCATCGCCGCAGCACTGGCCAGCAGCGGTTGGGAAAAGCGGCTGTGCGCCTCGTACAAGAAAGCGGCGCGGCTTTCGCCGGTTTCAGCATAAAGGGCATCTGTTGGGGCCAGCAGTTCCATCGTCGACAGCTCTTCCAGACTGCGCCCGCCCAGTTCCACCCCAGAAATCATGCCACCAATGTCATAGGTAAAATCGGCGAATTGCGTGATCGACAGCCGATCGTCGTCGCGTGACAGCGACTGGATCATCCCGTCGAGCATCACCAGCTTTGGCCCCGCATCGCCGCGCACCATCAATGCGCGCCGCGCCGTATATGTCAGGCGGTCACGTTCCGACCGATCATCTGTCAGCAGAAGATCGCGAAGTTCGCCATTTGGCGTGATCTCGCGAATATACAGGGTGACGCCTTTGGCAGGATGCATGAACTGGCCGTCATTCAAAAAGCGCGCCGTCACGTTCTGCGAGATTTCGGCTGTGCGCATGGCAAGGGTCGCGCGGCTTGCCGGGACCAGAACGTGCACCAGGACAAGCATCATCAGAGCCACGATCAGGCCGAACACAAACACCGGCCGGGCCAGCCGGAATGCCGAAAAACCCGTGGCCTGCATCACCACAAGCTCACTTTCCGACATCAGCCTGTTGATGACGTAAACCGTTGCAGCAAAGGCGGAAATCGGCAGAACAAGGCGGATTACATTCGGCAGCGTCAACAGCGAGAATTCCAGAAAGACAAGTGCCGTCTGGCCATCGCCGATCAACTGGTCAAACAACCCGACGGCACGGTTCACCCAATAGATGCCCACCAGAACCAGCGAAAAGAATCCAAACAGCGCCAGCAGTTGCGACAGCAGGTATCTGTCGAATTTCGGCATGTCGGCGGCAGCCCCCTGTTCACGGCAATAGCCAGACGCTAGACGAAAAAGCGGGCAGGGAAAACTGCTATCTGGTCTTTGCCAGGGCTCGCCGCTAGGGTCCGCCCATTCCCTGCCTGAACCCCTGTTCCGTCCGAGAGGCCCCATGTCCCAACCTGTTCCGATCCAGTTTCACGAAACCGACCTGACGCTTCTTGCAGAAGCAAAGGGGCGCATCGTCGTTTTTGTCGGTGACGACGGCAGGCTTGGGCCGGCGGCGCGGCGGGTTGACCGGCTGATGAAGGGTGCTTTGGCACGCTGTGTTGCATCCGAAGCCTTTGGCAAGGTGAAGCCGGGCGAGGGGCAGGACCTGTCTTTTCCATCCGGCCTTGCCGCCGATGTAGTGCAGGTCATCCGGCTGGATCGTCGTGCCGATATGGCGCAGGCGCGCAAAGCGGGCGGCACCATCGGGCGTGGACTGAACAAGACGGCGACGCTCGTTCTGGCCGAAGGCATCCAGCGCGCTGCAGATGTGTCTTTCGGCATCGCAATGCGCGCCTATGATTTCACACCGCACAAGACGGGCGAGCAGACGGAACCCGGCCCTGTCACGATGATGGTCAGCGATGCCGAGGCGGCGGCCGTGCTTGCCAAACCGATGGCAGCCTTGGCCGAAGGCGTGTTTTTCACGCGTGATCTGGTGAACGAACCTGCGAACATCCTGACCACCGATGATTTCGCAGGCCGCCTTGCCGCGATGCAGGAAATTGGTCTTGAGGTGGAGATACTGGAAGAGGCCGACATGGCCAAGCTGGGCATGGGCGCACTGCTGGGTGTGGGGCAGGGGTCGGAAATGCCCTCCAAACTGGTTGTGATGCAATGGAAGGGCGGCGCTGACGAGGCACCCTTTGCCCTTGTCGGCAAAGGCGTGGTGTTCGACACCGGCGGCATTTCGATCAAGCCGGCGGGCGGCATGGAAGAAATGACAATGGACATGGGCGGTGCCGGTGTTGTGGCGGGCGTCATGCGGACGCTGGCGCTTCGCAAGGCAAAGGCCAATGTGGTGGGTCTTGTCGGGCTTGTTGAAAACATGCCGGATGGCAAGGCGCAGCGTCCGGGCGACGTTGTGCGCTCCATGAAGGGCGACACGATCGAGGTGATCAACACAGATGCCGAAGGGCGGCTGGTTCTCGCGGATGTGCTTTGGTACGCGCAAGAACGGTTCAAGCCCACGGGCATCATCAACCTTGCAACTCTCACGGGGGCCATCATCGTGGCATTAGGCCATGAATACACGGGCCTTTTTTCGAACAACGACGCATTGTCGGACGCGTTTCTGAAGGCGGCTACAGCCGAAGGCGAACTCGCCTGGCGCCTGCCGATGAATGAGGCGTTCGACGACAAGCTGAAATCGCGCATTGCCGACATGATGAACGTGGGCGGCAGGGACGGCGGGGCCATCACGGCGGCACAATTCCTCAAACGGTTCGTCAGGGATGACATGCCCTGGTGCCACCTTGATATTGCAGGCACGGCGCTGGTGAAATCGGATACGACGCTCGCACCAAAGGGGGCCACCGGCTGGGGCGTCATGGCGCTCAACCGGTTGATCCGGGATCGTTACGAAAGCTGACCGTCGTGGGCGTGGTCATGTTCTATCACCTGACCGCCTCTGCAGCCGAGGATACGGCGCGGACCCTGATTGGCCGTGCCCTTGGCATGGGGTGGCGCGTCATGGTTCGCGGGACCGACGAGGCGCGATTGAAACGGCTGGATGAACGTTTGTGGCTGGGGCCGCCCGAAGATTTTCTGCCCCACGGGCTGGAAGGCGGACCGTTGGACCGCGAACAACCTGTTCTCATCGGTCTTGGGCCGATTGCCAACGGGGCCAAGGCCCTGATGTTGCTGGATGGCGCGGAACCGCGCGACGGCGAGGTCGCGGCGATGGAGCGCACATTCGTTCTGTTCGACGGCGGTGACGATGGCGCGGTGGCGACTGCGCGAACCCGGTGGACACAGGTGACAGCGCAGGGGCATGCCGCACAGTACTGGGCAGAAGAAGCCGGAAAATGGGTTAAAAAGGCGGAAAAGCCCGCCGTTCTGCCCGACGCCCCGGCCTGATCAGGGAAGCGCTGCCGTCACGATCACTTCGACCAGGTAACCCGGTGCCGCCAGTTTCGCCTCACCCGTCGCACGGGCCGGGGTGTGGCCTTGTGGCACCCACTGGTCCCAGACCGAATTCATCTCGGCGAACTGGGTCATATCGGCCAGCCAGATCTGGGCAGACAGAATGCGTGTCTTGTCCGTGCCTGCCTGACCAAGGATGCGATCAACCTCGGCAAGGCACTGGCGCGTCTGATCTGCCACACTGTCGCCCGGTGTTCCGACCTGCCCGGCAAGCCAGACGATGCCGTTGAAGGCCACAGCCTCGCTCATGCGGGGACCGGCGTTAAATCGGGTGATGGAGGACATCGGAGTTTCCTTGTGTCTGAAAGTGCGGCCTTAACGGACGCCAAAAAACTTGCGGATGCGGCGCATCACGCGGCCGCGTTGTGCCTTGACCACCCTGATCGGGTTCTTGCCAGCCGCTTCCTGCTTGTTCACTTCGGCGAGGCGGCTTTTGCCAGCGCTGCGCAAACCGTTCAGATGGTCCAAAGCCGCGCCGCGACAGACATGTGCAATGGACATCAGGTGCTGCACATCCCGAAGCGGTTCTTCAACTTCGACATAGGAACCCGTCATATCCTGACCGATTTCCTTGCTGATCCAGGCAATGTCGTCGGCACAACGATCCACTGCCTCGTCCATCAACTCTTTGGAAAAGCCTACTTTCCTTGTTCCGAAACCGGCGAGATCAAGCGACAGCGCAAGTCTGCGCCGGTTTTGCAGCGGGCCTTCCAAACCGATCGGGGCAAAGCAGTTCTGCATGTAGATTTGGGCAATCGCCTCGAGGGATCGCGCCTCGTTCTTGGTCACCGGAACAACGGCTGCCGGATCAATCCCCACGCGCGTCAGGAAGTCTACGACGACATCGCCGCCCTTCAACTGGTTGCGAATGAAGGGTACGAGTTCAACATTTTCCCGCCCGAACAGGGTGAAGAACGGCTCTATGCGCTTGCGGTAACCGGCTGTGCCGACACTGAAAACATCTGACCCGGATTTGATCCGCTGTTGAAAATTGCTGGGTGCACTACTTTGAAACGGCCGGACATAGGCAATGGCGCGGATCTCGTCAAAATGCTGGCGCAGATAGTCGCGAAGTTTGGTGAGTTCGGCAAAGGTCAGCCGGTCACTGATCAACTCTGACGACAAGATCATGTCACGGTCGCCCGACACGCTGGCATCAAGGCGACGTTTGTACCTTTTGCGCAGGGAATCGACACCGATCTTGGCCAGTTTGCGGTCATGTGCGGTTTGATTGAACCGCATCCCGTCTTCGGAAAACAAAAGTTGCAGACCGGTACTGTGATGCGTTTCGGCGAATTTTGCGTAAACGATTTTGTCGTTTTCAAATCGGTGTAAAGAATGCTGGATTGACGTTGTGCCTGTCTTTGGCATTCCGAAATGCAAATAACACGTCTTTACCATACTCAAATCCTGCTCGGCGCCGTCTTGTGACAAGTTGCCCCTGCCAGCGCAATCAACGTTCTGTCGGTTGGTCAAACTGGAGCGGGTGAAGGGAATCGAACCCTCGTATTCAGCTTGGGAAGCTGCTGCTCTACCATTGAGCTACACCCGCGTTGCGCTTCGACCTAAGCCAGCCTTGGCTGTGCGTCAAGGGTCAACCAAATGCCTTGGCCTCAAGGTCTGCGCGGCGGGGCATCAGGGCAACGACGCTTCGGTTCGTTCCCCCGGCTGGATCGTCACGGCAGCCTCGGACGCAGTTTCGCCGCGGGTGGCGACCACGACAAAGTCACCTGCAGGCAGTGTTACATTCGTATTTTCCGTGTATTCAAAGCTGACCGACGTGCGGTTGCCATTCAGATCCGGCTTTGCCTCGAAAACCTCGATCGATGTGGCACCTGGTGCGGTGACGCCAAGGACGCCGGCGTTCAGGGTGACGGGCACTGTGGTCTGTTCCCCGACCTTGATGCTGAAGGGTGCCTCGGCTTTTGCGACGCCAAGGCTGACGACGGCGACGTAATCGCCGGCCGCAAGGTCAAATGACTGGGACGAACCATAGCCATAGCTGACAAGGTCACGGCTGCCATCAATCGCCATCTTGCCTGACATGATCTCGACGAATTCTGTTCCCCCCTCAAGTTTGGCACCGGGCGCGTAGTAGCCTTCGACAAGGGCCTTTCCCGTTCCAATGACGATGTCCCGTTCCAGAACGTCGCCGGGGGCGAGTGTCAGGGTTTCCACCACCGACGCCGCGCCGAGGCCTGCCTTCACGACGGTGTCACCGGCAGGAACATAGGTTTTTGTGGAGCCAAAATAGGTCGTATCCAAGCCGGATGAATTCGACAGGTTTACCGACGCGGCATCATCGACTGCGCCGTCTGCGGTGGGCTTTGGATGCAGAACCAGACGTGCCGCATTCAGAACGACTACCGGTTCAGCCAACGCATCATCGGTGACTGTGACTTCCGTCTCGGCCGTGGCGTCGCCAAGGCGAACGGCCAGAACATAGGTTCCCGGTTCAACAAGTGCACGGAACGATCCATAGTCGGTCCGGACGCTTTCGCCGCGTGAACCGTCTGCGGCGCGGGTGAACAATTCCCAGCCAGCACCTTCATCGCCCGACACCTCGGGCCCGCCTTCGGCCAGAACAAGCCTTGGCGCATAGTTGAATTCGAGTGCTACTTTTTCAGGTTCGGGCGCCGGGGCAGGCGCTGGGGCAGGGGCCGCCGATACGGTGGTTTTCAGGGCGTCCACCAATGCCCCTGCATCCTTGGCCTGAATGTAAAGACCGCCAGTATTGTCGGCAAGGCAGGCCACCTGTTTGCCCTCATCTTCCGTCAGGCCGAAACCTACGACATGGGCGGTGAAATCAACGCCCGATGCCTCCAATTCCGCGCCAAGGGCGCAGGGGTCGGCGTTGCATGTTTCGATCCCGTCGGTGATCAGAATGACGGTTGCCTTTTCTTCGGTGGAGCGGAGTTCGGACGCCGCCTGCCGCACGGCCTCGGTCAGGGGTGTCTTGCCCAGAAACTGCATGTCCATCGCGGCCTGCGCAATCGCAGGGCCGGTGCCGACGGCAGGAGCGACCAGCAATTCGATATCCGCGCAGTCGCCTTTGGTTCGGTGCCCATAAGCAATCATGCCAAGTTCTGTATCGGCTGGCAGGCTGTCCAGAACAGTGGCCAGTGCTTCACGCGCGATTTCAAGCTTTGCGCGCCCGTCGATCTGTCCCCACATAGAGCCGGAGGCGTCCAGAACGATAATGGATTTCCCCTCTGCCTGGGCGGAAAGTGTCAATCCGAAAAGGAAAAAACCTGTCAGAACAACCGAAACGGCATGGCGAAAAAATAAACGCATCAATCACTCCGAACCTGAAATCCCGATTACCTTAGGTCACAACGTGCAGACCTGACAAGCATCATGGAAAAGGCCGCCGCAAATGCGACGGCCTTCCGGGGGCAAAGCGGGGACAGATGCAGTACCCCCCATGGTCAGGGTTGGCCGGATGGAAGAGACCACATCCGGCCTGACCCATCACATCTTGGGCAGAAGGACGGTGTCGATGACGTGGATCACGCCGTTCGACTGTTTCACATCTGCAATGGTGACATTGGCGATGTTGCCCATTCCGTCTTCGATCATGACCTTGCCGTCTTTCGTGGTGACGGTGAATTCACAGCCGCCGACAGTCGGGACAACATGGCTGCCGCCGTCTGCTTCGATCATGCCGACGATGTCGGTGGACAGGGCATTGGCCGCGACGACGTGGCAGGTCAGAATCTTGACCAGCTGGTCCTTGTTTTCAGGCTTGAGCAGGGTTTCGACTGTCCCAGCCGGGAGTTTTGCAAACGCTTCGTTCGTCGGGGCGAACACGGTGAACGGGCCTTCGCCCTGCAGCGTTTCCACCAGACCAGCGGCCTGAACAGCGGCAACCAGCGTTGTGTGGTCAGCCGAGTTCACGGCGTTTTCGATAATGTTCTTGTCTTCGTACATGGCGGCACCGCCGACCATCGGATTTTCGGCAAAAGCCACCGACGCGGACAAGGCTGCAACTGCGGTCAGACCAGCAAAAGTGAACGATTTGAACATGATAGTCTCCTCATGAGGCAGGGCCTATCCCTGCCTTACACCGAGACTTACGGGGCGTTTCGGGGTAAAGTTGCAGGGGGTGGTGCAAGTTCACGGTTTCGTGAAAACATAAAGTTTGCGCCAATGAAAAGGGGCGGGTGCAACTTCACCCGCCCCTATCCCCACACAAAAGGGCCTCGTCAGATATTCACAGCACCTGTCACAAGAACAGGCCCGGTCGGCGCGCCCGTCGTCGAACCGCCCGCGGGTTCAAGGCTGACGGCAAGGACCATGCCATCAACAATGTCGATCATCGGGCGACGGACGGATTGACCATCCAGCACGCCAAGCGACACAGGTGCGGCGTCACCCACGATCAACCAGAGTTCATAGTCGCGCCCGGTATCCGGGGCTGGGCCGCCGGTCTGCTGCACATAAAGCGCCTGTCCGTCATAGCTCGCGGTAAAGACAAGCGGCTGCGCCTCGGCTTGCAACACGGCGACCATTTCGGGGCGCTGCGGATTGGGCAGGATCAGGAAGATAGCTAGGGCCACCACGGCTGCGCTGGCTGTTCCCATCACAAACTGGAACCAGGAAAAATTGCTGATCCGGCGCTTCTTTGGAAAAAGGCGCGCCTCGACGCGGGGAAGGACATTGGGGGCCTTGAGTTCGGCGTAACCGTCATTGATCGGGCCAAAGTCGTTTTCCCACTGGGCGACGCGGCGCGCGAACCCGGTATCGAGTTTCATCCGGGTTTCTACAGACAGGCGTTCGGACAAAGTCAGAACACCCAGCACATATTCCCCGGCAAGGATGTCGTCTTCGTCGCTGTGGGCAAATTCGTCGGTCATGCTCCCAAACACTCCCGCAGGGACATCAGGCTGCGGCGCAGCCAGCTGCGAATGGTGTTGAGCGGAACGCCATGACGGTCGGCGAGTTGCTGATACGACAGGCCGCCAAGATATGCCCCGCGCACCGCCTGTGCCTTGTCGGGTTCAAGCTGCGCCATGCAGTCGATGACGCGGCGCGCCTCGCCTTTGGCGACAAGGGTCGCCTCGGCCCCCTGGCGGTAATCCTGAAGGGCGAGAACAGCATCATCATCGCTGGTTTCGGCGGGTCTGGCACGAATGCGGTCGATGGCATGGTTGCGGCAAATGGCGATCAGCCATGTCATCGCACGCCCCTTTTCGGGGTCAAACCGGCTTGCACGCAGCCAGAAACGGGTAAAAACTTCTTGCAAGGCATCCTCGGATTCAGCGCGGTTACCCAAGATACGCATCAGAACTCCGAAAAGTTTCGTGGAGGTCTTTTTGTATAGTTCCTTGAAGGCCGCCCGGTCTTCGGCGGCCACTCGGATCAACAGGTCTGCAATCGGATCATCCATGCCGGGACGCTAGCCGTGGATGCGGCGGTTCGCAAGTCTTGGCAAACGGGGCTGCGGCCTGTCTTAGCCGCGCCGCCGTTTGCGCCCGCCCTCACCACCGCCGCCGCCCGCGTTGAAGCTGACATCGGGCAGGGTGACGATACGGGCCAGTTCGGGAAAGGGGTCAGTGGCATGGGGAATCGCGTTCGCGGCGACGAAGTGTTCCTGAAAACGTGGTTCGATCGCGGTTTCGACCTTGTGGATGTGGTGAACAGTCTGTTCGATCTGCGCGCGTGCGCCAAGATTGCACAAAGCGATCCGCGCGCCGGTGCCGGCGGCATTCCCGGCGGAGGTGACCTTTGACAGGTGGACATCTGGGATCATGCCCAGCACCATCGCGTGCTTGGCACTGATATGCGCGCCGAATGCCCCGGCGAGGACCACCCGGTCCACATGATCGATACCCATTTCATCCATCAGAAGTCGCGCGCCGGCATACAGCGCGGACTTGGCAAGCTGAATGGCGCGGATGTCGCCTTGGGTGACGCTGATGACAGGGCCGCCCTGTTCGCTGCCGTCGTGCAGAAGATAGGCATGGGTGCGGCCCGTGGGGATCATGCGGGCGCTGCCGACCTGTTCGGCCGAACCGATCAGGCCGCCCGGATCAACCAGACCCGCCATGCGCATTTCGGCGACCGCCTCGATGATACCCGACCCGCAGATGCCGGTAACCCCGGTCTGCGCCGTGACCGCATCAAAACCGGGTTCATTGGACCAGATATCACTGCCGATCACGCGAAAGCGCGGTTCCTTGGTGATGGGGTCAATCTCCACCCGTTCGATGGCGCCGGGGGCGGCGCGCTGTCCGGAACTGATCTGCGCGCCTTCGAATGCCGGGCCTGTGGGCGACGAACAGGCCAGAACGCGGTGTTCGTTGCCCAGCAAAATTTCGGCATTGGTGCCAACGTCGACGATCAGGACCATGTCCTTGGATTTGTTGGGCTCTTCGGACAGGGCGACAGCCGCGCAATCGGCACCGACATGGCCCGCGATGCAGGGCAGGATATAGACCCTTGCCGCATCATTCAGTGCCGTCAGACCAAGATCGCGGGCGTCAAGCGACATGGAATCGGACGTGGCCAGCGCAAAGGGGGCCTGTCCGAGTTCCACCGGGTCGATCCCCAAGAGAAGGTGGTGCATGACCGGGTTGCAGACAAAAACCACTTCGTAAATTGCGCGCGGCAAGATGCCAGCCTCGCTAGCGATGGTAACGGCAAGATCGTTGATGGCCTCGCGCACGGCGCGGGTCATTTCGACGTCACCGCCGGGGTTCATCATGGCATAGGATACCCTGCTCATCAGATCTTCGCCAAAGCGGATCTGCGGGTTCATCACGCCGCTGGAAGCGAGCACTGATCCGTCGCCAAGATCGCACAGATGGGCCGCGATGGTGGTGGAGCCAAGGTCGATGGCGAGCCCATAAAGGCGGTCTTCGTGAAAGCCGGGGTGCAGGTCAAGAATACGGTGGGCGGCATCCGCATGACCGCGGTTCAGCACGACGGTGATCTTCCATTCGCCCTTGCGCAACACCGGTTGCAGACGACGCAGGACGGGCAGATCGACCTGCACATCGGCAATCTGCCATTGATCACGCAGGGCGCGGATCACACGCTCCAGATCGCCGGTGGGTTCGTGCATGTCGGGTTCGGCCACTTCGACGTAAAGCGCGCGGGTGCCCGGGTCCATGACGATATCGCGCTGTGCTGCCGACTTGCGGATGACCTGTTTGTGCACCTGACTTTCCGGCGGCACGTCTATCACGACATCACCAAGGACGAGCGCCTGACAGCCAAGCCTGCGTCCCGGGGTCAGCCCCCGCACGCGGTTGTAGCGGTCTTCGACGGCGTTCCATTCCGACAGCGCACCTTCCGCGACAGTGACGCCGTGTTTGGGGAATTCACCGTAGCCGGGCGTGATCTGACATTTGGAGCAGATGCCCCGCCCGCCGCAGACCGAATCGAGATCGACTCCCAGTTGACGGGCCGCCGTCAGAACCGGCGTGCCCAATGCAAAACGGCCCCGTTTGCCGGAGGGGGTGAAGATCACAAGCGCGTCTGATGGGGACTGATCGGTCATGTTTTTCTGGCAATCCTGATGGGTTGGCCTTCGTGTCGGGCCTTGGCGATTGGGCAGAGACTTAACGTGGCAAAAGCCGCTCACAAGGGCGAAGTCCACACCTTGGAACAGATTGAACACCGCAGGGCAGGGTCCGCAAAGCGGATTTTCCCGCCTTAACCCCGCGCCTTGCGCCCGCCGCGCCGCCCGGAAGTGGCGGAATTGGCGGCGGCCGACGCTTCGGCAAAGGTGGCCCCGGCCTCTACAGCTTCCAGCACTTTGGCGAATCTGATCCATTCGCCGCCGTTGGCGTCGTGATTCATCAGGAAGTTCGCGGCGCGGATCGCCTCCATTTCCTGCAGGCGGATGGGGTTCATGATGGCAGAGGTCATGCCCGCGCCAATTGCCATCGGCAGGAACGCCGCGTTGATGCCGTGGCGGTGGGGCAGGCCGAAACTGATGTTCGATGCGCCGCAGGTGGTGTTGACGCCCAGTTCGTCGCGCAGTCGGCGCACAAGGGTGAACACCTGTTGCCCGGCAGAGCCCATGGCACCGACTGGCATCACGAGGGGATCAACCACGATGTCATGCGCGGGAATGCCGAAATCGGCCGCACGCTCCACGATCTTCTTTGCCACGGCAAACCGCACGTCCGGGTCTTCGGAAATGCCGGTGTCATCGTTGGAAATGGCCACCACCGGCACGCCATATTTCTTGACCAGCGGCAGAACCAGTTCCAGACGGTGTTCTTCGCCCGTGACCGAGTTTAGAAGGGGGCGGCCTTCGCAGGCCCGCAACCCTTCTTCCAGCGCGCCGGGGACAGAACTGTCGATGCACAAGGGCACATCGACGATGGCCTGGATGCGCAGGATCAATTCACGCATCAGGGGCGGTTCGACAAAGTTGTTGTCGGCATAGCGCGGGTCCTGCGCCATTCGGTTGGTGAAGACCGCACCAGAGTTCACATCCAGAACCATGGCACCGCAAGCCACCTGTTCCAAAGCATCGCGTTCGACTGTCGAAAAATCGCCCGCCTCCAGTTCAGCGGCAAGCTTTTTGCGGCCCGTGGGGTTGATCCGTTCGCCGATCACGCAGAAGGGCTCGTCGAAGCCGATCACCACAGTGCGTGTCTTGCTTTCGATGACGGTGCGGGTCATGCGTTATCCTTGGTTGCTGGCAGGAACGCCCGAAGCGCCGCCGTTTTCGGAAACCCAGGCGGCATTCGTCTTGATGCCACCCAAGGGGAAGAAGTGAACGTTTTCAATGCCGAAGGCCGGGTTTTTCGCCTTGTGCGCGGCAAGGGCCGCAACAAATTCCGTCGGCTCGTAGGGCATGAGAAGTTTGGTGACATCCATCGCACGCTTTTGCAGCACGCGCATTGATGCACCGACACCGCAGGCGATGGCAAACTTGATCAGAGTCTGAAGCTTGGCCGGACCGGCGACGCCGATATGAATAGGCAGGTGGATGCCAGCGTCAGCCAGCCTGTTGGCCCAGGCGATGACAGGGTCCGCCTCGAAACAGAATTGCGTGACAATCGCCATCTTTGCGTCAGAGCGTTCTGAAAAAGCCTGTTTCCACGCCAAGGCCTGCATCACGATGGCATCACCACCATCCTTGTCGATATCGCGGTTGCCTTCGGGGTGGCCCGCGACATGAAGGCGATCAAACCCGGAAAACAGCCCCGATTCAATCAGTTGCATGGATGCGTTGAAGTCGCCCGCAGGCGTGTTGACACCGCCGCCCAACAACAGTGCCTGTTTGACATCAGCCTCACCCTGATAGCGGGCGATCCAGTCGGCAAGCGTGGCACGGTCGGGGATGATGCGCGCGGGGAAGTGGGGCATCACCACATAGCCTTCGGCATTCAGGCGTTTGGCCGTGGCGACCATATCTTCGATCGGGGTTCCGTCGATGTGGGCGATATAAACGCGGGTGCCTTGGGGAAGAAGGGTGCGGAAATCATCAACCTTTTCGGCGGTGCGCGGCATCACTTCGATGGAATAGCTCTTCAGGAACGCCTCCACCTCGGCCTTTGCAGGCTCGGAGGGGGCGACATCGCGGCGCATGGAAAACAGGGCCATCAAACTCTCCAAAAACGGGCGTTAGGCCCGACCTTCATTGTCGATCAGGTATTTCAGCCGCGCGGTGTCGAACTCTGCTTCAAGGCGCGCTGCCTCGGCTGCGGCGACGGCGTCAGGTTCGCCTTCGACGACATAGGGTTCGGCCTTGCGCCATTCGGCAAGATAACTGTCGGTATCGCGTGCACCGATCTTCATGGCGCAGCGGTCGATGGCCTGTTCGAAACGTTCGGTCAGTTGCACCTTGGAGCCGCGACGCCCTTTGCCGACAATCACCTGTGCCGGAATATCGCGCCAGTAGACTATTGTGACATCCGGCATCGGCGTTTCATCCCCCATCTTTCCCCTTGTCTTATCGACGAAGGGCGACAATCCATGTCGGATTTCGACATTCGGCGCGCAACCAGCGACCCCGCCAATTTTCTAACGCAGGCCTTCGTCCATCGCCATGGGCGCGGGTATGAATTCTTTGCATGTTTATGATGGCCGCCAGCGCCGACAGGGACGCAACCGCTTGCACCACGGGCGCAAGGGGGCTACCTTTGAGGGAACCATGAATGGAGGGCGACTGATGACGCCCGAGCGTCCCCGACGGGCGGACGCGATCCCGGCGGCATCTGGTGTCAGCGACAAACCTGACCCGCTGGTCGAACCGAACGCCCGTGCTTTTTTCGGCCCGGCCCCGCTGTATGCGGCGTTGGACCTTGGTACGAATTCGTGCCGTATGCTGATTGCCCAACCGAAGGGCCATCAGTTTACAGTCGTGGACAGTTTTTCAAAAACCGTGCAGCTTGGCGCCGGGCTGGAGGCGTCTGGCAAACTGAGCAGGGCATCGATGTCGCGCACCATTCAGGCGCTGCGCATCTGTCAGAAAAAGCTGGAGAAACATAGCGTCAAACGGATGCGGTTGGTCGCGACCGAGGCCTGCCGCCGCGCGCGCAATGCCAAAGAGTTCATCCGGCAGGTCAAACGGGAAACCGGCCTGTCGCTGGAGGTGATTCCGGCCGAGGAAGAAGCCCGGCTTGCGGTCATTTCCTGCGCGCCGCTTGTGGAGCGGACGACCGAACAGCTGCTCGTCGTCGATATTGGCGGGGGATCAACCGAACTTGTTTGGATCGATCTGTCCGGGGTGGCCCCCGAGGATAAATCCCGCGCCATCATGCGCCTGCGCAACGGGTTTTCCAGTGAAGGTGACAAGCCCGCCGCAAAGGTTGTGGACTGGATTTCGGTGCCGCTTGGCGTGGCGACCCTGAAGGATCAGTTCATCGATGTCGAAGACGACGCCGCGCGATTCGCGTTGATGAGCTGGTTCTTCGAAGAGAACCTGGCGAGCTTTTCGCCTTACAACGCAGTGGCCCCGCGGGCGGGATTTCAGATCATCGGGACGAGCGGCACGGTGACCACCGTTGCCGCGTCATTTCTGGGGCTGAAACGGTATGACCGGACCAAGGTGGACGGGCTTTTGATGACCAGTCTGCAGATCGACACGGTGATCCGCGACTATCTGCTGCTTGGCCCCGAAGGCAGGCGCACGGACCCGCGGATCGGGCGGGACCGCCATGCGTTGATCATGTCGGGCGCGTCGATCCTGCAGGCGTTGATGCGAATCTGGCCGACGGACAGGTTGTCGGTCGCGGATCGCGGTCTGCGGGAAGGTCTGCTATACGCGCAGATGAGCGCGGATGGCGCATTGGAAGACGGACCCTCGCAATGACGGAAATCAAGAACACTTCAGGGCGCGGGCAGCGTGAATTGCGCGTGCGGGTCAAGACGGCGAAGGGGCGCAAGCTTTCGTCGACGCTGTGGTTGGAGCGGCAGCTGAACGACCCTTACGTCCAGCGGGCCAAGAAGGAAGGGTTTCGCGGTCGGGCGGCCTTCAAGATTCTTGAACTGGACGACAAGTACGGCTTTTTCAAACCCGGCGCGCGGGTTGTCGATCTTGGCTGTGCCCCGGGCGGGTGGTGTCAGGTTGCAGTGACGCGTGTCAACGCGTTGGGCGACCGCAAGGGAAAACCGCAGGGCACCGTTCTGGGCGTCGATCTGCAAGAGGTGGAGCCGATTGCCGGGGCGCAGATCCATCAGCTTGATTTTCTGGCCGACGATGCGGATGCCAAGGTGAAGGAATGGCTGGGCGGCCCTGCCGATGTTGTATTGAGTGACATGGCAGCGGCGTCTTCCGGGCACAAGGCGACCGATCACCTGCGGATCGTGGCCCTGGTAGAGGCGGCGCTGGCCTTTGCTTTCGACGTTCTGGAGGAAGACGGCACCTTTGTCGCCAAGGTACTGGCCGGGGGTGCGGAGTTGTCGATGCAGACCCTGCTGAAGCAGCACTTCCGCAAGGTGGCCAATGTGAAGCCGCCGGCAAGCCGGTCGGACAGTTCTGAAAAGTTCGTGGTGGCCATGGGGTTCCGGGGCAGGGACCGCGCGACCGAGACATGAAAAAGCGCCCCGTGGGGCGCTTGTTTCAAACCGGATGGGTGGGGATCAACCGCCCCAGTGCCGGACCGGGCCGCAATCCATGTGGACGAAGTTCGATCCAGAATACCGACCGACGCCGCCACCGGAACAGGATTCTGCCGCACGGGCCATCTGGCCGACAGACCGGGATTTGAGGCGCACATCTGCGGCCTTGCCGACCATGTGGAGAGAGTTGCGCGCCACACCGCTGGACTGCGAGCGGAGCATGGCGTTGGTTGCCTTGCTGCGATAGCCCGACAGCATCATGTAGGGTTCATTAACGTCCATCAGGCGGTGGGCTGCTGCCAGCACGTCAAGATTGCGCGGATCCATCTTGATCGTGTCACCCGACCGCCAGTCACGCATGAAGTGATTGACCTCGTTCAGGACTTCCGGGATGTATTCCCCTTCAAGCCAATAAATCGTGTCGATGCTTTCACCCGTCCGGCCCGAATACATGCTGACGCGGCGAACATCGCCTGCACCGCGCAGGAGCCCGAAGGCGTTGGAATAGGTGGGGGCTGCGACCACGGCGGTTGCGGCAAAGATGCCAAGCAGGCCACGCCGTGTCAGGCCGTTCGTCGGTTCATTCGTCATTCTGAGCGCCTGTCCCTAAGCAAAATTTCTACCACATGTTCCTGTGGTTGCCTGCAACTTCTTCCCCAAGTGCCTCGTAACTATGGCACAGCACGAATCGCAACCCAAGCAGAGAATGGTCAAGGCCCGGCCAGTTAAGCCTGCGTCGGCAAATATTCGCTGAATAAATCTGAAAATGAGGGAACCATATCTAAAGACCGCGTTCGTTGCCAAATTGTGACGCTTTTTCATCGGTTTGGCAGGCTTGTGATTGGACAGCCCCTGTGAAATCGCGGAAGTTTGACCGAACGTGTACGCGCGGTGACCCGAGGATTATATGCTGAAATCCCTTTTTGTGAATGTTTTGACCCGGACGGCCGTAACTGCCGCCGGATTTATGGCCGTGTTACCGCCGTCCTTTGCCGCAGCGCAGCATGTCGCCCCCTTCGTCCAGGCCTTGGCCGAAGCGGCCGCAGACAATGACGCCATTGCGACGTTCTATCGCGACCGGTCTTATGACGCGATCTGGACGGATGCGGATGATGCAGACCGCAGGCAGGCGTTTCTATCGACGTTGTCACATGCCGGCGATCATGGCCTGCCGGTAACGCGCTATGCTGTTGCAGACCTTGTCGGTGCCTACCATCAAGCCCTGACCGAAGGTGACCGCGGCAGGCTGGAGGTTCGCATGACGCGGGCTTTCCTCGACTATTCGCGCGATCTGCAATCTGGCGCGCTTGTCCCATCAAAGATCGACGATGGCATCAAACGCGAAGTGCCGGTGCACGACCCGCGCAGCAACCTTAATCAGTTTCTGGCCGGGTCGCCCCATGCGTTTCTGGCAAGTCTGGCCCCGCAATCATCGGAATATGCCCAACTGGTCAAGACAAAGCTTGGGCTTGAGCGGACCCTGACCAATGGCGGATGGGGCGCGCAGGTTGCCGGGGGTGCGCTTGCCCCGGGGCAGTCGGGGGACGCCGTCATCGCGCTGCGTGACCGGTTGATGGCGATGGGCTACCTCGCCCCGGCGGCGATGCGGGACTACGACAGCCGCATCGAAAAAGCGGTACAGGTGTTCCAGATCGACCACGGCCTGCCGCCCGATGGCGAAGCCGATGAGGCGACACTGGCCGAGATCAACATGGGGCCGGATCAAAGGCTTGGGTCGGTTCTGGTGGCGCTGGAGCGCCAGCGCTGGTTGAACATTCCGCGCGGCAAACGGCATATCTGGGTCAACCTGACCGACTTTACCGCCAAGATCGTTGACGATGGCAAGGTGACCTTCGCCACCCGGTCTGTCGTGGGCAAGGACGTGCCCGATCAGCGCACGCCCGAATTTTCCGACATGATGGAGCATATGGTCGTCAATCCGTCGTGGAGCGTGCCGCGGTCGATCACGGTAAAGGAATACTTGCCGATGATGCAGCGCAATCCGAATGCTGCGGGCCATCTGCAACTGATCGACCGGAGCGGGCGCACGGTAAGCCGTGGCGCGGTGGATTTCGGCGCCTATACGGCGGCCAATTTTCCCTTTGCGATGCGGCAGGCCCCGTCGGATGGAAACGCCCTTGGTCTGGTGAAGTTCATGTTCCCCAACCAGTATAACATCTATCTGCATGACACGCCATCCAAGTCTTTGTTCGAAAAGGAAATTCGGGCGTATTCGCATGGGTGTATCCGGCTTGCCGATCCATTCGGCTTTGCCTACGCGTTGCTTGCGAGGCAGACGGATGACCCGAAGGCGGCCTTTCAATCCGTGCTGCAGACCGGGTCGGAAAGTGTTTTGAAACTGGATCAGCCGGTGCCGGTGCATCTGGTGTATTTCACGGCCTTTCCATCAGCGAAGGGACGGATGAATTACCGGCGTGATATCTATGGCCGGGATGCCCTTGTGCTTGAGGCGCTTGTCGCGGCCGGGGTGGCAATGCCTGCGGTTCAGGGGTAAACTTGCGCGCAAGGGTGGGGGCGATGTCCTGCCGATGTGCAGCAAGGTGGTGCCATGTCCCATACCATTCGTGACATCGCCCTGGCCTTGGGGGCCGAAGCGGCGGGTGATCTTGACCTGACGGTGACGGGTGCGGCTGAACCGGCGGCGGCGGGGGCGGACAGTCTGGCACTCGCCATGAACCCGGCCTATGCCGAAGGCCTTGCACAGGGGAATGCGCGCGCCGCGCTTGTCTGGCCGGGTGCGGATTGGCGCGCACTTGGCTTGCAGGCTGCAATCTTTGCGCCGAGGTCGCGGCTGGCCATGGCAGGCTTGACCCGGCTGATGGACGCGGGGCCACAGATCGCGCCGGGCGTCCATCCGATGAGCGTGATCGACCCCACAGCCCAGATCGGTGAGGGCGCGATGATCGGACCCTTTGTCAGCATCGGGGCGCATGTGCGGGTGGGCGCGAACGCGCGTATTGCAAGCCATGTTTCGATTGGTGACGGTGTAAGCATCGGATGTGACGCCCTTATTCTTCAGGGCGTCCATATTGGCGCGCGCGTGACCATCGGGGATCGTTTGATCGCGCAGCCGGGTGCTGTGATCGGCGCGGACGGGTTTTCCTTTGTGACACCCGAACCTTCGGGCGTGGAAGAAGTGCGCAAGACACTGGGACAGCGTGACCGGATCGCGGAACAAAGCTGGACGCGGATCCATTCGCTTGGTGCTGTCACGCTGGGTGATGACGTGGAGGTGGGTGCGAACAGCACCATCGACCGGGGCACGATCCGTGATACCGTGGTGGGATCGGGAACAAAGCTCGATAACCTTGTTCATGTCGGGCACAATGTGCAGGTCGGCCGGGACTGTCTGTTTTGTGCGCAGGTGGGCATTGCCGGATCATCCCGGATCGGTGACAGAGTCGTGCTTGCGGGCCAGTGTGGTGTCAATGACAACATCTTTGTGGGCGACGACGTGATTGCCGGGGGCGGAACCAAGATTTTTACCAATGCGCCGGCGGGGCGGGTCCTTCTGGGTTATCCTGCCGTTCGGATGGAAACCCATCTAGAGATGCAAAAGGCGCTGAGGCGTTTGCCGCGACTTGCGGCCACAGTGGCGGCGCTTCAGAAAACTGTTTCAAGACAGGACGACAATGCATAGGGCCAGCCACGACATGGACGACACCGTGCAAGACAAGATCATCGCCATTATTGCGGAGCAGGCACTTTTGCATGTGGGCGATGTGCGGCCAGAGGCCCTGCTGTCTGATCTTGGGATCGACAGTCTGGGGTTAGTGGAAATGATCTTTGCCATTGAGGAAACCTTTGACATTTCGGTGCCGTTTAACGCGAACGAACCAGGGAAGTCGGGGTTTGATATCACTTCGGTGGCGTCGGTCGTGCAGGCTGTCGAAGCGCTTGTCGCAGGCCGGGCGGCCTGATGCGGCAAAGCGCGCCCTTGGCGGGTGGGCGTCGATGAACCGTGTGGTGATTACCGGGGCGGGGACGATCAACCCTTTGGCGCAGGATGTTGCAGGCACATTTGACGCGTTCAAGCGCGGGCAGTGCGGTATCACGCGACTGTCTTTTGCCGATATCGACAGGCTGGCGGCGCAGATCGGTGCGCCGGTGCAGCCTTGGCATCCCGAGCAGCATTTCGAGCGGCAGCAGATTGTGCTGTTTGACCGGTTCACCCAGTTCGCCGTTCAATCCGCGCGTCAGGCTGTGGCACAATCGGGTCTGACCTTTGACGGCGAACTTGGCGCTGCAAGCGGGGTCATTCTGGGCACGGCGGGCGGCGGGGTGAACACCTGGGACGAAAGCTATCGGTCCGTCTATCAGGATGGGAAGAACCGGGTGCATCCCTTTGTTGTGCCGCGCCTGATGAACAACGCAGCGACAAGCCATGTTTCCATGGTCTTTGGCCTGCAGGGGCCAAGTTTTTCCGTGGCCACGGCCTGCGCGAGTTCCAATCATGCCATGGGTCTGGCGTTCCAGATGATCCGGGGCGGCGTGGCACCTGTGATGTTGACCGGCGGATCGGAATCCATGCTGTGCTTTGGGGGAATGAAGGCGTGGGAAGGGCTGCGCGTCATGTCGACCGACGCGTGTCGCCCGTTCAGCCGGACAAGATCGGGCATGGTGCAGGGCGAAGGGGCCGCCGTTTTTGTGTTCGAGGCTTATGAACATGCCCGGGCGCGGGGGGCGGACATATTGGCCGAAGTTATCGGCTTTGCGATGACATCGGACGCGTCCGATATCGTGATGCCATCGCAGAACGGTGCTGTGCGGGCGATGGCAGGTGCCTTGCGGGATGCGCAAATCAATGCGGATCAGGTGGATTATATCAACGCGCACGGCACCGGAACCGCAGCGAACGACAAGACGGAATGTGCCGCAATTTGCGAAGTGTTTGCGGGCCATGCGGACAAATTGGCGATATCCTCCACCAAATCCATGCATGGGCATCTGATTGGCGGGACGGGGGCTGTCGAACTCCTCGCCTGTCTGATGGCGTTGCGCGAGGGGGTGATAGCACCGACGATCGGGTTCGAAGAACGCGATCCCGACTGCGCGATTGACGTGGTGCCGAACACGGCGCGCGATGCGAACGTTGATGTGGCCCTGTCCAATGCTTTTGCGTTCGGGGGCATGAACGCGGTGCTGGCGCTTCGGCGGATTTAGCCGCGCCCCTTTTGCGGGGCGCGGGCTTTGATCAGGGTGCAGGTGCCGGGGCAGGGGCCGCCGCTGGCGCTGTGGCCGAGGCGACAAGCGCATCGTAGCCTGCCGTGAAACCCTTGAGCGATATCGTGAGCACGACCTTCTGATCGGGTGCCACCACGGGCACGATCGTTGCGGTTCCAGTGTTCCCGGCCTTGAAGGCGGCCACTTCTTCGGCCGTCAGACCGATGCGGGCAATGCAGCCGTCCTGGGCACACCAGGTGAAGGGATAAACCTTGGCGGTGCGCGCATCGACCTGAATACGCAGCGCTTCGGTCAGCAGGGTTTCGAGCGGCGCGGCAAAGGTTGCTCCAACAACGGCAGGCTGACCGGCGGGCAGGGGGAACATGCTGATTTCGGCCACGGAATTGCCGTCCTGATCCTTGAGCAGTTGATACAGCTGACAGGGATCAGACCCGTCTTCCGCACGCAGGCAGCGCAATTCCCACGAATCGTGGGTGGATGCGACATAGATGGAACCGGGCCCATCGGTGGGTGCCGCACCAGCCGCATCGGCGGGCTGGCCAAGCGACAAGGCATCCGCCCCAGCGGCGGCAGGCGCTTCGGCGGCAGGCACTTCGGTTGCAGCGGGGGCTTCGGTGCCGGGCAGGGCCGGGGCTTCGACCTGAGCGTCGACAGCGGGTGCTTCGGTCGTGGCGTCTTGCGCGAACAGCGGCTGTGCCAGACCGGTCAGGACGATAGCAGAGATAAGGAATGGGTAACGCAAACTGTGCATCGGATTATGTCCATGATTTCATTTTGCTGCGGCTTAGCACGGGTTGTTGGCCAAGTCAGGCCGGAAAACGACGGCACGCCAGACCCAACCATCTGCCATCAGCCCCTTTCCGCGCAAAGGGCAAAGCCGCACCAAAAAAAAGGGTCGGAGAACCGACCCTTTTTCCGCAGTTTCTTGATCTCCCTGTCGGACTGGCCGACTTATACGACGGGACGCTAGGGGGGAAATCAGAAACCGTCAACTGCATTTTTTGTGTCAGGATCAAGTGTTTGCGCAATCAGAAAAGGGGCCGCGCCCCGGTCGGGACGCGGCCAGTCGACAGGGAGGAAGTCACACAGCGGTCCCAATCGGGCAACACTGCCAAGGTGACACTGGCATAGGCTGGTTAAGTTTGTATTTTCGCCCGCAGGGACAACCGAGCGGGGAACTGGGATGAACGGGGCAGACAACATTTTTGTAGGCGGCGGGGGCGAGGCCTATGCCCTGCCGCAACAGTTGCTTTTGAAGTACGGCAACCGCCACGGCCTGATCGCGGGGGCAACGGGCACCGGCAAGACGGTGACGCTGCAGGTTCTGGCTGAAGGGTTTTCGGCGGCGGGGGTTCCCGTGTTCATGTCGGACGTGAAGGGCGATCTTGCGGGCATCGCTGCGGCGGGGTCCGCAGATGGCAAGCTGCACGAGGCGTTCACCGCGCGTGCCAGGACCATCGGCCTTGACCTGACCTATCAATCATTTCCGGTGTTGTTCTGGGATCTTTACGGCAAACAGGGGCATCCGGTTCGGGCCACGGTGTCAGAAATGGGGCCGCTTTTGTTGTCGCGCCTTCTGGAACTGACCGAACCGCAGGAAGGCGTTCTGAATGTCGCCTTCCGGCTGGCCGACGACGAGCAACTGCCGCTTCTGGATCTGAAAGACCTGCAGTCGATGCTCGTCTTCATCGCCGAAAACTCTGACACGATCAGCACCCGCTATGGCCTTGTGTCAAGCACGTCGATCGGGGCCATTCAGCGGCGGCTTCTGGTTCTGGAAAATCAAGGCGGCAGCCGCCTGTTCGGGGAACCTGCGCTGGATCTGGCGGATCTGATGCTGACCGACGCAGACGGGCGCGGGCGGATCAGCATTCTTGCGGCGGACAAGCTGATGCAGTCACCGCGCCTTTATGCGACGTTCCTGTTGTGGATGTTGTCGGAACTGTTTGAATCGCTGCCCGAAGTGGGCGATCCAGACAAACCGAAACTCGTGTTCTTTTTTGATGAGGCGCATCTTCTGTTCAACGATGCGCCGCGTGCCCTGATCGAAAAGGTGGAACAGGTGGCGCGGCTGATCCGGTCAAAGGGGGTCGGGATCTACTTCATCACGCAGAACCCGGCGGATGTCCCTGAAACAATTCTGGGCCAGCTTGGCAACCGGGTCCAGCATGCGCTGCGCGCTTTTACGGCAAACGATCAGAAAGACCTGCGCATGGCGGCGCAAACTTACCGCGACAACCCGCGTTTCAAGACGGAAGACGCCATCCGCGACATGGGCACCGGCGAGGCTGTGACGTCGTTTCTGGAGGCGAAGGGTATTCCCGGGATCGTGGAACGGACGCTGATCCGGCCGCCGTCATCGCAGCTTGGGCCGGTGGATGCGGACGTGCGGCGGGCGTTGATCGAAGCGTCACCCTTGCAAGGCAAGTATGAGGCGGCGATTGACCGCGACAGCGCGTTCGAACGGCTGCGCAGCCGTGCCGAGGCCGCAGCGAAAGAGGCGGACACCACGGAAGCCGAACAGGACCGGGAGTTTCAGTCCGGCCGGCGCTATGACGGGGGCACACAGCGTGCCGACAAGCCCAAGCCTGCCAGCCGATCGGATTCAGTGGGCGAAGCGTTTGCCAAAAGTTTTGCCCGGCAGCTTGGGTCGCGGTCGGGGCAGGCCATTATCCGGGGGGTTCTGGGGTCGCTGTTCAAACGCCGCTGACGCGGGTGAGAGTGGTTGAGGTAAATGCGTGCAATCTGTCATTCTATGACCCGATTGTCGCCCAATGCTGGCCCCATTTCCCTGTGAACTGAATGTAACCGAAGCATGGTCCCTGCGTGGACGTTGCGGATTGCATTCAGGATACCCGATGTCGATAACGGCGGCTGAACAATATGGAATCGAACTGCTGAACCGGGCGCGCCTTGATCCGGCTGGACAGTCAGGCAAGTACGGAGTTGGCCTTAACCAAGGCATTGGGGATCTGGATCCCTATACGGCCGGAATCCAGAAACTGTCGATCACACCCAAGCAGCCGTTGGCGCCCAATGATGCCATCAATTCCGCAGCGACGAGACATTCGGCCTGGATGCTCAACACCGATACTTTTTCCCACACGGGATATGCCGGCACGGATGCGGGTCAACGCATGGCTAATGCGGGCTACCGTGGTGTATGGGGGGAAAACATTGCGTTTCAGGGGGCGCATGGCCGCACCGCCGAACAAACCATACAGGAGCAGCACGCATCGCTGATGAAATCAGCCTATCACCGCGCAAACATGTTGACGAATTACTTTCAGGAAGTCGGATATTCGCAAGTCATTGGGAAATACGGAAGCAGCACCGGTTCTATGCTGACGCAAGACTTTGGAATGCGTGGTGATCACGCATTCATTACCGGGGTCGCCTATTTCGATGGAAACAACGACAAGTTTTACAACATTCGCGAGGGGCGCGGTGGCATTCAAATTGCTGATGTAAATGGCAAAAGCGTGTCCACTATGACGGCGGGCGGCTATGCGCTTCAGGTCGAGAAAACTTCCATGGTCAATGTTGCGTTCGGTGACAACGGCGCGTTGGGGTCTGTCAGGATCGAAGTGCGCTACGAAAACGCCAAGGTTGACCTTGTCAATCGAGACACGCTTTTCTTGTCGGGAAATGCGACTCTACAAGGCGGGATCGACGATGCCCGGCTGATAGGCATTGCAGATAAAGGCATTACTGGCAGCGACGGAGACAATCAGATCTGGGGCAACAGGGGCAGTAACAAACTGCTCGGCGCGGACGGTGACGACAGTTTGTATGGCGGCGAGGGCAAAGACACCTTGCTGGGCGACGGTGGTAACGACGTGCTGGTGGGCGATGGCGGCAATGACAGGCTGAACGGCGGCACGGGCAATGATGTTGTCATTGGCGGGTCAGGGGCCGATACGTTTGTTTTCGAGGAAGAGGCGACGAAAGTCATCATCCGTGACTTCAATATGGGCCAGAACGACAAGATCCTGCTGGACCCTGAACTGAAAACACGGACTGAAACAACTGTCGAAGCGATTATTGGTGCTTATGCCAAAGAGGTTTCAGGCGATATCGTATTTACGTTCGACAATGGTCAAACCCTGACACTATTGAACGTCAGCAGCCTGAACAATCTGGCCGATCACTTCGGGTTCTTCTAAGCCCCGTTGCGTTCCAAGGGGCGGATCTTGAGTTTGGTCAGGCGGTTTTCCCGCTTGGCCGCGACTTCAAATCGAAAGCCGTGAAAGCGGAACACCTGACCTTCGTTTGGTATCATCTGCGCCTCGTGGATCACCAGACCCGCGATGGTGTTTGCCTCGTCATCCGGCAGCGACCAGTCCATTGCGCGGTTCAGATCGCGGATCGTCATGGTACCTTCGACAACAAAATCGCCCGCGTCGTTCGGGCGTAAAGCGCCGTCCTTGTCGACGGGATCGAATTCATCGGTGATTTCGCCCACGATTTCTTCGATGATATCTTCCAGCGTGATCAAACCCTGAAGGCCGCCGTATTCATCCACCACCAGTGCAAAATGCGTGCGACGTTTCAGAAACTGGCGCATCTGTTCGTCAAGCGGCGTGGTTTCGGGCACGAAATAGGGCTTCATTGCCACCTTGACGATATCAAGGCCCGCCAGACCGCCAACCGAGGGGTCTGCCGGACTTGCCGCTTCGGCGCGCACAAGGCGGTTCACTTCGCGCAGCAAATCTTTTGCGTGCACCACACCCAGAATGTTTTCTTCATCACCGCGGTAGATTGGCAGGCGCGAGTGGGGGGAGGCGAGAACCTGCGTCAGAATTTCGTCGGGTGATCGGTCGGCGTCGATCATTTCGACGCGGCGGCGGTGACGCATCACTTCTTCGACGGTGCGGGCCGAAAGGTCGAGCGCGCCAAGCAGGCGATCCCGCGCCTCTTTTTCGACGGCCCCTTCGGAATGGCCAAGGGCAATGGCGCCGACGATTTCCTCTCGCAGGGCGAGGAACTTTCCTTCCGGATCGGCCTGCACACCGAACAGGCGCAGGATGCCGCGCACGGCGGCGCGAACCGCCGAGACGATGGGCGAAAACATCGCGATCAGCAGACGGATCACCGGGGCAACACGGCTTGCAACGGTTTCCGGGTCGGTGATGGCATAGGTCTTGGGCAAGAGTTCCGAGAACACCAACACAAGTGCGGTCATTCCCAGTGTCGCAAGGAACACGCCAAAACCGCCGAACAGCCGGATCATCAGCGCGGTCGCAAGGGCCACGGCCAGAATGTTGACAATGTTGTTGCCCAGAAGGATCGCGCCGATCAGCCGTTCACTGTCATCGGCAAGGTTCATGGCCGTGATAGCCCCGCGCGAGCCTTTGTCGGCACGCGCCCGCAACTTGCTGCGCGACGCGGCGGTCAATGCCGTTTCAGACCCCGAGAAGAATGCCGAAAGCAACAGAAGCGCCAGAATTGCGATAATGGTCAGCCAGAAGTCGGCTTGCAGGGAAATAATGTCCATCGGGCCAATCGGTCAGGGGCGTGGCATCAGGTGTCGCCGGACGCGGGTTTGCGGGAAAGCGGGTGGTGATCCATGACAAGTGCGGTCAGATGGTCGTCAAGCACATGGGTATAGATTTCGGTGGTGGAAAGATCAGCGTGCCCCAGCAGGGTCTGGATGACACGCAGATCGGCACCGCCCGCCAGAAGATGCGTGGCAAAGGCATGGCGCAGGGTGTGGGGTGTGACCTTTGACGCATCAATCCCGGCGCGATGGGCAAAGGTTTTGACCAGCAGATAGAAGTGTTCCCGCGTCAGATGGCCCGACGCACCACGACCGGGAAACAGGTGCCGGGGCAGGGGCTTGCCGTCGCCACGCAATTTGGCGGCCGTTTCATCCCACAGGGCAAGCCAGGCCAGTATCGCCTCGCGGGCAGGCGATGACAGGGGAACAAGCCGTTCCTTGCCGCCTTTACCCCGCACCAGAATGGCGCGTGGGTTGCCGCGCACGGCGGCCACGGGCAGTTCGACCAGTTCTGAAACCCGCATCCCGCTGGCATAGAGCATTTCCATCAGACAGCGGTTGCGAACCTGTTCTGCAGCGTCGCGGCCGGTTTCGCGCGCGGCGTCGAGCAGGCGGTCAACCTCGTCAACCGACAGGGTTTTGGGCAGTCTTTGGGTGACACCCGGGCCTTTCATGCGCAGCGCCGGATTGTCGGCGCGCCAGCCTTCCTCGACCGCGAAACGGTACAGCTGGCGGATGGCAGACAGGCGGCGCGCGCGGGTGGCTTTGGACAGGCCCGCGTCGTCGCAGGACACAAGATAGCGTTCGACACTGTCACGGTCGGCCACCGCGAAATCCGCACTATCTCGCGCCAGCCAGCCCGCGAAATCGGAAGGTCGCGCCCGTAAGCCAAAAGCGTGTTGCGCGCCGCGTCCGCCTGCGCCGATTGCGCGGCCAGAAAGCCGGAAATCCACCGCGCAGTCAGAGGGCCGGAAGCCTGCGAAGTCGCGTTCATCCCCGGCGCTCCAGCAACAGAAGTTCAAGGGCGGACCTGCGGGCCGCATCTTCCATGCCCAGATGCCGCAGAATCGACAGGCCGCTGCTGACATCGCCAAGGTCACCACGCGCGCCGCTTTCGATCAACGATATAGCGGCAAGCAACGCCTCGCCCACGCGGTCTTGTTCCAGCAGGGCGCGCATGTCGTCGGTCAGTGATGGGCGCACGAAGGCGCTGGCGATGGCGCGGCCCAGGGCATCCTGCGCCGGAACACTGGCGAGTTTGCCGCGCGCCAGACCGATCAGAAACGCCTCGGTCGGGTTTGCGGGGGTTCGGCCCTGCGCGGCACGTTCATACTGATCCGACAGAAGGGCCACACGAAAGGCAAGCGCCCCAGCGTCGCCGGGCAGATCAAGGCGCATCAGGTTCTTGGCAAACAGGGCCGCGAAGGGGGCTTCGAGTTCCGCCTCGGTCATCCGGGCCCAGACAACGGGCAGAGTCTTTGCCACAGCGTCGGCATTGCCGGATTGAAGCGCGTCATCAAACTTCTGAAACGCGGCCACGCGGTCCCAAACGCCGCCCGAGGCTGCGGGTTTGCGTTCCGTATAGACGCCAAGAAGGACGTTGGGCGAAATCGCCCCGACGCGGGCCAAACGCTCTGCCGCTTCGATATGGGCACGCCAACCAGCCCTTGGGCCAAGATCGGCGTGGGAAAAGGCGACGGGGGTACCCATGGTAGGCAGGGGTTCGCCAATCGCCTCATACATGCGCCAGATCAGGGGGGTGGGCTTGTCCGGTGCGGGAAGGGCCGCCACGCCATCGGCAAGATCGGGGTCAAGAAAGCGTGACAGCAGGGCCACTTCGGCCGGGGTGATCTGGTCAAGCGCCTCGCCCGTGCGCAGCGTCAGGGCGGCAGCATTCCAGTCGCCTGCGCGGGCCAGACAGAACACCCGCGCCGGAAAGGTGGGCGCGAGTTCCGGGACGGCGCGCATCCGTTCACAGGCCTTGTCTTCAGACCCCAGAAGAAGTGCGACATCAAAATTCCGGCGGAACAGATCGGCATTTCCGTCGCCTGCCAGTGTCAGAAGGGCCGATGCCTGATCAAGTGCGCCCATGTCCAGCAACCGGTCGATCCGCGCCAGAAGCACTGTGCCACTGCTGCCGGCATCAATCGGCGGGTCAGCCTCGGCCAAGAGCAGCGTCAGAAGCAGGGATTGCAACGCAGGCAACCCGCCACTGTTGGTGCGGGTAATGGCCTGCGCAATTTCAGTTGTGCGCCCGAGGCCCCACAGATTGGCCGGCAACCCGGTTGTCATCGGGGTCAGTATGCCCAATGCGTCGGGCGTTGCGGCCCCCAGCACCGAAACCGACACATCACCGGGGACATTGCCCTTGGTCGCCTCGGGCTCAAACGTCTTGGTGCCGGGAAGGGCCACGACTGTGCCGGGGGCGGCACTGACGGATTGCGACAGCCAGTCAATTGCCGAAAGCGGCCCTTCGGCCTGGGCCACTTTGCCCAGCGAACAAAGTATCAGGCCAGCCATGCAGGCGATCGTCGCGCGATCAGTCAGCATCCAGCGTCACCGGTTGCGTCACTTGGGATTGGGCGGGTTCAAGATTGCCCAGATATGCAAATCCGACAAGACCGATCAAACCCACGATCATCAGAAAAAGAAGTACCTTGAAAATGCGACCCATGCCTGATGCCTGCTGTTTGCGCTGCGCGTCCGGTTTGTGCCAGCGGCCCGATACGCAATTGTTTCGTTTATATATGGCTTTTCGGGCGGGATCACGCCATTCAAGGGAAATCTTTGCACAAGCGGCGACAGTCCGCCATTGGTAACACAGTCGGAAATGCAGACAAACCCCATGTTTCGTTTGAAGAAATCGGTCGTTCTGGTCGGCATGATGGGGGCTGGCAAAACGGCGGTTGGAACGGCGTTGGCGCGTTTGCTCAAGGTGCCTTTCACCGATTCGGACGATGAAATCGTCAAGGCCGCACAGCGGCCTATTGCCGAAATCTTTGAACGCGACGGCGAGGCATTTTTTCGCGCCCGTGAAACCGAAGTTCTGGCGCGGCTGGTATCGGGGCCGCCGCGTGTTCTTTCGACCGGGGGCGGGGCCTTTCTGTCTGACGTGAACCGCGCCAATGTCGGGGCCCATGCCCTGTCGATCTGGTTGCGCGCCGACCTTGATCTGTTGTGGCAACGCGTGCGGCACAAATCGACGCGCCCTTTGCTGCGGACTGACAACCCACGGGAAACGCTCCGCAAACTCAACGAGGCGCGGATGCCGTTCTATGCGATGGCCGATCTGGTCGTTGACGCGGGTGCCGATCTGTCGATCGAGGCGATGGCAAAGCGTGTGCTGGCGCAACTGAAGAACCGCGCGGATGTGGTGGAGATGGTTTCGGAATGACAATGGATACTGTGGCGGTCAACCTTGGCAGCCGGTCTTACGAAGTGCGCATCGGGCCCGGTCTTCTGGAACAGGCGGGCGCGCAGATCCGCCCTTTGCTGCGCAGACCGCAGGTTGCCATTGTGACCGACAGCAATGTGGCTGGCCTGCATCTGGAAACTTTGCAGCAGGGACTGACCGGGGCAGGGGTCGCGTCAGAGGCGTTGATCCTGCCACCCGGCGAAGGCACGAAGGATTGGGCCAATCTTGCCCGCACAGTAGAGTGGCTGCTGGATCAGAAGGTCGAACGCCGTGATGTCGTGGTGGCACTTGGCGGTGGCGTGATCGGTGATCTGGTAGGCTTTGCCGCTGCCATCCTGCGGCGCGGGGTGCGGTTCGTGCAGATCCCGACAAGTCTGTTGGCCCAGGTCGACAGTTCAGTGGGCGGCAAGACCGGCATCAACACACCCCAAGGCAAGAACCTTGTCGGCGCGTTTCATCAGCCAAGCCTTGTACTGGCCGATGTCAGCCTGCTTGGCACGCTGCCGTCCCGCGATTTTCTGGCGGGTTATGGCGAGGTCGTCAAATACGGGCTGTTGGGTGATGCTGCGTTTTTTGACTGGCTGGAACGCCACGCACCGACGATGGCGGATGGCAATGTGGAGGCGCGGCAAAGGGCGGTTCTGCGGTCGGTCCAGATGAAGGCGGAAATCGTTGCGCGGGACGAAACGGAAGAGGGGGACCGCGCGCTTTTGAATCTGGGGCACACCTTCTGCCATGCGCTGGAAAAGGCGACCGGCTATAGTAACCGGCTGCTGCACGGCGAGGGCGTGGCAATAGGCTGTGCGCTGGCCTTTGATCTGTCGATGCGGCTTGGCCTGTGCGCGCAGGAGGTGCCGGGCCGACTGCGCGCCCATTTGCGGGCCATGGGTATGAAGGTCGATCTGGCCGATATTCCGGGCGAACTGCCCGATGTTGAAACATTGCTGTCCTATATGGCGCAGGACAAGAAAGTGATCGACGGGAAATTGCGCTTCATTCTGGCGCGGGGCATCGGCGATGCGTTCGTGGCGGACCAGGTTCCACCCGATGTCGTGGCAGCGGTACTGCGCGACGCGCTGCAGGGCCATTGATCTATTTGAAAGATGGCTGGGGCGGGAGGGATCGAACCTCCGAATGTCGGTACCAAAAACCGATGCCTTACCGCTTGGCGACGCCCCATCCGTGGGCGGGTTATTAGCGAAGGCCTTGGGGGGCCGCAAGTGCCTTTTCGGTTGCAATGGGCGATTGCCGGGTCGCACGACAATCGATAGCAACGTGCCATGGAAAAACAGGATGTGATCGTGCTCGGCGCTGGTGCTGCGGGGCTTTTCTGCGCCATCGAGGCCGGGCGCAGGGGGCGGCGGGTGCTGGTGATCGACCACGCCGCAGCGCCGGGCGAAAAGATCAGGATTTCGGGTGGCGGGCGGTGCAATTTTACCAACCGGACTGTGGCCGCCGAACGTTTTCTGTCGCAAAATCCGCGGTTTGCGCTGTCGGCTCTGTCACGCTACACCCCGCAGGATTTCATCGCGCGGATTAATGGGGCGGGTATTGCCTGGCACGAAAAGACCTTGGGGCAACTGTTTTGCGACGGGTCGGCCAAACAGATCGTGCAAATGCTTACCGACGATCTGCGCGATGCGGGCGTTGTGCTGTGGCTTGGCACCGAACCGGGGCAGGTGGAGCGGGTGGGCGATGGCTTTGTCGTGCAGACGTCGCGTGGCCCTGTTAGCGCGGCCGCTGTCGTCATGGCCACGGGCGGGAAATCCATCCCGAAGATGGGGGCGAGTTCCTATGGCTACCGTGTGGCCGAGGGGTTCGGGTTGCGAATGGTGGAAACGCGCCCGGCACTGGTTCCGCTCACATTTGATGCGTCGGTGATGGATCATCTGCGGCCTTTGGCGGGTGTGGCTGTCGCGGGGCGGGTCAGCGCCGGAAAGGCGGCCTTTGACGAGGCGCTTTTGTTCACGCATCGCGGGCTGTCTGGGCCTGCGATCCTGCAGATCAGTTCCTATTGGCGCGAAAGCGGCGATATCACCGTTGATCTGGCACCGGGCGTTGATCTGGCCCAGTGGTTGCGTGACCAGCGCGGACTGCAATCGAAAAGCGCCATGCACACCTTGCTGGGCCAACACCTGCCGGACCGTCTGGCACGGTTGATCATCGAGATGGCGGGTCTGCGTGGCACCTTGGCCGATCAGTCGAACGCCACAATCGACCTATTGGCTGCATCGGTGCATGGCTGGAAGCTGCGTCCGGTGGGCAGCGAGGGTTATCGCACAGCCGAGGTGACGCTGGGCGGCGTGGATACTGCGGAACTGGACGCGCGCAGCCTGCAGGCACGGAAGGTGCCGGGTCTGTATTTCATCGGTGAAGTCGTCGATGTGACGGGTTGGCTTGGCGGTTACAATTTCCAGTGGGCCTGGTCGTCGGGCTGGGCCGCAGGGCAGGTTGTATGACTCAGGTTCAAATGGATCGGTATGTCGTATAATCAATATTATGTAATATCGTGACAGGCAGAAATGCCGGTGACTGGACCATACGGCGCTGATTGAGTAAACCGCCATCAAAACTAGTGAGGACAACATGGCCTTTGACCGTTCGGTGAAGATTGCCCCATCCATTCTGGCCGCGGATTTCGCGAACTTCGGTGCTGAGTGCCGGGCGATCGAAGATCAAGGTGCCGATTGGGTTCATGTGGATGTGATGGACGGGCATTTCGTGCCGAACCTGACATTCGGCCCGGCAATGTGTGCAGCGCTGCGGCCGCATATTCGGGGCATCATGGATGTCCATCTGATGATCTCGCCGGTCGACCCCTATATCAGCGCCTTTGCTGATGCAGGCGCAGATGTGATAACGGCCCATGCCGAGGCCGGCCCACACATTCACAGGACGCTGCAAGCCATTCGGAATACTGGCAAAATGGCGGGTCTTGCGATCAACCCCGGAACACTGGTCGACTCGGTGGCCGACCTTCTGGATTGTGTCGACGTCATTTGCGTGATGACAGTCAACCCGGGCTTTGGCGGGCAGAAATTCATCCAGTCTCAGTTGACAAAGATCGAAGCGTTGCGCAAGATGATCGGCGACCTGCCCATCCATCTGGAGGTGGACGGCGGCGTGACGCTGGACAATGCGGCCAGTGTGGCGCGTGCAGGTGCCAACGTGTTGGTCGCCGGATCGGCCGTGTTCAAGGGCGGTTCGGTCAGCAATCAAGGCCCCTACGGCGACAACATTCGGGCTCTGCGGGCTGCTGCAAGCTAGGTTCGGGTCAGACGATCCCGCGCTCCACAAAGGCGCGGCCCGCCAGAACCCGACCCACACCCAGATCCGACAGATCAAGGCTTTGCCAAGCGCCGGTCAGGATGTGTTCGGCAAGGCCGCGGCCGACGGCGGGTGATTGCTGCAGGCCGTGGCCCGAAAAGCCATTCATCAGGAACAGGTTGGGGATCATCGGATGCGGGCCGAGGATCGCGTTCTGATCAAGTGTGTTGTAGTCATAATGCCCAACCCAGTGGCGTATCACCTTGACCGCGTCAAACCCGGGTGCGCGGGCGTAAAGCTGTTCCCAGATCACATCCTCAAACAAATGAAGATCGGGGTCGAAGTCATTGATATCACAGGCTTCATCGCCCTGTGGAACGGTGGCTGTGATCCAGTGCTGATGTTCTGGCCGAAGATAGAACCCCGCATCCACCAGCAACGGACCATCGGGGTGGCGGGCGTTCGGGGCGTCGATGACGAAAACAGTGCGCTTGCGGGGTTCGACGGGCAAGGACAGACCTGCCATCTCCATCACCCTGGCCGCGCGCGTGCCCGCCGCGTTGACCAGAACGTCACAGGCAACGGCACCTCCCTTGGCCAAGGTCACCCCGGTGATCTTGCCAGCGTCAACAGTGACGCCCGTCACGTCATCCGTCACAAAACGCGCCCCTGCCGCTTTTGCACCGGCGCGGAACCCCGCCAGAAGGCCCATGTTGTCAAACCAGCCTTCATCGCGCGGGCCGAACGACCCGGCTTGCAGATCATCGACGGCGATCCAGGGAAAGCGCGAGGCGATCTGTGCAGGAGTTAATACGTCAGTCCCTGCCCCGGCATCCCGCTGCATCGTGGCCACATCCTGCATCACCGATACCATCGACGCGTCACCGGTGACGAACAGATAGCCATTTTCCTTCAGGCCAAGGTTTCCCGCCCGCTGCCCCACGTGGTCTTGGAAATTTCGAATGAAATCAATGCCGAACCGGGATATCTGAACATTGACGAGCGTGGTGAATTGCTGCCGGATCGACGCGACCGACAACGCCGTTGCCGCATGGGCATAGGTGGGATCGCGCTCGATCACGGTGACGCTCAGGCCAGGCGACATTTTGGTCAGCCACCACGCCGCTGATGCGCCCATGACGCCGCCACCCACGATCAAGACATCCGAACCGGCCATTCCATGCATCCCCAAACCTGCAGCATGGGGGTGTCAAACCACGGAACGGCACGGCAAGGCAAGGCGGTGCCATGAAAAAGGGGCGGCGCGAGCCACCCCTGTTCCGTTCTGTTTTGGCGGGTTGTACTCAGCCCTTCAGGGTCTTTGCGACTTCGGCCGCAAAATCCTCTTTTTCCTTTTCGATGCCTTCGCCGACGGCCATGCGCACAAAGCTCACGACTTCGACGCCTGCATCCTTGGCGGCCTGACCGACCGTGATATCAGGGTTCAGCACGAACTTCTGACCCAGAAGTGTCACTTCTTCGTAGAACTTGGCCATCCGGCCGACGATCATCTTTTCGATCACCGCTTCGGGCTTGCCCGATTCACGCGCCTGTTCGGTCAGGATGTTCTTTTCACGGGCAACCAGTGCCGGGTCGAGGTCTTGTTCGGACAGCGACGCGGGGTTCGTTGCTGCGATGTGCATGGCGATCTGCTTGGCAATGCCATTGTCGGTGCCATTCACGGCAACCAGAACGCCGATCTTGCCCATGCCATCGGCTGCAGCGTTGTGCACATAGGCTGCAACATGATCGGCCTTGGCGACTGCCATCCGGCGCAGCGAGATTTTTTCGCCGATCACGGCGATTGCGGCATTGACGGCGGAATCGACGTTCTGGCCATCAAGTTCGGCGGCAAGCAGGGCGTCGATGTCGTCAACTGACAGCGCCACTTTGCTGATGCTGCGAACCATTGTCTGGAAATCGGCGTTCTTGGCCACGAAGTCGGTTTCAGAGTTCACTTCGACGGCCACGCCACGACCTGCGGACACAGCCACGCCCACCAGACCTTCGGCCGCGATGCGCCCGGATTTCTTGGCGGCCTTTGCCAGTCCCTTGGTGCGCAGCCAGTCTGTCGCCGCTTCGAAATCGCCGTTGTTTTCTGTCAACGCCATCTTGGCGTCCATCATTCCTGCGCCTGTCTGTTCGCGCAGATCTTTCACCATCGCTGCGGTGATCAGCATGTCAGCTCTCCTCAAAATCGGGGAAACCCGGCGGAGCTTGACCCCACCAGGCAACACTTTTGTGTCAGGCCGGATCAGGCCTCGGCGACTACTTCTGCGACGGCTTCTTCTTCCGGCGCATCTTCAAGCGAACCCAGATCGACGCCAGCTGCACCCATCTGTGCCGACATGCCGTCAAGGGCCGCCCGCGAAATCAGGTCGCAGTACAGCGCGATTGCACGAGCTGCATCGTCGTTGCCCGGGATGATGTGCGTCACACCCTTGGGTGAGCAGTTGGTGTCGACAACGCCGACGACCGGAATGCCCAGCTTCTGTGCTTCCAAGATCGCGAGATCTTCCTTGCCCACGTCGATGATGAAGATCAGGTCCGGCACGCCGCCCATTTCACGGATGCCGCCCAGCGACGCCTGCAGTTTCGACTGCTCGCGTTCCATGCCAAGGCGTTCTTTCTTGGTCATGCCGCCTGCACCGTCAGCCATCAGCGCGTCAAGCTGCTTGAGCCGCTGGATCGACTGGGAAACGGTTTTCCAGTTGGTCAGCGTGCCGCCCAGCCAGCGGTGGTTCATGTAGAATTGTGCGCAACGTTCGGCTGCGTCTGCGACCGGCTTTTGCGCCTGACGCTTGGTGCCGACGAACAGGATGCGGCCGCCCTTGGCAACCGTATCGCGCACTACCTTGAGCGCCTGATCCAGCAAGGGAACGGTTTGCGTCAGGTCGAGAATGTGAATGCCGTTGCGATCACCATAGATGTATTCACCCATCTTCGGGTTCCAACGGGCGGTCTGGTGACCATAGTGAACGCCAGCCTCAAGCAGTTGGCGCATGGAAAACTCTGGCAGAGCCATGTCTTTGTCCTTTCCGGTTTCGATCCTCGGCACGGCTGTCTCATTCCGGATTATTCCGGAACAACCGGCGGACCGACGAGGATTTCTCCCCCGTGCGGCCCAAGCTGTGCCTGTGAAGTGCGCGGTCGTTACAGCGTGACCCCGGGAAACGCAAGGGGTGCTGCGCAAGTTTGGCGGATGTGCATCGCGGTCTTGCAGTTGCGCAAGGCTTCGTTATGCAGGCGGCATGACGCAAAGCCCAGACATCCTGTGCATCGGTTCCGTCCTGTGGGACATCATCGGCCGCACGCCCGCCTCTATGCGGGTGGGGTCGGATGTGCCGGGGCGGATCACGCGGCTGCCCGGCGGTGTTGCGATGAACATCGCGATGACGCTGCGGCGGTTTGGTCTGACGCCTGCCCTTCTGACGGCAATCGGACGCGATGCCGAGGGTGATGAACTGATCGCGGCAAGCGCGCATCTTGGTTTGATGACGGATCATGTTTACCGCTCTGACGATCTGCCGACGGACCGGTATATGGCCATCGAAGGCGCGAACGGGCTGATCGCTGCAGTCGCAGATGCCCATTCGCTTGAGGCGGCGGGGGACAAGGTGCTTCGCCCTTTGGCGGATGGCACCCTTGGTTCGGCGGCCACGCCCTATGCGGGCGCCATCGCCCTTGATGGCAACCTGACCGAGGCGCTGCTGGCCACCATTGCAGCCTCGCCCCTGTTCGCCGCTGCGGATTTGCGGGTGGCCCCGGCAAGCCCCGGCAAGGCCGAACGGCTGCTTCCGCTGCTTACCCATCCGCGCACCACGCTTTACGTCAATCTGGAAGAGGCCTGCCTGTTGAGCAAAGGCCCTTGCGATACCGCGCGGGACGCCGCCGCCGCCCTGATTGCGCGAGGGGCTGGCCGGGTGCTGGTGACGGATGGCGGCAACCCTGCCGCAGACGGCATGGCGGGACGCGACATCATCACCGGCGCACCGCCGCCCGTGCTCGTCACCCGCGTCACGGGGGCGGGCGACACGTTCATGGCGGCGCATATAGTTGCCGAACGGCGCGGTCTGTCGCGTGAAGCAGCCCTTGCCCAGGCGCTTCGCGCCGCCGCCGATTATGTTTCCGGAGAGATTGGTTCATGACCCCCCTGCCCCTGACCTTGACTGCCGAAGTGCGCAGCGCGCTGGACAATGGATTGCCCGTCGTGGCCCTTGAATCCACCATCATCACGCATGGCATGCCGTTTCCGCAGAATGTGGAAACTGCGCGGCAGGTGGAGGCCGACATTCGCCTGTGTGGTGCCGTACCTGCCACCATCGCCGTGATGGGTGGGACCATCCATATCGGCCTGAGCGACGCCGAACTTGATGCCCTGGGGCAAACACCCGACGCCATGAAGCTGAGCCGCGCCGATCTTGCCGCCTGTCTGGCGATGGGGCGGACCGGGGCCACGACAGTGGCCGCCACGATGATCTGCGCCCGGCTGGCAGGGATCGACGTGTTCGCAACCGGCGGCATCGGCGGGGTGCATCGGGGGGCGGAAACCAGTTTCGACATTTCCGCCGACCTGCGCGAACTGGCGCACACTGCAGTGACGGTTGTTGCGGCGGGGGCGAAGGCGATCCTAGATCTGCCGAAAACCCTTGAAGTGCTGGAAACCTACGGCGTGCCTGTCATTGCCTTTGGTCAGGATGAATTACCAGCCTTCTGGTCGCGCAGTTCCGGCCTTCCGGCCCCTTTGCGCATGGATACGCCCGGGCAGATTGCCAAGGCGCATCTGATGCGGGGGCGGCTTGGCCTTGCGGGCGGGCAGCTTGTGGCCAACCCCATTCCAACGGCTCATGAAATTCCACGCGACATCATCATGCCTGTCATTGAAACCGCGCTGAACGATGCGCGGAATGCGGGTATCGCCGCGAAATCGGTGACGCCGTTCCTGCTCGACCGCATCTTTGCGCTGACTGCTGGGCGATCCCTTGTGTCGAACATGGCACTGGTGCGCAACAATGCGCGTCTGGCGTCTGCGATTGCCGCGGAAATCGCCACCTTGCGCAGCGGTGTATGACGCTTTGCAATTGTCGCGCGGTCGGTGCCTGTTAAACTTGACCAGACCGCCCTATAAGGACCGCCATGGAAGCCATTCCCAATTCGTTGCGCAAACGCGGTATTCTGGCCCGGCTTCGGGCGAACTTCCTGACAGGGCTGGTGGTCGTGCTGCCGGTTGGCCTGACGATCTATCTGATCTGGGCGGTGATCGGCTGGCTTGACGGGTGGATCCTGCCGCTGATCCCTGCGAGCTATCAGCCACAGGCGTTGATCCAATACTATCTTGGCCCCGACGCGAACTATCCGGTGCGCGGGCTTGGGGTGATCGTGTTCCTGATGTTCACCATCCTGATCGGCTGGATGGCAAAGGGGTTGATCGGGCGATCACTGCTGCGGCAGGCCGAGGGGCTGGTGGATCGTATGCCTGTCGTGCGCTCGATCTACACGGGGTTCAAGCAGATTGCCGAAACGGTGTTTGGCCGATCAGAAACCCATTTCGACCGCACCTGTCTGGTTCAGTTTCCGCGTCCCGGCGCCTGGGTGCTTGGGTTCGTCGCTTCGGGCGCAAAGGGCGAAATTGCGGCCAAATTGCCCGGCGATGACGAATATCTTGCCGTATTCGTGGCCCTGACGCCCTTTACATCGGGGCTGTTGATTTATGTTCCGGCGCGGGACGTCATTCTGTTGGACATGACATCCGAAGATGCGGCGAAAATGGTCGTGTCAGCCGGACTGGTGGCACCTGCAGCCAAGGATGCCCTTTCCCAGATTGCGTGATCAGGCGAAAAGCCGTTGAAGATCGACCGTGCTCCTGTGGTTCAAGTCACCACGATGGGATGACAGAAAGCTGTCAGCCGCCACCTCACCCGCGCTTCGCAACTGCGCAAGGATGGCCGGTGTCGGCAACAGCTTGGTTGTGGCCGAAAGCTCGGTCATCAAGGGATCATCTGAAATCATGTGGATGTGGGGAACCTTCATGTCGTTCTTGTGCATCCGTCCGTCTGCTATCAACCGGCGCACAAAGTTGACGGATCGCAATTCACCAAGCAGGGCTGCGTTAAAACTTATCTCGTTGATCCTGTTCTGAATTTCCAGCGGCGTTTCGGGCACCGCCTCGCGCCGCAGAGGATTGATTGACACGATCACAATGTCATCCGGCAAGGCCCGGTCATACATCGGGAACAGCGCCGGATTTCCGGCATAGCCACCGTCCCAGTAACTGTCGGTGATGCCGGTTACGGGATCGGTCACGTTGACTGCCTGAAACACAGTCGGCAGGCAGGTTGATGCCAGCAGCACATCCGGCGTGATTTCCTGATCGCGGAACACCTTGATCTTGCCCGTTCGCACGTTCGTGGCGCTGATGAACAGGCGCGGGCCATCGTCGGCGCAGACCTTTGTGAAATCGAAAGCCTTGACCACGCGCTCCAAGGGATTGGTCCAATGCTCGCCCCAGGCATAGGGTGAAAAGACTTGCGCAACGATGCCTTGGGGGGACACTTTGAACGTATCCTCCATCACCTCGGTCCAGGCGGCGGCAAAGGGTAAAAAAGGCTTCATCCACGCGTTGAGGCGAAGGTCGCCCACTGTACCGACATTGTCCCAAAGGTTCTTGAGCGCAGCGCGTGCCCCCTTGCGCCCATCGTGAATCATCCCGGCCTTGAATGCCGCCGCGTTCAGCGCCCCGGCCGAAGTGCCCGAGATGGCGGCAATTTCGATGTCGTCTTCCTGCAGCAACTGGTCAAGGACGCCCCAGGTGAATGCACCATGCGCGCCGCCGCCCTGCAGGGCCAGATTGATGCGGATCGCCACTTACAGCGCCGTCCAGCCGCCATCGACACTGATCGTCGTGCCGGTGATCTGATCCGCCGCCGCAGAACACAAAAACACGACCGTGCCGCCGATCTGATCGGTGGTGGCAAACTGCTTGGAAGGTTGCCGGTCCAGAAGAATGTCGCGGATCACGGTTTCCCGATCCATCCCGTGCACCTTCATCTGATCGGGGATCTGCGCCTCGACCAAGGGGGTCAGCACATAGCCCGGGCAAATGGCGTTGCAGGTGATCCCCTGCCCCGCGGTTTCAAGCGCCACAGTTTTTGACAGACCGACAACGCCATGCTTGGCCGCGACATAGGCCCCTTTGAACGGGCTGGCGGTCAGGCCGTGGGCCGAGGCGATGTTGATGATCCGCCCCCAGCCCGCCTTGCGCATCGCAGGCAGGGCTGCTGCAGTAGTATGGAACGCCGAGGTCAGGTTGATGGCGATGATCTGGTCCCATTTTTCGACGGGAAAGGTGTCGATGGGCGATACGTGCTGGATACCCGCATTGTTCACCAGAATGTCGCAACCACCCGACAGCTCGATCAGCCGTCTGCACGCGGCGCCATCCGACATGTCTGCCGCAATATAGCGCGCTGTCACGCCGTGGCGCGCGCCAAGATCGCGGGCCATATCGCGATCTTCGGGCCGGTCGGTAAAGCTGTTCAGCACGATATTGACGCCCGCCGCGGCCAGCGCCTCTGCGATGCCAAGCCCGATACCGGAATTGGAACCTGTGACGACAGCGACCTTGCCTTGCAAATTCATCGGACTCTCCATGCTGCGACTGCAGCAACATATATGCTGCGCTTGCAAAATGCACCCCCGGGCCTGCCGGTTTCATAAAAGACCGAAACGAAACTGCTGACTGGAAACAAAAAAACGCCGGCACAAGGCCGGCGTTAAGTTATTGAGGCAGGTTTCATACAGGCAAGAAACCTATCGAGCAGTGCTTGTCTTATACGCCGCCCAAAGGCGGTGTCCAAGTTAAAAGTTTGATACGGCTGGCAACCCGTCCTAAAGTGGCAGTCAAAACCGGAACCGGACAAGAGGGCGGAAATGCAGGCAATCAGGCAAATGAAACGGGCCTTGGGATGTGTGGCGGCGGCATTGCTATTGCCCTTGGGCACGGCGATGGCCGAACCCGCACATGGCATAGCTATGTATGGCAACCCTGCCCTTCCACCCGATTTTGTGTCGTTGCCTTATGTCAACCCGGATGCGCCCAAGGGCGGACGCATCGTGTTCGGCGAAAGCGGGTCGTTCGATTCCCTCAACCCGTTCATCGTCAAGGGACAGGCCCCGGCGGGGCTTTCGGCGCTTACCGTCGAAACACTTTTGGGGCGCAGTTACGACGAACCCTTTACGCTTTACGGCCTTTTGGCCGAATCGGTCGACACCGATGCAGACCGGACTTACGTGGAATTTACCCTTCGTGAAGATGCCCGATTCTCCGACGGCGCGCCGGTGACCGTTGAAGATGTGATCTGGTCATTCGAAAAACTGGGCACAGAAGGACAGCCGCGCTATGCGGGCGCGTGGGGCAAAATTGCCTCCAGCGAAAAGACCGGGCCGCGTTCGGTGAAGTTCACCTTCAACGTCGTGGACCGGGAACTTCCACTGATCCTCGGGCTGCGGCCCATCCTGCAAAAGGCGCAGTGGGAGGGAAAGGATTTCACAGCGTCAACACTGGACGCGCCCATCGGCTCTGGCCCCTATGTGGTGGCAGAGTTTGAACCGGGCCGTTTCATCACCTACCGCAAGAACCCCGATTGGTGGGGACGTGACCTCGCGTTCAACAAGGGCATGCACAACCTTGATGAGGTGCGGTACGACTATTTTGGTGACGCTGGCGTGGTGTTCGAGGCGTTCAAGGCGGGCAACCTGACAAGCTACCGCGAAGGGAACGCGGCAAAGTGGCTGACGAACTATGACTTTCCGGCTGTGGCCGCCGGTGACGTGGTCAAGTCCGAAATCCCGCATCAGCGCCCGTCCGGGATCGAAGGGCTGGTGTTCAACACCCGCAAGCCGATGTTCAGCGACTGGCGCGTGCGCGAGGCGCTTATTCAGGCGTTCAATTTCGAGCTGATCAATCAGACGATCACCGGGGGCACGCAGCCCCGCATTCAATCCTACTATTCCAATTCGGTTCTTGGCATGGATGTGGGCAAACCTGCGACCGGTGCCGAAGCGGCGCTGTTGCAGCCCTTTGCCGCCGATCTGGTGCCTGGCACGATCGAAGGCTATGCCCTGCCGGTCGCCGATGGGTCCGAGGCGAACCGCAAGGGCATTCGGGCCGCAACCGACCTTCTGGAACAGGCGGGCTGGACCGTTCAGGACGGTGTTTTGAAGAATGCAGCGGGCGAGCCGTTTGTCTTTGAAATCCTGCTGGTGCAGGGGGCAGACGAGTTGCTGGCGCTGTCCAACATCTATGTGCAATCCCTGACCCGGCTGGGCATTGATGCGCGGGTAACCTCGGTCGATTCCGCGCAATACAAGGAACGCACCACGGCCTATGATTTCGACATGACGCATTACATCCGGTCGCTTTCACTGTCGCCCGGTAATGAGCAGATGTTGTATTGGGGTGGAGCAGGCGTCACCGAACCCGGAACGCGGAACTGGATGGGGATGAATGTGCCCGCTGCCGAGGCGATGATCGACACCATGCTGTCCGCGACAAGCCGGGATGATTTCATCGTGGCGGTCAAGGCATTGGACCGGGTGTTGACGGCGGGCCGCTATGTCATTCCGATCTGGTATGCGGATCGGTCACGGATTGCCCATGACAAGCATCTGCATTATCCTTCCGCCCTGCCGATTTATGGCGACTGGATCGGGTTTCAGCCCGATGTCTGGTGGTATGAATGACAAGCCCGGCGCAGACCGGGCTGTAACAGTGGGAGCGGGCAGATGGTAAAGATGGCAACCTTGCTGATGGTTCTGGCGCTGACGGGACTGTCGGCATGCAACACGGTGGACGGGGTCGGACGCGACATTTCCGGCGGGGCGCAGCGCGTCGGAAGCTGGTTCTGAGGCGAACCGCCTGTTGCAGGCACTGGACGGCGCAAAGTGGGCTGGGCACGCCGACCTCCGGGTGGATGGCATGCCGGCCGCCTTATGTTTGCTGCTGCGCACATAAGGACTGCGTGAACTGCCTTGCCACTTTGGCGCAGCAAGACTAGCTCATAGCACGTAGCTTTTTCGGAATACCGCTCATGATCCGCCTTGATGTCTTTTCTGATCCCGTCTGCCCTTGGTGCTATATCGGCAAGACCAATCTTGACCGCGCACTGGAGGGTCGGGCCGACCATCCCTTTGCAGTTGAATGGCATCCGTTTCAGTTGAACCCCGACATGGCGGCAGATGGCGTGGACCGGGTGGAGTACCTGGAGGCCAAGTTCGGTGGGCCGGATCGGGTGGCCGGGATGAACGCGCATCTGGAAAAGGTGGCGAAAGAGGCCGGGGTCACGATTGATTTCGCAAAGATCACCCGCATCCCGAACACCTTGAACGCGCACCGTCTGATCCACTGGGCCGGACTGGAGGGAAAGCAGACGGCGATGGTTTCGGCCTTGTTCCGGGCCTACTGGCGCGAGGGGCGCGATATCGGCGACAAGCAGACACTTGCCGCTGTTGCAGGCGAAGTGGGGCTGGACGCCGTTACGATGGAACGGCTTTTGAAATCGGACGCCGATGTCGAAGTGATCATGGCGCGCGATGTGCATGCGCGGGAACGCGGGATTTCGGCTGTGCCTACCTTTGTGGTTGCGGATCAATACGTCGTATCGGGCGCGCAGCCGCCGCAGTTGTGGACACAGGTGATCGAGGAATTGTCGGCCAAGTCTGCCACATTGCAATGACCGCTGCCCCCGCCACTGTGGCCCCGCGTCTGTCGCAGACGGAATTCATCGCAATGATGGCGATGCTGTTCGCCACCATCGCCTTTTCAATCGATTCGATGTTGCCCGCCCTGCCCCGGATCGCAGCCGACCTGACACCCGACACCCCCAACGCGGCGCAGCTGATCATTACCAGCTTTGTCCTTGGCATGGGCATCGGCACCTTGTTCACTGGCCCCTTGTCCGACAGTTTTGGCCGCAAGCCCGTAATCATTGGCGGTGCGGTTCTTTATTGCCTTGGTGCGATCCTGTGTTGGGCCGCGCCGAGCATTGAAACGATGCTGGCCGCACGGCTGCTGCAGGGCTTGGGGGCCGCAGGCCCGCGTGTAGTGTCACTTGCCATGGTGCGCGACCTGTACAACGGCCGCGCCATGGCGCGGGTCGTCAGCTTTGTGATGATGGTTTTCATGCTGGTTCCGGCCATAGCACCGCTGCTCGGGTCGTTCATCATCATCTGGGCCGGGTGGCGGGCGGTGTTTCTGACATTCGTGGTCTTTGCCACGGTGGCGACCCTTTGGCTGGCGCTTCGGCAGGCCGAAACGCTGCCAGCCCGCTTGCGGCGGCCGTTCCGGTTTAGTCCGCTGATCGCGGCGCTGCGCGAGGTATTGGCAAACCGCGTTATTGTGATTTCCATCATGGTGCAGACACTGACCTATGCCTGTCTGTTTGCAACGCTGTCATCGACCCAGCAGATTTTTGGCGACACCTTCGGGCGCGCCGACAACTTTCCGTTCTGGTTTGCGCTGATATCGGTGATGGCGGGCTGCGGCAGTCTGCTGAACGCCACGCTTGTGATGCGGCTGGGAATGCACCGGATGGTCAGCACGACGCTGGCCGGGCAGGTGGTTGTGTCTGGGGTGATGCTTGGTCTGATGATCGGTATTGATCTGCCAGACGCGCTCGCCTTTTCGGCCTATCTTGTCTGGACCATCGGCGTCTTTGTCATGGTCAGCCTGACCATCGGCAACATGAATGCCATCGCCCTTGAACCGGTTGGACATATCGCCGGGATGGCATCCTCGGTCATCGGGGCGATTTCCACGGTGGCATCGGTGGCGCTTGCCGTGCCGGTGGGCCTGTTGTTCGACGGCACACCCCTGCCCCTTGTCAGCAGCGTGGCGGTCATGGCTTTGGCTGCACTCTTGCTCATGCGGTCGCTTGTTGCGCCGGTGCCTTCGAAATAGAGCGTCAGCCCTTTGGTTTGACAACCTTTTCGGCCAGATCCCGGGCGATCTGAAACGCACCCTTGATGCGGTCTGCTTCGGTTTTCCAATCGCGCGACAGAACGATCTTGTTTCCCTGCACACGGGCAGAACCCTGTTCGGCGCGGATGAAGACCACCAATCCAGCAGGGTTTTCGAACTTGTCCTGATGAAACTGGACAGTCGCGCCTTTGGGGCCTGCGTCAAGTTTGGCGATGCCCGCACGTTTGCACATCGCCTTGATCCGGACGACGAGCATCAGGGTGTTCACTTCGCGCGGAAGGGGGCCGAACCTGTCGATCAGTTCGGCGGCAAAACCTTCCAGTTCCACCTTTGTCTGCAGCCCGGACAGACGCCGATACAGACCCAGACGCACATCCAGATCGGGCACAAAGGTTTCGGGAATCATCACCGGCACACCGAGGTTGAGGTTGGGTGCCCAGTGGTCATCGCCCGACGTCAGCCCATCAAGTTCGCCCGACCGGATTTTGGCAATCGTATCCTCAAGCATCTGTTGATACAGTTCATAGCCGACTTCGCGGATGTGGCCCGACTGTTCTTCGCCCAGCAGGTTGCCCGCCCCGCGCAGGTCAAGATCGTGGCTGGCCAGATTGAACCCCGCACCAAGACTGTCGAAACTGCCCAGAAGCTTCAACCGCTTGGTCGCCTGCGGTGTCAGGGGTGCGCGCGGTTTGGTGGTCAGGAAACAATAGGCGCGGGTCTTGGCACGCCCCACGCGACCCCGGATCTGGTAAAGCTGCGCCAGTCCGAACATGTCGGCGCGGTGGATGATCATTGTGTTGGCGGTTGGAATATCCAGACCGGATTCGACGATGCTGGTGGCCAGAAGCACGTCATATTTGCCGTCGTAGAAATCATTCATCCGTTCATCAAGATCACCTGCCGCAAGCTGCCCGTTTGCGATGGCGAAGGTCACCTCGGGCACATGTGTTTTCAGGAAATCCTCGATATCCGGCAGATCGGCGATGCGCGGCACGACAAAGAAGGACTGCCCGCCGCGAAAGCGTTCGCGCAGCAGGGCTTCGCGGATGGTGATGGTGTCGAACTCGCTGACATAGGTGCGGATGGCCAGACGGTCGACAGGGGGTGTGGCGATGATCGACAGATCGCGAACCCCGGTCAGTGACAGTTGCAGAGTGCGTGGGATAGGCGTGGCGGTGAGCGTCAGAACATGGATTTCCGACCGCATTTCCTTGAGCCGTTCCTTATGGCTCACGCCAAAATGCTGTTCTTCATCGATGACAAGAAGGCCAAGGTTCTTGAACCGGATGGATTTTGCCAAAAGCGCATGGGTGCCCACACAAATATCAACAGTGCCGTCGGCAATGCCCGTCCGGGTGGCTGCGGCATCCTTGGCGCTGACAAACCGTGACAGGGGGCGGACATTGACGGGAAAGCTGCGGAACCGTTCGGCAAAGGCGCGGTAATGCTGCCGCGCCAGAAGTGTCGTCGGGCAGACGACAGCCACCTGCATGCCCGCCATGGCCGCAACAAAGGCCGCGCGCATGGCAACCTCGGTCTTGCCAAAGCCGACGTCGCCGACAACAAGCCGGTCCATCGGACTGCCCTTTTCCAGATCTGCCACGACATCGTTGATCGCGGCCATCTGGTCATCGGTTTCGGTATAGGGGAAACGGGCCGAAAATGCCTCCCACATCGAATGGGGCACGTCGAGCACGGGCGCATCGCGCAGGGCGCGTTCGGCGGCTATGCGCATCAAACGATCGGCGATTTCGCGGATGCGTTCCTTGAGCTTGGCTTTCTTTGCCTGCCAGGCCCCGCCACCCAGACGGTCAAGCAAGCCTTCTTCATGCCCATAGCGGGACAGGAGTTCGATGTTTTCGACGGGCAGGTAAAGTTTGGCACCGTCCGCATATTCAAGCGCCACACAGTCGTGCGGCGCGCCAAGCGCCTTGATCGTCTCTAACCCCAGATACCGTCCGACGCCGTGTTCGACATGGACCACAAGATCGCCGGGGGTAAGGGTATCCACCTCGCGCAGGAAATTGTCGGCCTTGCGCCGTTTGCGGGGTTTGCCGATCAGCCGGTCGCCCAGCACATCCTGTTCGGAAATCACGACAAGGCCCGGGGCCACGAACCCCTGTTCCAAAGGCCATGTCATCAGCGATGTTCCGGGTTTCATTGCACCGCGCAGATCGGCAATTTCCGAGATACCGGTCAGCCCCTGATCCGCCAGAAGTCCTTTAAGCCGTTCGCGGGCGCCGTCCGACCAACTGGCAATGATCACATGATTCTTGTCACGCAACGCGCGGATATGATCGGCCAAAGCCCCAAACAGGCTTATCTTTTCCATCTGCCGTTCGGCGGCAAAGCTGCGCCCGATACGGCCCCCGGCATCCAGACTTCCCGGACCGGGCGATTGTGAATGCGGCGACAGTTGAATGACACGCAGGGGGGCCACGGCCTGTGTCCACGCCGCGTCGTCCAGATACAAAAGCCCGGGCGCGCAGGGTTTGTAGACGGTATCCATTCGCCCGCGCGCCGATCTTGCCTCGCGCCGGGCGTCATACTGATCATCGATCCCCTCCCACCGCGACAGGCGCGCCGGGGTGATCTGGTCGTCAAGCATGACTGTCGCCTGCGGAAGATAGTCGAAGATCGTCTCAAGCCGCGCATGAAAGAAGGGCAGCCAGTGTTCCATGCCCTGATGCTTGCGTCCGGCGCTGACGGCTTCGTACAGGGGGTCGTCCGTGCCGGCGGTGCCGAACTCGATGCGGTAGGATTGCCGGAACCGCGTGATCGCGGCATCATCCAAGATCACTTCGCTGACCGGCGAAAGATCGATGCGGGTCAGTTTTTCTGTTGTACGCTGCGTGGCCGGGTCAAAACGCCGCGCTCCGTCCAGTACATCGCCAAAGAAATCGAGCCGGATCGGGCCTGTCGGTCCCGGGGGATAGATGTCGATGATGCCGCCGCGCAGGGCGAAATCGCCCGGTTCGGTTACCGTCGTGACAGGTGAAAACCCCATGCGCGACAAGAATTGCTTTAACGCCGCATCGTCCACACGCTTGCCCACGTCGGCACGAAAGGTGGACGCGAGCAGAACGTCTTTCGCAGGCACGCGCTGTGTCGCGGCGTTCAGGGTGGTCAGCAGAACAAACGGCCCCGCCATTCCTTGTGCAAGGGTGGCAAGTGTGGCCATGCGGCGGGCTGCGATATCGGGGTTGGGTGAACTGCGGTCATAGGGCAAACAGTCCCATGCGGGCAGGTCCAGCACCGCAATGGCGGGTGCCACGACGGATAGCGCCGTGCGCATTGCCTCCATCCGCTTGTCGTCGCGGGCGACGTGAATGACGGATGCGCCGCGTTCCACCTCGCGCGCCAGAAGCACCGCGTCAAAGCCTTGGGGCGCGCCACCCAGAATGATGGATTGCCCGGTCGTGGGGTGGATGGTCATGTCACGATTCCAGTGAAAGGCGCGGCGGAGGCACGCTGGCCCCATTCAGGGTGATCAAAAGATGCCCTCATGCAGGTTCAACCAGATACCCCAAAGTGAAGTTCCAGCAACGCAAACCATGCCCACGCCCTGAATGCTCAGCCGGTGATACAGCAGGCGGCGATGCAGCGCAGGGCCGGTCGGGGCGGTTGCCTTGATCTTCTTCGCAGCGCGCACGGAAAGCGAGGAAATCACAAGCAACGGCACATAAAAACAAAGCACCGCGCGGGCGAATTCGATGTTGTAATAGAAGGCCAGTGTAACAAAGATCGACAGCCAGAACATCGCAAAGCAGACAAGGAAGATACCGGCGGTATTCACGAAATACAGGATACGGTTCACGCTGACCCGAACCATGTCCTGCAGATCTTCTTCCGCCTCGCCACCATGACGCCGCGCGCGGATGACCATGTCGTAAGGCACCCCAAGGACGAAATGACTGCTGAGTGACCAGAACACGACGACACCAATCCAGAACCAGAGGCTGGAAAAAGAACTCATGTCGATCACTTGAATGACGATCTGATACAGTTCCACCGCGTACGCCCCCAACACCGCCTCATTGCCCCGCGCCTATGCCGGGCAGGGTCTGAAGCGCATTCCTACTCTTGAGACTGCGGGATTTCCATGGCAGGCATGAAAAAAACCTATCTATCATGCAGAGAAGCCATTTCTGCATCGCCAGCCCGCAAGAAAGCAAGCCATGCGCCCCGTTTCAGCCGCCTTCCCTGCCGCCCGCTTTCGCCGAATGCGCCGGACTGATGCGTTACGACAACTGGCACAGGAACACAGGTTGTCGGTGAATGATCTGATCTGGCCCCTTTTCGTGCGCGACGGCGTGAATGTCACCGACGACATCGCATCGATGCCGGGGGTCAAGCGGCGATCGGTGGACCTGATCGTTGCCGCTGCGGAAGAAGCGGCATCGCTTGGAATTCCTGCAGTCTGCCTGTTTCCCTATACCGACCCTGCCCTGAAGACGGCAGACTGCGCCGAGGCGTGGAACCCCGACAATCTGGCCAACCGCGCCATTCGCGCGATCAAGGCGGCGGTTCCGGAAATCGCCGTGATGACGGATGTAGCGCTCGATCCCTATAACTTGCACGGCCACGACGGTCTGGTGCGCGACGGAATCATCCTGAACGATGAATCCGTGGAGGCCTTGGTCAGGATGAGTCTGGCACAGGCCGCGTCAGGGGCCGACATCCTTGGCCCGTCCGACATGATGGATGGCCGCATTGGCGCGATGCGCAGCGCGCTGGAGGGAGCGGGCTTCAAGGACGTGACGATCCTTTCCTATGCCGCCAAGTATGCCAGCGCCTTTTACGGCCCGTTCCGGGATGCCGTGGGTGCAACAGGCGCGCTCAAGGGTGACAAAAAGACCTATCAGATGAACCCCGGCAACCGGGACGAGGCGCTGCGCCTTGTGGAGCGTGATTTGATGGAAGGTGCCGACATGGTCATGGTCAAGCCGGGAATGCCCTATCTGGACATTTGCCAGGCCGTGAAATCGACATTCGGGGTGCCCACCTTTGCCTATCAGGTGTCAGGCGAATACGCGATGATCCGGGGTGCGGCTGACCGTGGGTGGATTGACGGTGACAAGGCGATGCTGGAAAGCCTGACTTGTTTCAAACGTGCAGGTTGCGATGGGGTGCTGACATACTTTGCGCCTGACGTGGCGCGGTTGTTACAGCGCGACTGATCGCCAAGGCAAACCAGTGCGCGCAGGTTAGCGCGCATCTGTGCCAATCCTGATGACAACTGGTGAAAACCGGGTTAGAATCACGATAATTGCGGTCTTAGAAGCCGCATCCGAGGCAAATGAGGCAGACAATGAACATGGTTACACGGCGCAGTCTGATGATGTCGGGCGGGGCGGCACTGTTGCTTTCTGCCTGCGCGAACGGTGTGGGCGGCAATGGCGCGCAAACCATTGACGCAAGGGTCGATGCGACCCGCGATTACCTGTTCGGAGGATATCCGGGAACCCGTGATCTGGCCAATCAGGCCGCAGGCGTTCTGTACATGCCTTTGGTCACCGAGGCGGGGCTGATCTACGGCGGGGCTTACGGACGGGGCGCGTTGCGCATCCGGGACGTGACGGTGGATTACTATTCATCCACCAAGGCGTCGTTTGGCCTTCAGATCGGCGCGCAGCAGTATGCACATGCCTTGTTCTTCATGACGGACGACGCGCTGTCGGAATTCCGGCGCAGCAATGGCTGGGCCGCCGGGGCCGATATCCGCTATGCCACGCCCGAACAGGGGGCCAGCATCGGCAAGGAAACGACCGAACTCGATCCCGTGATCGCACTGGTGTTCGGGCAATCAGGCCTGATCGCGGGGGCCACGCTGTCGGGCGTGAAATACACGCGCATCATTCCCTGAACCCGGGCTGCGCGCGGTGTCAGCGGGTCAGTCGTCGGATCAGGCTTGATGTGTCATTGCGCGCGCCACCCATGCGCTGCACATCCTTGTAGAACTGATCGACAAGTGCCGTAACAGGCAGGCTTGCGCCGATTTCGTCTGCGGCGGCAAGGCAGATGCCCAGATCCTTGCGCATCCAGTCGACTGCGAAACCAAAGTCGAAGGTATCAGCCAGCATTGTCTTGTGACGGTTGACCATCTGCCAGCTTCCTGCGGCACCCTGACTGATCACCTCGACCACCGCCTCGCCGTCCAGACCGGCCTTCTGGCCAAAGGCCAGCGCCTCGGCCAGACCCTGCACCAGACCCGCAATCGCGATCTGGTTCATCATCTTGGCAAGCTGCCCTGCCCCGCTGTCGCCCAGTCTGCGGCAGATGCGGGCATAGGCGGCGATCACGGGTTCCGCCTTGGCATAGGTGTCGGCATCACCGCCGCACATCACTGACAACGCGCCGTTCACAGCCCCCGCCTGCCCGCCTGACACCGGCGCATCGATGAAGCCAAGGCCATGCGCACGGCCGGCCTGTGCGAGCTCCCGGGTGACGATGGCCGAAACGGTCGTGTGATCCACAAGGATGGCACCCGCCGCCATGCCCGCAAAGGCACCATCGGGCCCAAGACAGACTGAACGCAGATCGTCATCATTGCCAACGCAGGTCATCACGAATTCGGCCCCCGCCGCCGCCTGCGCCGGTGTGTCGGCCAACGCACCGCCATGTTCCGCCACCCAGGCGGCTGCCTTGGCTGGTGTGCGATTGTAGACGGTTACCGAATGGCCCTTCGCCACAAGATGGCCCGCCATCGGATAGCCCATCACGCCCAAACCCAGAAATGCCACTGCCGCCATGATCCGCCTGCCCCGATTGCTCTGCCGTGAAGGATCGACTAGGAAGCCAAGCAATCGCCAAGGTCAAGAACGGGCGCAAGCATGATCATCCTCTTTCGTTGGCTTCTGCGGCTGTTCACGGCGGCTGTCGTGCTGTCGCTCGCGGCACTGGCCATCGGGTATTACTTTTTGTCGCGCTCCCTGCCCGATTACTCCGAAGCGTTCGACGTGGCGGGCATTTCGGCCCCAGTGGAAATCGTGCGCAACGTCAGCGATGTGCCGCATATCTTTGGCGCGACGGACGATGACGTGTTCTATGCCCTTGGATTCGCCCACGCGCAGGACCGCCTGTGGCAAATGACGGTGCTGCGCCGGACAGCGCAGGGCCGGTTGTCCGAAGTGTTCGGCGAACGCACCCTGAAGATCGACGAACTGATGCGGCGGTTTGATTTCTATAACCTTTCGCTGCAATCCGTGGCGGTGCAGGACCCGGCCACACTTTCCGCGCTTGAGGCGTATGCGCGCGGCGTGAACGCGTGGATCGGGCAGGTGAATGCCGATGCCCGTGGCCGCGGCGCGCCGGAAATGTTCTTCTTTTCCAACGAAATCGCGGCCTGGCAACCGGCCGACAGCCTGTCCATCATCAAACTGATGGCGCTCCAGACTTCATCCCAACTGGGGGCAGAGGTGCTGCGCGCCCGCATGTCGCTGCTGTTGTCGCCAGAGCGGCTTGCCGATCTTTTGCCAGATGACCCCAGTCAGGCCGTGATAGCCCTGCCTGATTATGCAAGCCTGATGCCCGGCGTCGCCCCGAATGCGGCACCCATGCGGTTTGCCGGTGATCCCCTGTCGCCTTTCCTGCCGATGGCCATGGCCGGGGCGTCGAATGCCTTTGCTGCGGCCCCGGGTCGGTCGGCGGCAGGCGGGTCACTTTTGGCGAACGATCCGCATCTTGGCTTTACATCCCCCACGATCTGGTATCTGGCCCGGCTGGAGCTTGCCAGCGGCGGCGTCATCGGGGCCACCATCCCCGGTATCCCCGCGATCATCGCCGGCCGGTCAGACGTACTGGGCTGGGGCATCACGTCGTCCTATCTGGATGATCTCGACGTCTATATCGAACAGGTCAATCCGGAGAATACCGAAGAATATCAGACGCCCGACGGATGGAAGGCGTTTGTCAAACGGCGGTCCATCATCGAAGTGGCCGGCGCTGATCCGGTGACCATCACCCTGCGCTGGACAGACAACGGCCCCGTTCTTCCCGGGTCGCACTATGACCTTGGAACGATCACGCCCACAGGCCACGTGGCATCCGTCGCCTGGACGGCACTTGACGGGGCCGACACGTCGATGTCGGCGCTGATGGCGTTGATGAAATCGCATTCTGTTGGAGAGGCGCAGGCCGCCGGACGCCTGTTTGTCGCCCCGTCGCAGAACCTGATGCTGGCCGATATGCAGGGCATCGCCATGCAAACCGTGGGGGCGATGCCGAAACGCGACGCGGCCCATCAAAGTCAGGGCAGGATGCCATCGCCGGGCTGGATCGCCGCGAACCGTTGGCAAGGGCGCCTGCCCTATGCCAGCGCCCCTGTGGTGGTCAACCCAGACACTGGTATCATCGGTAACACCAACAACAAGACAGTGGATGCCGCCTTTCCGGATCATTTCAGTTTCCTTTGGGGCGACACACAGCGCATTCAACGGTGGATGGGCCTGATGAAAGTTCGCGAGGTTCACACGCGCGGCAGTTTCATCGAGGCGCAATTAGACACAGTAAGCTTTACCGCCCGCACGCTTTTGGCACTGATCGGTGCGGACCTGTGGTTCACCGACGCGCCCTCCACCGAAGGGTCGCCCGAACGTCTGCGCAAGCAGGCGCTTGACCTCTTGGCAAAGTGGAATGGCGAGATGAATGAACATCTTCCCGAACCGCTGATCTATGCGGCGTGGATGCGCGCCTTGAACGACCGGCTGATCCGGGATGAAATCGGGCCGATGGCCGATACCTTCACCCACATCGACCCGGTTTTCATAGAACGCGTGTACCGCAACATCGACGGGGCTAGTGTCTGGTGTGACGTGCTGCAATCGTCGCCCGTGGAAACCTGCACCGACATCGCCCGCATCGCGCTTGACGAGGCGCTGATTTATCTGACGGAAAACTATGGGCCAAACATCGAAAGCTGGCGTTGGGGGGATGCCCATCAGGCGGCGCATGACCACCCGGTTCTGGGAACGGTCCCGTTGCTGCGATATTTCGTGAACATCCGGCAATCCACCAGCGGCGATGATCATACCCTGATGCGCGGGGTCACCAAGGGGACAGAACCTGATCCTTTCCTGAACGTGCACGGTGCCGGTTATCGAGGGGTTTATGATTTCGCCGACCCGGATTCGTCGGTGTTCATCCTGTCAACCGGGCAGTCGGGCCATCCGCTCAGCCGGTTTTACGATGATATGGGTGTCCTTTGGCGGCGAGGCGAGTACATCCCGATGTCGCTTGACCCGGAACTGGCGCGGGCCGCCGCTGTGGGGGTCACCGTCCTGACCCCCTTGGCCGAGGCCGTGGCACCATGACGCCAAACGTGATCAGCACGCCGCGCCTGACCCTGCGCCGCGCTGTGGCATCGGATCTTTCGGAACTGCATGTGCTTATGTCCGATCCGCGCACGATGCGGTACTGGTCAACGCCGGAACATGACACGTTGGAACAGACCCGACACTGGCTGGACGGGATGCTGACGCGCGCGGGCACCAGCGACGATTTTCTGATCGAACATCGGGGCCGTGTGGTGGGTAAGGCCGGGGCGTGGCAATTGCCGGAAGTGGGGTTTCTTTTGCATCCCGACCTTTGGGGTCAGGGCTTTGCGCGCGAAGCGATGGACGCGGTGATTACCCATCTTTTTGCGCATCACGATCTGGACGTTCTGACCGCCGAAGCCGATCCGCGCAACAGCGCGTCCCTGCGGCTGCTTGGGCGACTGGGATTCACCGAAACCGGGCGGGCCGAACGCACGATGCTGTGGCGCGATGAATGGTGCGATTCGGTCTATCTTGCGCTCAGCCGCGCCGACTGGCAGCCGGTGACCTGATCAAAGCTGTTCCCATTCTGCGGCCTGCCGGACCGTCCAATTCACCACGACCTGCCAACCGGCGTCGTTCTGACTTTCCTCGACCACCACACCCTGACCGTGCAGCCACGCGTGCTTGCGGCCCTGATTGAACGGCAGGTCCAGCGTTTCTGTCGTCTTTTCCTCGGCCAAGGCCTGACTGATGCCTTCCAGCAGGTCATCGATACCTTCGCCAGTCAGGGCAGATACCGCTTTGACCGCAGTTCGCGCCTGACTTTGCAGCAAAAGCGCGTCGCGCGCGGTGCCAGTGACAAGATCAAGCTTGTTCCACACCTCGACCATCGGCGTTGTCGACTTTACACCCAGAGACGACAGGATGTCGGCCACGTCAGCGGCCTGTTCGGCAGACTCCGGGTGGCTGATGTCACGGACATGAATGATAAGGTCCGCTTCAAGCACCTCTTCCAGCGTGGCACGGAAGGCCGCGACAAGTTGTGTGGGCAGATCGCTGATGAATCCCACAGTATCGGACAGGATGACCTTGCGCCCGGATGGCAGCGTGACACCCCGCATGGTTGGATCAAGCGTGGCAAACAGCATGTCCTTTGCCAGTACCTCTGCCCCGGTCATGCGGTTGAACAGCGTCGACTTTCCGGCGTTGGTATAGCCGACAAGTGCGACAACCGGAAAAGGAACCTTGCGGCGCGCGGCACGGTGCAGTTCGCGCGTAGTCACCACCCTGTCCAACTGCCGTTTGATCCGGATCACCTGATCGTCGATGGCCCTGCGGTCGGCCTCGATCTGGGTTTCACCCGGACCGCCGACAAAACCAAAGCCGCCCCGCTGACGTTCAAGATGGGTCCAGGCGCGGACAAGACGTGTGCGCTGATACGACAGTGCTGCCAGTTCCACCTGCATGACACCTTCGCGCGTCCGGGCACGGTCGGCGAAAATCTCAAGGATCAGGCCCGTCCTGTCCAACAGCTTGACGCCCCATTCCTTTTCCAGATTGCGCTGCTGAACTGGCGTGACGGCACCATCGACCAGAACCAGTTCCACCTTTTCGTCGGAAAAACGTTCCTTCAATTCGGCAACCTTGCCTGATCCAAACAGCGTCGCCGGGCTTGCGCGCGTCACACGGACCACATCGGCCCCCGCAACCACAAGGCCGGGCAACGCCCCTGCCAGCGACACAGCCTCGGCAAGCCCGTGTTCGGGCAGGCGCCGGCTGCGATTGGCCTTCATGTCGGCATGAAGCACATAGCCCACGGTGGGCCGCACAGCAGTTTCATAACCAGCATGGCCATCGCGCGTCGGCGACAAACCAAGATCGTCGTCATCGTCTTCCATGGGATCAGTGATCAGTCTTCACCTTCATAAAGGTTGATCGGCGCACCGGGCATGATCGTCGAGATCGCATGCTTATAGACAAGCTGTGATTGCCCGTCGCGCCGCAACAGGACGCAAAAATTATCGAACCAGGTAATCACACCTTGCAGTTTCACACCGTTGATCAGGAAAATCGTTACCGGAATCTTGGCTTTGCGCACATGGTTCAGGAAGGCGTCTTGCAGGTTTTGTTTGTCGGCTGCCATTATTCTTGCCTTTGTTTGCAGATCCCACGGTCAGCGGTGGTTGGTCACTCCCCGCCCCTCGGTTTCGAGTATGAAGGTGGTTTGCAGCAGTTTCCAGCCCAAAAACAATGCCAAAACCGCCCAAACCGGCCCTTAATCGCGCCACCGATCCGGAGTAAGCAAAACAAGAATTGCAAGCGTTTCGACGCGTCCCACAACCATGGCAACGGCACAAACAACTTTTTCCACACTGTCCAACTGCGCAAACCCGATCACCCCGCTTCCGGTTCCCGACGGTAAGAGTCCGGTGTTTGAAAGCGACGCGATGGCGAACAGAAGGGCGGGTTCAAATTCCTGTCCGGTCAATGTCAGCAAACCCGTCACCGCCGCAATCGCAAGGCCAAACAGGATAAAGAAGATCCACGCCAGATAGGCGCCTTCGCTGCGCAGGCGGCGTGCGACGGGCGCACCCCCCCCAACCGAGCTTGGATGGACCTGCAGTTCAAGCTGCCGCTCACCATGGCGTAACAGGGCATAGACCCTCAAAAGTTTGATGCCACCTGCTGTCGTTGCCACTCCACCGCCCATCATGGCCAATCCCGACAGCAGCAATCCAGGTGCGCTCAATCCCGTCCACGCCTGGGCTTCAGCCCATTCCGCCGATACAAACCCGGTGGTTGTAAGAAACGAAAGTGTCGTGAAAGCAATCCCCCAAGCCATTCTGAATGCAGAGGAAACCGCCTCAAGCGAACCCGGCTCCAATGCATCAACGGCCCGCCGCAGGAAAAGGGCCACTGTCACCGCCATCACAATTCCCAATGCCATGCGAAGTTCGGGGTCGCGCCATACACCGCGCGCACCGCGCGGCCCCCAGGACATCGGCAGCAAACCCCGGCTTACCGCGAAAAACAGGAAAAAGAACACGACTGCCTCGCCAAGGAAACCGGAGCCGGACCCGATCACGCCACCGATCGGGGAAATGCCGCTGCTGGCCATAGTAGACATCGCATGGCACAGGGCAACGAAACCACTGTCACCGGCCATCGTCAGCAGCGCCCACAACACCGCCGTCAGACCAGCATAGACGGGAAGCACGGTCAGGAACTGACGCCAAAGCCGTTCTGAAGGGTCGGCGATCCGCACATCATTGCGCCCCAGGCCCGGTGCGCGACCCGTCAGCACTTCGGCACCTCCAAGGTTCAGGGGCGTAAGGATCGCCAGTGCGGCCACAAGAATGAACAACCCCCCGACCCAACCAATCAATGCCCGCCACAGGTGCAACGACGGATGAAGGCGCGACGGCGGATCATAGACGGTGGCGCCGGTTGTCGTCAGGCTGGAGACCATCTCGAACCAGGCATCGACCATCGTTGTGTCACCGATCACCTGGTGAAACGGCACAGCGAGCATCAGAGGCAGCAGCAGATAGGCCCCGATCAACGCCGCCAGATGCCCTTTGGCCTGTTCGCCATGTGGCCTGTTCCCCGACGCCAGTGCCATCATCGCTGCAACGGCCAGAAACACCGCACCGCCATAGAAAAACGGGCGCGCGATATCATAGTCGCGCAGCGCAAAGGCGTGGACGGCGGGCACGAACATCAACCCTGCCCCGATCGCCGTCAGAACGACCAGGAACGGCACGCGGTTCGACCCTGCGCTGATCATCAGAAGTAGTCGATGGTGACTTGCAGCAACCGTTCCACCTCGGGCACGTCCTTGGCCATGGCGAACAGCGCAATCACATCGCCTTCTTCCATCCGCAGGTCTGCCGTCGGTTTGATCAGCTTGTCCCGGCGCATGACGCCCCCGACCAACACGCCGTCAGGAAACCCGGCAGTCCGAATGGTTTTCCCCGCAAGAGGTGACGTGCCAAGCACCTGCGCTTCGATCACCTCGGCTTCGGCATCACCGATGGAATAAATCTCGCGGACCCGGCCGTGGCGGATGTGGCGCAGGATCGACGATACGGTTGTCGCGCGTGGATTGATGTAGGCGTCAATATCCAGCGGCCCCATCAAAGGCACCAGCGTCGGGTCGTTGACCAGCGCAATGGCCATGGCGCAACCGGCCGATTTGGCGCGAACGGCGACCAGAAGGTTGGTCTTGTCGTCATCTGTCACGGCAAGCACGGCATCGGCGCGGTCAATCGCCGCCTCCATCAGCAGTTCGGCATCCATCCCATCGCCATGCAGAACAATCGTCCGTGACAGGCTGTCAGCCGCGCGTTCCGCGGTTTCGCGATCCCGCTCGATCACTTTGGCGCGGATGCGATCGGTGCGCGCCTCAAGCGCGCGCGCGACGGCAAGGCCCACGTTGCCGCCCCCTATGATGACAATACGTTCCTGCTTTTTTGTTTGTTTGCCAAAGATTTCCAGTGATCTGTTCAAGTCTTCGCTGTGGGTGAAAACATAGATCTGGTCATCCACAAACAATTGGTCATCTGCATCAGGCGCAAACAACCGACCCTGCCGCCGCACCCCGACGACAATGGCGCGCAGCGTCGAAAACAACTCGTTCAACTGGCGCAGCGGTGTGTCCAGGACCGGGCAATCCGCATCGAGTGCAATGCCCAAAAGCTGCGCCTTGCCACCCATGAAACTTTCAGTGTCAAACGTGGCGGGTGCGGCAAGACGCTGCAGTGCCGCCTCGGCGACCTCGCGTTCGGGGCTGATGATCACGTCAATCGGCAGGTGGTCGCGGCGGTAAAGATCTTCGTATTTCGCATCCATATAGGCGCTTGCCCGCAGGCGTGCGATCTTGCGGGTGATGCCAAAAACCGAATGCGCCACCTGACAGGTTACCATGTTCACTTCGTCAGAATGGGTGGCCGCAATGATCATATCGGCATCGCGCGCCCCCGCACGCTCCAGCACATCGGGGTGGCTCGCAAAACCGACGACGCCCGTCACATCAAGGGTGTCCGTGGCACGGCGAACCAGATCTTCGTTCACATCGACAACGGTAACCGTATTTTTTTCACCCGACAAATGCCGCGCAATCTGCCAGCCGACCTGCCCTGCGCCGCAGATGATGATTTTCATGGATATCCTGCTGCCCGATGCTCAGGGTGGAGTGCCACGGCACGCCCGGTGGGTCAAGGTTGGCCCGGCCGCGCCTGCCTAGTCTTCGCCATCGTCATCGTCTTCAAGATGCGCCACCCGCCCGCCTGCCTTCGTGGTGGTCACAACGCCCAGCGATTTCAGCTTGCGGTGCAAGGCGCTGCGTTCCATTCCGACGAAATTGGCTGTCCGGCTGATATTACCACCGAAGCGGTTGATCTGAGTGAGAAGGTATTCCTTTTCAAACAGCTCGCGCGCCTCGCGCAGGGGAAGCGTCGCCAGTGCCCCGCCCAGTACAAGCCTGCCGTCCCCTTCGGGAATGACGTCGCGGCCGGGCAGTTCGCGGGCCTCAATCGCGCCGGAACTGTCGCCAAGGATCAGCACCCGTTCGATCACATTGCGCAACTGCCGCACGTTGCCGGGCCAATGCATCGTCTGCAGCATCGCCTCTGCCTCGGGCGTCAGATCGCGCAGCGGCAGGCCCTGCGTCTTGTGGAACATTTCGATGAAGGCATAGGTCAGATCGGGAATATCCTCGCGCCGTTCTTCAAGCGATGGCACGGCGATGGGCACCACATTCAGGCGGTCATATAGTTCCTGCCGAAACCGCCCCGCCTGAATTTCGGCGCGCAGATCACGGGTTGTGGATGAAATCACCCTCAGATCGACCCGAACCTTGTCGGACCCGCCCACGCGCAGGAACTGCTGATCCGTCAGCACGCGCAGGATTTTCGACTGGGTGCCAAGCGGCATGTCGGCGACTTCATCAAAATAGACCATTCCGCCATGGGCCTGCTCCAAAAGGCCCGGCTCGACCCGCCGGTCGGCCGATTCGCGGCCAAACAGAACCTCCTCCATCCGTTCCGGCTCTACCATGGCAGATGACACCGACACGAATGGTGCCGACGCGCGGTTCGAATTTGCGTGGATATAACGGGCGGCCATTTCCTTGCCCGAACCGGATGGGCCGGTGAGCATAACGCGCCCGTTGGATTTGGTTACCTTTTCAAGGTTCGCCTTCAGCAATTTGAACGCCGTCGAATTGCCCAGCATTTCCGAGGCGGTCACGTCGCGGCGGCGCAGTTCGCTGTTTTCGCGCCGCAGACGCGATGTTTCCATTGCGCGGCTAACAACGACCATCAACTGGTCGATGTTGAACGGTTTTTCGATGAAGTCATACGCGCCCTGCTTGATCGCCGCGACGGCGATTTCGATGTTGCCGTGGCCCGAGATGATGACAACCGGCACATCAGGATTGTCGCGGCGGACGTGTTTGAGAATATCGATCCCGTCCATCCGGCTGTCTTTGAGCCAGATATCAAGGATCATCAACGCCGGCTGTTCGGCATTGATCGCCGCCAGACATTCATCCGCATTCGCAGCAAGGCGCACGCCAAAGCCTTCGTCTTTCAGGATGTCGCCGATCAGTTCGCGAATGTCACGTTCATCGTCGACAATCAAAATCGAGCTCATAATTCCCCCTTGTCGTTATTTCCTTGAGCAGGGATTTCAGCCTCGGGCCGTGGTCCCGGCATCGGGCCGGGCAACCGTATTTCGGCCGCCGCACCCGCATTTGTATTTCCGGCAAACACGTCCGCATCCGTCAGGACAAGAGTGCCGCCATGTTCTTCGATGATCTTCTTGACGATGGGCAGACCAAGTCCGGTGCCCTTTTCACGCGTTGTCACATAGGGTTCGAACAGCCGCGCGCGGTCTGGCGGAAGTCCTGTTCCATTGTCTGCGATACGGATCAGCACGCCCGCATCTTCGCTTGCGACAGTCACCCGTATTTCCGGAATGAAAGCACTATCATCAACAGTTTTTTGTTTGCTTTCAATGGATTCCCCGGCGTTCTTGATCAAATTGGTAAGCGCCTGCGAAATCATCGTTGCATCCAGATCCAACAGCAGCGGCGCGTCAGGCAATTCGGCCGTCAATCTGACGCCGGGTTGCCCCGCCTCTTGCAGGGTCACAGCATCGCGCACAATACGGACAAGGTCGGTGGCACGGCGTTCGGGTTCTGGCATCCGGGCGAATTTGGAAAACTCGTCCACGATGCGGCGCAGGTCATTGGTCTGGCGGATGATCACGTCGGTGTATTGATCGAGGTCCGCGCCAGCCTCGCCGACCATCGGCTTGAACCGCCGACGGATACGCTCCGCCGAAAGCTGAATGGGGGTCAGGGGGTTCTTGATTTCATGCGCAATGCGCCGGGCCACATCGCCCCAAGCTGCCATGCGTTGTGCAGACACAAGATCGGTCACATCATCGAACGCGACAACGAAGCCTTCGACACGTCCCGTGTCTGACCGGCGTCCGCTCATCCTGACCAGCAAGCTTTCCATCCGGCCCTGCCGCACCAATCGCACTTCTTCCTGAACCGCGGCACCGCCGCCTTTCTTGACCCGTTCAAACAGCGGGCCGAATTCCGGCACGGCCACCGTCAGCGATTGGTCCGGGGCCCCATCCTGAAAATCAAGCAACCGTTCGGCAGCGCGGTTGGCAAAATCGACCCTGCCCTTTGCGTCCAGACCGATAACCCCTGCCGTGATCGACGACAGGACGGAATCAAACAGCCGCCTGCGCCCTTCGGTCTGGCGGTTGCTGTCCACCAACGCCTCGCGCTGGCCTTTCAACTGCCGCGTCATCTGGTTGAACAGGCGGCCCATCATGGCGATTTCGTCATCGCCGTCCTCCTCCACGACCTGCACGTCAAGATCGCCCGCACCAACCCGCTGCGCCGCCCCCGCAAGCCGCCCGACGGGGCGCGACAGGCGTTCAGCGAACCATAGGCCCAGCCAGATCGCGGCAAGAATAAGGATGACCGCAAACCCAAGATACAAAAGGCCAAATTCGAACAGAAGACGCCCGCGTTCGGATTCGAGCTGGTGATAAAGCCGCACCGTTTCGCGCGTTTCATCCAGAAGCGACAGGATCGACCCGTCAACCTTTCGCGAAATGTACAGATACCGGTCGGCAAAGGATTTCAGAAAGACCAAAGCGCGAAACTCGTCGTTGGCCCAGTCCTGAATGATGACAGTTTCGCCCGCCTTGGCCTGGGCCATCTGTTCGGGTGTCGGCTTTTCGAAATCGAAAAGATAGGACCGTTCCCCCCGCGTCCGCAGGTCGCCACCACCGTCGATCAGATAGGCTTCGCGCAAGCCGCGTTGAATAAGGGTCTGCCCCTGTGTCAGGATCGGGCGAAGCTGATCATCCTGCAGGAACAAGGTGGAGGCTTTCGCCGTGTTCAGATAGGCGGCAAGCGCGAGCGCATCCTCGGTCAGGTCGCGTTGATGTTCGGCCTCATACGCCTCGGCGGCAGAGAGGGAATTGCCGACAACCTGACGAACCCGGTCGGAAAACCACCCTTCCAACCCCACATTCAGACTGATGACCGCGAAAATGGCGACCAACACCGTCGGTGTGAGTGCAACAAGCGCAAAGACACCCGACAATCGCAGGTGAAGCCGCGAGCCTGCGGATTTTGACCGGCGATCGGAAACGATCCGCGCGACCCGCGCCAGAACAAGGGCCGCCAGAACCAGAACATACACAAGGTCGGCCAACAGGATCAGACGAAGACCCAGCGACGCCGCACCCAGATTGAAAGTGCCCAGTGACAGAAACGTGACAAGCGCCAGAATCGGCCCCATCACCCCAAGGCCAAGCGTCATGAGCGTCTGAACCCGGCGCTGCCTGCGCAGCCGGGACAGCTTGTTCATCCAATTGCTGCCGTAGATTGCCGTCGGCACCCGAGATTCGCCCCATCCGAGCAGGGTTGCACTGTAAATGCCCCCGCAACATCTTGCGCACACAGAGCACTGAGGCCCGATGGACACGCATCATGTTGCGGTTTTACATCAGCTTGCGGCGGCGTGTCACGCGAATATCCAGATCCGTGATCTTCTTGCGCAAGGTATTGCGGTTGATGCCCAGCAGATCGGCGCATTTCGCCTGATTTCCGGCAGTGGCGTCCAACGCAATTTCGATCAGCGGCCCTTCGATTTCGCGCAGGATGCGTTGATAAACACCGGGGGGCGGCAGCGCCCCGCCGTGAAGATCGAAGTAGCGCTTCAGGTGGCGCGCAACCGAAGCGGAAAGCCGCTCACCATCCGCAGCGCCTTTGAGCGGTTCCATCGCAGGCTGGCTGCCCAAGGCGGTTTCAACCTCGATCCGGCTGATTTCAGGTTCGGACGCGGTGACCATCAGGCGGCGCAGCGTGTTTTCCAACTGGCGCACGTTGCCGGGCCAGCCATAAGCGCGCACCAGATCACGCGCTTCGTTGGACAGGCGGCGCGGGGCACCGAAATCGCGTTCAGCTCGGTTCAGGAAATGTTCTGCCAACAAGGGAATGTCGTCAACCCGTTCCCGAAGGCTTGGCACATGCAGCGTGACGCCGCCCAAACGGTAAAACAGGTCTTGGCGGAACACGCCCGCATCGATCTGGCCGCCAAGGTCGATCTGGCTTGTGGCCATGATGCGCGGCGCGCCGTCGCCCAGCATGTCGAGCATCCGGACCGCGCGCGCCTGTGCATCATCGTCAAAGTCGGCGACTTCATCGAACACAAGGCTGCCACCCCGCGCCCGTGCAAGCAGGCTTGACGGTCCATCTACACCTTGCAGATCGGCCGCCTGCGCGACGATAAACGGCATCGAACGACGGTCGGAAAAATCGTGGATCGCCCGCGCAATCAGGGATTTTCCGGTGCCGGATTCGCCCGTGACCAGAACGGCCAGATCCGTGTTCATCACGCGCGCCACAAGACGGTACAGCGCCTGCATGGCGGCTGTCCGACCAACCAGCGGCAGATCCTCGGCAGGTTCGCGCGGTGCCGCAGCGCGCTGCGGCGCGCGGCGTTTCATGTCAAGCGCCTTGGCCGACCGTTTCATCAGATCAGGCAGGTCAAAAGGTTTGGGCAGGTAATCGAACGCCTCTGCCTCGGCGGCCTGAATGGCGGTCATGATGGTGTTCTGCGCGGAAATCACGATGACCGGCAGACCGGGTCGCAACTGCGAGATTCGCGGCAAGGCTTCCAGCCCGTTTCCGTCGGGCATCATCACGTCGGAAATCACCAGATCGCCCTTGCCCTCTTCCACCCACCGCATCAGCGTCATCAGGCTGCTGGTTGCATGAACCTTGCATCCGGCACGGGTGAGCGCCTGCGTCAAAACGGTGCGGATCGTGCGGTCGTCGTCAGCGACTAGAATTGTACCGTCCATCAAAGTCCGTCCTTTTTGTGAGGGATGTCGCGAGGGGCCACAGGAAGTGACACGCGGAACGCAGTGCGGCCGGGTACGGATTCGACACCGATCCAGCCGTCGTGATCGCTGATGATCTTCGACACAAGGGCAAGGCCAAGCCCCGTGCCGTTTTCGCGCCCTGACACGAAAGGCTCGAACACCTCGGCGGCGATGGCGGGGGGCAGACCGGGGCCATCATCAATGATCTCGATCTGAAGCGGCAGCGGGTTGCCGGTGCCATCCGTGCGGCGCAGACGTAACGACAGGTCATAGAATGTGCGCAGGCGGATCGCGCCGCCCTTTGGGCCCGCAGCCTCGGCGGCGTTCTTGATGAGGTTCAGAAAGACCTGCACCAATTGATCCAGATCGGCATGGGTGGATGGCAAGGAGGGGTCGTATTCCTCCACGATCATCATCTTGGCGGCAAAACCGACCAAGGCCGACTTTCGCGCGCGGTCCAGCGCGTCGTGAATGTTGACGGCCTTCCGGTCGGGCGGGCGCAGATTCCCGAATTGTTCAACCTGTTCCAGCAGTTTGACGATCCGCCGCGTTTCCTCGACTATCAGGTCGGTCAATTCCCGGTCACTAGTCGACAGCCCCATGGACAGCAACTGCGCCGCCCCCGAAATGCCGGCCAAGGGGTTCTTGATTTCGTGGGCCAGCATTTCCGCCATGCCGATGGCCGACCGCGCGGCTGTCTTGGCCTGCGATCCCCGGCCCAGACGGTCGGCAATGTCGCGCGGGGCGATCAGAAGCATGATGATATCGGCATTGTCGGCCAGTGGCGCGATCTGCACAGTGCACTGCTGCGGCGGGCGATCACCGGTTGTCACGTCCACATCATTGATGAACAGCGCCGATTGGTTGGCACGCGCCCGCGCCACGGAATCGTCCATGTCCGCGTTGATATGCAGGCGGTCAAACGCAGGTTTCCCCTTCAACACGCGGGTCGAGGTGTTCAGAAAGGTTTCGGCGGCGGGATTCGCTTCCAGGATGCAGCCCTTGGCGTCGATCAACAGCGCGGGAACCGGCAACGAGGCCCAGATGACCCCCGGCACGGGGTAGGGTTTGGGAAAAGTCTTCATGCCGCGACCTGCCCACTGTCGGCCAGACTGTCGCGGAACGCACGAATGACAACGGCAGGATCATCCGACGTCAGAATAACGCTGCGGTTCGCCGCTGTCCCTGCGGCGTCCAGATACCAGCCCAGATGTTTGCGCGCCACGCGGATGCCAAGGTCACGCCCGTAGAATGTCAGCATCGCCTCGTAATGCCCCGCCACGAGATCGGCCAGGCCATCGCCGGCTGGCACCTTTGGCGCGGGTGTTCCGAACAGGTCTGCCGCGATTTTGGCAAGCACCCAAGGCCTGCCCTGTGCGCCGCGACCGATCATCACCCCGTCTGCCCCCGACAGGCGCAGCGCCTGACGCGCGGTTGCACTGTCCACGATATCGCCATTTGCGATAACCGGGATCGTAACCGATTGTTTTACTGTGCGGATGGCAGCCCAGTCGGCAGCACCTTTGTAAAACTGGCAACGCGTGCGTCCGTGGATCGTGATCATCCGGATACCCGCACCCTCGGCACGGCGGGCCAACTCTGGCGCGTTAAGCGCGGCGTCGTCCCAACCCAAACGCGTCTTCAGTGTCACCGGAACCGTTACCGCCCCCACAACGGCATCAATCAGCGAAATGGCATGATCCAGGTCTTTCATCAGTGCCGAACCCGAATATCCATTCGTCACCTTCTTGGCCGGGCAACCCATGTTGATATCGATGACACGCGCGCCCTGCCCTTCGACATAACGGGCGGCTTCGGCCATCCAGTACGCTTCGCGTCCCGCGATCTGGACAGATGTGGCCGTCTGATCGAACCCAAGCTCCGCCCGCGCGCGGGCAAGCGGTTTGGCCTGCACAACCTCTTGGCTGGCGACCATTTCGCTGACCACAAGACCGGCCCCGAATGACGTCACGATCTGACGAAACGGCAGGTCCGTGATTCCAGCCAACGGCGCCAGAAGCACCGGGGGGTCGATCTCGAACGCGGCGATGCGGACCACCACTCAGCTTATCCTTATGCTTTGAACCTTGTGCTAGGTCCGCAGAACCGCCCACGCAATGTGCAATCGCCGCAGAATTGATCGTAATTCGACGTATGCCTAATTTTTAAGCAAATAGGACTGCCAGCGCCGGATTGTCTTGCGGACCGCCATCGCCTAAGCACATCCAAAAAGGGTAACCTTAAGATGACAACGGTGGCCATCGTTCTGGCGGCAGGCCAAGGGCTGCGCGCCGGGGGGGACCGCGCAAAGCAATGGCAACTGCTTTGCGGGCAGCCCGTTGTGGCCCATGCCCTAAATGCGTTCCGCGGCGCAGTTGGGGTTGATCGCATCTTGCTGGTGCACCCACCCGGTGAACGGGACGTCGCCGCCGTGGTTGCCAATGGGTCAGAACTGGTTGAGGGCGGCGCATCGCGCGATGCCTCTGTCCGCAACGCTTTGCTTGCGCTGGTCGGCCAAGGGGTCAGCCGCGTTCTGATCCATGACGGCGCGCGCCCGCTTGTCAGTGGCGAACTTATTGCCCGGATTTTGCGCAAACTTGACGATCATCGCGCTGCAGCACCCGCAGTCGAGGTGACCGACGCCCTGTGGCGCGGCAAAGACGGCTTTGTCCAAGGCACGCAAAGCCGCAATGGGCTGTTCCGTGCGCAGACCCCGCAAGCCTTTGCCTTTGACGCCATTCTGGCGGCGCATCTTGCCCATCCGGGCGGAGCGATGGACGATGTGGAAGTGGCCCTTGCCGCCGGAATGGATGTCGCCATCGTTTCGGGCGACGAAGCCAATCTGAAGATCACCTGGCCCGACGATCTTGTGCGGGCCGAGCGCGTGCTGGACCTGCAGGCGCGCGTGGCAAAGGAGCCTGCGATGGATATTCGTGTCGGAAACGGATTTGATGTTCATGCCTTTGCGCCGGGCGACGGTGTCTGGTTGTGTGGGATCAAGGTTCCGCATGACAAGACGCTTTCGGGCCATTCCGACGCGGATGTGGGTATGCATGCCCTGTGCGACGCGATCTATGGCGCACTTGCCGACGGCGATATCGGGCGGCATTTCCCGCCATCGGACCCGCAATGGAAGGGGGCCGCCAGCCACATCTTTCTGCGGCATGCCGTTGATCGGGCACGCAAACTCGGCTTTACGGTCATGAATGTCGATGTGACGCTGATTTGCGAACATCCCAAGATCGGCCCCCATGCCAATGCGATGCGAGAGGCGTTTGCCCAGATTATGGAATTGGACGTTGCCCGAATTTCGGTCAAGGCGACGACATCGGAACGGCTTGGCTTCACCGGACGCGAAGAAGGCATCGCCGCCCTGGCCACAGCCACGCTGGTGGCACCATGATGCGCGCGGTGGCGATCGGGTTCGGGGTCGGGTTGATGCGCCCTGCCCCCGGAACATGGGCTTCGGCGGTGGCGCTTGTTCTGGCGCTGGGGTTGCATGGGGTGGGGGGGTTTCCATTGATCGCTATCGCCACTGTGGCGGTGACAGTCATCGGCTTTCGTGCCTGTGCTTCCGAACTCCATGGGCGACCGGGTGAAGATCCTTCGGAAATCGTGATCGACGAGGTGGCGGGCCAATGGCTTGCCTTTGCCATTCCTGCCAGCGCCTTCTGGGCACGGGGCGGCGACATTCCGGCACTTTTGCCGTGGCCGGCGTGGGTGGGCGCGTTCGTGCTGTTCCGGCTGTTCGACATCTGGAAACCCTGGCTTGTCGGGCGCGCGGACGCGCGGGCGGATGCGGCGGGTGTCATGCTGGATGATCTTTGGGCCGGTTTGTTTGCGGGGATCGGGGTGATTGTTCTGGGTGTTCTGTACCACATTGTGTTGTTCGCATGACGGCCGACGCTATACTTGCCGGTGCGCGCAAACACCGTTGGCGCATCGCCACAGCGGAAAGCTGCACTGGCGGGATGGTCAGCGCCGCGCTGACCGATATTGCCGGATCGTCGGATGTGTTTGACCGGGGTTTTGTCACCTATTCCAACGCCGCCAAGATCGCCATGCTGGGCGTGCGGGGCGAAACGCTGGCGTCCCACGGCGCGGTAAGCGAGGCCGTTGCTGCCGAGATGGCGGAAGGGGCGCGGTCGGCTGCGGATGTGGATCTGGCGGTGTCGATCACGGGAATTGCTGGCCCTGGCGGATCAGAGTTCAAACCCGAAGGGCGCGTGTGTTTTGGTGTCGCGCAGCGATCTGGCAAGACGTTTCTCGAAACGGTGGAGTTCGGTGCTTTGGGCCGCAGCGCCGTGCGGCAGGCTGCGACCGAACACGCCTTGCGATTGCTGTTGCGAGCAACCGAGGAGGGTCAGCCGTAAAGCTGTTTGGCCCGGCGTTCAAAGGCGCGGACAACGCGCTGCATCGCATCGTTGAACACTAGGCCAATGATGCCCTGTAGGATGGCATTGCGAAATTCGAAGTCGACAAAGAATTCCACTTCGGACCCGCCATCCGGCATGTCGCGAAAGGCCCAGGTTGACCGCAGGTGGCGGAACGGGCCATCAAGATATTCGGTGTCGATCTTCCGTGCGGCCGGAAACAGGGTCACGCGGCTGCCAAAGCGTTCGCGGAACACCTTGAAACTTATGACCAAATCAGCCTCAAGCACCTCCCCCTCGGGCCCGCCGCTGCGCGAGCGTATGCGCGCCGCCGCCGTCCAGGGCAGGAACTGCGGATAGGCTGCCACGTCGGCAACAAGGGCGAACATCTGGTCTGCGGAATAGGGCAGAACCTTGGTTTCGTGGTGCGTGGGCATGGCCGTTCCGTGCGTGACTTGGGCCTCAGGAATGGCTACACACACAGCGGAAATCAAGGGGCCGACATGACGCATCGACCATATGTCATCGATCAGATGATCAGTGCAAAGGCCATCGCCGCGCGGGTGGAGGCATTGAGCCGCGAAATCACGGCGCATTATGCTGGCACCGACAAGTTGATCGTTGTTGGCCTTTTGCGTGGGTCATTTGTGTTCATCGCCGATCTGGTGCGCGAGATCGACCTGCCCGTCGAAGTCGATTTTCTGGAAGCCAGCAGTTACGGCGACGGCATGTCGAGCAGCCGCGAGGTTCGCATCCTCAAGGATCTGCGCGGCGAGATTGCGGGCCGCGATGTTCTGGTGGTGGAAGATATCGTCGACACGGGCTTTACCCTGCACCATGTGGTCAATCTTCTGCGGTCGCGCGACCCGGCCCGGCTTGAGGTTTGTGCCCTGCTCGACAAGCCGTCCCGCCGCGAAATCGACATGCGCGCCACCTGGACGGGATTCGAGATTCCTGACGAGTTTGTCGTGGGTTACGGGATCGACTTCGCGCAGCGCAATCGCAATCTGCCCTATATCGGCAAGGTCCGGTTTACCGAATGATCGAAGTGTTGCCAGACCACGTGGCACCCAACCTTGACGTCATCTTTTGCGGTACGGCGGTGGGGGCGATGTCTGCGGCACGCGGGCATTATTATGCGCGGCCCGGCAACCGGTTCTGGCGGATACTGGCGTCAACCGGGCTGACACCACGATTGCTTTGCCCCGATGAAGACCACCTGATGCCGGGATTTGGGCTGGGTTTGACGGACCTTGCGAAGTACGTGAGTGGTCAGGATGCCGAGATTGCGAGGTCGGATTATCTGCCGGAACGCCTGTTCGCCCTGATGGCGGCTGTGCGTCCCCGCGCGCTTGCCTTTACCAGCCTGACAGCCGCGCGTATCGCGTTGCAGCGGCCCCGGGCGGCGATGGGACGGCTGGCACCCGACCCGCGATTGCCGGGCGATCTTGCAATCTGGGCCCTGCCGTCGCCGTCAGGTCTGGCCACGCGGCATTTTTCCATCGCGCCGTGGCAGGCACTGGCAGACTGGCGAAACGGGGGTGCGGAATGAATTCACGCTGGCTGATCAAGATGGCGCAGTGGGCGCGGAATCCGCCAAGTACGGGGCGTGTTAAACTCGTATTCGGCGTGACAATTATCTGTATTTTTCTTGTATTGACAGAGCGTATGGTCGGATGGCCGGACTGGCTGACCGTCAACGGCAAGTGGAAGCCCTGAAGGCAGGGCATCTGCGATCAGAATGAAGTGATTGTTCTGGACCGGATGCTTGGGTTAGCCTGCCCCCAAGTCCACGAAAAGGGTTTTCGATGCGCCGCAGTCTTTCCATTCTTGCCGTGCTGGTTGTCGCCGGCTCGGCGGTAGGCTGGTTCGCCACCGCCGCATCGCCCCTGCCCGACGACACCTATGCCGGGCTGACAGGTGACGCCGTGCATGGCGAACAGGTGTTCTGGGCGGCGGGTTGCGCGTCGTGCCACATGGCACCGGACGCGGCGGGTGATGCGCAGATGATCCTGTCGGGCGGCCAGAAGTTTGTGACCGCCTTTGGCACCTTTGTTGCCCCCAACATTTCGCCTGACCCGACACAGGGCATCGGCGGGTGGAGCCTTGCCGCCTTTGGCAATGCCGTGCAGCGCGGGGTGTCGCCGGAGGGTCAGCATTACTATCCCGCCTTTCCCTATGCCGCCTATCAGAACATGCAGGTTCAGGATGTGGCGGATCTGAAGGCGTTCATGGACACCCTGCCCGCCAGCACCACGCCAAGCGGCGCACATGAACTGTCGTTTCCGTTCAACATCCGGCGGTCGGTCGGGGGGTGGAAACTGCTGTTCTGGCCCGACGGGTGGGCCGTGACGGCGGCGGATCTGACCGAGGTTGAACAACGCGGCCGTTACGTCGCCGAGGCGATGGCCCATTGTGGCGAGTGTCACACGCCGCGCAATGCGTTGGGCGGATCGGACAGGGGCCGCTGGCTTGCCGGGGCGGCGAACCCATCGGGCGATGGGCGCATTCCCAATATCACCCCGGCCAAGCTTGAATGGTCAGAGGCGGAAATCGTCGAATACCTGACCAGCGGTTTTACCCCAGAATATGACAGCGCAGGCGGTCATATGGCCCATGTCGTTGAAAACATGGCGCGACTGCCCGACAGTGACAGGGCGGCGGTGGCGGCCTATCTGAAGCGGGTGGAGCCTGTGGAATGATCCTGATCGGCCAGTATGACAGCCCCTTTGTCCGCCGCGTTGGCGTGGCGTTGCGCCTTTATAACCTGCCTTTCGAGCACCGCCCGTGGAGCGTTTTTGGCGATGCCGAAAAACTGCGCGCCTATAATCCGTTGATGCGTGTGCCGACGTTGGTGCTAAGCGACGGGTTTGCCCTGATCGACAGTTTTGCCATTCTTGACTATCTCGACAGTCTTGTTGCGGAAGATCGCGCCCTTGTGCCGATGGTCGAACCGGACCGCCGCCATGTGCTTAAACTGACCGCGATGGCCACGGGACTGGCGGAAAAGGCGGTCAGTCTGTTTTACGATCAGACCGTCCAGAAGGATGGCGGCGGCCTGTGGGCCCGCCGTTGCAAGGCGCAGATCACCGCCGCTCTGGAGGTGATGGAGCATGATCGTGCCAAGGCCGAGGGGCCGTTCTGGTGGGGGCACCGGATCAGTCACGCCGATATCGCCCTGACCTGCGCCCTGCGGTTTCTGAGCGAGGTGCATGGCACGTTGTTCGATGAAGCGGCGTTTCCGGCGCTGGCACGCCATCTTGCCGAACATGAAGCGACCACCGTCTTTCAAGACATCTCGCAACCATTTTCACGGCCGCTTTGACAGTTTTTTAGCGGCCGATCTTGCGGGCGATGCGCGAGGCTTGGCGCGCGCGTTTGGCAAGATCGCGGTTGGCTGCGGCCTGTTTGCGGTCGGCGGGGGTCATTTCGGCCACGGGTTTGCCCTTTCGTGCCGCAAATTCAATGCCCTTGTTGATGCCAGTGTTGATTGCCCGCCCCATGAAGCGGTTGATCAACATCTGCACAATTCGACCAAAATCCATACTCTAATCCTCAAACAGTTCAGACTGACCCGCGAGATCGGGTTCGTCATCGTCAGATGGTGTCGCGTCAGCGCCTTGCAAGGGCCGGTTTTCCAAAAGACCTGCGGCGCGCAGATCCTTGAGGCCCGGCAGATCCCGTGCGGATTCCAGACCGAAATGATCCAGAAAGGCTTCGGTCACGACAAAGGTTACCGGACGGCCCGGGGTCATGCGGCGGCGACCGAACCTGATCCAGTCAAGTTCCAGCAATTGATCCACGGTGCCGCGACTGACCGCAACGCCGCGAATTTCCTCGATTTCGGCGCGGGTGACGGGTTGGTGATAGGCCACGATTGCAAGGGTTTCGATGGCCGCGCGGGAAAGTTTGCGGGTTTCGACCGTTTCCTTCTGCATCAGATAGCCAAGGTCGGGGGCGGTGCGCATGGCATAGGCATCGCCGACCCGCACCAGATTGACGCCCCGCCCTTCATAGCGTTTGCGGACATGCACGAGTGCCTCGGCAGGGTCGGCGCCGTGCGGCATCCGCGCGACGAGTTCGGCCAAGGTGACGGGATCGGCGCTGGCAAACAGGATGGCTTCGACCATGCGTTCCTGTTCGCCCATCGGCGGCGCATCGAACAGTGACTTTTCGACGGGGTCTGCCACTGTCATGGACGCCCCTCGCGTCGGCGGACCTGAATGGGGGCAAAGGAATCGTCCTGCCGGATCTGCAACTGCCCCTGTTTGGTCAGTTCCAGCATGGCGGCGAAGTGCGACGCCGTGGCGGAACGGCGGCGCATCGGCAGACTGTCCCATCCTTCAGGAAGCCAACTTTCCAGATCGGTCCAATCGCCGGCAAAGCTGATCAGACCGCGCATCCGCTCCAACGCCTGTTCCATGGTAAAGATGTGATGGCGGTCCATCACAAAGGGGCGGAATTCATCCTTGGTCCGAACCCGGGCATAGGCGCGCATCAGATCGATCAGCGTGGCGCTGTAGGTGACGCGGCGCAGGCGGGTCACGTCTTCGGGCAGGCCACGGGCAAAGAAATCGCGGCCCAACTGGTCACGCGCCATCAGGCGGGCGGCGACATCGCGCATCGCGGCCAGACGTTCGAGTTGGAACGCGAGGTGGAGCGCCATGTCTTGCGCCGACGGCCCGTCATCGCCCGGTTCGGGCGGCAGAAGAAGCCGCGATTTCAGAAAGGCGAGCCAGGCCGCCATGACAAGGTAATCTGCTGCAAGTTCGATGCGCAGGTCTTTGGCCTTGTTCACGAATACCAGATACTGTTCGGCCAATTGCAGAACCGACACGCGCCGCAGATCAACCTTCTGGCTGCGCGACAGCGTCAGAAGAAGGTCAAGCGGGCCTTCAAAGCCGTCCACATCGACAATCAGCGCCTCGGCGGCAAGACGGTCGGCGACCGAGATCCGTTCTGTTGGTTGATCCCATGCGTCTGTCATCGACCTATCCGTTCAGCAGGGCCGAATGTTCCGCGTGAAGGGCCTTGATGTCAACGGTATCCGGTTCCCGGCGGGCGGCAATCGCGTGTTCGGCGCGTCTTGCGGCATCGGGCGTCAGGTGCCCCGCCGCAGTTGCAACGGCCTGCATCTGGCGCAGCGACCCCTTGCAGAACAGGGCGATATCGCAGCCGGCACGGATCGCGCGGCGTGTCCGTTCCGCCGGACTGCCATTCAGGGCCTGCATGTTCAGATCGTCGGACATGAGGACACCGTCGAAACCGATCTGCCTGCGGATCAGGGCGATCAGGCGGGCGGAGCTGGTGGCGGGTTTGGGTGATACGGCGGAAAAAACGATATGCGCCGTCATCGCAAGCGGGATATCGGCAAGCTGCCGGAAGGGGGCGAAGTCCGTTTGTGCCAGCGTCGCGAGATCGGTGCCGACTGTCGGCAGATCGTGGTGCGTGTCGGCGGCGGCCCGCCCGTGGCCGGGCAGATGTTTCATCACTGGTAGCACGCCGCCTGCCAGCAACCCATCCGCAGCAGCCCGGCCCAGAGGCGTGACCGTCGCGGCGTCCGTCCCGAAACAGCGGTTGCGCAGGAAGGAGTGGGTCACATCGCTGGCAAGATCAAGACAGGGGGCGCAGTTGCCGTCGATGCCCACGGCGCGCAGTTCGGCCGCGATCAGGCGATGGCGCAGATACATCATGCGCGCAGCCCCCGCCAATCCGCCCCGCGCCACGGCGAGCGATACCGCGTCCATGGGGGGAAGCCATTCGGCCCAATGAGGTGCGCGCAGGCGCTGGACACGCCCGCCTTCCTGATCGACGAAAATGGGTGCATTCCAGCCGACTGCCGCACGCAGATCGCCGGTCAGGCGGGCCAGTTGGTCTGGCGTGTCGACATTGCGGGCGAACAGGATAAAGCCAAACGGTTGCACCTGTTGGAAAAATTCAGCCTCGCCGGGTGACAGGGTCAGGCCGTACACTCCGAAAATCGCTGCAGTCAACGATGCCGGAAGGGGCGACGTCATTGAACCGCAACAGGAATGCAGACGGCATCCTTGGCGATGAGAACGGTGCAGAAGGCGCGAGCGCTGTCTTCGTCTTCAAAGCCATGGGCGCGAAGGCGGATGAAGTTGCGCCCACCGGTCTGCGCCTCTTGCACGACGCGGGCCTTGCCTGCGAATTCCGGGCCGAACAGACCCGCAAGCCTGATCCATTCCGCGCGCGCGCCTTCGACATCGTCAAACGCCCCCAGTTGCACAAGGCGGGTGCCTGAGGGGATACTGGCCGGGTCCATCTCGTTTGCGTCGTCTATTGCGGTGGCGGGGGCGGCCATTGCGTCCGTCGCGGCAAGGTCGGTTGCGGCAGCGACAGCGGCGGGGTCGGGGCGGCGCTGCGGGCGCAATGAGGCGAGTTCGGGGTCACTGCCCACCTCTTCCGATGTCACATCAGGCTGCGCGTCGGGTGCCGCCTCGATGGCGATTTGATCCAATGCTTCGGACAGTGCCACTTCGACAAGGGTTTCCGGACCGGCGGCCACGTCCGGTTTCATCAGATCTTCGGCGAGGGCGACTGCGGCGGGTTGGGACGCCGCGACCGCAGGCGTATCGGCAGCCTCGGCAATTTCGGGGGCGGTGGCGGTCAGGCCCGGCACATCTTCGAGCGTTAGGTCGACCGGGCGGGGGGCCAGAACCATTCTGTCGGGTGCGGGTGCGGCCAGCCCTTCGGCGGCCACGGAGTTCACGGAAAGACCCTGATAATCCGCCTCGTCCCCGCCGGGGTTTGTGGGGGGAATGCGCATCGGATCGGCCAAGGCGCGAACCACGGGAACCCCCGAAATGTCGCGCATGGCAAGCTGGTAGGCCCAGACACCTGCCCCAGCCATAAGGGCGAGCGACACCGCCGCCCCCGCAAGATGCACCCATTTCTGGCCACGCGATCCGGCCCGGTAGGCACCGTCATCGTCGGCCTCGAAACCGTCGAAATCCATATCCGCCATGCTCTGCCCCACTGCGGGGTCAGGTTGCCCTGCCCTGCTGTCTTGCCTGTTCACACCGGACGGGCGCTTGATTGGTCAGCGCATTTCCTCAACCGGTACAACGCCAAGAATAGCAAGACCTGTGGAAATCACAACGCCAACTGCACGGACAAGGGCGATTTTCGCCTGCGAAACGGCACTTTCCGCCTGAATGAAGCGCAGATTGGGGTCATCATTGCCCCGGTTCCACAGGCCATGCAGATCGGAGGCCAGTTCGTAAAGATAGAAGGCCACGCGGTGCGGTTCGTTTCCGCGCGCGGCAATTTCCACCAGACGCGGCCATTCGGCCAGTTTGGCGATCATCCCAAGTTCCGCGTCATGCGACAAAAGCGACAGATCGGCCGCGGCCAATGCAGCATCATCAACCACGATCCCCGCCTCGCGCGCCTTGCGCAGGACAGAGTTCACGCGGGCGTTGGCGTATTGGACATAGAACACCGGATTGTCCTTGGACTGTTCCAGCACCTTGTCGAAATCGAAGTCGAGTGCGACGTCGTTCTTGCGCGTCAGCATCATGAAGCGCGTGACGTCGGTGCCCGCCTGTTCGACCACATCGCGCAGGGTGACAAAGGTCCCTGCCCGCTTGCTCATCTTGAAGGGTTCACCGTTCTTGTAGAGCTTGACCAACTGGATCAGCTTGATATCAAGCGGTACGCGGCCTTGCGACAGGGCCGAAACGGCGGCCTTCATGCGTTTGACATAGCCGCCGTGATCGGCACCGAAGACGTCGATCAGCTGATCAAAGCCGCGTTGCACCTTGTCGAAATGATAGGCGATATCGGGCGCGAAATACGTCCATGAGCCATCGGATTTCTGAACCGGACGGTCCACATCATCGCCATGCGCGGTGGAGCGGAACAGGGTCTGAATCCGGGGTTCCCAATCTTCGGGAAGCTGGCCCTTGGGCGGTTCCAGCGTACCCTGATAGATCAGGCCAAGGTTGCGCAGCGTGTCGATGGCAGCCTCGATCTTGCCGGTGCCATAGAGCGCCTTTTCACTGGAAAACACATCCATCTTGACGCCAAGCAGCGCCAGATCGCCACGGATTTCGTCCATCATCATGGCAGATGCGAAATCGCGAACTTCGGCCAGCCAGACCTGTTCTTCCTGATCAAGCAGGCTGTCGCCGTATTTTGCCTTGAGCGCCTCGCCCACGGGGATCAGGTAATCGCCGGGATAAAGGCCTTCGCGGATTTCCGGGCTGAGGCCATGCGCTTCGCGGTAACGTTCAAAGGCGGACCGCGCCAGCACATCCACCTGCGCGCCACCGTCGTTGATGTAGTATTCGCGGGTCACGTCCCATCCGGCAAAGGACAAAAGCGACGCCAGCGCATCGCCCACGACAGCACCGCGCACGTGGCCCACATGCATCGGGCCGGTGGGGTTGGCCGACACGAATTCGACGTTGACCCGCTTGCCGGTACCTTGGGTGGCACGGCCATAATCTGCGCCAGTCTGCAAGACGGCGCGCACAAGGCTTTGCCAGACATGCGGTTTGAGCGCGATGTTCAGGAATCCGGGGCCGGCGACCGTGGCGGCACTGACGCGGGCGTCGGCCATGAGCAGGGCTGCCAAGGCGTCGGCGATGACACGGGGCGCTTTGCCCGCTGGTTTGGCCAGCACCATGGCGGCATTCGTCGCCATGTCGCCATGGGCGGCATCGCGCGGTGGTTCGACGGCAACCGCCGTCAGATCGAGGCCCTGCGGCAGGTCGCCAGTCGCCACCATCTGCCCGATGCAATCCACAACCAGGCTGCGCATATCTGCGAAAAGGTTCATCATCCCCGTCCTTTGTTCCATCGGGGGATGCCAGAGCGCACGGGCGGGGTCAAGGTTCGGGGGCGATCAGTCGCCGCGGTGCCAATCTTCCAGTGCTGCGTTATCGGGATAGGTTGCGGATGGGCCGCCCGGCGCAGGGGGTTGGGCGGGGCGCGTGCGGAAATAGAACGTCTCGCGCGCGCCGAAATAGAAAGTGACGATCGCACCAAGGAGCCACCACAGGGGTTCGGGAACCATGTTCAATCCAACCATCCTTTGTCCGAACCCATCCGGGTCCACCATTGCATAAGAAAACAGGCCGAGCGTGCCGAACGCCAGAAAGGGCCGGGGCAGACGGTTCAGGCCGTTGACCAGACGGTCGAACCGGCCCGTCCCGGCGACAGTGTATTCCGCCTGCAACTGCGACAGGGCCGATTGCTGCGCCGCCGCCGACAGTTCCATGGCGCGCGTGGCGTCGGGGCGGAACACCTGTGCCAGCCCCTCGGCCGCCTGCCCCAGGGCCGCAGCACCGCCTGCCCCACCCAGAACGCGCCCGATCAGCCCCATGCTGCCACCCGTGATCTGTGTTGTTGAAGACTGAGATGATATTTTGGTGCCATGAACGCCTCGGCCCGGACGATCCAGCCGCCTTTGCCGCCATCCTTGCGGCGGGCATATTTGCGGCTGGCCACGCGCGCGTCGGCCAGCGCGTAATAATAGTTGCGCCGGGCAATGGCATAGGCATCGGCAAGGTGGCGGGGTGCTGCCTCGATTGCGAGTTGAGCGGCGCGGATCGTGTTCTGGCCGATCACGCCATCATCATCGCAGTCAAAACCCATCTGCGTCAGCAGGCGCTGCAGAACTCTGACCGCGTTGCTGCCGGCGTTGACATACATGTCGAACACCGATGCCTGAATTTCGGGGGGTAAAGTGCCGATGCCCGGCCGTTTGTGGTAATGTTCCACATAGATATCAATCGCCTGATCGCGGCCCAGTTTGCGCAGATCATCGATGGCGACCTGGCCGTCGCCTGTCAGATCAATGCCCAGTCTTCGCAAGGTGGCCAAGGTGACGCCATGGTTGGTCGGGCCGCCCGGATCATCGGGATCATTGGTAAAGCCGCCCTCACGGCCGACAATAGTTTGAGCAATCTGCCTGACCGTTTCCACCTGTGCCTCCGCTGTCGATTGGACGGCAGACTGGCGCGGTGTTGGTTAACGGTGGGCAAATCAACCGTTCGGTGCGGCAGGTTCGACGTAAACGCCCTGTTCCTTCAGCGCGTCGATGACTTCGGCGGGCATGTAGGTTTCGTCGTGTTTGGCAAGGATTTCCGTGGCTTGGAAGACGCCGTTCTCTAACGTGCCGGTCCCGACCATCCCTTGGCCTTCGGCAAACAGGTCAGGCAAGACCCCGGTAAAGGACACCGGGACCACTGCGCCGCCATCGGTGACGCTGAAGGTAATGGCGGCACCCTGCCCGCGTTTCAAGCTGCCTTCGGCGACAAGGCCGCCCAAGCGGAACACCTCGCCCTGTTTCGGCGGTTCGGACATGACTTGCGAGGGTGCGCGAAAGAAATTGATCCCGTCGCGCATCGCATAGCCAATCAGCGCCGTCGATCCTGCCAGCGCCACGAAGGCGAGCATGATGATCTGGACCCGACGCTTTTTCTTCAGACCTTTCATTTCACCCTCATGGAAACAAAGGGGCCAGCAAAAGCCCTTCGGTTTCGGGCAGCCCCAACATCAGATTGGCGTTCTGCAACGCCTGACCGGACGACCCTTTGGTCAGATTGTCCAAAGCCACAACAACCATCGCGCGTCCGGGAACACGGTCACCCACCACACCGATATGGGCGTAATTCGAGCCGCGCACATCCTTGGTTGAGGGAAGACTGCCCATGGGTAACGTCTTTATGAACGGTTCTGCCGCGTAACGGTCTGTCAGGACCTGATGGATGCGGGCGGGATCGCCCTTCACATAGACGGATGCAAGGATGCCCCGGTTCATCGGCACAAGATGCGGGGTAAAGCGGATCTGCACCGGCCGTCCGGCCAACAGGCTGAATTCCTGATCGAATTCGCCAAGGTGCCGATGTTTGCCCCCGGCGGAATAGGCCTGCGTGCCTTCGGACAGTTCGGCATGCAGCAGGTTTTCCTTGAGCGCGCGTCCGGCACCACTGACCCCGGCCTTGAGATCGATCAGGATATCATCAAGATCAATCACGCCTTCGGAAATGAGCGGGCGCAGCGCGAACTGCCCTGCCGCCGCATTACACCCCGTTCCCGCGACAAGCCGTGCCGTGGTGATCTCTTTGCGGTAGAATTCGGTCAACCCATAAACCGTCTCGGCCTGCAGGTCGGGGGCGGCGTGGGGGGCACCGTACCATTTTTCATATTCGGCCACATCGCGGAGCCGGAAATCGGCGCTGAGGTCCACGATTTTGAGGGTGCGGGGCAATTCCTTGATGACCGCCTGTGAGGTGGCATGTGGCAAGGCGCAAAAACACAGGTCGACGCCGGAAAAATCCACCTCGTCGATCTTTACCAATGTCGGCAGATCAAGGTGACGCAGAAACGGGAACACATCGCCCATTGGCAGACCCGCCTTGCGATCCGCCGACAACGCCGTGATGCGCAGGTTTGGGTGCGTGGCGATCAGGCGGACAAGCTCGGCCCCTGTATAGCCGGACGCACCAAGAATGGCGATGGAAAGGGACATGGAAGCCTCGTTCGTGGCAATTTCAGACGGATTATCATGGCAGGTCTGCGGGGTGAATGCCCCTTGTCAGCGCAGGGCCTGCGCAGTCACGCCGCCTCGAACGCCACGCGTTTGCGCAGGAACTGGGTGGCGCGGTCACTGACAGCGCGGGCATCGCCAGTGGTGAGGTAACGTGACGCGGTGCCCGGCCCGATCATTTCGGGCCTGCGCGTCAGGTAATCGGCCAGCGATTCCGCAACAAGATTGGCCTGGGAATAGACTTTGACACCCGGCCCCAATGCCTGAGCAAAGACCGCCTCCATCAGGGGGTAATGCGTGCAGCCCAAAACCGCAGCCTCGGGGTGGGGCATCCGGCGGCGCAGGGCATCGACGTGGCTGCGCACCAGTGCTTCGGCCAGAATTTCGTCGCCCGCCTCGATCGCGTCGACCACACCGCCGCAAGGCTGCGCCTCTACATCGACACCAATCGCACGGTAGGCAAGTTCGCGTTGAAACGCGCGGCTGGCCACGGTGGCGGGGGTGGCGAACAGGGCCACATGTTTGACCGCCACTTCACGCGGCGGGGAATTGTCGCCCCACTGACGTTCTGTCAGCGCCTCGATCAAGGGGACAAACACGCCAAGCGCGCGCTTGCCGGGCGGCAGCCATGTTTCCTGCATCCGTTTGAGGGCGGCGGCGCTGGCCGTGTTGCAGGCAAGGATCACAAGATCGCAGCCTTCGTCCCAAAGCCGTTCGGTGGCGGCGGTTGTCAGATCAAAAATATCGTCGGCGGTGCGCACGCCGTAAGGCGCATGCGCGTTGTCGCCAAAGTAGACAAAAGGCACGTCAGGAAGGCGTTTTTGCAGCGCGCCCAGCACTGTAAGGCCGCCCAGACCACTATCGAAAACACCAACTGCCATTGACCGCCCTGCCCCACCCGTTCGCCTACGCTTTGCGGGATTTGTACCGTGCCTCGAACTCGTACCCAAGATCATAGGTTTTCACAGGCTCGGGCGAAAGGTCATAGGTGGCCTTGCGCAGAAAATCCATCATGCCCGCAGGATCGGCACGAAACGGGGCCAGCCTTGCCGCCGGGATCGGTTCGCCGATGACGACGCGGACGGGTTCGTCCACGCGCGCCTTGAACTCTTTGAGTAGCAGACCAAGCCGCAGCGAATAGTGCAGGTGGCTTGCCAGTTGGAATAGACGCGAGTTGGTGCCGGCAAAGTACACGGGCACGACGGTGGCGTTGGACCGGGCGATCATCTTGGCGGTAAAGTTGCGCCATCCCGGGTCCATCGGGCGGGAAAAGGGCCGGGCCGAAGTGGAGACGGTACCGCCGGGAAAGACCCCGATGGCCCCGCCCTGCCCCAGATACTCGAGCGCACGGGCGCGGGTTTCGAGATTAAGCCGAACAGCCTCTTTCGTTTCATCGAAGGAAATCGGAAGCAGCACGCGGGAAAGATCATCTGCCTTGCGGAACACGGAATTGGCGAGGATGCGAAAATCGCCCCGCGCGGTATCAAGCAGGTGACCCATCATCAGGCCGTCCAGAATGCCGTAGGGATGATTGGATATCACCACCAGCGGCCCGTTTGCAGGCACTGCTGACATGCTGCCGCGTTCGATATCAAGCGTCAGGCCGTAACGTTCCGGGATGACCTGCCAAAAACTGCGGCCGCGGGCCAATTCATCCTCATACCCCGCTGCGCGCCGGATCAGGGCAAGGCGGCCTGTCACGTTTTCAAGCGTCCGGATCACGGTCCGCGCCGTGCGTGACCGGGCCGAACCGGCATAGGTGATATCGCGTGTCGCGCCTTGGATTGCTGTCATGTCCTGCCCCCGTGCTGCAGCAGGCCAACCCGAAATCTGCGGTTGGCCCCTTAACGCGAAAGAAACAGAGATTAGGCACAGTTATTTGACAGAATTTGCTTTTCGGGCGGCGCGGGTGCCAAGGGGCCGCAAAGCACCTGACAGCCGCCCTTTCACATGATAGCGTTACCGGCGATCAGACAGGCGGCAGGTATGGACTGGGACAAGCTTAGAATTTTTCACGCGGTGGCGGATGCGGGAAGTCTGACCCATGCGGGCGATGTCCTGCATCTGAGCCAGTCTGCGGTCAGCCGACAGATCCGCGCGCTTGAAGAAAGTCTGAGCACGACGCTGTTTCATCGCCATGCGCGGGGATTGATTCTGACCGAACAGGGCGAACTTCTGTTCGATGCGACGCAGGCGATGGTCAAACGGCTGGATGCCACGGCGGCTCGCATCCGCGACAGCGAAGACGAGGTGTTTGGCGAGTTGCGGGTGACCACGGCTGTTGGGTTCGGGACACTGTGGCTCGCCCCGCGTCTGCCCGCGCTTTACAAGAAGTTCCCGAGCCTGAAGATCGATCTGATGTTGGAAGAACGCGTGCTTGACTTGCCGATGCGCGAAGCGGATGTGGCGATCCGCATGAAAGAGCCGTCACAGGCCGATCTGATCCGCAAGCGTCTGATGCAGATCCGCATGCGGCTTTATGCGACGCCGGAATATCTGGCCGAAAACGGCACACCGATGAGCATGGACGATTTCACCCAGCACCGACTGATCGCGCAGCACGCGGGAACGCCGCAGGTGGCCGCAGGGGCCATGCTGGTGGCGGAACTGATGAGCCATGACATTCCGTCGACATTGACCGTCAACAACTATTTCGGGGTGCTTCAGGGTGTGCTGAACCATCTGGGTGTCGGGATCCTGCCCGACTATCTGACAGATGATTTTCCAAACCTGATCCGGGTTCTGCCTGATGTCGAATCGGCAGAAGTGCCGGTGTTTCTGGCATACCCTGAAGAATTGCGGCATTCGAAACGGGTTGCGGCGTTTCGTGATTTCGTCACCGAAGAAATCTTTGCCTATCGCAAGCGGCAGCAGGATTAGACGCAGCCCGCCGCTTACCATGCACCAAGTGCATAGCGGATATGCCGTTTTTTCAGGCAACACAGGTTGCAGGCAAAGACGCCCAGGCATAGGTCTGCGCCTGAAGGTAGCGATCTTTGTACCTTCACCTCCCTGTTGGACTTTGGCCGAGCTTATGCTCGGCCTTTTTTTTGGTTAGCGTGGGCGATTACCGCGCGGGAACCCAAGGCATGAGCCCGCGTTTGCATTGCGAAGGACCGTTCGGCCTGAACGGACCAAGCACAAGGCAAGAGGTATCCCATGACACCCTTTCAAAAACTTCTGACTTCGACAGCGATCATTGCGTTCACCGCCCTTCCCGCGCAGGCGCTGGTGCTGGACCAGACGGCGACGCTGGGCGTTTACACGGCAGGCATGGTTCCGTCGGACGATGTGGACGATGGTACAACCGGCCCGGCCAGCGCTGATGGCGCAACGTCGGCACCGACAGCCAATTCGACGCTAAGCCCCGATGATCCGGTCTTTGAATCAACCGATGATTCCACGGGTGCCGACACCGGCGATCAGGTTGCCTCTGCGCCTGACGCCAATCCGACCTTGAGCCCGGATGATCCGATTTTTGAATCGACGGACGATTCCACCGGCCCTGCGACAGGCGATCAGGTTGCATCTGCGCCGACGCCCTCGGCCCCGTCGACACCAGCATCTGTCCTGATCGAAAATTCGGAATTCACGGCAGATGACGTTGTCGATTCGACCGGCGCGCGGATCGGTGTCGTCGAAAATGTCATTCGCATGGACGGCGACCGCACCACGCTTGTGGTGCTTGCCAATGGTGGCACGCCGACCGAAGGGCGCTTTACCGTGACCATCGACCCGAATCTGACTTCGGACGGGGTGGTGCAACTGTACTGGTCAATCGAAGAGTTGAACGCGGCGCTTGCTGCACTGTAATGCCGCTGTGATCTGACGAAAGGCCGGGCGCTTGCCCGGCCTTTTTATTGGGCGGGCCACGCTTTAGCGCGCATTCAGGTTTTCACAGCGCTGAAGCAGGAACGCCGCATCTGCGGCATTGTCAGTTCGCGCTATGGCCTGTGCATAAGCTGCGCGGGCGGCCTTGGCGTCGCCGTTGCGTGACAGGAGTGCGGCACAGGCAGAGTGCCAAGGCTGAAAATCCGACAGGTCAGGTTCCAGAAGGGCAAGTGACGCCAACCCCTGTTCCAACTGGCCGCTTTCGGCAACAGCGACCGCGAGATTGAGCCGCACCACTGGGGTCGGCTCCCAACGTGGCAACGCCTGATAGAGCGCCGCAATCTGTGCCCAGTCGACGGGCGCGAATTCAGCCGATTGCAAGGCGGCAATCGCCGCCTTGATCTGGAAAGGCCCTGCCGCGCGGCGTATCATCGCACGATCCAGCCAGAACTGGCCTTCGCCAATCTGACCCTTGTCCCAAAGGGCGCGGTTCTGATCCGCCGGGGGCACGGTTGCGCCGTGACTGTCCACCCGCGCCGCCCGACGGGCATGGGTCAGCAGCAGCAACGCCAACGCCCCCTCTATTTCGGCATCGTCCCTGCGCAGATCGTTCACTAAACGCGCCAGATAAATCGCCTCCTCACATAAATCACGCCCGCCGACCGGCCCGGCGGTATAGCCTGCAGTGAAGATCAGATAGATCACCGTCAGAACGGAATTAAGCCGTTCCCCCCAGGCGTCTGCCCTGGGCACCTGATATGCGATTCCGGCCCCGGCAATCTTTGCCTTGGCGCGGGAAAGGCGCTGGCCCATTGTGGGTTCGGCATCCAGAAACACCTGTGCAATCTGCCCCGTTGCAAGCCCGCAGACGGCGCGCAATGTCAGGGCAACGCGGCTTTTTCCCTCAAGCGACGGATGGCAACAGGTAAAGATCAGCCGCAGACGATGGTCGGGAATGTCTTCGCCTTCTTCCTGCGCCTCATCAGAGCGGATCAGCAGATCGGCCTGCCCGCGCTGTTCGGTATCGCCCCGCCTTATCCTGTCCAGCGCCTTGCGCCACGCCACCTGCAACAGCCAGCTTTTGGGAGAGGCGGGCAAACCATTGCGCGCCCAATGCACAAGGGCGGATGCCATCGCATCCTGAAGCGCATCTTCGGCCCGTTGCAGGTCGTGCAGACGCGACACAAGGGCGGCCATCAGCCGCCCCCGGTCTTCGCGCATCAACTGATCCAGCAGACGATTAATCGCCAAGGCGCTGGATGCCCCTGTCACGGTTCAGCCCGCCGAATACGTCATCAGCGGCCGCACCTCGACGGTGCCAAAGCCTGCCGAGGGGATCAACGCCGCGTAATGCAGGGCGGTGTCCAGATCGGCAACATCCAGAATTTAATAGCCCCCCAGATGTTCGCGGGTTTCGGCAAAGGGCCCGTCCATGGTTTCCACCTTGCCAGCCTTGATCCGCAGGCTGGTCGCGGTTTCAATGCCTTTCAAAGCGTCGCCGTCCCAGCTGACACCGTCGCCCTTCAGCTTTTCGTTGAAAGTGAAATAGCCGCCCATCATCGCCTGAAATTCCGGGGTGCCATAGGCGGGTTCACGGGTCGGGTCAGAATAGATCAGAAGCATGTATTTCATGATGTTTGTCCTTGGGATAAGTTGGATTTTCAGAGGCCGAGAATGTTGGCGCCAAGGCAAACCATCAGGTTCAGCGTCGCAAGAAGGTTGGTCCCGTTGCCGACATACCGCAGCGGGTGGGCTGCATTGCCGTCCTTCAGACCAAAGGGATGCGCTATCCGCCCGATCAGAAGCAGCGCCCCGGAAATGTGGAGATAGATTGCAGGTGTGTCCATGCCCTCGGCAAGGATCATCAGGATGAGCACAAAGGGCACCCATTCAATAAAGTTGCCATGCTGGCGCATGCGGTGCAGCAAGACCATGTTTCCTGCATCGCCAAAAGACACGCCAGTGGCACCACGAACGGAACTGACACGGAACCAAAGCGCCATAAAGATTACGGCCAAAGGCAGGGCGTAAAGCGGCGTAACAACAAAGCTCATCAGGTTTCCTTTTTTAAGGTTTTCAGGGTTTCGACATCCCAAGGACGATGCAGCTTTGCCGTTTTCGACATGGCCGGCAAAAAAAATGTGATTTGCCACCGTGTTTTTTCGCGCCAGCGCTTTTCGTGCCCCCCCCAATCGCCTATGACGCCGCATATCCAGCCGGAGATTGCCATGACCGAACCCGCGATCACAGCCGAACTGATTGCAGCGCATGGGATGAAGCCGGACGAATATGCCCGCCTTTTGGGCATTATCGGGCGCGAACCGACGTTCACCGAACTGGGCATCTTCAGCGCGATGTGGAACGAACATTGTTCCTACAAATCGTCGAAACGGTGGCTGCGCACCTTGCCCACGACGGGGCCGCAGGTGATCTGCGGGCCGGGCGAAAACGCAGGTGTGGTTGATATCGGTGACGGACAGGCCGTCATCTTCAAGATGGAAAGCCACAATCACCCGTCTTACATCGAACCGCATCAGGGTGCGGCTACGGGCGTTGGGGGCATCTTGCGGGATGTCTTCACCATGGGGGCAAGGCCGATTGCCGCCATGAATGCGCTGTCGTTCGGTTTGCCGTCGCATCCGAAGACCGCGCATATCGTCAAGGGTGTGGTTGAAGGCGTTGGAAGCTATGGCAACGCCTTTGGTGTGCCGACAGTTGGTGGCGAGGTGCGGTTTCACCGCAGTTACAACGGCAACTGCCTTGTGAATGCCTTTGCCGCCGGGTTGGCGGATGTGGACAAGATTTTCTATTCGGTCGCCTCGGGCGTGGGGATGCCGGTCGTCTATCTTGGGGCCAAGACGGGGCGCGATGGCGTGGGCGGGGCCACAATGGCCAGCGCCGAATTCGATGACACGATCGAGGACAAGCGCCCCACGGTGCAGGTTGGTGACCCGTTCACGGAAAAGCGGTTGCTGGAGGCCTGTCTGGAGCTGATGCAATCGGGCGCGGTAATTTCCATTCAGGATATGGGTGCCGCGGGTCTGACCTGTTCGGCGGTGGAGATGGGCGACAAGGGCAATCTGGGCATCCGGCTTGATCTGTCGCGCGTGCCAGTGCGCGAAACAGGAATGACGGCCTATGAAATGATGCTGTCGGAGTCGCAGGAGCGCATGCTGATGGTGCTGCGGCCCGAGAAAGAGGCTGTCGCGAAGGCGATCTTTGACAAATGGGATCTCGACTTTGCGATTGTGGGCGAAACGATTGCCGAAGACCGCTTTCTGATCATGCTGGGGAACGAGGTGAAGGCGGATCTGCCGCTGAAGGCCCTGTCCGGGAACGCGCCGGAATACGACCGGCCCTGGACGCCAACGCCGCCTGCCGCGCCCCTAGGGCCGGTTCCGGCGATTGACCCGATGGACGCGCTGCGCGCGCTTTTGGGCAGCCCGTCCTATGCGCACAAGGCCTGGGTCTGGGAACAGTATGACAGTCAGGTGATGGCCGATACCGTGCTGACGCCGGGCGCTGGCGCGGGTATCGTCCGGGTGCACGGCACGGGCAAGGCACTTGCCTTCACGTCGGACGTGACACCGCGTTATGTCAAGGCGAACCCGGTGGAGGGTGGCAAACAGGCGGTGGCCGAAGCCTATCGCAATCTCTGCGCTGTCGGGGCCAAGCCTTTGGCGACAACAGACAATCTGAATTTCGGCAACCCGGAAAAACCCGAAATCATGGGGCAGATGGTGGGCGCCATTCAGGGCATCGGGCAGGCGTGTATCGCGCTTGATATGCCCATCGTGTCGGGCAACGTCAGCCTTTACAACGAAACCGATGGGGTTGGTATTCTGCCCACGCCGACCATTGGCGCGGTTGGCATTCTGGCCACGCTTGACGATCTGATCGCCGGGCGGCCCGTGGCGGGGGATGTGGCGGTGTTGATCGGTGCGACGCGCGGGCATCTGGGGCAATCGGCCCTGCTCGCCGAGGCGTTTGGCATCGAAGACGGCGATGCGCCGCCCGTCGATCTGGTGGCAGAGCGTTCGCACGGCGAGTTTGTGCGACGGATGCGCATGAACATCCGGTCCTGCAGCGATTTGTCCGATGGCGGTCTGGCGCTGGCCGCGTTCGAGATGGCCGAGGGCGCGGGGTTGGGTCTGGCCTTGGACGCAGGCGACATCCCTGCCCTGTTCGGTGAAGATCAGGCGAGGTATCTGATTGCAGCCTCGCCCAAAGACGCGCAGGCCATCATCTCCGCTGCCGGTGACATTCCGGTCACCATCGTCGGGCGCTTTGGTGGTGATACGGTCGATTTTGGCGGGAAATTCGCGCCATTGGCCGAACTTTCGACGCTGTACCGCACGGCCTTTGCCAAGGCGGTGGGCGTCTAGCCAATTCTGCGCGATGAAACGGTTGCCGCGACTTGCAGGTCGCGGGGGTTGCGCCTAGATTTGTACCGAACGAGGAGGCTGCCGATGCCGATGGAAGCGCGTGATATCGAAACCCTGATCCGGGCCAGCTTTCCTGCGGCCAAAGTCACGATCACGGATCTTGCAGGCGACGGAAACCATTGGGCAGCCGAAGTGATCGACGAAAGTTTTCGCGGGATGAACCGCGTTCAACAGCAGCGCGCCGTTTATGCCAGCCTGAAGGGCAAGATGGACGGGGCGCAGGGTGAATTGCATGCCTTGGCGCTGACAACCAAGGTGCCTGAGTGACAGAGGGCAGGCCAACAGGCCGCCAGACAGGATAGAAGATGACCGCAGTAGACCAGATCAAAACAACCATCGAAACGAACGATGTCGTGCTGTTCATGAAGGGCACGAAGATGATGCCGCAGTGCGGGTTTTCATCCCGTGTGGCAGGTGTTCTGAACTTCATGGGCGTGGATTTTGCCGATGTGAACGTTCTGGCGGACGCTGAAATCCGTCAGGGGATCAAGGATTTCAGTGACTGGCCCACCATTCCGCAGCTTTACGTCAAAGGCGAGTTCGTGGGCGGTTGCGATATCGTCACCGAAATGACGTTGTCGGGCGAGCTTGACCAGTTGTTCGCGGCCAAGGGCGTTGCCTTCGACAAGGACGCGTCGGAAAAGATCCGCGCGGCCAACGCCTGATACTTTGGCGTTACGCTGCCACCTTGCATTGGGTCAGGATCGGCGTTTCCGTCGCGGTTTCTCCATCCTTCCAAAGCAGCGTCGCGCTGTCGCCTTCGGTCTGCCAGACATAGCCCGAACCATCTGACGGCCAAGCGTACCGCGCGCCAGCGTCAGACTGTTCGCGGTATAGCGCAATCAACCTGCCATCCACCACAAGGCTGACGATCCCTTCGGCATCGCCGTCGTTCACGTAATTCACCGGCACTTCCACACCGCGTTCGCACAGATAGCGCATCGTGGTAAGGTCAAGGGCCGCATGACCGGTGCACGGGGCAAGGATGATCGCCGCCATCAGAAGTTTACCCATTTCGTGCCGTCTTTTCTTCGACAGTGGCGGCAAGCGCCTCTGCCCTGGCGGCAAGTTCGGCCAATGTGTCGCTGACCGCCTTTGGGATGCGCGCCACCTCTACCTGTTCGGGGCCGCGCCCTTCGAGTTCGGCAAGGCGGGCGCGAAGGCCCTTGGCCTCGTCCTCCACGGCGGCGGTCTTGTCCGCCAGCATGAGGCCCGCCATCAAAAGCATGCGCACTTCGGGCATCCGGCCCATCTGCGCGATCAGGGGCTGTGCTTCGGTATCAAGCATGTTGGCCGCTGCCGTCAGAAACGGTTCTTCGCCCGCCTGACAGGCCACCTGAAACACGCGCCCGCCGATGGTGATATCCAGATCAGGCATCCTGCACCTCTGCCCGCACAAAGGGGGTCAATTCCGACAAGATTTCATCCAGTTCCGCACTTTCCGAGGCGCGAATAGCGCGCAGCGCTTCCAGTTCCACCAGCATCGCCTTGTTGATCATGCTGGCATCCACCGTGCCCGCCGCAGCGGCCTCGTGCAGGACGCGCACCTGATCGCGCAGTTGCGCCGTTGTCTTGCGCAGGCGCTGCATCTCCAGACCCTGTACGTCAAGCTGACGGGTCATGACGTCGACCCGAGCCTCAAGGTTGTGCTGCGTCTGGCCATCGCGGTCTTTCACGGCGCGCAGTCGTTCGGTCAACTGCACATTCGTTGCACGTTCCGCCGCCAAGGCCACGCGGAGTTTTTCAAGCTCTGCCGCCTTTGCGCCAGTATCTGGAGCCGGGGCGGGTTGAACAGGTGCCGGAGCCGCTGTGCTGGTGCCCTGACGGAACCGGTCAACACCCTGACCGATCCTGTCCAAGGCTGCCGCAATGCGGGCTTGAAAATCTTCGATTTCGCTCATCCGGGTGCCTTGTTCCCTTGGTTCTGGTCCTGATGGATTGCCGCCGATTCGAACCTGTTCCGAATCGCGTTGCAGGGGCCGTTGGGCGATTTTAGCCAATCACGTGCGGAATTGCGCCCCCTTTCCTGCCAATGCCTTGCGAGGCGCGCTTGATCTTGCCTGTCAGGCTGATATTGACGCTGGACCCCTGTTTCCGAACGAAGGACATGACCGTGGACATCACCTCGCTTCGCGCCCAACATCCCGATCACTGGAAGAAGGCCTGTGCCATCCGTGTCCTGACGCTCGATGCCGTGGCGGCCGCGAATTCCGGGCATTCCGGCATGCCGATGGGCATGGCCGATGTGGCAACCGTGCTGTTTGAAAAACACATGAACTTTGACCCGACCGAGCCGCACTGGCCGAACCGTGACCGGTTCATCCTGTCGGCGGGCCATGGGTCGATGCTGATCTACAGCCTGCTGCACCTGACGGGCTATGCCGAGATGACGCTGGACCAGATCAGGAACTTCCGGCAGTGGGGCTCCAAGACGGCGGGCCATCCGGAAAACTTTCTGGTCGACGCGATCGAGACGACAACCGGGCCGCTGGGTCAGGGGATTGCCAACGCGGTGGGATTTGCCATCGCCGAGGAGTCGATGCGCGCCCATTGGGGCCGCCGGATCGTCGATCACCACACCTGGGTTATCGCGGGTGACGGCTGTCTGATGGAAGGCGTCAGTCAGGAGGCGATTGCGCTGGCTGGCAAGCAACAGTTGTCGCGGCTGATCGTCATGTGGGACGACAACGGCAACACCATCGACGGCAAGGTTTCGATCTCGGATGTGACCGACCAGAAGGCGCGCTTTGCGGCCAGTGGATGGGATGTGTTTTCCTGTGACGGACACGATCCGGTCGACATCGACCGCGCGCTGACCGCCGCCAAGCGCAGCAAGGGTCCGGCGCTGGTCGCCTGCAAGACGCATATCGCGCTGGGATCATCGGCGCAGGATACGTCCAAGGGGCATGGCGCGCTGACCGACAAGTCGCTGATCGCCGACACCCGCGCCGCCTATGGCTGGGACCACGGCCCGTTCGTCATCCCCGCCGACATCAAGGCGGCATGGGAGGCGAAAGGCGTGCGTGGTGCTGCGGCCCACGCCGAATGGGCCGAGCGGATGGCGGCGCTGCCCGCCCCGCGTCAGGCGGCGTTCGC
>JANPIX010000025.1:0-46319 GCA_031425195.1 Gemmobacter sp. | reverse complement strand
CCCGAGGGTGGCGACGGTGGCGGCCTGATCCTTGCTACCGGCACGCCCGAGGCAATTGCCCTGGTCGAGGGCAGCCATACCGGGCGCTACCTCAAGGATATGCTGAAACCGCGGCGTCACGCGGCCGAATAGGACGGCAGGCTGCCCGCCCTGCGACCTGGGCAGGGCGGGTGTTGGCTTGGTTTTTGCGGAAGCACAAAACGGGCTGACCCACCGCCCCGGCCATTGCCACCGAGGGATGCGACATCATCGCATCCTCGATCACCGCCGGATCGATGTTATGGCCGCCGCGAATGATCAGATCCTTGGCGCGGCCCGTGATGAACAGATACCCGTCCTGATCCAGCCGCCCCAGATCGCCGGTTCGCAAAAACCCGCCGTCCACATGCAGCCCCTTGTTCTTCTCGGCTTCGGTATATGTCGCACCGGGAACAACACCGGGGCTGGACACGCAAATCTCGCCCACCTCGTCGGTTCCGCAATCGCGCAGAACCTGACCTTCGCCATCCAGATGCAGGATACGCACCTGCGTGTAGGGCATGGGCAGACCGACGGACCCGATCTTCTTTTCCCCCTCGGGCGGGTTGCAGGCGACAAGGCAGGTGGCCTCGGTCAGCCCATAGCCTTCGATCACCTCAATCCCGGTGGCGGCACGAAAGCGGTTGTAAAGTTCGGCGGGCAGTGGGGCCGACCCGGAAAACGCCCCCCGCAGCGTGGATATATCGGCATTCATCTTGCGTTGCATCAGCGCGGAAAGGGCGGTGGGCACAGTGATAATGTAAGTGCCCCCCCAACGCTCGATCAGTTGCCAGAAGTTATCAAGCACCCCTTCGCCGCGATAGCCGGCAGGCGTCGGAAAGATTAGATGGCCGCCGCTTGCGATGATCGACATCAGTGCGGGATAGGCGGCCATGACATGAAACATCGGCAGCGGGCAGATCACAGCATCGGTTTCGCGGAAGATAAGGCGATGTCCGACCCAACCGTTATAGATCAGGCCCGCCGACCGGTGCTGTGCCACTTTCGGCATGCCCGTTGTGCCGCCGGTGTGGAAATAGGCGCAAACCCTGTCCACATCCGGCGCGTCAAACGTAAGGTCCGTGGGCTGCCTGCGATATTCCCGGACAAAGTTCAGAATCCGGGCCTGATGGTCAACCTTGTTTGCAGGCCGCACAAAGGGCACCAGCCAACGGCGCGGCACGGGCAGATACCGCGCCAGATCAACCTCCAGAACAGTCTGGATATTAGGCGCAAGCGCCACCGCCTGCGCCACACGCTGCGCCAGATCGGTTTTTGGAAACGCCTTGAGCGTCACCAGAACCTTGGCCTTCGTCTCGCGCAGGATCGCGGCCATCTGGTCCGCTTCCAGCATCGGGTTCAACGGGTTGACGATCCCCGCCACAGCGCCGCCCAACAATGCCACCGCTGTTTCAAGACTGTTCGGCATGGCATAGGCAACCACATCGCGCTCTCCGATGCCAAGGCTGCGAAACAGGTTGGCGGCTTGGCTGACATGCGCGTGGAACTGCACCCAGCTTAGGGTTTCGGCCCGGTCGTTCGGGCCGGAGGTAAGCTGAAACGATATGGCCGCCCGCGAACCGTGCTTGTCTTTTGCAGTGGTCAGAAACGGATAGATCGCCAGGGCGGCACCGCGTTCCGGCCATGGCATTTCCGCCTCCATCGCCGCTTTGTCGGCTGCCGACGCAAATGATGCCATGTGTTCCCCCAAAGTCCGTTTCGGGCGGCACCTGTCACTTCAGTGCCTTTCCCGCTTCCGTCCAAGATGGGTGGATTCTGCCGTTGCCGCAAGGTCGGTTATGGTCAGGCCTGACCATCGGTGAACTGCAGACGGGCAAGGCGGGCATAAAGCCCCCCTTCCGCGACAAGCGCATCATGCGTGCCGGTGGCGACGATCTGCCCGTGATCAAACACGACAATCCGGTCCGCACGTTTGACAGTGGCAAGCCTGTGCGCCACCACCAGCGTCGTGCGCCCCTTGGCCAACTGGTCCACCGCCGACTGCACCGCCCGTTCGCTTTCGGCGTCAAGCGCACTTGTCGCCTCGTCCAGCAACAGGATCGGCGCGTCGCGCAGAATGGCGCGCGCAATCGCGATGCGCTGCTTTTGCCCGCCTGACAACATGACTCCGCGTTCGCCGACATAGGTGTCATACCCATCGGGAAGGGCTGTCAGGAAATCATGCGCCGCCGCCGCCATCGCGGCCTGTTCGATATCGGCATCACTGGCATCGGGCCTCCCGAACCGGATGTTTTCACGCGCCGAGGCGGCAAAGATCACCGGGTCCTGCGGCACAAGCGCCATGGCACTGCGGAAATCTTCCCGCGCCAGATCGCGCAGGTCCATGCCGTCGACAGTGATCCGTCCGCCTTGAGGATCGTAAAACCGCAACAAAAGCTGCAGGATCGTCGTCTTGCCTGCCCCCGACGGGCCGACAAGGGCCACTGTTTCACCGGGGCGCACCACAAGATCAACACCGTTCAGGGCTGAAACACCGGGCCGCGCGGGATAGGCAAAAACCACCCCCTCAAACGCTATCGCCCCTTTCACCGGGCGTGGCAGGGCCACAGGCCGGGCTGGATCGATCACCGTGTCCGCAACGGTCAGCAGTTCGACAAGCCGCTCCGTCGCCCCCGCTGCGCGTTGCAATTCGCCCCAGATTTCCGACAGGGCACCCACCGAACCCGCCACCATGATCGCATAGATCACGAATTGCACCAGTTCACCCGCCGACATGACGCCGCCGCGCACATCCCGCGCGCCGATCCACAACACACAGACAATCCCCGCAAATGTCAGGAAAATGACGATCACGGTCATTGCCGCCCGTGTGCCGATGCGTGTCTTTGCCGATTCAAACGACTTTTCGGTCAGCCCGTTAAATGCCCCGCGCGACCGGCGCTCGTGGGTGAAACTCTGCACCGCCTGCACCGACAACAGCGCTTCGGACGCATTCCCCGACCCGGCGGCAATCCAGTCCTGATTTTCACGGCTAAGCCTGCGCAGCTTGCGACCCAGAACCACGATCGGAACAATGATGGCAGGCACGATCAACAGGACAAGCCCGGTCAGTTTGGCCGAGGTCAGCAGCAAAAACCCAAGCCCGCCAATCAGGATCAGGATGTTGCGCAGGGCGACGCTGACGCTGGACCCGATCACCGACAGGATCAACGTGGTATCCGTGGTCAGGCGCGACAACACCTCGCCCGTCATGATCCGTTCGAAAAACGCGGGGCTCATGCCCAGCATCCGGTCGAACAGGGCCTTGCGGATGTCAGCGACGACCCGTTCCCCCAACCGGGTGACAAGATAGTATCGCAGCCCGGTGCCCAACGCCAAAAGCGCCGCGATCACGATGGCCGCGCCGAAATACTGGTCCAGAAGGGCGGCGTTCCCGGCCGAGAACCCGTCAATCACCCGGCGTGCCGCCAAGGGCAGGATCAGACTGACCCCCGCCGTCAGCACAAGGGCCAGTCCGGCCATGATGACGGTGCCCCGATAGGGCAGGATAAAAGGCATCAATCCGCGCAATGCCCCCACGCGACGCGACGACGGGCGGTCCTGCTGGGGGTCGGGGGATTGGGTCATGGGGTGCCTGTCCGCCTTGTCATTATGGCGCGCATTTAGGCAGGCTGGGCTGCCGGAGCAAGCAGGAAGCGCCAAACGGGCCTTTCGCGGGCCGCGGCCCTGTGCCACGCTTGACGCGGATTTGCCCAGCCACCACGGACCCCTTCACCGCGCCATGACAGACCTTGACCACTTCACCGCCCCAGATGGTACCCGCCTTGCCTTTCGTGACGAAGGGGCGGGCCTGCCCGTCCTTGCGCTGGCGGGCCTGACGCGGACGATGGCGGATTTTGACTATCTTCGCCCGCATCTGCCCCCCTGCCGTCTGATCCGCATGGATTACCGGGGTCGTGGCAACAGCGAACACACCGGGCCTGCCACTTATACGATCCCGCAAGAGGCTGCGGATGCCGTGGCGCTGCTCGATCACCTTGGTGTCCCCCGTGCGGCGATCCTTGGAACGTCACGCGGCGGTCTGATCGGCATGTTCCTTGCGGCAACCGCCAAGACTCGGGTGACGGGCCTGTGCCTGAACGATATCGGCCCGGTGCTGGAACGCGATGGTCTGATCCGCATCATGGACCATGTCGGCCGCAATCCGTCTGCAAAAACCTGGGCCGCACTGGCCGCGGCGATGCCGGCCATAGCCAGCCCCGGCTTTGCCAATGTCCCCGCCGAACGCTGGCTGACCGAAGCGCAGCATCTTTATACTGAAGCCCAGTCAGGCCTTCGCATCCGCTATGATCCGGCCCTGCGGGACGGCTTCGTCGCCGCCCTGAACGCGCCCGCCGCAGATCTCTGGCCGCTGTTTGACGCCTGCAAGGGCCTGCCGCTCGCGCTGATCCGGGGGGCGAACTCCGACCTGTTGTCCGTCGCCACGGCCACCGAAATGCGCCGACGGCGGCCCGACTTGATCTTCGCCGAAGTGCCGGACAGGGCGCATATCCCGTTTCTCGACGAACCCGAAAGCGTGAATGCCATCCGGCTGTGGATTTCGGCCTGCAAGGCGGATGCTGTCTGAACACACTTCAATCCCGCGTCACTTCGGCCTAGAACCAAGCGAACCTTTTGCGAAAGCCCCCCCATGACCGACATCAGCCAGATCGAAGCGGCCGCAGCACGTCTGTCAGGGCATGTCCTGCGAACTCCCTTGCTGTCGTCCCCTGCGCTTGACGCGATTGCGGGCCGCCGTATCCTGATCAAGGCGGAAAATCTGCAGCGCACCGGATCGTTCAAGTTTCGCGGCGGCTGGTCGGCCATCACGTCGCTGGGCCATGACGAACGGGCGCAAGGCGTGATCGCGTTTTCCAGCGGCAACCACGCGCAGGGACTCGCCTGTGCCGCACAGGCCCACGACGTGCCCGCCGTCATCCTGATGCCCGCCGACGCGCCCCCGGTCAAGATCGCCAACACCCGCGCTTTTGGGGCCGAAGTGATCCTGTATGACCGGGGCCGCGACAACCGCGACGCCATGGCCGCAAGCCTTGCCAAGGAACGCGGCCTGACCCTGATCCCGCCCTTTGACCACGAAGCGGTGATCGCGGGGCAAGGCACTGTCGGGCTGGAGATTGCCGAACAGGCGGTCGAGGCCGGGGTGCATCAGGCCGATGTTCTGGCCTGCTGTTCCGGCGGCGGGCTGGCGGCGGGCGTGGCGCTGGCATTGCACTCGCGTGCCCCGGCCCTCCGGATGCGGACAGTGGAACCCGTGGGCTTTGATGACACCGCCCGCAGCCTGATTTCCGGACAGATCGAACGGAACGCCGCAACCACCGGATCAATCTGCGATTCGATGCTGGCCCCGTCCCCCGGTGTCATGACTTTCCCGATCATGCAGGCCCTGGCCGGGCCGGGCCTCATCATCACCGACGATCAGGCGCTGGAGGCGATTGCGCTGGCCTACCGCCACCTGCGGATCGTGCTGGAACCGGGGGGCGCTGCGGCGCTTGCAGCAGCCCTGTTCCTGCCGGATGACTTCACCACCGACACGGTGATCGCGATTGCATCGGGCGGCAATGTCGACCGCGACCTGTTCATCGCCTGCCTGCACCGATTTGCCTGATGCCCACGGCGTTCCTGCCCGACCTGCGCCTGCATTATGAGGAGACGGGGACAAGGTCAGGCCCGCCCCTGATTCTGCTGCATCCGCTGGGCTTCGATCTCACTGTCTGGGATGCCGTGATCACCGATCTTGACCCCGCCCTGCGCATTATCCGGCATGACCACCGCGGCCATGGAAAGTCCGACGTTCCACCCGCACCTTACACGATGGGTGGTCTTGTGCGGGATACGGAACGGCTGCTTGACCATCTTGGCGTGAAGGACGCCGTATGCGTCGGGCCGGGAATGGGCGGCCTTGTGGCACAGGGGCTGGCGGTCAAACGGCTTGATCAGATCCGCGGCCTTGTCCTGTCGAATACGGCGGCAAGGATCGGACACGCCACCCACTGGCAGGCCCGGCAAGACAGCGTCCGCGCGCATGGCATGGGCCATGACATCGATGCCCGAATGGCGGGGCTGTTTTCCCGGACTTTCCTCGCCTTGGGCGCGGCCCGGCAGTGGCGCGAAAGGCTTCTTGCCTGCGACGTCGAAGGCTACGCCGGCTGTGCCGCCGCGCTGGCCCATGCCGATTTCTATACACCGACAGCCGGTCTGACACTGCCCACACTGGCGATTGCCAGCAACAACGACGCCGTCACGCCAGCTGATCTTGTGCGCGAGACAGCAGACCTTGTGACAGGCAGCCAGTTTCACCTGATGCGCGGGCCGGGGCATCTGCCGTTCGTCGAGGCACCCGCCGAATATGCGGGTCTTGTGATGGGCTTTCTGCACCGCATCGGGCACTTGTCTTCACCCCCCAGCCATGGCTAGGGTCCCGCCATGCAAAGCCGCCTTCCCCTGACGTTCATTCTGATCACCGTGCTTCTGGACGCCATTGGCATAGGATTGATCTTCCCCGTCATGCCAGACCTGCTCCAACAGGTCACCGGGGGCTCGCTGGCACAGGCTGCTGTGTGGGGCGGCACCTTGTCGGCGGTGTTTGCCGTCATGCAATTCCTGTTCGGCCCCGTGATCGGCAGCCTGTCAGACCGGTTTGGCCGGCGTCCGGTGCTGCTGATTTCGGTGGGCATCATGGCGCTTGGCTATCTGGTGATGGCAACGGCGCAAACCATCGGGCTGCTGCTTGTCGCGCGGGTGGTCACAGGTATCACGGCGGCGACGAACGCCACGGCGGCGGCCTACATTGCCGACATCACGCCCGTGGAAAAGCGCGGCGCGCGGTTTGGGCTGATCGGTGCCTGTTTCGGCGTGGGCTTCGTTCTGGGGCCGTTGATCGGCGGCCTGCTTGCCGTGATTGACATTCGCGCACCGTTTTATGCGGCGGCGGCGCTGGCTGCGGCGAACCTTGTGTTCGGTGCGTTGATCCTGCCCGAAACCGTGACCGATGCCACAAGGCGGCGCTTTGCCTGGTCACGCGCCAATCCGCTGGGTGCCCTGATGGCCGTCACGCGCCTGCGTCAGCTGCGTCTGCCGCTGTTGGTCTTCCTGATCCTTGGCATCGCAATGAACGTCTATCCAGCGGTCTGGGCCTATTACGGGCATGCAAGGTTCGGCTGGTCAACCGCCATGATCGGCGTGTCGCTGGCCTTGTACGGCGTGTGTTTCGCGGCGGGTCAGGCCCTGCTTGTCGGCCCCCTGATCCGCCGGTTTGGCGAGGCGAAGGCGGCTTATCTCGGGATGTGGGTCGATGTGGCAACGCTCGGTGCGCTTGGCCTTGTCACGTCGCCGGTTCTGGCATTGGCAATCACGCCGATCACGGCCTTGGGCGGCGTGGTGACCCCGGCCCTTCAGGCCCTGATTTCGCGCGACACTGCCCCTGATGCGCAGGGCGAGGTGCAGGGCGTCCTTTCATCGCTGAACGCCGTGGCGATGATCACGGCCCCCCTGATCATGACCAACACCTTTGCCGTGTTCACCGCCCCCGGTGCCGCGATCTTTGCGCCGGGCGCACCGTTCCTGCTGGCGGCGGTGCTGATGCTTGTTTGCGTCACCCTCATGTCGCGGATCCGCGCGCAAGCAGCCACCCCTGCCGCATCTTCGGTCTGACCGATCACTGCCAGTCAGGACAGGCCCATGCGTCTTACCGAGCTTGAAATTTTCATCGTGGCCCCGCCCGCACCCGGCTGGGGCGGGCGCTACTGGATCTTTCCGAAACTGACCACGGACGACGGCATCGTCGGCTATGGCGAATGTTATGCGTCGACGGTCGGGCCAAAGGTGATGGCCGCTGTGATCGAGGATGTGTTCGAACGGCACATGGCAGGCCAGAACCCGGAAAACATAGAACTGATGTTCCGCCGCGCCTATTCGTCAGGGTTCACGCAGCGGCCTGATCCAACGGTGATGGGCGCGTTTTCCGGGCTCGAAATCGCCTGCTGGGACATTCTGGGCAAGGCACGGAACCGGCCTGTCTGGGCGCTGCTGGGCGGGCGGATGAACGACCGTATCCGCAGCTATACCTATCTTTATCCCGAACCCGGCAAGGAAAGCGCCGCCTTCTGGTCCGACCCTGATGCCGCAGCAACAGCGGCTTTGCGATTTGTAAACATGGGCTTCACCGCCGTGAAGTTCGATCCCGCGGGCCCCTATACCATCCGGGGCGGCCATGAACCCGCAATGTCCGACATCACCCGGTCGGTCGCCTTTTGCAAGGCCATCCGCGAGGCGGTGGGCGACAGGGCCGATCTTCTGTTCGGCACGCACGGCCAGTTCACCACGCCGGGTGCCATACGCATGGGCCGCGCCTTGGAACCCTACAACCCGCTTTGGTACGAAGAACCTATCCCGCCTGACAATCTGCTGGAATTTGCCGAAGTCGCGGCGCACGTCCGCATCCCGCTGGCAACCGGCGAACGGATGACGACCAAGGCGGAGTTCGGAACCCTTTTGCGCGCAGGCGGGGTCAAGATCCTGCAGCCCGCACTCGGGCGCGTCGGCGGCATATGGGAGGCCAAGAAGATCGCGGCCATGGCCGAAATCTTCAACGCCGAAATGGCACCTCATCTGTATGCAGGGCCGGTGGAGTGGGCCGCAAACGTGCATTTCGCGGCATCCATCCCGAACCTTCTGATCGCCGAAACCATCGAAGACGGCGGCGCGTTTCATCAAAAGCTGATCCGCAATTCGATAAAATGGGAAGACGGGTACATCATACCACCCGAAGAACCCGGCCTTGGCATCAGTTTCGATGAGGATGTGGCCCGCGCCCATCCCTACACGGGCAACCGTCTGCACCTTGAAATGCAGGAAGAACCCTGCGGCTATTCCCGGCCCAACGATTTTCAGGGCGGCGCACCGCGCACCGAATAGGGCCGCGTCCGCTCGCGCGCTGTCATGTTCGGTTACAACTTGTTAACGCGCCTGCCCTTTCGCTTGGCGAAGGCGCACAGTATCGGAGGGGCAAAGACAAAGGGGCAGCACATGGATCATGAGGCACGACGCGGTCGCTGGGCGATTGCAGCGATGTTTTCGGCAAACGGCTTTGCAATGGGCGCCTGGGCCCCGCAAATTCCGCTGCTGCTGCCACGCCACCAGATCACCGAAACAACCCTTGGTCTGCTGATCCTTGTCCTTGGCCTGGGGGCCGTCTGCGCCATGCTGTTCGCCGGGCGGCTGATTGCACGGTTCGGATCGCGGGCCGTTGTGCGCGCCTTCGCGCTGTCTGTCGTGCCGCTGCTGCCGATCATCGTCTATGCCCCGTCAATCCCGCTTCTTGCCCTCGCCATGGCGGCGTTTGGCGCGCTGATTGGCTGCATGGACGTCGGCATGAATGCCAACGCGGTGGAGGTGGAGCGGCGGCTTGGCCGCGCCATCATGTCGTCAAGCCACGGGTTTTGGAGCCTTGGGGGCTTTGTCGGCGGTATCATGGGCGGTCAGATCATCGCAGCCTACGGTGCCGGGGTGCAGGCCTTCTGGGCCGCCGGGGTGGCGGCGGTTCTGGTCCTTGGGGCGATGCCGTTTCTGCTGGCCGAAGATCACGTGGCGGCCCAGCCTGCACCCGGGGGGCCAAAGCCCGCCTTGTTGCCGCGCGATGCCGCACTCTGGATCATTGGTGCCATGGCCCTGTTTTCAATGGTGCCCGAAGGGGCGGTGCTGGACTGGGCGGCGCTGTATCTGTCCAAGGAACTGGGGTCCGATATCGCCACATCAGGCTATGCCTTCGGCTTTTTCGCCGGGGCCATGGCCATCGTGCGTTTTTTCGGGGATCACATCCGCAACCGGTTTGGCGCCGTGCGCACCTTGCAGGTGTCCGGCGTGATCGCAGCGGTGGGTCTATTCGGGGGCGCTGTCGCGCAGTCCGAATGGATGGCCATCGGCAGCTTTGCCCTGTCGGGTATCGGTGTCGCCAACATGGTGCCGATCCTGTTTTCGGCTGCTGGCAACCATCCCGGCCTTTCCGCCGGTTCAGGTATCGCCGCTGTCACCATGGTGGGCTATTCGGGCATCCTGATCGCCCCGTCCAGCATCGGGTTTGTGGCCGAACATATCGGGTTCCGCTGGACCTATGGCACACTGGCCCTGCTTTTGCTGTTCGTCAGCGCATTGGCAGGACGGGCCGCAGCGGCAGACGGGGCAACCAAGCGCGGCGCTTAGCCTAACGCTTGTGGATGACCGCCACCTGATCCTTGCGCTTTTTGTCGTAGTGCACCTGAAACATGAAACACCCCGAAATCTCGGGGGCGATCTGCGCGAATGCCGCCTGCACGGCTGGATCGGCATGCTGAAATATGCGCTGTTCGGAAAAACCACGGAACAGGTCTGCCGTTTTGGTGATGGCAGGCCGTTCATAGGTTTCAGGCTGCCACCGCAGATCCTCGATGATGTAAAGCCCGCCTGACTTCAGTCTGGGGAACAGTTCCAGAAAGGCATTCTGCTGGTGGTGTGACGCATGGCTGGCATCGTCGATCACGATATCAAGCGGCGGCATCCCATCCGCCGCCGCGCGGATATTGTCGCGCGCGTCCATATCGCAGCGGAAGAATTGAAACCGCGGGTCGGTGAACCAACCGAAATCCGACACATCAAGCCCAAGGATCTGCGCCTTGAGAAAGAACTCAGCCACATCCGGATCGACGGCAGGTCATTCGTCTTGCGGTCGGCGGAAATGCCATGTTCCGGCCCCCCGATCAGCAGACCCATTTCCAGAAACGTCACGTCCCTGTCGCGGTAGGGATGGAACAGCATGTGGTAAAGTTCCGTATAACGGTGCTTGGTCGAGCCTTTGTCTGATCCAAACCGATCCGCCAGTGCCGTCAGATTGTCCATGTCTCAGGCCCCCATGAAGTCCAGCTTGCCAACCTCGATCCCGTTATGGCGCAGGATATTGTAAACCGTGGTCATGTGGAAAAAGAACTGCGGCATCGAAAACGCGTTAAGGTAGACTTGCCCTGTCATCGTCATTTCGCCATGCCGCAGCTTCAGCGTGATGTCCCGCGTGGCCGCATCAACAAGCCGCTCTGCGCCAAAGCCCGCAATATAGGCGCGGGCGGCGGCGATACGGGCCTGCAACTCGGCAAAGGTCGTTTCGGTGTCCGGAAAACTTTGCGGCTCATCGCCGGCAAGCCGCGCCACGGCACGCGCGGCAAAATCGCAGGCAAGCTGAACTTGTTTTGTCAAAGGATACATGTCGGGAAAAAGCCGAAACGCCGTCAAGGCTTCCGGTGCTATCTTCTTTGCCGTGCAATGCGTCTCGGCCTTGGTCAGAAGATGGGCGAGTGCGCCCAGAAAACGGTCGTATGTTGCGACGGATTGATCATGCATCAGATTTGGCCCTTTCACGGACAGTTACCCCCTGATCCGCGCGCTGCGTGAAACTGTCAAGCGCGCCCTTGCCATCACCCCGATGCCGCGACACATATCACGCATGACCAATGATCCTGAATTACCGCTGGACCACCGGGCCGGCCTGCCTGCCGAACTGCAGGTCCTGCTTGCGGATTATCCCCGCGACAGCTGGCGCGCACATCCCGATTTCAATGGGCTGGTGGCGTTCTGGCTTGACCGCCATCTGGCCTTTCGCAGCCTGCTGGCACAACTTCAGTCGGATGCCGAACAGGCGATCGGCGGGCTTGTCGCAGCCGACCGTTACAAACCGCGACTCATGCAACTGGGATCAACGTTTCTGAATGATCTGATGGGCCATCACCAGATCGAAGACGACGCCTATTTCCCGCAACTCGCCAAAATGGAGCCGCGCCTGATCCGGGGCTTCGACATGCTGGATCAGGATCATCACGCCCTTCACGATCTTTTGGACCAATTTGCATCCGGCGCGAACGCCGTGCTGCAGGCGAAGGATGAACCGGCCCTCCATAACGCGGCGGGCCGGTTCCGTGACGATCTTGCAGGGCTTGACCGCCTGTTGATCCGGCACCTGACCGACGAAGAGGATCTGGTGCTTCCCGTCGTCCTGAAACACCGCGTCGGCTAAGGCGGCTCAGACGCCAAGACACCAGCGCATGACCGCCTTTTGCGCGTGCAGACGGTTTTCCGCCTCGTCAAAAATCACTGAATGGGGGCCATCCATGACGGCGCTTGTCGCCTCGTCATTGCGGTGGGCGGGCAGGCAATGCATGAACAGGGCATCCGGCTTGGCAAGCGCCATCAGCGTTTCGTTCACCTGATAGGGGCGCAACTGATTGTGCCTGCGTTCCCGCGCACTTTCGGGGTCGTGCATCGACACCCATGTATCCGTGACCACAAGATCGGCCCCCACAACCGCCTGCGACGGATCACGGGCAATGATCGCGCGCGCGCCTTTCGACTGCGCAAAGTCGATGGCCGCGCGTTCGGGGTCCAGCGTTTCCGGCCCGGTAAAGGTGAAATCAAACCCGAACTGCCCCGCCGCATGCAGGAACGACGCGCAGACGTTGTTGCCGTCCCCGGCCCAGACCACCTTTTTCCCCGCAATCGGGCCACGGTGTTCTTCATAGGTCATCACATCGGCCATGATCTGGCAGGGATGCGTGCGGTTCGTCAGCCCGTTGATGACAGGCACCGTCGCATGTTCCGCCATTTCCAGAAGCGTCGCCTCTTCAAAGGTGCGGATCATGATCAGATCGACATAGCGCGACAACACCCGCGCCGTATCGGCAATCGTCTCGCCATGGCCAAGCTGCATTTCGCGGCCCGACAGCACCATGGTTTCCCCGCCAAGCTGGCGCACACCAACATCGAACGACACGCGGGTGCGCGTCGATGGTTTTTCAAAGATCAGCGCGACCATCCGCCCTTGCAGGGGCTGTTCATCGTCGGGCGTGCCCTTGGGCCGCCCGTTGCGTGACGCCTTCATCGCATGCGCGCTGTCGATCATCCGCCGCAGATCGGCGGCGTCGGTGGTGTGGATATCAAGAAAATGTTTCATCTGCTGCCTCGCGTCATGCGGCCAAAGTGACAGCCGACGCGGCCCGGTCCAGGCGGGCCAGCGCCTCGCCAATATCACTGTCGGGAATGTTCAGGGCGGGCAACAGCCGCACACAGTTGTCGGCGGCCGGAACCGTCAGCAACTCTTGCCCATAGCACGCCTTGACGACATCCGTGTTCAGCGCCTTGCACTTCAGCCCAAGGATCAACCCCTGCCCGCGCACTTCCTCGAACACATCGGGATGGGACGCGACGATCCCTTCCAGACCCTGCCGAAACATCGCGCCCTTGCGGCAAACCTCGGCCAGAAACGCATCATCGGCGATGATGGCGGTGACCGCATCACCCACAGCACAGGCGAGCGGATTGCCGCCATAGGTGGACCCGTGCGTTCCCGCAACCATGCCCGCCGCCGCCTTTTCCGTGGCCAGCACTGCGCCCAGGGGAAATCCGCCGCCAATCCCCTTGGCGACCATCATGATATCGGGGTCAACGCCCGCCCATTCATGCGCGAACAGACGCCCGGTGCGCCCCATGCCGCACTGAACCTCGTCCAGGATCAACAACGCGCCGGTGCTGTCGCACAGATCGCGCAGACCTTTCAGGCAGACGTCGGGCATGGCACGGATACCCCCCTCGCCCTGAATGGGTTCGACCAGAACCGCAGCCGTGCGTTCCGTGATCGCCGCGCGAAGCGCATCATGATCGCCCCATTTCAACTGCGTGAAACCGGGCATCAGCGGGCCGAACCCCTTGGTCATCTTTTCCGACCCGGCCGCCGCAATGGCCCCGGTGGACCGGCCATGAAACGCGCCCTCGAAGGTGATGATCTCTACCCGGTCGGCCTGTCCTTTGTCGGACCAGTATTTGCGTGCCATCTTTATGGCGAGTTCGCAGGCTTCGGTGCCAGAATTGGTGAAAAACACCGTATCTGCAAAGGTATGCTCGACCAGCCGCTCGGCCAGCCGCTCCTGCTCGGGGATGCGGTACAGGTTGGAAACATGCCACAGCTTGCCCCCCTGATCCGCCAGCGCCTTGACCAGCGCCGGATGCCCATGGCCCAGTGCGTTCACCGCGATGCCGGCCCCAAGATCAAGATAGCGGTGGCCATCGTCGGCAAAAAGCCACGACCCTTCGCCATGGGTAAAGGCAAGCGGCGCGCGGTTGTAGGTGGGAAGCACGGCAGGGATCATGATCATTCCTTTGCGGAAGGCTTAGGCGTGCCAAAGCCGGGGGGGCGCGTCAACGCAAAAAGGCGGTGGGGAACAAGACGGCAGGCAAAGCCATGCCAAAACGACGGGTCAGGCGCGTCGGCGCTGACGTCGGTTTGGCGAAAGAAGGGTTTGGCGCATATCCATCCTGCGGGATTAGTCGATAGGCGCAATCCTGTCCAGTGTGCAGACGCGCCTGAAAGCAGGTTCTTGTGATCCGGCGCGCAGCCCGGTAAAATGCAGGCTACGGGCAAGGGCCCACCCAGACCACCAGCACCGGAGAGCACCATGTCCTGGACAGATGAGCGCGTCGAAACGCTCAAGAAGATGTGGGGCGAAGGCCAGTCGGCCAGCCAGATCGCCAAGGAACTGGGCGGCGTCACCCGCAATGCCGTGATCGGCAAGGTTCACAGGCTTGGCCTGTCCAACCGCGTCGGTGGGGCAGGCACCACCGAAGACGAGGAAGTGGCAGCCCCGGTCGAGGCACCGGCCGCCGCCGCCGTGCCGCCCCGCGCGGCAGCGCCCCAGCCGGACCCGGTTCGCATGCCCGATGCACGCCCCGCATCCGACCGTCCGGCCCCGCCTGCCAGTGGGGCCACGATCACACCTTTGCCGATCCGTAAGGCGATCATCCCAGCCGGTCAGCCCCTTCCGCCGCAGCCCAGCCTGAACGAGATCAGCCCCGAAGCCCTGGCCTCGGTTCGCGAAGTTGAAAAACGGGCGCGTCGCCTGACCTTGATGGAATTGACCGAACGCACCTGCAAATGGCCGATCGGCGACCCCGCCACCGAAGATTTCTGGTTCTGCGGCCTGCAGTCCCTGCCCGGCAAACCTTACTGCGAGGCGCATGTCGGCGTGGCCTTCCAACCGATGAGCGCGCGGCGCGACCGCCGCCGCTAATTCCCGCCCAGCAGTCCTTCCAACGCCCGTTTCGCCTCGCGCTCCAGTTTCCGCTGGGCGCGACGGCGGGCGGCATCTTCCAGACTTTCCCCTTCGCGCGCGACGATACCCAGTTTGTCCTTCGCCTCGGCCGCCAACCGCGCCTTCAATTCGCCGTCCACATCCACGCCGGTGATCGCCTCGATGTCGAGCTTGTAGCGCAGATCCGACCATGGCCCCGTGATGTCGAGCGGCGCCGAAAACCCGCCCGCGCCTTCGGCAGACGCAAGCGCCGTGGGCACAACGCGGTAGTCAAGCGTGCGCTTTCCCAGATTGACCCGGCCCTTCCCCGTCACATTCACAATCGGCGCATTCAACGACAGGTCATTGTTGCGCAAAACGCCGTCCTTAATCGCAAAGCTGGCTGTCATGCGGTCAAAAATGGTCTTTGCCCCCTCCCCCACATAACCGGGGTCGAGTGTGCGCAGCATTCCGGCAAGATCAAGCCCGCGCAATTCGCCCCGGCCCAGCGCCACCGTCCCGTCCCCCGAAAGCGTCTGCATCATCGCGGCCATCGAATTGCCGGACGTCAAAAACGTGATCCTCCCATCCGCCGTGCCCGCCAGCCGGTCGGTGCCCGCCACCGCCGCAAGCAACGGTTGAAGCGCCACCCCGTCCAGTGCCAGATCGCCCGCCATCGACAACCCGTCGCGCGCATTGACGACAAACTGCCCGGTCACATTCCCCTCATACGCCGTCACCTGCCGCAGGTCGACGACAGCACGCGCCCGTTCGATGGTCACCCCGGCCCGTGTCGGGCCAAGCGTCACCGCCCCCAGATCCACACTGTCCGCCGTCAGGGCGACGTTGGCATCCAGTGCGGCCAACCCGCTCGCGTCGATCCGGTCGTCGGACCAGCCCCCGCCCGCACCGGCACCGGCAGGCGCACCGCCGCCCGCAAGCGCCGACAGATCGATCGCCGTGGCCCGAAGGCTCGCCGTCACCATCGGGCGGTCGCCACGCGGATCAATATCGAAATCGCCCGTCAGGCGGTTGGTATCCAGCGTCACCACCCCGTCGCGCAGATGCGCCGTCCCCTCGGCGGTCAGCGTGGCATTGCCGGCAATGCCAACCTCGGTCGCGCCGAACCCCGCAGGCAGGTCTGGCTTTTCCATGCCCAGCACGTCGAACAGGGCCGCAAGATCACCCAGTTGCGCATCGACAGCGCCTTCGGCGACAAAAGGCGACAGTCCCATCCGCCCGTCAAAGTTCACACGCGCAGGCCCCACCGACGCCACCACGGAAACGGGGGCAACTTCGCCGGACACGGCCGCGCCAAAGTTGTCCACTTGCAGCGTCAACTCGATGGCCTGCCCGTTCATGATGCCCGACACTGTCGCTTGCCCGGGCCCGTCAAAACGCGGCAAACTCAGGTCGGCATCCACCGACGACAGGGATTGGCGGCTGTCCGTCTGATGATCCAAAAACGTGATCGCCCCGTCGCGGATCGTGGCCAGATCAACGGCAAAACCGGTGGGCCCACCCGCCGCACCGGCCTCGGCAGGCGGCACCCCGTCCCCAAATTCCCAGTTGCCCACCCCGTCTGCCCGCCGCTCCAGCAGGATCAGGGGCGAAGTCATACTCACCCCGGTGATCCGCAACGCGCCCCCCCACAGGGCCTGCGTATCCACGCCCACCGACATCCCGCTTGCCTGCAGCATCGGCCCCTCCTCCGACCACGGCGCATTGGCAAGCGACACCGGCCCTGTCGTCACCCCCAAGGTTGGCCAGAATGACGGTGTGATATCGCCGGAAATAGCCAACGTGCGGCCTGTCGCGCGCTCAAACCGGTCTGCGGCAAGCTTCGCGATACGGTCCGTCGGCATCAGGAACAAGGCCACCACGGCCGCCACCGTGAACAGGAAAAGCGTGACCCCGATCCTGACAATCCACCGCATCGCCCAGCCCCCGCCCATTGTTTCGCCAAACGTAACCTTTTGCGCCGCCAACCGTCCAGCCATGGGCATGTCCGCCATGCCCTGCCGCGGCGGAAACCTGCCCGAACGCATCCGCTCAACCTGTGATGCCTGCCTCACGTCTCGCCCCTTTCGCGCAAGGCGATGTGGCGGTATACGGCGCGCATGACCCAGAACCCGCCCAACCTTCGCCCCGACCTTGCGCCGCGCATTCAGGTCGACGCCGCCCGCAGGCCCGGCCAGCCCACCATCGGGATGGTCTCGCTTGGCTGCCCCAAGGCGCTTGTCGACAGCGAACGCATCCTCACGCGCCTGCGCGCCGAAGGCTATGCGATCAGCTCGGATTATCAGGGGGCCGACGCCGTCATCGTCAACACCTGCGGCTTTCTCGACAGTGCCAAAGCCGAAAGTCTTGACGCGATTGGCGAAGCGTTGCGCGAAAATGGCCGCGTGATCGTCACGGGCTGCCTTGGGGCCGAACCCGAATACATCACGGGAACCCACCCGCGCGTTCTGGCCGTGACCGGCCCGCACCAGTACGAGGCTGTGCTGGACGCCGTTCACACCGCCGTGCCGCCCAGCCCCGACCCGTTCATCGACCTGCTGCCAGCCACGGGCGTCACCCTGACGCCGCGCCATTACAGCTATGTCAAGATTTCCGAAGGCTGCAATCACAAGTGCAAATTCTGCATCATCCCCGACATGCGCGGGCTTTTGCAGTCACGCCCCGCCCACGCGGTGCTGCGCGAGGCGGAAAAGCTGGTCGATGCAGGTGTCCGCGAACTTCTGGTGATCTCGCAGGATACAAGCGCCTATGGCGTCGACCGCAAGCATGACCTTTCGCCATGGAAAGGCGGCGAAGTGCGCGCCCATATCACCGATCTCGCGCGCGAAATGGGGCGGCTTGGGGCCTGGGTCCGGTTGCACTACGTCTATCCCTATCCGCATGTGCGCGATCTGGTACCGCTGATGGCACAGGGCCTTGTGCTCCCCTACCTCGACATTCCCTTTCAACATGCCGATCCCGGCGTCCTGCGCCGCATGGCCCGCCCGGCCGCCGCTGCCCGCACCCTTGATGAAATCGCAGCCTGGCGCGCCGTCTGCCCCGACATAACCCTGCGCAGCACCTTTATCGTGGGCTACCCCGGCGAAACCGAAGCCGAGTTTCAGGTTCTGCTCGATTGGATGGACGAGGCGCAGTTGGACCGTGTCGGCTGTTTCCAATACGAAAACGTCGCCGGCGCGCGGTCAAACCTGCTGCCCGATCATGTGCCCGCCGACGTCAAACAGGATCGCTGGGACAGGTTCATGGCCAAGGCCCAAGCCATATCCGAGGCCAAACTCGCCGCCAAAGTCGGCCGCCTGATGCCCGTGATCGTCGATCTTGTCGACGGCGAAGGTGCCACCTGCCGCACCATGGCCGACGCGCCCGAAATCGACGGCAACCTGTTCATCGACGAAGGCTTTGAAGCGCTGAAACCCGGCGACATCGTCAACGTGACAGTCGAAGAAGCGGGCGAGTATGATCTTTGGGGACGGTTGGGGTGAGAAATGACAGACGAGACGAACGGTCTTTTCTTAGGTTTTTCCGATCTTCTGCAAAGCGAACTTCAAAAGTCTAGGGACGAGGTCGCCTCACAAGGCGAAGGTTTCCTTGGCGATCTGCTTCATGTGCGCACAGCCTGTAAAGCGTGTATCGGATCGATTCCTTCAAGGCCAGACCGGGCGTTTCCGACAGAAGACCTTCAGCAAAAACTTCGCAGGGCAAATGTCCATTCTGCGATCGTTCAAGGAATTCACTTCGTTGAATATGCTATTGAATTTGGTGGTTATGCCCAAGCCGCGGCTCTAGTTCGGCAAGAGATTGATGGGGTAATTGTTGCCCGTGGCATTCGCCTTGGAGAACATACTGACAAGAAAGGGCCACAATGGGCATCCATGCCCACCTTTAAGAATTTGAATGGCATGCTCAGCGGATTGACGCACTTATCGGATCATAAGATTCTTTCTACAAAAATTTCAGATTCGATTGGAAATGTTGACCACAACTTCAACCCTGAATTTGCTCGGCAGCTATTTGGATTGCACGTTTGCGCGCTCATTTTCTTAATTCTTGATATGATTGAATTCCGAGAACCGTATGATGATAACTTGCTAAATGATGAAGAAGAATGGTGGCTTAACAGCGCAATCGGTGTGATGGTGCATGAAGGTTTGTTGCCACCCGGGGATTGATCGTCTGTGGAAGTGTGCCGTTCTGTTCGTGCGAACAAATAGTCCAGTAGTGTAAGTCGGCGACACGGCAGGACGTGATCGCAAAACTACAAAATAAAATCCCCCGCCGTAAACCCCTTTGCCCCCTGGCACAGGATGCCCATGTCAGCCCGCGCGTCCCCGTTCAGATCAATTTCAATCAGCGTGTTTGCGCCCTGAACCACTGTCCTGACCTGCGGGCCAAGGCCGAAGTCGGCTGCACCCCGGAAGGCCAGTTTGGGTCCGATCAGGCTGTGCAGGTCGATATCGTCGATCCCCGGACGAAAGTCGGTGATCACATCCGCACTGGCGCGCGGGCTTGTCAGCGCCGCCTCAAAGATGAAATCATCGGCCCCGGCACCCCCGGTCAGCGTGTCGCGCCCCAGACCCCCGGTCAAGGTGTCGGCACCCCCGCCGCCGCGCAGATCGTCGCGCCCACCCATCCCGAACAGACGGTCGCCCCCTGAACTCCCTGCCAACTGGTTGCCAGACGCGTTGCCGGTGCCGCGCAGCCCGGACGAACCCTGCAGGATCAACCCCTCCAGATTGGCGGCGAGCGTGATCGAAACGCTGCTGTAAACCGTGTCCTTTCCCGCGCCCACCTTTTCTACCATGACCAAGCCGGGGGCCGACACCACATACCTGTCGTTGCCCGCGCCCCCCCGCACCTCGCCCGTGACCGTGCCGCCGCGCCCGTCATAAAGGTCATCGCCGCCCGCCAGCGCCACATGCCCCGCAATCGTGCCCGCGTTGCGTATGGCATCCGCGCCGTCGCCACATTGAATGGCCAGCCCCGCCCCCAACGCCAGCGCTGCCCCACCATCGGCCACTGCACGGATCACGCCCGTCGCCGTCAGGGTGATGTTGCCGCTGCCAAGCCCCTGCAGATTGACGGCATTGTAACCGCCACTTCCCCCCAGCGCCGCGATTTCGCCGCTGATTTCCAACACGATACGTTGATCGGCGGCAAGATCTGCCTGAACACAGTGCTGGTTCGCCACTGACAAGGCACCTGCCCCATTCACGGTCAGCCTGTCGCCATCCAGCAATAGCCAGGGCGCAGGCGATTGCCCGGTCACCGCGCCTGTCCCGTCTGCCATCACCTGCAGCCGCGCGTCGACGATATGCGCCGTCACATCCCCGGCATCACGCCACACCACAGCCAGCCGCCCGTCTGCCAGCGTGGCAATCTGGGGCCGTGCCTGATCATCGACGCTTGGCGCGGGAAGGGTCGCCGTCTGCCAGACCTGCCTGCCTTGCGGGTCAAACCGCGCGATGCGGATATCCCCGAAATCCCCGCCGATCACTTCTTCCCAGACAACGCAGTACCCGCCGTCGGTCTGGGCCGTCACGGCGGCATTGCGCTGACCGTCAACCGAGGCGGACACAAGGAAGGCATCCCCCGTCGCCTGCCCTGCGGCATCGAAATGGCGGGCCATGATCTGCGTCTTTGCCCCGACAAGGCTTTGCCAGACCAACACAAAACTGCCATCGGAAAGTTCGGTCAACGCCGGTTTCGTCTGCGCCGCGAGCATTGGAACATGCACCGCTGTTTCCCCTTCGACCGGCGCCATCTGGCTGTCGAACAGGCGCAACTGAACGTCCTTGACCGAACCCGTCTGGTTGGTCCAGGCCACGGCAAACCCGCCGCCATCCAGCATCACAAGGCTCGCGTCACGCTGATCGGCAGTCGCAACCTCGGTCACAGCAAACGCCGGGGCGGCCACACCGGCGCTGTCCACACCGGCGGCCCAAAGCTGCGCCGAACCGGCCGTTCCCTGCGCCCAGCAGGCAACAAACCCGCCGTCCGCACGCGCCCCAAGAACAATACCACCCTGCACCCCGGGCAGGCCCGTGGCGATTGTCAAGTCATCTGTCAGGGGCAGGCCCTGCGCCGAAAACACCCGCGCCAGAATGTCAGTGCCGCCGTCCGTCACGGATGCCCACACAAAGGCCACTGTTCCATCCGCCAGCGTCACCACACCCGGCGCGCCCTGCACACCGCCCGCCTGCGCGCTCACCACGAACTCCACGCCAACCGCCAGTCCATCCGCGCCATAGAAACGCGCCCGGATATCAGGATCGGGGGATGCAGGGTCCACCCAGGTGCAGACAAAACCACCGCCCGCCAATGCCGACAGTACGGGAAGCGTCCCGCCCCCCGCCGTCGCATCGGCGACAACTATTTCCGGCCCCACCAGATAAGATACCATCGATCAGCCTTCGGATGGCGACATGCCAAGACATTACCTGACGCAAGGTAACCTTTCCGCATGGCGGAACAAGGTTTTAACCGTGGCACCCTAGGCTGCACCCTGCCACAGGTGTTAATGCGCAAGGCACCGCGCAGGTCTGGCCCTTGTGCCAGCCATGCGCTAAACGAAGGCCGACACCGCGTATGGAGGGCCCGATGGCGCGCATCCTGATCACTTCGGCTATCCCCTATATCAACGGGATCAAGCATCTGGGAAACCTTGTCGGCAGCCAGTTGCCCGCCGACCTGTTTGCCCGGTTCATGCGCGGACGCGGGCACGAAGTGATGTTCATCTGCGCCACCGATGAACATGGCACGCCCGCCGAACTCGCCGCCGCCAAGGCGGGCAAGCCTGTCGATGTGTTTTGCGCCGAAATGCACAAAGTGCAAAAGGATATCGCCGACGGCTTTCGCCTGTCGTTCGACCACTTCGGCCGGTCGTCCAGCGCCCGCAACCATGCCCTGACCCAGCATTTTGCCGGGGCTCTGGCCGCAAACGGCTTTATCGAGGAAGTGGAGGAGGAACAGGTTTTTTCCATCGCCGACAACCGCTTTCTGCCCGACCGCTATATCGAAGGCACCTGCCCGAACTGCGGATATGACAAGGCGCGCGGCGATCAATGTGAAAACTGCACCAAACAGCTTGATCCGACAGACCTGATCAATCCCCGGTCGGCCATTTCCGGCTCCACCGATCTGGAAGTGCGCAAGACCAAACACCTGTTCCTGCGCCAGCGCGCCCTGCGCGACGAAATCGAAACCTGGATCGACAGCAAGACCGACTGGCCGCTTCTGACCACCAGTATTGCCCGCAAATGGCTGAAAGACGGCGACGGCCTGCAGGATCGCGGCATCACGCGCGATCTGTTCTGGGGCGTGCCCGTCAAAAAGGGTGATGCGGCCTGGCCGGGGATGGAGGGCAAGGTCTTTTATGTCTGGTTCGATGCGCCCATCGAATACATCGCCGCCACCGCCGAATGGGCCGACGCGCGGGGCCTGCCCGACAGTGATTGGCAACGTTGGTGGCGCACCGACATGGGCGCCGCCGACGTGCGTTATGTTCAGTTCATGGGCAAGGACAACGTCCCCTTCCATACCCTGTCGTTCCCCGCCACCATCATGGGATCACGCGAACCGTGGAAACTGGTCGATTACATCAAGTCGTTCAATTACCTGAACTACGATGGCGGTCAGTTTTCCACCTCGCAGGGGCGCGGGATCTTTATGGATCAGGCGCTGTCAATCCTACCCTCGGATTACTGGCGCTGGTGGCTGCTGTCGCATGCCCCCGAAAGCAGCGACGCCGAGTTTACGTGGGAGAATTTTCAGGCCTCGGTGAACAAGGATCTGGCCGATGTTCTGGGCAACCTTGTCAGCCGCGTCACGAAATTCGCCCGCGCAAAGTTCGGCGAAACCATCCCGGAAGGCGGCGAAAACGGCCCGCGTGAAACAGCCCTTCTGGCCGAACTCGAAACCCGCGTGCGTGCCTATGAAACGCTGATGGAAGACATGGAGGTGCGCAAGGCCGCCGCCGAACTGCGGGCCATCTGGGTGGCAGGCAACGAATACCTGCAGGCCGCAGCACCCTGGACCGTGGTCAAGACCGACCCTGTGGCCGCAGGCGCGGTTGTCCGGCTGGCGTTCAACCTTATCCGGCTTTACGCCGTGCTGTCGCGCCCCTTCATCCCCGACGCCGCTGCGTCAATCATGGCGGGGCTGCACTGCGATGACTGGTCATGGCCGGGCGCTGTCGCGGCGGCGCTGGAAACCTTGCCAGCGGGCCATGCCTTCGACGTTCCCGAAAACCTGTTCCGCAAGATCACGGATGAGGAACGCGCCGACTGGCAGGTGCGTTTTTCCGGCATCAGAACCTGACGGGGCGCAAGGCCCCGCTCGCGAATGGCGGATTGGCAGCTTGCGCTCATCTGTTAGACTGACAGCACAGCACAGGAAGGGACACATCATGCAACGACGCCCTACCACCCCATTCGCCCTGCCAGCGCGGCTTTTCTGCCTGATCGTTTCTTTGGCCCTGTCGGTGCTGTGGTCCCTGCCGACGGCCGCCGAAACGCAGCGCACAGCCCGGCTTGATCTGGGACGGGGCTCGGACACGCGCCTCGTTGACGATATTCTGACCGGGGATGAACGCATCGTCTATCTGATCACCGCAGATCGCGGCGACCAACTCGACATCCGTATGGACGCGGCGAACGCTGACCTGTTCTTTGTCGTCACCGGTCCGGGCCGGACCGGCGTGCTCCACCTCGGTGCCACCGATGGCCGCCGCTTTCGCGCCGACCTGCCCGTCGCAGGCGATTACCAACTGCTGGTTCAGGCTCAAAACGGCAGCCTTGGGCCAAACCAACGCGCCGGTTTCCGCCTGCTCATGCGCAGGGTGATGGCAGAACGTCCCACAGACGGGCCAAAGGAATGGCAGGTCACGGGCGTGCCAAACAACCTTGCCCTGCCTTTGCGCAACCTGCCCCGTGTTCTGGCGGGCAGCACAGGCTTTGTCCGCAATGGCGACATCCTGCGCAACCTCGGCTGTATCGGACGCGGCACTGACAAGTGGTGCGAAGTGGAGGTCAAAAAGCCCCGCGCCACCGGCTGGGTCCAGGCCGCCTATCTGCGGCTGCCCCAGAAAGCAGACCCGACACCGCCCGCCGGGAATGGCCCGCAGATTGATCTGTCGGGCATCACCTATTGCCAGCCCGATCCGTCGAAACCGAAAATGGCCTGCAGCTTCAATGTCGCCTACGGCGACCGTCGCGGCACCGCCCGTGTCTGGATCCTGACAGGCCACGGCACCCAACGCTTGATCCGGTTTGAAAACGCCCTCCCCGTCTCCTCTGACGGGCGGGGGCAATTGTCCTATCAGATCAAGGGTCAGACGATGACAATCAAGGTCGGGCGGGAACTGTTCGAACTTCAACAGGATGTGCTGCGGCGGAAATGAAAGCAGGCGATGATCGGCGCGCCTTTGCATCCCAAGACTATACTCTGAAAGGACAGCAGCGATGGCCGAAACACTGGTAACGCGGGTGTCGGACACAGAATTGACGGTCCGGCGCAATTTCAACGCAACCGCAAGGGACGTCTTTGACGCATGGACCGATGCGGATGTGCTGATGACGTGGTGGGTGCCCAAAAGTTTCGGCATCACCGTCCTTTCGGCGACGATGGATGCAAGGGTGGGCGGCGGCTACCGATTTATGTTCGGCCATCCCGCGTCTGACGAACCCATGGCATTTTTCGGTCGCTACCTCGAAGTCGTGCCTGACCAACGACTGGTCTGGTCAAACGACGAATCCATTGACGGCCCGGTGACGACCGTGACCCTGTCAGAGCAAGACGGCAGCACAGAAGTCGTCCTTCACGATGCCTACCCAAGCAAAACGGCGCTCGATGCCGCGATCACCTCGGGCAGCACCAGCGCATATGACGAACAATTTGACGGGCTTGCCGGGCTGCTGGCCCAAGGGGCCGGTCTGCCAGCCTGATGGTGCCGACGTTTTGCCAGGTTCCTCACACCTTGAGTCAACCTGCCGGAAACTCTCCGATGGCGGCACCCGCGCCTCGGCTTGCGCTGGCTGACAAGCAGGGTGCACGCTGGCATCTATCCCATAATTCAGAAAGTATTGCTCACGCGCTTGTCGCAAGCGCGCCCGCGCCCGTCGGCACCCAACGAACCGGATGTCGCAGCGGCGGTTAACGTCTCAGGATAGTCTGGCTGCAACCATAAGAAACGGGTCGGTAAGGGAAGACAGATGAGCAGCACCTTCAAAGCCTCGGCAGTCGTGCTTCTGACGGGCGTTGTCTGGGGTTTGTATTGGTTTCCCGTGCGGGCCATAGCCGATCTGGGGCTGGGCGGCGCATGGGGCACCGCTGCCATCACCCTCGCCGCGGCGCTGTTCCTCTTGCCCTTTGTTCTGGCCCGCAAGGGCGCGCTTCGCGGCAGGAATCTTGTCGCAATCGTCTCCATCACCTGCGGCGGGGCGGCCTTTGGCCTTTACTCGATCGGCTTTCTCTACGGTAAAGTGGCGCTTGTCATCCTCTTGTGGTTCTTCAGCCCGGTGTGGAGCGTTCTGATCGCAAAGTATCTGATGCGTCTGCCCATCCCCCGACTGCGGCTGATCGCCATCGCGGTCGGCCTCGCGGGCCTGTTCATCATGCTGGGCGGCGACGGCGGCCTTCCCGTTCCCGCCAATCTGGGCGAATGGATGGCCTTTGCAGGCGGCCTGATCTGGGCCTTTGCCACAGCGGGGATGCGGTTGAAGTCGGACGTGGCCCCGATCCCCTCGGCCTTCCTGTTCGCGCTGGGCGCAGCGGTCGTCTCGCTGGCCCTGGCCCCCTTGCTCGAACCGCTCCCGACCATCGCCCCCGCAAACCTGATCCCGCTTGCGCTTCAGGTCCTATTCACCGGCGGCCTGTGGTGGGTCCTGTCCATCGCCGCCCTGATGTGGGCCACCGTCCGCCTCGACCCCGCCCGCGTGGGCATCCTTCTGATGACCGAGGTCGTCATCGGCGCCGCCACCGCCGCCCTGTTCGCCAAAGAAAGCCTGTCCGCCCCCGAGATGATCGGCGGTTCACTGGTGATCCTGTGCGGACTGCTGGAGGTCTGGCCGACGAAAGCAGCACATCAGTCATGAACTTTCCCTCGTTTTATCTGTCGCCGCAGCGCTGATATTTCGATCAACTCCGCCTTTGTGAAGGGTAGAACTTCATCGTCGCTGTCACAGATGACGACGCACTGGATCTCTGAATTCCAGTATTTGTCATAGCCTTTCCCGAGGGTTCGAGCACGGTGGCGCGCCTGTAGCAGTCCACGCCAGCCTGCTAGACTCATGCTCCATCCGCCGCGGTTCTGGTAGCCACCCTTTAAGCTTTGAAAGATATTGAGGCCGCGCGGGATGCCGAAATCCTCTTTGGTCCAGTCCCGCGAAAGATTCACGCCAATAACTTCGCCGAAAGTGTTCATATAGAATTGGACCTTTGCGCCCCGAGCCAATTTGTAACGCCTCGTCTTCACCGGTATCCGGCCTAACATTCGCCGGACTACGTTTCGGGATTGAGGTGTCTTCTTCATGCCGCAAGTTCTCTTTCCGGTTCGTGTATACGGCAGGCGACCTCACGTTTTCGGTTTGGGCGCAGACGCGATTTCCCGGTCTCGTTCTGTGGTAGACGTGCAGGTGCGCCAACATGACTGCACCTGTCTGCGCCACCTGCCAACGACCCCAACATAGCCCTAACACGACGACATCATGGGTTATGGGTTAGTTTGAAATCAAAAAGTTGCGGTCGCGCAAGGCATTGTGCGTCCATCGCGGGCGGACGCTGTCTTGAGGGTATGACCGGCAAGCCCGCGTCACAGAAGATGGGCGTTTCGCGGTCTCGGTGCAAAAGCGGGACAGAAAGGGGGATCGAAAATAGGGTTCCCAGCCTATCGATTGAAAATATAAGTATATTTTTGTAGAAAGGTGGTGCCCAGAGACGGAATTGAACCGCCGACACGCGGATTTTCAATCCGCTGCTCTACCAACTGAGCTATCTGGGCCTGAGGACATGTCCATCAGATGGGGCGGGTTTAAGTCAGGGCGGGCGGGCTGTCCAGAGGGTTCGCGGGAAAAAATGCCGGTTTTCTAGTTGCCGTCAGTGGCGGGTGTCGTCGTCCGGGGGCGGTGTGTCGTCGGGGTCATCCTCGGTCGCGGGGATGACATAGCGCCCGGTGACCCAGCGCCCCAGATCCACGTCGGCACAGCGGCGCGAACAGAACGGGCGGTACTCCGGGTCGGTCGGGCGCGCGCAGATCGGGCAGGTCATCCCATCACCTGCGACAGGGGCAACCGGTCCCGCTTGCGGACAAGCTCATAAAGGCCAAGCGTCGTCCACCCCGCCAGATGGGTTTCCGCCGCCTCGTGCTTGAAGGCGGCACGGATCACCTGATCCAGGATCGCGCGGTCCCGCTTCGGCATCGGCGCGAAATCCACCACGACCTGCCCGCCGATCCCCCGCAGGCGAAGTTGCCGCGGCAGATCGCGCGCGGCGGCGATGTTCACCTTCAGCGATGCCGCCGGGCTTGTGTCCGGCCCGGTGTTCACATCAACGGCGGTCAGTGCCCGCGTCACCTCGATCACCATGCCCGCGCCTTGGGCCAGATCAACCTCGGCCCGGCGCAGATCGTCGATCATCTCCAGCACGCCGTGTTCGGCAAAGCTGCCTTCGGTCGCCACAAGATCATCGGGTTCGGGGTCAAGCCAGTCACGAAAGGCCACGTCATGCGCCGTCGCGCCGTCGACCAACAACTCCGGCCCACCCTCGGTGTCCGCCAGCACGGCCTCGGCCAGGGTGCGCATGGCCGTGATATCTTCGGCAATGGCGGCGTCCTCGGCCTCGGCACAGGCAGACCGCAGGATCAGGCCAAGCGCCGGCGGCGCGCCCGCCATGCCCGCCTCGGCCACCGTCTGAAGGCTGGCCCGCACATCCTCATCCTTGATGCGGCGACTGATGTTCAGGCCCGGCGCATCGGGCGTGAGTATCACGAACCGGCTTTTGAACAGCAGGCGCAACGTCACCGGCAGCGCCTTGCCCGGCTCCGCAGGCCCCGTCACCTGCACCAGCAACCGCTGACCCGGCGACAGCCCCGCCACCTGACGCAGGAACCCCGATCCGGATGGCAACTTCACGAACATGCCGCCCTGCCCCTTCACGGGCCGGTCCGCGACGGCCCGGTAAATCGTACCGGGCAAGGGCGTGTCATCGACAGGGTCGATCAACAGTTCGTCCAACTGCCCGTCAACCACCACAGCGGCCGCCTGACGCCCGCCCATCTCGTCCAGAACGACGACACGGCCCTTCATGACTGCCTCCACACCGGATAGCCCGCCGTGACCAGCATCGCCGCCGTTTCGGCAATCGGCAGGCCCATGATCCCGGTGAACGATCCCGAAATCCACGGAATGAACGCGCCCGCAGCACCCTGAATGCCGTAACCCCCGGCTTTGCCCTGCCAGTCGCCCCCGGCCAGATAGGCGTTCATTTCCATATCCGACAACCGTTTCATCCTGACCTCGCTGATACTGTCGCGCACCCAGACCTTGTCGCCGCGCCGCACGGCCACCGCCGTGACCACCCGGTGACGCCTGCCGCCCAACGCGATCAGAAACGCCGCCGCCTCGCCCGCATCGGCAGGCTTGCCCATGATCCGCCGGCCAAGGGCCACCGTCGTGTCGGCGCAGAGCACGATATCATCGTCCCCCGCCGCCACAGCCATCGCCTTTTCCCGCGCAAGCCGCTGCGCATAAGGGCGCGGCAGTTCGCCCTTTGCAGGCGTTTCATCAATGTCGGGGGGAAGGATCGCATCCGGCACGATTCCCATCTGCGCCAGAATCTCCCGCCGCCGCGGGCTTGCCGATCCCAGGATCAGTCGCACCGGACAACCTTACTTGAAACGATAGTTGATCCGCCCTTTTGACAGATCATAGGGGGTCATTTCGACCTGCACCTTGTCACCAGCCAGAACACGAATACGGTTTTTGCGCATCTTGCCTGCCATCACAGCGATCAGTTCATGGCCATTGTCGAGTTCAACCTTGAATGTCGCATTCGGCAGGAGTTCCTTGACGACACCGGGGAATTCGAGAATGTCTTCCTTGGCCATGGTCTCTCCAATAGAATGAGGCCCGCGACAAAGCGCAGGCAAGGGCTGCCTATGCGCCCGAACCGGGCGGTTTTCAAGGGGAATTTCATCCGGTCAGACCCGCTTTGCACGCGTGGCATGGCCGCTGGCGGCGGGTTGCCGACTGCTGCGGCCATCCCCCGGCCCCACCGCCTGATCTGGCGGCACCCGGGGGTTCTGCACCACCCGGCTTGCATGGGCACATGGTCAGAAAGCACTGCAGACAAGCGATGACGTTCTGCCCTCACGGCGGCGCGGCAGAACAGTCACGCCCTCCCATCGCCAAACCCGGCCCCATCCTCTTTGTAAAAATATCCTCGGGGGGTGCGGGGGGCAGAAGGCCCCCCGTTCGCCATAACAGTCTGAAACCACACAAAAATGGTCGCCCCGCCACGCCGCCCTCGTGATCAGCCCGCCTGCATTCGCTCCAGAATCCGCGGAATGTTCTGTTTCACCTTGAAGAACCCCGCCGTGGCATGGGGCCAGATGGCCGCATCCCACCCGCGTTGCCATTCGCACAGCGTGATGCCCGCATGGGCCAGCGACGGGCCCGCCGCCTCCAGCCAGTCGCGCAGGGGCCCGCGCGTGACATAAGGCGTCACGATCTGCGTGGCCCCGGCTTTAGCCGCCCATTTCGACAGGCTTGCCGGATCATCGGCCCGCAGACCCACGGGCACAACTCCCGCCCGCGCCGCCGCATCGGCAAGTGCTGCCGCCTCGAACCTTTCCACCCGTTCCGACACCGGCAGGGGCGATCGCAAATGGCTGGCCTGCAGCGTGGCCGCGCTGCGGATATCGAGCGCCGCAAGATCGAAATCCTCCACCCGGCAATCTTCGTCGGTGATCAGCAGGGCCGTCGGGCGACCCGGATCCGGCGCGGCAAAGGGGCGGACCGGCAGAACCGGTGGCAACCCGTCAGGTTCCGTCGCCTCCAGCCCTTCGGTCACTTCGGCCAGATCACCGGGCCGCGGCGCGAACCGCCCGGCCGTAAAGGTCGCAATGTTCTGCGCATCGGCGGGATAGGGTTTGCCCCGCGTGTGCAGCCCCGCCACCCAGCGCCAGCCCAGCGTGTTCGACGCCGCATCACCGTCCAGCAGGTGCCGGTAAAAGAAGTCCGCCCCGACCCGCCAGGGCAGGCCGAGCGTAAAGATCCAGATCGATGCGAACCACATCCGCGCATGGTTGTGCAGATACCCCGTATCCACCACCTCGGCAGCCCAGGCATCGAAACAGGCCAGCCCGGTTTGCCCCGCCATCGCTCGCTCCACATCACGGCGCAAACGGCGGTCCCGGTCCATGGCGGCCAGATCGGCCTCAAGCCCGCTGCGGTAGCTGTCCCAGACCTGCGGTCGCCGCTCCAGCCAACCCTTGAAATAACCACGCCAGATCACTTCCTGCACGAACTTTTCGGCATCCTCCGGGCCATGCGCCGCAAGCGCCGCCGCCACGACATCGGATTCAAGCACCAGCCTGCGCCGGATATAGGGTGACAGCACTGACACCGCCTTGTGCGCGTCCGGCCCATGATCCGTGTTGCGGCCATTGGCATAGCGCCGCCCCATGCGCGGGGTAAACGCCGCCAGAATTCTTTCGCCCTCGGCGCGGGTCGCGGTCCAGTCTGTCATCGGGTCCATCATACTTTGGGGTGACACTTCAAAGGCCTGCCAAAGGCGGCGCGGCGCAATACGCCTCCACCATCGGGCGCAGCGCCACGCGCGCCCGGAGTTTCGCTGCCATCAGATACATGCCGCCGATCTTGCGGTGCAGGAACAGGGTTGCGGCAGGCGGCACATGCGCCAGTTCCCGGTCATTCCCGATGGCAAGCCCCATGTCGCGCAACTGCTCCAAGAGATCGCTGCGGCCAAAGTCGAAGGGCGTATCCTGCCGGATCGGCGCCATCGCCGCCTGAAACATCGACTGGATCAGGGCCTGATGGTGCGGTGCCGTGGCCAGACCGAAATACCCGATGCGCAACATCGCCTCGCGCGTTTCCTCCGTTCCCCCCGTCAGCGCCACCCGCGCCAGATTGCGAAAGTCGGCGGCAAGATCGGCCCCGATCGGCTGCACCGCCCCGAAATCCAGAAGCACGATCCGCCCCGTCTTCGGGTCAAAGCGGTAGTTGGCAAGGTTCGGGTCCGTCTGCATCGCGCCAAACACGAACAACTCCCGCAGCACCAGATCGATCAGCGCCCCGGCAACCCGGTCGCGGGTCGCCTGTGGCGCATCAACCAGACTGTCAAGCGGCACACTGTCCACATAGGTCATCGCCAACACCTGCGGCGTGCACAGACCCGGGTGCAACGCCGGCAGGACAAAGGTGTCCGACCCTTCCAGCACCTGCCCGAACCGCGCCAGATGCTGCGCTTCGGCAAGATAATCCGCCTCGGCATGCAACTGCCGCTTCGCCTCGTTTAGCAGGGGTGAAAGGTCCATCCCGCGCGGCATCAGCCCCGGAATCCGCAACAGCGCCGCCACATTGTCCACGTCGCTGTCGATACTTTCCCGCACCCCCGGGTACTGCACCTTGATCGCCAGATCCTGCCCGTTGCGCGTCACCGCCCGGTGAACCTGCCCGATTGACGCCGCCGCAAAGGGGCGCACATCAAACCGGGCAAAGCGGCCATACCACCCCACACCCCACTCGGCATTCAGCACGGTCTGAAGCTGCTTTGGCGGCATGTGCCGCGCATCGTCGCGCATCCGGGCAAGGATGGCCGTCAACTCGTCCGGCAGTACCAGCCCCGTGTCCATCGACAACATCTGACCCAGTTTCAGCGCCGCGCCCCGCAGATGCGACAACCCCTCCGTCAGGCGCAGCGTGTTCGCCGGTGTCAGCAGCAGTTGTGCCAGATCTGGCCGCCGCCCGCCGGCAATCGAACGAAGCCCCCCCGCCGCCACACTGCCCGCGATCCCCGTGGCAATGCCGCCAAACCGCAGCAACCGCGATGCGCGACCCGTCGGCACCGCAACCCCCCGGCCCGCATCGTCGTCAGGCAAATCCTGCTCCATCGTCAATCGTGCAAACGGGATTTTTGCCTGCGCAACCGCGACAGGTGCCAGCGATAGATCACCGGGGCCAGAACATGATCATAAAGCGCGGACGCAACCTGCCTGATCCCCGGCAACGCCACGATCCGGCCAAGCCACCGGTACCTTGGCATCTGCGCCCAAAGCACCAGAAACGCCGGAATGCCCGACGTCAGTTCACCCTCGTGCAGCACATAAAGCCTGCGCGCCGCCGTATCGGCATCCAGCCCCCATTGGCCCCGCGCCTCTGAATTCAGATCGTCGAACCGGATCGGCAAACCGTTGGTTGCCGCATACTTGGCATAGTGCCCGATCTCGAAACTGCAGACCGGGCAGTTCGCGTTATACAGCACGCATGTTGGGGGGGTATCTTCCATGGCCGGAAACTAGGTGGCCATGCGGGAAAATCCACAACGCCGCACAGAATTCTGCACCCGCACCCGTGGCACCCCACCGCCGACCCGCTCCGTTACCTCAAACGATGATACCCACGCCCGTTCGCAACCATTCCAATCAGACCACAAACCCAACGGCAAGATCATCCTTTGGTTGAAACCTGACGTCGCGTAACAATCGCCAGCCCTTTCCGTTTTCGCCTTGAACTCGATACGACCCCGGCCGACCATACCCTCTACCAAAGGGTCAACACGCCACCGCACCGAAAGGCGAACCTTACGCCAGTCGGGCCGAACCTGTGTGCATGATCGCCCAGTCCCTTCAAAAGGGCCACACCGCGGCAAGAAAGGCCCAACGCCATGCCTTCGATCAACGCCCGGCTGCTTGCGGAATTCGACTGGGCGCAAAGCCCGCTTGGCTGCGCCGCCGACTGGCCAGAGGAAATGCACGCCAGCATCCGCATGCTGATGGCATCAGACTTCCCGATGTGCACGTTCTGGGGCCCCCATCATATCCAGATCTACAACAACGCCTGCAACGCCATCTTCGGGGCCAAACACCCCCAGTCCTTCGGCACGCCGGCCCGGCAAAGCTGGTCAGAGATATGGTCTTTCTTCGGCCCGGCCTTCGAGGATGTCATGTTGGGTAAAACCCTCTGGTTCAGCGAAGCCTTGCTTCCCTTGGTCAAGGCATCCACCCCGCAGGAATGTTACTTCGACTTTTCCTGCAGCCCGATACAAGACGCCAGCGGCCAGCTCATGGGCATTCTCACTGTCACAGCGGAACGCACCGCCGAAGTGATCCTGCGCAGGCGACAGGCACTTTTGCAGCTTGATGCCGCCGTCACGCGCGACAACTCGTTTGACGCTCTGGTCGTCACCCTGCATGACATTCTGGCCCGTAACGAGATGGACTGCGAAGCGGCGGCTCTGTTTTCGGTCGCCACGGAAAACGGCGCTCCCGACGGTGAATACTGGGCCCTGCGCGCCGATCCGGAACTTGTCCGGCACCTCCGCCCCCTCGCTGCCCGCGCCCTGCGCAACGGTGCGCTGCTGCAAGCCGACACTGCGGCAAAAGACGTGGACAACCGGGCAACAAGCATCCCGTTCTTCACCCTCGACGGCGATCCCTGCTGCGCCCTTGTCATCATCCCCAGCGAACTCGTCCCTTACGAACAAAGTTTTCTCCCCTTTGCGCACACCCTTTCGCAAAGCGTCCATGCCGCACTTCACGCCATGGAGCGCCGCCACCGTGCCATCGGCCAGATGCGAGAGCGGATCGCAGAACAGGATCAGGTCTATCAATTCCTGTTCGACAACATCCGCGACGGCATCGCCTACTGCGCGACAACCGGCGCGCCCGGCGATGATGAGGTGGTCCTCGCCGCCAACGCGCGCCTGTGCGATATGCTGGGCTTTGCACCCGCCGAAGTCATAGGGATGACCCGCGACACCCTTTTCGCCGGCGATGCTGCACTCAAAAGCGCGTTCAAGACCCGCGATGTGGACCGCGGCTTCCGGGGGGAACTGGAATTGCGCACCCACGACGGCCACCAGCTTCCGGTTGAAATCAGTTCCGATCTGATCGAATTCCGCAAAGGGCAGATGCGGTCACTGACCCTGATCCGCGACATCACCCATCACCGCGAGGCAGAGCGGGAACGCCTTGAACGGCTGCGCATCGAAACCATAGCGAACCTTGCGGGCGCGCTTGCACATGACACCAACAACCTGATGACCATCGTGATCGGAAGCGCCGAAACACTGGCCGACAGCCTGCCCAAAGGCAGTGCCGCGCACCAGATGGCGCTGAACGCGATGGCCGCGGCCGAACGGACCTGCGGCCTGACCAACCAACTTCTGACCTATTCGCACCGCCGGCCCCCTGCCACCCGGCCAATAGACCTGAACGCCTTTCTGAACGAAATCGAACCCCTGATCGTGTCAGCCCTTGGTGAAACCAACACGGTGATCATCAAAGCCGGCGCTGACCTTCCACACTGCCTTGCCGATTCGTCCCAGCTTGCGACGGCGATCCTGAACCTTGCAACCAATGCCCGTCACGCGATGCCTGACAGCGGATCTTTCACGATTGAAACCTATTCCTCCTTGCCAGTGCCAACCGCAACAGGCGACAGGCCGAAACACATGGTCGGGTTGCGCCTGACAGACACCGGTTCCGGCATCCCGCCCGAAATTCAGGGCCGCATTTTCGAACCGTTCTTCACCACCAAAGACGCGGGAAGCGGCTCAGGCCTTGGCCTGTCAATTGTCCGGCAGTTTGTCGAAGATCTGCGTGGCACCCTCACAGTCAATTCCGCACCAGGGCGCGGCACAGCCTTTGAACTCGGCTTTCAGGCCATTTTGCCAGCCGATGCGCAGGACGGACAGCTGGACCCCGGCCGCTGGCCGCAAGGCGATCTGGTCCTTTACGTCGAACACAACGACACGGTCCGCTGGCATACCGAGGCGTTGTTGCGGCAGATCGGGGCCGAGCCTGTCGCCTTTGACAACGCCAGAAAGGCACTCGAATGGATCAGGACAGGCGGTCGCCCGGCCGCCCTTCTGACCGATCTTGTCCTTCCGGGCGGAATATCGGGCCGTGAACTGGCAACGCGGATCAGGCGGCTTCGCCCCGATCTTCCGGTGGTCATCACCACCGGCCACCACGCGCACGGTCAGATCAACACGGGCTGCGAAATGTATCATGTTCTGCAAAAACCCTACACACGCCGCGCACTGGAATCCGCCATGCTGCAACAGCGGGCTTGTGTGTGAATCCTGTAACAGCCCCGCCTTCCGGCCCGCCCCCCCGGGAACCCAAGGCGGCCAATCATGTTGCACCACAGGGTCCAGAACCACGCGTGAACACGGCTGCCGATGATTTCGGCATTGCCGTTTACCAGACGTTGAATTCCGGTTGCCCTGATTGCAAAGGGATGATTGCATTGGACAAATCCATTCTGGTTGTCGACGACGAAAAGGAAATTCTTGACCTGATCGAAGGCCGCCTGACGACCGAAGGATACCGGGTTGTTCGCGCAAGGTCCTTCGGTGCCGCAAGCCGCAAACTCGCCGAAGAACCCTTCGATATCGTGATCCTTGATGTGGGATTGCCCGATGGCAGCGGTCTGGATCTTGTTCAGAAAATTCGCAAGACAAGCACGACAGGCATCATCGTGGTCAGTGGGCGCGGCGAAGTGGCCGACCGGGTGGTCGGGCTTGAGGTTGGCGCCGACGACTACATCGTAAAACCCTTCCATCTTCGTGATCTTCTGGCCCGGGTCAGGGCATTGGCACGGCGACTTGGCGATGTGACGGCGGTGCCCCAGATCGCCAAGCCAACCTCCCGCCGGTTCTGCGGCTACGAGATCGACCCCAAAAGCCGCAGTCTCAGGGTCATTGACGGCCCGGAACTGTATCTGACATCCCGGGAATTCGAGGTGCTCTGGACCCTTGTGGAAAACGCACCCATGGTATTGACGCGCGAAGCCATCCTGAATGCGGCGTTCGGAGTTGGTCACGAATACGGCGGCCGCCCGGTCGACGTGCTGATCAGCCGGCTGCGCGAAAAGCTGTTTCCCGACGGATCAGGCCATCTGCGCATCAGAACGGTCCGCGGCCGCGGATATCAGTTGCTGGCGTAATGCGGCGCGCAACAATTCTTGACATTAAAAACGATGTTTTGACGCGCTACGTAGGTTAGCTAGCCCTGTACCGACTGCCGTACGCGGCGCAGCCGGAACAAGCGCAGGTCGGCCCGAATGCAGTGGCGCGCAGCACTTCGCGGCGCGACGACAAGCTGTCGGTCGATAGGAGTGTTTTCAATTTTGTCATCAACACCTTTTTTCGGCAACGACAGCGGTGCGGTCAGCCGTTGGCCTGAACGTCCGCCGCGCGATCTGGCCATCCGGTTGTCAGATGCGCTGCAATACGAAGGGTGCAGCCCGCAGGATCTTTGGGATGAAATCGGCGATTGGCTGGCTTCGCAACAAGTCATCCCGCCGGTCATTTCCCCTGTCCACCTCGTATCGCGCGAAACTGCGCTGCCCGGGTCAAGACAGTTTCAGTGCCGCACCCAGCAAGGAAGCCCGATGCAGTTGACAAGGTTGATCTATACCTCGCGGCACAAACCCCTGAAACCCGAAGTCGTCGAACGCATCCTGCAAAAGTCACGCGCTAACAATGTCCGCAGCCAACTCACGGGCGCGCTGATTGTGGCGGAAAGCCATTTCATGCAGTTGCTCGAAGGCGGCAGGACGGAAATCAGCCAGTGCTTCATGCGCATCATGCAAGACAGACGTCACCACGACATTCAGGTGATCTCTTGCGGCGACGTCAGCAAAAGGTTGTTTCAGGAATGGAACATGCACCTGATCGAAGCGCCCCGCATCAAAGAGGAAATCATGTCCGGCTTCCGCACCAACGGCACCTTCAATCCCGCCACAATGTCCGAATTTGCAATCGAGGATCTGTGCCGCACCCTCGCCGCCGGCCAGTGGGAGGCGGAGGCAGCCTGACACAAACAAAGTATCGGCGGGGAAACACGCAGTCTCCCCGCCAATGTCAGCAACGGTCGCTTTGGGCTGGCAGCGATGTCTCAACCTTGCCGACCTGGCAGGTATTTTGTGCGAATTGCGCTGACATCGAGATGTTGGCGACAAGCCCCAAAGCCGCCACAAACCACGCGCCGATCAATATTGTAGTGGCGCGATCAAGCATGATTTTACCTTCTCGCCGTCAAAGTCGGTCGAACCAGCCGTCAACTTCAGTTTCGGCCTCTTCCCGTGCACGCCCGTATTTGCGCTGCACAAGACCAACCATCTGGTCGCGCTTGCCTGCCACCTGATCCAGTTCGTCATCGGTCAGATCGCCCCAAGCCTCTTTTGCCTTGCCTTTATACTGTGTCCACATGCCTTCGATCTGGTCCCAGTTCATGGCTTTCTCCTTTGTTGGTACCGCGCGTTGTGCGCCTTGTGATGCGAAAACGCCTGCCCCCAAAGGTGGTTCCGGATCGACTGCCTGCTAACGGATGCCCGCGGGTGGGGCAGGCAACTTCTTGCCATGCACTTCCGCCAGCGCGAAATCATAGGGCAGGATGCACCCGATCCGGTCAGCGCCGGTCAGCGCCGCGTTCCTCCACGCAATACGGCGCCAGGCAGCAACCACGGTATCCGGCTCGAACGCATCTGCCCCCGGTTCGGGCGGAAGCCAATGCGCCATCACCCGGTGGCGCAGTTCAAGCGCGTCATTGCGCGACGTCAGATAGATCCCCGCCTCGGTGTCCCAGCGCAGGCTGCGGCTGTTCAGGTTCGCCGAAGACACGATGGCCGACGTGTCATCAAACACAGACACCTTGGCATGGATATAGACGAGCGCGGCATTCGCGGCACTTTCCTGCCGGTCGCCCGCCCTTGTGGGCGCATCATCGGGCGGGATCTGTGCAGGTGCCCCCACGAACAACCTGTCCCCGAATCCATGCTGCAGGATGCGCAGGCAACGGTCCTGAATGGCATACCCGCGTGATCCAAGGCCCGACTGCCCCTCCACCTCGTCAGGGGCTGCCGGAAGCACGACAATCATCCGCAAATCAGGGTTACGCCGCGCGTTTTCGGCCAGTAACAGGGCCAGTTCTTCGTCCCTGAAATACTGGCTTTCCATATAGATGAACGATCGCGTCCGCCGTGCCATCACCAGATGCGCCGAGCGGAGTTCCCCCACAATGGGTTCTGGCCCCCAATACCAAAGATTGCGCCGCCGCGGGCGTGACAGGGTGCGCAAAAGACGGCGCGTGCGCGGCTGTTGCAGCTTGCCGTCGATCACATCCCGAAATGTTTCCAGATGAAGCTGCGCCTCGCCCACCACCGGCCCTTCGATCATCAGTTGCACATCGTGCCAGGTGTGCTGGCGCACCTTGCCGCCAGCACGCGGCCCGATGCGATGCTCGCTCAGGTCGAGGCCGCCGATGAACAACTGGGTCCGGTCGATCACCGCCATTTTCTGGTGGTGCAATGCCGTATAAATCGGCGGAAATGACATCAGGCCGCGCCCGACCGTCCCATCCGTGCGCACCGGAAACGGATGCGGCCCCGGCCCAAGATCACGCAGCACCGCCGCCCGCACTTCTGCCGTCATGTCGTTGATCGCCCGCGTCGCGCGCCACAGATGCCGCATCAGGCGCGGCCACATGGCCAGCCGGTAGATCAACCCACCCTGTGCCGGATGACGCGCGCAGTCGATCTTCAACCGCGCCCCGGGGTTGGCCACAGCCGCCGCCGCACTGAAAAGCCGCAGATGACGATAGGCCGTCCGGTGCCCTTCTGCACTGATGATCGGGTCCAGATCGGCGATGCAGATGTTCAGCGCCACCCCACGGTTCAGGGTATGGACAATCAGATCGAACCACGTCTTTCCAATCGCCAGCGCCTCGGAAGATTGCAGCCGCGTTGTCAGATCAAAAACCATGAAACTGGCCCAGATCTCTGCCTTGGCCGCCAGAAAGGCGCGCTCTAACGCGGGAAATGCCTCGGCGGTGGTCAACAGAATGCGCACGGAACGGCTGGAGTTGGGCATCGAATATCCTGGGCCCGTCAGCCGGGTAATGATTTACAAAGACAGCCGATAACGCTCACGCTGATGGCGCGTTCCATCTGGCCTCGCTCGCCTCGCTGGGCTTCTGCCGGTTTTCGCCATGCGACAAGGGTGCCACATTGAACGTGACGCGCAAGACGAAATTTTCGCCCTCGTTCCCGGTAAACAAGGCCCCGTTAAGCTGTTGGACAAAGGCCATGATCAATTGTGATCCGATGCCTGTCTCGGCCACCACCGCTGGCTGCGCGCCGTCCGCCATATCGTGCTGCGTGTTGATCACTTCCAGCACAGCGCCACTTCCACCAGACCGTTTCAACCTGACGGACAGGTGACCGGGTCGATCGCGGGTTGCCCCCGCATGCTTGATCGCATTGGTCAACGCCTCTGCCAGCAACAGCGACAAGGGAACCGCCTGATCAGGCACGATACGAAGATCATCGATATCATTCACCGTTTCGAACGGTTTCTCCGGGTTGGACGACAGCGACATGATCTGCCGCACGATATCGGGAATAAGTTCGCGCGCCCGCACATCGGCCAAACCGCTCGTCTGATAAAGCCCGCGGTGAACGGTTGCCAGGCTCATGATCCGTTCCTGCAGGTTCTTGAGCAGTTCCTTTGCCTCGCCACTTTTGGCGCTGCGGATCTGAATGTTCATGATCGACGAAATAAGCTGCAGATTGTTCTTCACGCGGTGATGCACTTCGCGCAGCAGAACCTCTTTTTGATGCAGGGAATCTTCCAGTTCCGCCTCGCCCCGGGTGATGCCTTCGGTCATGGCAAGATAGGCGGTTGCAAGTTCTTCCAATTCGCGCGGCGCATTGGTCAGTTCGATTTCGTCCAGCCTGCGGTCGCCCCTTGCAAAACTGCCCATGGACCGGTTCAAGGTCCGGATGTGGCGCGTCACCAGAATTTCCGTGGCCACCCCCGATGCCATCAAACCGACCAACCACATCAACAGCGTCGGCAGATATGGCGAAAGGCTGGAGCGCCAGGAAATGGCCTCGGCGTTCGGAAGAAAGCTGCTCATCAGATAAAGTTCGTTCGGCTCCACAGGCACGACTGCATAGGTCATCGCCCGCCCGTTCACCGACCGTCCCCGAAACGTCCCACCGGCCGTGCCGACGAATTGCTCGATGCTGCCCTCGTCGGGAAGCTCAAGTTTCGCGGCATCAAGGTCGATGTTCGATGTCAGCAGGGTGCCCGCCTTGTCAAAGGTAAAAAATACAAGCGGGCCATCGCTATCCTGCAGTTTGTTGTCATCTGCAGTGGCAAGCTGCTGCAACATGTTATGGGGCAGCGACATGGTGGCATAACCGATGTAAGTGCCGTTTCCATCAAAGACCGGGTGGGAAATGCCCAGAACGGACGTTCCCGATATCGCGGCATCCGGGCTTACCACCAGAAAAGGCGCCTTGGCTTCGATCACAGTTTGAAAACGTGGACTGTCGGAAAAGTCATGAACACGCCCCGACGATGAACACGTCATGACCCCACTCGTCGGGATATAGGCCGCCAGCGACGCACGAGGTTCTGTCGCAATCAGTTGCTGCATGAATGCGCTGCACGCTTCATTGTCCGCAATCAGATCAGGAACCGCCGCCGCAAGCGTGGCCACCATCCCGCGCACCCGCGTGATCAGCACGGTTTCCGACGATGCCGCCCGCAGCGCCGCCCCCATCAGCGCAGTTTCGCTGCGCCGCTGAACCTCGGCCTCCAGATTGCTCGTTTGTACAAAACCGATGATTCCGGCCGGCAACAAAGCCAACGTCAGAATGACGCCGAACCGAATTGCAAGACGGGATGCAAGCGGCGGTTTGCCAGCCTGCGTCATCTCATGCCGCCTGCATTCCCGATCTGCCCATCACCGCCATTGTCGCCTGATCAACCCCTGAAAACACGTCTTCCCCCTCGGCCAACCCCATCAATTCCGACAAACGTTTTCGCGCGCGGCTGGTGCGGCTTTTGACGGTGCCCACGGCCACATTCATCATGCTCGCCGCTTCTTCGCAGGAAAACCCAGATGCCCCGACAAGCGTCAGCACTTCGCGGTGCTCTGGCGAAAGCTGGTCAAACGCCCGCTGAAAATCGCCGTAGGCAAGCCTGCCGTCATGTTCGGGCCGCACAAACAGGCTTTGCGCATGTATCCCGTCCGGGTCTGCCACCTCGCGCCGCCGCTTGCGGATCGACGAATAATAGGTATTGCGCAGAATGGTGAACAACCACGCCTGCAGGTTCGTCCCTGCAGTGAACTTGTCGATGTTTGACCACGCCTTGACGATGGTATCCTGCACCAGATCATCTGCAGAAGCGCGATTCCGCGTCAAACTCATCGCGAAAGCGCGAAGCGGCGGCAGATGTCCGACAAGATCGTCACGCGGGTCCCCGGTCGGCCCTGCCATCACGACTGGTCCTTATCATCGGTGACAATCGCGCCACCCGCCTTCTTGCGCAGCTGCTCCAAAAGCTGAGTCAGCCTGTCAGGGATCTGCTCTTTCAACGTTTCATCGTAGATCCGCTTCAAATTCTCGTCGATCTGATGCTTTATCGTTGATTTTGGATTGCTATCAGCCATGCCTGTGTACATCTTTTTTTATGATCCAAGCTCATTAACACGGAACCGAACGCGCCACCAAGACGTTTGGTTCCCGTAAAAACGCTCCATGGAGAAAAAAGTATGCAAGGTGACGTTCTGCCGGATCCGGTAACATTGATCAGCCACAACCTGCCATATCTGCGGCGATATGCGCGCGCACTGACCGGAAGCCAAGGGACGGGAGACAATTTCGCAGCAGCCACGCTCGAAGCGATCCTTGAAGACAGTTCCGTCCTTTCCGGCGAACTTGATCCCAAGGTCGGCCTGTTCCACGCCTTTCACGTCGTCTGGTCCAGTGCCGGCGCGCCCATCGGCGAACCCGACACAAGGTTTTCCGCCGTGGCGCAGGAACACATGCTCAACCTCACCCCCAACAGCCGCGAAGCGCTTTTGTTGCACTCCATCGAAGGGTTCACCGAAACCGAAATCGCCCAGATCATGCAATCCGACAACAGCGACGTCCGGTTCCTGATTAACGCCGCCGTCAAGGAAATGCAGAATTCGGTATCAGGCCGCGTGATGATCATCGAGGACGAGGCAATCATCTCCATGGATATCGCCGCCATCGTGCGCGAAATGGGGCACGAGGTGACCGGCATCGCCGCCACCCGGACCGAGGCGGTGGATCTTGCAAACCGCGAACGGCCCGATCTTATTCTGGCCGACATTCAACTGGCCGACAGATCTTCGGGCATCGACGCCGTGAATGACATTCTCAAAATCGTCCCCGATATCCCGGTGATCTTCATCACCGCCTTTCCGGAACGGCTGCTCACCGGTGTGCGGCCCGAACCCGCCTTTCTGATCACCAAACCCTATGCCGAAGAACAGGTCCGCTCTGCCGTGTCCCAGGCGATGTTCTTCGCCAGCACGGAAACCCTGCGCGCCTGATCGCAGGCCCACCCGGCACGCACCCCCTTGGTCCAGCCACGGGGGTGTTTCTTTTCGCGGCTGCCAAATTCGGGAACCCGAACAAGCCCGGCGCGTTTTCGGTCTGTTAACGCGGAATTGTTCCGCGCGTTCATTACAGATGGAGCTTCCTTATGTTTCGCACCCTTGCCATTGGCGGCATCGCCGCTCTGACATTGTCCACGGGCGCTTTTGCCGCCACCACACCGACAGTCAAAAGTGTCGAGGTTGATGTCGATATTGCTGCCATCGAAAACCCGGCCGCCGCGGCCTATTGGACGACGATCGCCGACGATCTGGAAAACGCCATTGTCGGCCTGGTGTCCGACCAGATCGCGGATGATGGTGTCGACATCAAGATCGACCTGGAAGAAGTGTCCCTGTCCAACGGGTTTACCGACAAACTGGGCCTTGCCGATACGTTCCTTGTGGGCAACGTCGTACAGACCCATGCAACCGACAACACCCGCTTTGACGGCTATGACCTGAGCGTTGATGTAAACGCCGCCAAGGCACTGATCCCCGCCGATGTCGATGTCGTCAGCCTGCCCGCCGACAGCCGCGTCTACTATGATGCGATGATCGGCGCCTTTGCGCAGGGCGTCGTCGACCGTCTCAAGTAAGCACTTCGATACACAGATGGCTCCCGGATCACATGTCCGGGGGCCGTTGTCAGGCACAGGCCCGGATATCCAAAAGCAGGTTGGCAACATCATCCCGCGTGAACGGAAATCGCAGCACCTTGGCGCAGGGCAAAGCCGCGAGGGCCGCGTCATCCTGATCCACCAGCATGATCTTCGCCCCGTCAGCCATCGCCCTTTGCGCCAACAACGATTGCTGAAACGCGGCAGGGCGCATCTGCACAAACGCCGAAACCACCCTGCCCTCGGGGATGCCCCGCGCAGCATCGTCAAGTGTCCGCGCCATGACGATCTCCGCATCTGGTTGCAAATCGCGAATGACCATTGCAATGTCCTGTGCCACCAGAACCTCACGTATCACCAATACGAAGATCGGCTTCGCAACCGTTACTTCGGCGTTATCCATCAACTGTTCCTTCTGAACCGAAGGAAACTATGTAGGTGTTCGGCTGCGCCCGCATTAAACTGTGACATAGGAGCCTACGAATTTGCCCGTCCCCTGTGATGACTGCCCGCTGCGGCGATGCGAGTATTTCATACCCATGACGGCAGACGAACTTGCCTTCATGCGCGGCTTCAAGGTGGGGGAACTGACAGTCGACGCTGGCACGACAGTGCTGATGGAAGGGTCGAACAGCCCGCAGGTGTTTACCGTCCTGTCCGGCATGGGCACCCGTTACAAGACACTGGAGGATGGTCAGCGGCAGGTCATCAATTTCCTGTTCCCCGGCGATTTCATCGGCCTGCAGGCCGGCATCATGGGCGAAATGAAACATTCGGTGGAATCAAGCATGCCCATGGTCTTGTGCGTTTTCAACCGGTCTGATCTTTGGAACATGTTCAAGTCACATCCGGCGCGTGCCTATGATCTGACATGGATCGCCGCGGTTGAAGAACATTTTCTGGGGGAAACGCTTGCCGTAATGGGGCAACTTCGCGCCGGGCAGCGCATTGCATGGGCGTTGCTGCGCATCCATCACCGCCTGCGTGCCGTGGGGCTTGATCGCGGGGGAAGTGTTCCGCTCGCCTTTCGCCAGCAAGACATCGCCGATGCACTGGGCCTGTCACTTGTCCACACCAACAAGACCCTGATGTATCTGCGACAGAAGGGTCTGGCCATGTGGAGCAACGGGCGGCTGACCATACCCAGCAGGGCCCTTCTGGCCGAATACGCGGGCTCGGCCCCCGAACCGCTCGAAAAGCGCCCCCTCATGTGACAAATGCCGCCGATGACGTATGCCTGAAAGGCAAGGTCAACGACGGCAAGGGTCACAGGACAGGGATAGTCTGTGAACTGACCGACAAGTGGGGGGCTTGTATGCCAGTCGGATGATAAACGGCGCTAAAGCTCAATGGTTCCCGCAGGATCAAACTTTTTTCACATATTTTTTCCGAACATGAACCGTTTGAAATCACACGGTTTTGTCAGGGCATCCTTTGCTTTCGTCACGGAACTTTACAGGGCTTGCAGGGTTTTCCCGTCATGGGCGCAAACAAAGCGTCACCAATGATGGAAAAGGAGAACATCATGAAACGACTATTGCTTGGCACAGCGCTCGGCCTGGTACTTGGCGGGGCCGCTTCGGCCCAAGACCTGTTCCGTACCGAAATGGACCCGATTGCCATTGCCGCCTCTGATCTGATCGGCACCCGCGTCTATGCTGCCGAAGCTGCCGTTGATGCAGACGAATATGCAGGCGTGCAAGAAGGCTGGAACGACATTGGCGAGATCAACGACGTGATTTTGTCGCGTGACGGTTCGGTCGACGCTGTTCTTGTCGATATCGGCGGCTTCCTCGGCATGGGCGAACGTCAGGTTGCCCTAGCCATGGATCAGGTGCGGTTCGTCTCGGACGGATCGACGGCTGATGCGGCAAACGACTACTTCATCGTGGTCAATGCTGATCGCGCCACTCTGGAAGGTGCACCTGACTATATGCGCACCGGCGCAGATGCGATGACAACGGGCGACACATCGACAGCAGCCACTGATCCGGCGATGACGGATACCGCTGCCACCGACACCACGACCACGACCGAAGGCGCATCGACCGACACCGCCGCCGCAACTGACGGCGCGGCTGCCACAACTGACGGCGCATCGACGGACACGGCTGCTGCAACTGACGGCGCGGCTGCCACGACCGAAGGTGCATCGACCGACACCACCGCCGCAACTGACGGCGCGGCTGCCGACACGACGATGACTGAAGGCGCATCGACCGACACCGCTGCCGCAACCGACAGCACGGCGACGACCGATGGCACGGCAGCGGCCGGCGGCGCAATGGCGATGGAAGGTTACACCCCCGTCGACATCGCGACAGTCACCGCTGACCAGCTTCAGGGTCTGCGCGTTTACGGCCCGCAGGAAGAAGATCTGGGCGAAATCTCGGAACTGATCGTCGATGACGGTGGCATGGCAACACAGGCCATCGTCGACGTGGGCGGCTTCCTTGGGATCGGCGAAAAGCCGGTTGCCCTGAACGTAAACGAAATGCAGATCATGAAGGCGATCGACGGCGACGCACTGCGCGCCTATGTCAACATGACGCAGGAACAACTCGAAGCCTTGCCTTCGGCTTCGATGTAATCCTGTCTGTTCCGATCAAGGCCCGCCGTCAGGCGGGCCTTTTTTCATGTTCGTATATGTATGTACGCAAAAAATACGGATCACATACGCCCGCCATACAAGAAAAAAGGCCCGCCAATGGCGGGCCGTTTTCATTCAGGTGATCGGGATGGTCAGTGCGGCTCGGCGATCAGGGTGCTGGCCTTGTCCTTGATTTCGGCTGTCACGCTGTCGGCAAGGGCGGACACCGCCTCTCCCGCGCGGGCACGTTCCGTGCGCAAAACGACTAGCGCATGGCCCAAGACACGGTCACGCTCGTCGCCGAACAACCGGTC
>JANPIX010000024.1:0-146536 GCA_031425195.1 Gemmobacter sp. | reverse complement strand
CCCGCCCAACGCCTTCTGCCAGGAGAAAGTCACCACATCGAGCTTGTCGAATTCTAGCTGCTGCGCAAAAGCCGCCGAGGTCGCATCGCAGATCGTCAGCCCCTGGCGGTCGGCCGGGATCCAGTCGGCGTTCGGCACGCGCACGCCCGATGTCGTGCCGTTCCAGGTGAAAACCACGTCATTGTCGAAATTGACCTGCTTGAGGTCCGGCAGCAGCCCGTAGGGCGCCGTGATGGTTCGCACGTTCGGCAGCTTCAGCTGCTTGACGACGTCCGTCACCCAGCCCTCGCCAAAACTTTCCCATGCCAGCGCCGTCACGGGCCGCGCACCCAGCATTGTCCACATCGCCATCTCGTACGCCCCGGTATCCGAAGCGGGCACAATGCCGATCCGGTAATCGTCAGGCACGCCCAGAATGCTGCGGGTCAAGTCAATGGCTTGTTTGAGTTTCGATTTCCCGACAGCCGCACGATGCGAACGGCCCAAGGGCGCGTCCGAAAGATGGTCAAGCGTGAAGCCGGGGATTTTGGCACAGGGGCCAGAGGAAAAGCGCGGATTTGCCGGGCGCAATGCCGGTGCGTGCAGATCAGACATGGTATCCTTCCAGATAATTGCCCTTCGTTGGGGAAGGGTGTCCCAATCGGGGGCATAGCCATGCAAGTGGGGTGGCGCAAGGGAAATTTTGACGCTAAGGCGGCATCCTGTGTTCTGAAAGCGACGCCATGTTCATTGCAACCCTGTTGTCTGATCCCACCCGTTCCATCCTTGACCGTGCAACTGTCGAAGCGCTTCGCGATGCGTGGGGGGGTGGCGGCGCCATCTGGCTTGATGCTGGAATTGCTGCGGAATTTGCTGTTGCAACGGTCCCCGATAACCACTGGGATGTCTGGCAGGGGCTACAGCAACTCGGCATAGATCTGGTGGTGCAAAGGGCCGAAGGTCGGCGCAAACGTCTACTGATTGCCGACATGGACAGCACCATGATCCAGCAGGAATGCATTGATGAACTCGCCGACGAGGCCGGGGTTTGGGCGCTGGTGTCTGCAATCACCGCCCGCGCGATGAACGGCGAACTGGATTTTGAAGACGCACTTCGGGAACGGGTGGCACTTTTGGCCGGACTACCCGAAACGGTCATAGCCACAACCCTGCGCGACCGCATTACCCTGATGCCGGGCGGGCCTGCCCTTCTTGCCACGATGAAGGCGAATGGCGGCTATGCGGCGCTCGTGTCAGGGGGATTTACCGCCTTTACCGACGCCATAGGTGCGCGGCTTGGGTTTGACGAAACACGGGCAAACACGCTTTTGACTGCGGATGGTCAACTGACGGGAAGCGTGGCACGGCCGATTCTTGGCAAGGCTGCAAAACTTGCGGCACTCATCGAGATATCGACGCGTCTGGGCATCACGCCGGCGGATGCGATTGCGGTCGGCGACGGGGCGAATGATCTTGCCATGCTCAATCACGCCGGTTCGGGCGTGGCACTTCATGCCAAGCCAAGCGTGGCGGCACAATGCGACATCCGCATCAACCACGGCGATCTGACTGCCCTTTTGTATCTGCAAGGCTACGCCAGATCAGAGTTCGTCGAATGACCGCGCTGGTTCGGCAGGCCACGTCGACCGACGCGTTGGGCTTGGCTGCCATCCTGAACCGGATCATCGCAATCGGTGGCACGACGGCGCATGAAACGCCGTTTACCGAAGACGACTTCGCTTTGCATTATCTGACGGGCACAGACGCCCTGTCATGCTTTCTGGCGCAGGACGATCAGGGGATGATCGGCTTTCAGGTTCTTGGCCTGCACCCCGATTTGCCGCCGAACTGGGCTGATATCGGCACTTTCGTCAGCTCTGACCGCCAAAGAACGGGCGTCGGCGCGGCGCTGTTTGCTGCAACGCTGACGGTTGCCCGCGCCCGCGATACCGTTGCCATCAACGCGACGATTCGGGCCGACAACGTGCCGGGGCTTGGATACTACGCCCGGCGGGGGTTCGTGCCGTACGGGCAAGACCCCGACTATTGCCTGCAGGACGGCACCCGCGTGGCGCGCATTCACAAACGGTTCGATCTTTGATGCTGGAACTTTCACTGCAACTGGCCGTCATTCTGATTCTCGCGGCCTTTCTGGCCGGTTTCGTTGACAGCATAGCGGGCGGTGGTGGCCTGATCACCGTACCCGTGCTTCTGCTCTGCGGCGCGTCGCCCATACAGGCGCTTGCCACCAACAAGATTCAGGGATCATTCGGCGCGGCAACCGCCGCTTATGCCTATGCCCGTGCCGGGCATGTCGATTTGCGGCGGCAACTTCCGTCTGCAGTCATCGCCTTCGCGGCCGGGGTTGCAGGTGCATCATTGGCCGGTTTTGTCCCGACCGAGTGGCTGCGGCTTGCCTTGCCCGTCATCCTGATCGGGATCGCGGTATTCTTTGCCTTGAAACCCGGCCTGACAGATCAGGACAGGGCACAACGCATGCGTCCGGCCTTGTTCAGTGCCTGTTTGGTGCCCGCCATCGGCCTTTACGACGGTCTGATCGGGCCGGGGGCGGGGTCGTTCTACATGATCGGGTTTGTACTATTGGCAGGGTACGGCGTGCTCAAGGCAACCGCGCATACCAAGCTGTTGAATTTTGCGTCCAACCTCGGCGGGCTTGTCGCCTTTGCCATTTACGGATCGCCCATCTGGGGTGTCGGCCTGATGATGGGGGTGGCGCAGATTGCCGGTGCCGCAGTTGGGGCGCGCCTTGCGATGCGGGTCGGGGCCAACCTGATCAAACCGCTGCTTGTTGCCACCTCTACGCTTCTGGCGGCGCGGTTGCTGTGGCAAAGCCTCGGAAGCGGTTAACGCGGTCCTAACGCCCGATGACGCCCCGCTCGCCGCCCGTTTGCGCACGATCGCGCAGCACATGGTCCAGCAACACGCATGCCATCATCGCCTCGGCAACCGGCACGGCGCGGATGCCGACACAGGGGTCGTGACGCCCCTTGGTGATCAGATCAATCTCATCCCCCTGGGCGTTGATGGTGCGGCGCGGTGACAGGATCGACGATGTCGGTTTGACGGCAAAACGCACAACCACATCCTGCCCGCTTGAAATTCCCCCAAGAATTCCGCCAGCATGGTTTGACAGAAACTCCGGCCCATTCGGACCCATGCGGATTTCGTCGGCATTGTCTGTGCCGGTCAGTGTGGCGGCGGCCATGCCATCGCCAATTTCAACACCCTTGACGGCGTTGATCGACATCATGGCGCTGGCAAGATCGCTGTCGAGTTTACCGTACAGCGGTGCGCCTAGGCCGGCGGGAACACCGCTTGCCACCATTTCGATCACCGCACCGACCGAGTTGTGGTCGCGCCGCAGATCATCAAGATAAAGCGCCCATTCCGCTGCCGCCACCGCATCGGGGCACCAGAACGGGTTCTGGGCAATCTGGTCGCGATCAAACCTTTGACGGTCAATCCCACGCGGGCCCATCTGCGTCATATACCCGGTAATGCGCAAATCTGGCAGTAGCCCTGCCAAAACCGCCCGGGCCACCCCCCCGGCGGCGACACGCGACGCGGTTTCGCGTGCCGATGACCGCCCGCCGCCGCGATAATCCCGTACGCCGTATTTCTGATGATAGGTGATATCGGCATGGCCCGGCCGAAAACTTTGGGCGATGTCGCCGTAATCCTTTGACCGCTGATCCGTGTTTTCGATCATCAACTGCAGGGGCGTGCCTGTCGTGCGTCCCTCGAACACGCCTGACAGGATGCGCACGGCATCCTCTTCGCGGCGCTGGGTGGTGAACTTGTTCTGGCCCGGTTTGCGGGCGTCCAGCCACGGCTGAATGTCAGCTTCCGACAGTGCCACCCCCGGCGGGCAGCCGTCCACCGTGGCCCCGATGGCCGGGCCGTGGCTTTCGCCCCAGGTCGTGACACGGAACATGTGGCCGAATGTATTGAAACTCATCACCGTCTCCCTTGCGGTTCGGGGATACCGGGGCGCGCGCCTCGCCTCAAGGCTTTTCGGCTTGCACCTGCCAAAGGCAAGCCTATGTTGCACGTCACCTCGGGGTGCCTTCAGTGGCTGAGATGCAGAAATGCGGACCCGTTGAACCTGAACCGGTTAAGACCGGCGGAGGGAAGGTTGGGGCATGGTGCCCCCCGTTCTCCGCCTGTCGCAGATGGAGCGTGTGATGAAAACACCAATCTTTGCGGCGGGTTTCTTGTGTGTGGCAACTGTGGCCGCAGCGGAAACCCCGACGTTGAACGTGCTGACCTATGACAGTTTTGTTTCCGAATGGGGCCCGGGCCCGGCCATCGAAAAGGCGTTCGAGGCGACATGCGCCTGCGATCTGGTGTTCACTGGCGCGGGTGACGGGGCGGCGCTGCTGGCCCGGCTGCAACTGGAAGGCTCCGCTTCTGATGCCGACGTCGTGCTTGGCCTTGATACCAGTCTGACGGCACAAGCCACGGCAACCGGCCTGTTCGCACCGCATGGCCAGACGGTCGCGACAACTTTGCCTGTCCCCTTCGATGATGCGAACTTCCTTCCCTATGACTGGGGCTGGTTCGCCTTTGTGTATGACAACACCAAACTGGCCAGCCCGCCCACTTCGTTCGCCGAACTGGCTGCTTCGGATCTGAAGATCGTCATCCAGGACCCCCGTTCGTCGACGCCGGGCCTTGGTCTGCTGTTGTGGGTCAAGGCGGCTTATGGCGACGGGGCCAGCGCGCTTTGGACCGATCTGGCAGACAACGTTCTGACCGTAACCCCCGGCTGGTCCGAGGCTTACGGCATGTTCACCGACGGGCAGGCCGACATGGTGTTGTCTTATACCACCTCGCCTGCCTATCACCTGATCGCGGAATCCGACGCCACAAAATCGGCAGCGCCGTTCACGGACGGCCATTATCTTCAGGTAGAGGTGATGGGCAAACTTGCTGGCAGCGACCAGCCCGCCCTCGCGGATACCTTCCTTGCCTTCATGTTGACGGACGGCGTTCAGACCGGGTTGATCACGACCAACTGGATGTATCCCGCAAAGACACCTGCCGCTGGCCTCCCAAAAGGGTTCGAAACCTTGTTGCAACCTGAAAAGTCATTGCTGCTTTCCGCGACCGAAGCGCAATCTGCCCGTGGCCCGGCACTGGACGAATGGCGCGCCGCCCTGTCGCAATAGGCGCGCTTGTCGTCGCCACATTGGTGCTGGCCCTTATTTTGGGGCCAGTGCCTGTTCTGCTTGCACGCGGTGGCGGTACACTGGACTTTGCCGATCTCGCCGCAATGCGATTTACCTTGGCGCAGGCGTCACTGTCCGCGCTTTCGTCCGTCATTTTCGCAATCCCCATCGCGCGGGCGCTTGCACGCCGACGGTTTGCGAGGCGTGATCTCTTGATCACGCTGATGGGGGCACCTTTCCTGTTGCCGGTTCTGGTTGTCGTGATGGGTGTTCTGGCAATCTTTGGGCCGGGGGGTTGGCTTGCCAAGACGGGCCTTCCCGTGCCTGATCTGTTCGGAATTCAGGGCGTGGTTCTGGCCCACCTTTTTCTGAACCTTCCCCTTGCCATCCGCATCATCCTGCAAGGCTGGCGCGCCATCCCGGCCGAGAGGACACGCCTTGCCCTGTCGCTTGGGTTTGACGCAGGCGCGCATTGGCGGCATCTGGAACTTCCCATGCTGCGCAGCGTGCTGCCCGGCGCTGTTCTGACGATATTCCTCGTGTGCCTGACGAGCTTTACCATTGCCCTCACACTGGGTGGCGGTCCGCGCGCGACAACAATCGAACTGGCAATCTATCAGGCTGTCCGGTTCGAATTCGATTTGCCCGGTGCCGCAATGCTGGCCCTTCTGCAAATGGGTTTGTGCGCGGTTGCCATTCTGCTGGTTCAGTTTGTCACCGTAGATTGGGCGTTCGGCGCAGGCATGGACAGGCCCATCTCAATGTTCCCGCCACAGGGCTGGCGATTGATCGTTGATGGCGCGGTTATCCTAGGGGCGGGTCTTTTCATCGCCCTGCCGGTGGCAGCCGCAGTGTTTAGGGGGCTTCCCGGCCTTGCAGACATGCCGTCGCAGGTTTGGCTGGCGTTGCTGCGATCATCGCTCACATCGGTCACAGCAGCGTTGCTTGCAGTGGCAGGGGCGCTGATGCTCGCCTTGCCTGTATCGCGCGGCGCGCGCGGCTTTGATGTAGTGGCTGTGCTGCCAATGACCGCATCGTCGTTGGTGCTCGGCACCGGGCTGTTCGTCGTGATCTATCCATTTGTCAGCCCGTCCACTGTGGCCCTGCCCCTGACCATTCTGGTCAACGCCACGCTGGCACTGCCATTTGCCTATCGCCTGCTGCTGCCCGACGTGCGGGCCATCGAACTCGGCTACGGCCGCCTGGCAGGGTCTCTTGGCATGGGAGGCTGGACATTGGTCAGGCTTGTCGTCTTGCCGCGCTTGCAACGGCCGCTTGGCTTTGCGCTGGGGGTGACGGCGGCCCTGTCGATGGGCGACCTTGGCGCCATCGCGCTGTTTGCGGGGGAAGGTTCGGCCACGCTGCCCTTGGTGATCCAGCGGTTGATGGGTGCCTACCAGATCGACACGGCGGCAGGTGCCTCGCTGATCCTCATGGCGGGCAGTTTTGCCTTGTTCTGGCTGTTTGATCGCGGGGGGCGGCTCGATGCTGACGTTTGACGGGCTGGTGCTGGAACAGGGCGATTTTCGACTGTCTGCCAACTGGTCGGCTGCGGCAGCGGCGCGGATTGCGCTTGTCGGGCCATCGGGATCAGGCAAATCGACCCTGCTGCTTGCTTTAGCGGGATTTTTGCCCCCGACCGCCGGACGCATCCTGTGGCAGGGCCACGACATCGCAGCACTGCCGCCGGGTGAGCGGCCGGTCAGTATTCTGTTTCAGGATCAGAACCTGTTTCCCCATCTGACTTTGGCGCAGAACATCGGGCTGGCCTTGTCACCAAAACTGCGTCTGCGCCCCGACCAACATCACGCCGTTGCTGAGGCGATGGACCGGGTGGGGCTGGCGGGAATGGGCCCGCGCAAACCGGGTCAGGTTTCAGGAGGGCAGGCCGGACGCGCGGCACTTGCGCGCGTGCTGTTGCGGGCACGGCCCATCCTTTTGCTGGACGAACCTTTTTCCGCCCTTGGCCCCGGCCTCAAGACCGAAATGCTGGATCTTGTGGCAAAGGTGGCGACAGACACGGGCGCTCTGGTCCTGATGGTCACGCACGACCCGCAAGACGCGCGCCATTTCGCGTCGCTGACGGCATTGGTTGACGGCGGCCTTGTTCAACCGCCGGTCGCCACTGATGCCCTGTTCGCCAACCCACCCGAGGGGTTGCGCCGCTACCTTGGCCCCGGCGCAATACGCTGAGCAAACAAAAAGGCCCCTGTCCGCAGGACAAGGGCCTTTTGATCGTGTCTTTGAACCGCAGGTCAAACAGTCGTCTTGCGACCTTTGATCCCGGCCCAAAGCCGCTTGTTCGACAGATAAAGCAGGACAGACAAGACCGACAGGAAGATCACTGCCGTCAGCCCGGCCTGTTTACGCGCCATCATCTTTGGCTCGGCAGCCCAGGTCAGGAAACTGGTCACATCCTCCGCCATGGCAGCGGTCGTTGCCGTATGGCCGTCGGCATAAGTCACCAGATCGTCGGACAGGGGCGGCGGCATCGCAATCCAGCTTCCGGGAATGGTCGAATGACCCTCTTCATTCTTGCAGCTTTCGGGAATGGCACCCTTTTCGAAGGCAATGTTGTAATAGCCTTCCTGGTCAGCCGGCGCGCATGCCGGCGGATCAACATACCCGTTCAAAAGGTTGTACATGTACTCTGCGCCGCCAGTCCCTTGGAACAACTGGTTGATCCCCGAACCATAAGGCCCGTGAAAACCGGCCCGCGCCTTCACCATCAGGCTCAGATCAGGTGCGCCTTCGAATTGTGACATCGGAAATCGGTCATTGGGCGAACGCGGCTTGTCTTCGCCCGTCACAGGATCAGTCACTGGCAGCAGTATGTCCGACGCATAGGCCCGTACCTGATCTTCCGGCATATTCGGACCGCCTTCGTCCGACAAAGTCCGCACAGCCACATACTTCAGGCCGTGGCAGGATGCACAGACCTCGGTGAAAACCTGCAGACCGCGCTGAAGCTGCATTTCGTCAAACTTGCCGAACGGCCCTTCATGGGCAAAGGCGTGGTCTTCGATATGGACGACCGCACCTTCTGCTGATGCCATTCCGGCCGACAAACCCAAAGCGACAGCCGAAACGAGAGTGATATTACGAAACATCATACGTCCTTTCACTCACTCTGCCGCGACGGTCTTGGTGCCGCCCGTCGATGGTGAATAATGTGCATTGAAATCATCCTCGATTGTCGCAGGCTGAAGGGCCGGCTTTTCGATCACGCCCAGCAAGGGCAGAATGACCAGAAAGTAAGCGAACCAGTAGGCCGAGGCGATCAGACTGATCGTGGCATAGGGTTCTTCAGCGGGCATTGCCCCGACCCACATCAGCACAACAAAGTCGACAACCAGCAGGGCGAACCACCACTTGAACATCGGGCGGTAACGGCCAGACCGCACCGACGATGTGTCAAGCCACGGTGCCAAAGCCATCACTGCAATGGCACCGAACATGGCCAGAACCCCAAAGAACTTGGCGTCGATGATACCGAACGACACGAACTCGGCGATCTGCACCACCCAGACGTCGGCCGTGAAGGCGCGCAGGATTGCGTAGAACGGCAGGAAGTACCATTCCGGCACAATGTGCGCAGGCGTCGAAAGCGGGTTCGCTTCGATATAGTTGTCAGGGTGGCCAAGGTAGTTCGGCATGAAACCGACGACTGCAAAGAAGATCGCCAGAATGACGGCCAGCGCAAACAGGTCTTTCATCACGAAGTAGGGCCAGAAGGGCACGGTATCCCGCTCCGCTTCTTCCTTCGACGTGCGGCGCACTTCGACGCCAGTCGGGTTGTTGTTGCCGGTTGTATGGAACGCCCAGATGTGGACGGCGACCAGACCGGCGATGATGAACGGCAGCAGATAGTGCAGGCTGAAGAACCGGTTCAGCGTCGCATTGTCGACCGCCGGCCCACCCAGCAGCCACGCCTGAATTGTCGGGCCAACGCCCGGAATTGCTCCGAACAGGCCGGTGATCACTGTGGCACCCCAGAACGACATCTGTCCCCAGGGCAGCACATACCCCATGAACGCGGTTGCCATCATGGCAAGGTAAATCAGCATGCCGATGATCCACGTCACTTCGCGCGGGGCCTTGTAAGATCCATAGAACAGGCCGCGGAAGATGTGCAGGTAGACGGCGACAAAGAACAGTGACGCCCCGTTCGCGTGAAGGTAACGCAGCATATAGCCGCCGTTCACATCGCGCATGATGTGTTCGACCGACGCAAAGGCCATGTCAATTTGCGGGGTGTAGTGCATCGCCAGCACGATGCCAGTGATGATCTGCAGGGCAAGGCAGAACGTCAGGACGATACCCCAGATCCACATCCAGTTCAGGTTGCGCGGCGTGGGAAAAGTCAGGACATCATACATCAGCCCGACAATCGGCAAGCGCTTGCTCAGCCACTTTTCGCCGTTGGACTTTGGCTCGTAATGATCGTGCGGAATACCGGCCATTTTGCTGTTCCTTAACCAAGCTGCAGAGTGGTTTCGTCGATGAACGCGGCCACCGGAACCGGCAGGTTACGGGGTGCCGGGCCTTTGCGGATGCGCCCGGCGGTATCGTAGTGCGACCCGTGGCATGGGCAGAACCAACCGCCGAAATCGCCAGAACCATCACCGATCGGAACACAGCCAAGGTGGGTGCAAACCCCCATCATCACCAGCCATTCGCCAGCTTCGTCCAGCGTGCGGTTCTGATCCGATGCGTCGGCACCTTCAACGGCGTTCGCATTTTCGGCCTTTTGGTCGACCAGATCGGCCAGCGGCACGGCGCGGGCGGCCTCAATCTCTTCGGGCGTGCGGCGGCGGATGAACACAGGCTTGCCCAGCCACTTCACCGTCAGCTGCATACCGGGTTCAACGGTGCTGACGTCCACCGGAATCGACGAAAGCGCCTGCACATCCGCAGACGGGTTCATCTGATTGACCAACGGCCAAACGGCACCACCAACGGCCACGGCGCCTGCGCCTGCGGTTGCATAGTAAAGGAAATCCCGGCGGGTGCCTGGCTTGTCGTCAGCGTGGGACACGGGCTCTTCTCCTTGAGCGGGGTCGCTTTTTGCGGCCTTATGACGTTTAGACCCGGGAAAGAGCCCAAGGTCTGACGCCCTGCTTCTAGCCAACATGTCTGTTGTCGTCCAGCGGGGTTTCAGGCGCTTTATGTCGCAACCGGATCAGATATTCTCGAAATTGGAGCCGCAGGCCACGGGGTCAAGCCGCAGTTGGCCTGGCGGCCATTTGGTCGCAGGTTTTCAGGCGGTGGGCGGGGCGGTCATCGCGAATGACGGACGGGCAGACAACCTGCGCCACCAACCGGCAAGTTTGGGGCGACCCTCGGCCCAGTTGCGGTTGCTGTGCCGATAATCAAGATAACCCAGCGCGCAGCCAACCCCGATGTGCCCGATGTTCAACGGGCCTTCCAGTTGCGCCGCACCCGTTGCCTCAAGCGAGTCGAGCGCGCGGGCAACCTTGGACCATTGCGCCTCCAGCCATGCAGCGTCCTGATGTTCAGTGGGGCGAGCCACCACCTCATAGCGCATCAGAACCGACGCATCGAGAATACCGTCCGCCAGCGCCTCCAGTGTCAGCGTCTGCCAAAGATCCTGTGCCGGCGGGTAAAGTCTGGTCTGAAACAGATCGTCCAGATACCGGCAGATCACGCGGCTGTCATAAAGCGCCTGACCGTCGTCCGTCAGCAACGCAGGTATCTTGCCCAGCGGATTAAGCGCGACAGGGAACGATCCGGGGGCAAGCGGGCTTCCCGCAACGGTTTCCATCTCCACCGCACCGGCCTGACCTGCTTCGTGCAACAACACGGTCACCTTGCGCACGAACGGGGAGGAATGAGAGTGAAAAAGTTTCATGAAATGACCTTTCGCTTTGTCAGGAAAGGCACATTAGGTCTGCCGGCACCGCAAAACAATCACATCGTCTGACCCCGGTCACAGCAACCAGACGGCACGATCCTCTACCGGAGCAGCAAACGCGAATTGATCACCGGCATCGTTCAGCGCACTGATCCAAGCTGCCGGATCGCCCGAACCTGCCAATGTGGCGGCAAGGTCCAACCGCCCGTTCTGCCCCACCATCGCATCCAGTGGCGAGGCGGTCCGCAGAACAAATGTGTCGGCATCGGGGGGCGGGGATTGACTGATGTTTGCATCCGTCCTGCCAAAATCCTGCGTCACGGCAACCGCGTTCAGGTCCGATCCGTTCAGGCGAAACGTTCCTCGTTCGATCCCGATCCCGATTTCGTCAAAACCCCGGCCCAGAATGTTGGCGCGGTGGCCGGGGCTGTCCATCAGGCGGTTGTGCAAGTCGCGCACATCGTCCCGCAGCCCCTCAATCCCTCCCAGACTGCGCAACGCGATGTTTTCGCCCCACTTGTAATCGCCGCGCAGTTTGTATCCTGCGTCCTGCATCCGGTCCCCGCCATTCGACCCACCCGCGCCGGTATGGTCGAACACATCGTTTCGCAGCATCCAGACCGTATGCTTTTCCGCCGCAGCGTTCAGCGAACTGGACAGGCGAAGCGGGTCGAGCCCCGCGTCGGCGCGTTCGTTGTTGATCAGCCGAAGCATGAAGTGTTCTATCTTGCTTGCAATAGTCATGATTGCTGCCCCCGGCTGCATCTACCCCTGATCGGGACATTCCCGGCGCGCATCAGGCTTTGCAACATACCAAGGTGTGAAGGTTCAGTTTCGGCAAATCCCTGCCGGAATACCCACTTCAGAAAGGCGATAATCGCCGATCCGAAATGAAAAAGGCCGCCGAGGTTTCCCATCGGCGGCCCTGATCCTGCAGGCTGACGTTCAGCCCTGACGGGCCTTGTAACGTTTTTGCGTCTTGTTGATCACATAGACGCGGCCTTTACGGCGCACGACCTGGCAATCGCGATGACGCGTCTTCAGCGAGCGGAGTGAATTCGCAACTTTCATCGACCTTCTCCTCGTTCGCGGCGCGTCTGCGCCGTATGAAAACAACGTACTTCCCTTGCGGAAAGCGGTGAATGGTGGGCGGTACTGGGATCGAACCAGTGGCCACTACGATGTCAACGTAGTGCTCTACCGCTGAGCTAACCGCCCACATGCCAACCCGTCCCGCCGTGTCCAAAACAAAAGGACGCGGGCGGAACCGCGTCGGTTGACGGGTCTGTAAACAGAGTCGCGCCTACGTTCAAGGGGTTTTGGCAATTCCGCGAATCCTGCTATACCACGATGCCGGAGGTTTCATGTCTGAACTTGCCTATACCCTGATGCGCCCTGCGCAGCTTACGTCCTGTGTGGTGTTTTCATCGCCGCACAGTGGGCGCGACTATTCACCTGCGTTCAGATTGAACAGCGTTCTGCAGGCGCATGCACTTCGATCATCGGAAGATGCCTTTGTCGACGAACTGTTTTCAGCAGCCCCCAATCTGGGTGCGCCGCTGCTTGGGGCAACTGCGCCGCGTGCCTATCTTGACCTGAACCGCGCGCCTGACGAACTCGATCCTGCACTGATCGAAGGTGTTGCCCGCATTCCGCACAATCCGCGCGTCAGTTCCGGGCTGGGCGTTGTGCCCCGCGTGGTGGCGAACGGCAGGGCGATCTATCGTGGCAAGCTGTCACTGGCCGAGGCCGAGGCGCGGATTGCGCGTCATTGGGGCCCGTATCATGCCATGCTGCGCATGCTGATCGACACCAGCCACCGGGAATTTGGCGAGGCTGTCCTGATTGATTGCCATTCGATGCCGCACGAGGCGATCGAAGCGCATGTCCGGCCCGGCACGTCCCGCCCTGATGTCGTGCTGGGGGACAGGTTTGGTGCCGCCGCCGGACGTGACGTCGTTGACAGGATCGAGGCCGCCTTCACAGGTGCCGGTTTGCGCGTCGCCCGTAATGCGCCCTTTGCAGGTGCCTACATCACCCAGGCTTACGGCCGCCCTTCGATTGGGCAACATGCTGTGCAGGTGGAAATCGACCGCTCCCTTTACATGGACGAGGCGAGAATCGAACGTCGCCCGGATTTCGAGGCGTTTCGCGCTTTGATGACAGGCGTTATCGCAGGCATCATCGGGTCGGCCACCGGGCGTTTGCCTGTCGCAGCCGAATAACCTGTCGCTACCGCAGGGCGCGCCCCTTGATGATCGCCTCATGGCCGAACTTGGCCCGGATGGCATCAGTTGCACGTTCGGCAGCACTTCTTTTGCCAGCGCCGGGATCAAGCAGGTCTGCCGAAACATCGGCAAAATCACCCGAAACCAGATCGGAAATACCAACGCCGATCAACCGGAACGGGCCGTGTGCCTTGGTCGCATCGAACAAAAGCCGTGCCTCACGGTAAATGCGGTCGGCAAGCTGCGTGGGCTGGTCAATGGCGTGGCGGCGGCTGATCAGCGTGAAATCAGACCGTTTCAGCTTGAGCGCCACCGTGCGCCCGGCCAATGTTTTCGCCTTGGCACGGTCGGCCACCTGTTCCGCCAGCCGCCACAAATGGCCGTCCAGAAGGTCGGGATCAGACGTATCTTCGTTGAACGTGGTTTCCTTTGAAATCGACTTGACCTGTTCGTCCCGTTCGACGGTTCGGTTGTCGATCCCACGCGCCAGATGCCAAAGCCGGTCGCCCATCGACCCAAACCGTGCACCCAGATCCCGGCGGTCCCAGCGCAACAGATCGCTGATGGTGCGAATGCCGGCCTGTTCCAGCGCGGCTTGCGTGGCCGTCCCGACACCCCAGATGATACGGATGGGTTTTGGGCGCAGGAACTGTTCCGTCTCGGCGCGACCAATCACCGAAAACCCGCGCGGCTTGTCCAAGTCGGATGCAATCTTGGCCAGAAACTTGTTGTGCGACAGGCCGATCGACCCGGTCAGCCCCAGTTCCCGTTCCATGCGGCGCACCAGTCCCGCCAACAGAACGGCGGCAGGCGCTCCGTGCAGGCGGCGCGTGCCCGTCAGATCCAGAAACGCCTCGTCCAGCGACAGGGGCTGAATTGCCGGCGTCAGCACCTCCATCATCGCGCGGATCGCGCGGCTGGCTTCGACATAAGCCTCGAACCGCGGGCGGACGACCACGGCATCCGGACAAAGTTTCAGCGCCTGAAACATCGGCATGGCCGAACGGACGCCAGAAATTCGCGCGATATAGCAACACGTCGAAACAACGCCCCGCGTCCCGCCCCCAACGATGACGGGCTGGTTCATCAGGGCGGGGTTGTCCCTCTTTTCCACCGAGGCATAGAACGCGTCGCAGTCCATATGGGCAATCGACAGATCGAACAGTTCGGGATGCACAAGAACACGCGGCGACCGGCAGGCCGGGCACCTTGGTCCATCGTCAAATTCGGCAAGACAATCGCGGCAAAGGGCAGGCATCCGACATCATACCACAGAGCAGCGGGACTGCGAAGACAGCGTCAGGCCAATCCGATACGGAAACAGTCGTTTACCATTCAAAAGGGCGGTGGCACGTACTCATTCCAGAAAAAACCCCGAATTTGGGTAGTTCGCCCATTTAGCCCAAGGAAAAACAAATTTATGACACGTTAAGGGGATTGGTCCGAGCAATTGCGGCAATCCGTAATTGTCGCCGATTCAGATATTGTGGCAGGGCAGAACATGACCGGACAGTCAGATGAAACAGGCGGCCAGGCCGTAACGCTGGAACGGGATGCGCTGGCACCTTCCACCCGGCTGGTGAATGGATCGCTGACGCTGACAGGTGCGATTGCCCGCGATACTTCATCCATCACCTATCGCGCAGTGACCGACGCAGGCGACGATGTGCTGGTTCAAGAGTGTTTTCCCAACGACCTGTGCGAACGCAACGGCCTGGCCATCGTTGCCCGGCACCCATCTGCCGCCGATGGACTGCGGCGGTTGGTCAAGAAGTTCACGGCAACGGCTGACAAACTTTCGCGGGTGTCAGATCCGGCGCTGCCATCCGTCCTTGCGCAATTCACCGAACACAACACCAGATATGTCGTTCTGCGCGCAGTTACAGGCGACACATTTGCCACGATCCTGCAGGATCAGCGAAGCCGCCTGCGGATGCGAGAGATTTCGACTCTGATGAACGCCGCATTGTCGTCGCTGCAGGCACTTCATGCAGAGGGCATCCTGCATGGTAATATCTCGGCAGATACCATCGTTCTGGATGCGGAAAACAACCTGCACTTCACGCAGTTCAATTTTCTGCTTCCCGACGCCGCGGCTGCTGATCAGATTGCCGCCGCCCAGTCGCACGATGTCTATGTCGCACCCGAGTATGTCGCGGCGACAGGCCTTGGCGGGCCGCGCAGTGATCTTTATTCACTGGGTGCAGCCTTCTATCAGGCCATTGCACGCAGGCCGCCGCCGTCGGCCTTTGATCGTGTGACCGCCTTGTTGGGCGGCCAGGCCGACCCGATTTTGCCATTGCGCAAGGTCGCCATAGCCTACCGCCCCGCCTTTCGTCAGGGTATTGACCGCGCCTTGTGCATTTCCGAAGCCGACCGTCCGGCGTCGGCTGCAGACTGGCTTGCCCTGATCCGGGCCGACGGCCCCTACGAACCGCGACCCGGTGAAGAGTTTGACGAGGCGGACACTCCGGCACCCCTGCCATCACCTGCAACCCCCGAGTTTGAAGAACCCGTGCTGCCTGCCCCTGTGGCTGCAGCCGCCGTCACCGCGCCCGCTGCGGTTGCCCCGCCGCCCCCGTCAGAGCCCGCTTTGCGGCGCGCGATGGCTGAACCCGAACCGACAAAATCCAGAACAGGCCTGTTCGTGGCTGTGGGTGTTGTGGTGGCGGCCGCGGCCGGGGCCTTTGTCTTGTACTCTGGCGGAACAGAGGTGCCCGACGCCCCTGCTCCGACTGTTGTCGCAAGCGTTGAACCAGAACCTGCAGCCCCCAAGGCAGCGGCCGCGCCCGCCGCGGCAGCCGAACCCGCAGCAAATCCGGTTGCCGCAGAACCCGCCGCGCTCGAACAAGCCGCGGTCGAAGCCGCGCCTGCCGAACCCGCAGCCGTGGAACCTGCCGTCACAGCCGAGTCGGCAGCGCCCGCAGCGACAGAACCTGCCCCTGCGGTCGAACCCATGGTGGAAGCACCCGAGGTCACCGTTGCCGCCGCAGCCCCTGAAGTGATCGCGCCAGATGCGTCACCGGATGCTGACATAGCCGTCACATCCGTACCCGACACAGACACCACAGTCCCCGTTCTCGCCGAGCCGGAGCCCGCCTCTGCCATCGAATCGGCAGTTGCCGAAGTGGTTGCAGAAACCGCCCCGCCCGTGAAACAGGAAGCGCCAAAGCCGATCGAACCTTCGATCACAGACGTGTCCGCCGTCATGTCCGCCTATACCCTCGTGCTTCCGTTTACGCCCGCCAACGACGCACCCGACACCATCGGTGCCGTTCAAAACGGGGCAGAGCCTTGGGCAACTGTCGGGCGCAAGATCGTGTCCGTCGACGGCGTGGACGTGGCGCGTATCATCGACATCAACCCCGCTCTGCGCCAGTCAGGCAAGCTGTCTGAAACCCGGATCATGGATATTGACCTTGAAATCGTCGATATCGTGACGGGGGATGTTGAAACCGTGACAACCGCGATGCCGGTGGTCCGCGATATCGCATTGCTGAACGGTTTGCGGTTTCAGGAACGTCCGGTTGACGGCGCGGTGCAAACGGTTGTCACCATGACACCCGCCGTTGCCGAAACCGATGCACCAGAAGCATTCCGCCAAGGTGACATATTGGTCAGCTTTGCCGCGACGGGGGAACAGATCGGTTCGGACATCACCCTGTCAGACCTGATGACCCGCGAAATCGGTCGCGGCACGGCATTGTTCGAATTTGCCGCACTCCGCGGCGGCCGGCAGGTCAACACCGCATTTGCCTATACACCCAACGGGAACTGACAAGCCGCGGCCGGGTGGGGCTCTTTGCCCCACCCAACGCGCGTCAGATCAGGAATTCGGCCAGTGCATCATCGCCGGTGATATCGCGGTAGGTGAACCCCGCCTCGTCCATCCGCGCAAAAAGCAGCGTGAAATTGTCGGCCCGCCGCGTTTCGATGCCGATCAGGACCGAGCCAAAATTTCGTGCGGACTTCTTAAGGTATTCGAACCGGGCAATATCGTCATCCGGCCCCAGCATCATCAGAAATTCGCGCAACGCCCCCGGGCGCTGCGGCATGCGCAGGATGAAATACTTCTTCAGCCCGGCATAGCGTTGCGCACGCTCCTTCACCTCTGGGAGACGTTCGAAATCGAAATTTCCACCGGAAGTCACGCAGACAACTGTCTTTCCCCGGATGGTCTGGCTCAGCGTCGGCAAAACGTCGACTGACAGCGCACCTGCCGGTTCCAGAACGATGCCTTCGATGTTCAGGAATTCCAGCATGGTGCCGCAGATGCGATCTTCGGGTGCCAACAGCACCTGATCCGCCCGCACCCACCGCAGGCGGTCAAACGTGGCGACACCCATCCGCGCCACCGCCGCCCCATCGACAAAGCTGTTGACCTTGGGCAGGGTCACTGGCCGCCCGGCCCCGATGGCGGCAAGCAGGCTTGCCCCGCCCGACGGTTCGACAAACCTGTAATCCGTCAGCGGCGACACCTGGCGCAAATAGCTTGTCACGCCCGCCGACAAACCCCCGCCCCCGACGGGCAGGATAACCAGATCAGGCGCGCGGCCCAGTTGATCGTAAATTTCCACGCCAACGGATGCCTGCCCCTCGATCACATCAGGGTCATCGAACGGCGAAAGGAAATGGGCACCCTCATCCCGGCAATAGGCCTGCGCCGCGGCAAGGGTCTGATCGAAATAGTCGCCCGTCAGACGGATATCGATGTCGTCCCCGCCAAACACGCGGGTCTTGTCGATCTTCTGCTGCGGTGTCGTCACCGGCATGAAGATGGTGCCCCTGACCCCGAAATGCCGACAGGCAAAGGCCACACCCTGCGCATGGTTGCCCGCACTGGCGCAGACGAAGTGCTTTTGATCGGGCGACCCCCTCCGCACTTTGCGCATCGCATTGAACGCCCCGCGCAGCTTGTAACTGCGCACAGGGCTCAGATCTTCGCGTTTCAGCCAGATGTCGGCATCATACCGTTGCGACAGGTGATCGTTGCGCTGCAACGGCGTTGCATCGAACAGATCGCGCAGGGCGGCTGTCGTGGCTCGGGCGGATTGGGCAAAATCGTTCATCCTGCCGCAATGACCCAGCCCGGCCTCATTTTCAAGCCGTCAGAGCAGCGCACGCTTTTCGATGTAATGGCCGTAAAGCGTCGTCAGAATCGAAACCCCGACCATCGTGATGAACCAGCCGACGATAAAGGTCCAGACAAGCGAAAGGATCGACCCAAACGGAAAGACATAGAACAAGGGCAAGTTCAGGATCAGCGCCATGATCAATGACAAGATCACAAGCACGATGAAATTCGGCGTTTCGCCCTTGGTTGCCGACCATCCCGCGCCAATTTGTTGACCGGGCTCAAGTGCCACACCCGGCAGTATGGTTGACAGGCGCAATGCCACCACCCCGACGGGCAGATAAACGATCAGCCCGACCACTATCATGGTCATCAAAATGGAACCGTTCGATACAAACGGGGTCGCAATGAAACCCGCGACAACGCCCAAAACCATTGCCAGCGGTATCATCATCAACCCGATCAGCAGGCTTTTCCCGAAATACCCAAGCAGACGGTCACCCAGAAAGGGCGGCACGATCCCCGGTTGTTCTTCGCGCAGAACATAACGGTGCCAGCCGACAGCGATCCAGACGCTGGTGACGATGGTGACCAAAAACCCAAGTAATGCCATCACGACACCCCCGCCCGTCGCCTCCATCTCCATCGGCATCTGCATCGGATCACCCATCGAGCTTTGCAGAAGTTGCGCAAGAATGAACTGGGCGATGTAAAGCACGCCGGAAACCTTGATTGCGGCTGGCAAATTGCCGGTAACCTGGCGCAGCGAATGTGTGAAAATCTGCAGGCCCTTCATGGGAAACTCCTTAAAAAACGCTGCCCACACTGAGTCAGAGCCGGGATCACCTGTCAACAGCGGCGCTTGCCCTGCCCGGGTTTTCCCGATAATCGCGGGCAACCCTGCGATGGAGGCCACAGTGTCCGCACCGAAAAAAGTCGTTCTTGCCTATTCGGGCGGCCTCGACACGTCCATCATCCTGAAATGGTTGCAAACCGAATACGGCTGCGAGGTGGTCACCTTCACCGCCGATCTGGGTCAGGGCGAAGAACTGGAACCGGCCCGCGAAAAGGCCATCCTTCTGGGGATCAAGCCGGAAAACATTCACATCGTCGACGTGCGCGAAGAATTCGTCCGCGACTTCGTGTTTCCGATGTTCCGCGCCAATGCCCTTTACGAAGGGCTGTACCTTTTGGGAACGTCGATCGCCCGGCCCCTCATCTCGCAGCATCTGGTGCGGATCGCGAACGAAACCGGCGCCGATGCCGTGGCACATGGCGCCACCGGCAAAGGCAACGATCAGGTTCGGTTCGAACTGTCGGCCTATGCCCTTAACCCCGCCATTCGGGTGATCGCCCCCTGGCGCGAATGGGATCTGACAAGCCGCACCCGGCTTTTGGAGTTTGCCGAGGCGAACCAGATTCCAATCGCCAAGGACAAACGCGGCGAAGCGCCGTTTTCAGTGGACGCCAACCTTTTGCACACCTCGTCCGAAGGCAAGGTTCTGGAAGACCCGGGGCAGGAACCGCCGCCCTATGTCTGGCAGCGCACCGTTGACCCGGAAGCAGCACCGGATACCCCTGAAATGGTGGAAATCGGCTTTGAACGCGGCGATGCAGTTTCGGTGAACGGGGAACATCTGTCGCCCGCCACCCTGCTGACTTGCTTGAACGAACTGGGCGGCAAGCATGGCGTCGGTCGCCTTGACCTTGTGGAAAACCGCTTTGTCGGCATGAAATCCCGTGGGGCCTACGAAACCCCGGGCGGCACCATTCTTCTGGAGGCGCACCGTGGCATCGAACAGATCACCCTTGATGCAGGCGCGGGCCACCTCAAGGACAGCATCATGCCGCGCTATGCGGAACTGATCTACAACGGGTTCTGGTTCAGCCCGGAACGCGAAATGCTGCAGGCTTTGATCGACAAAAGTCAGGACCATGTGACAGGCACCGTCCGGTTGAAGCTGTACAAGGGAAGTGCGCGGACAGTGGCGCGCTGGTCTGATCACAGCCTGTATTCGGAAAAGCACGTGACCTTTGAAGAAGACGCCGGCGCCTATGACCAGAAGGACGCCGCCGGGTTCATCAAACTGAACGCCCTGCGCCTGAAACTGATCGCCAGGCGCAACGCACGGGTGGCGGGCCGCTGATCCCCGCCCCTTTCGTCAGGGCATCGGGCGTGGCTGGGCGATGTCCGTGCCGTCATAGATTCCGCTGATCTCCCACGTTTCTTCAAACGTGTCGTGGCGATATCCGATCTGCCCCGAATGTGCGCCGCTGATCATCAGGTCAAGGGTCAGCCCATCGCTGGGCGTGCCGTTGTCCACGCGCAGACCCGACCCGTCGATCGCAAGACCGGGCCACAATGCGCAGTCGGCGAAATCATAGACTGTGTTTCCGTCACCATCGCTGATGGTGGCCGTTCCCCCATGATCGCAGCCCACGGATACCGCCTGACCAAAGTTCCATGCCGCCAGTTCGGGATACTGCCCCAATTCAATGTCCACCGCGCGCGCCACATCAAACGCGTTTGTCATGGCTGAACTGTCAGTCAGGGTAAGCGGAACATAAGGATCAAGGAAAGACTGTTCGCAAACCTGCGATGGCGATGGCAGCACACCGTTCAGGACAAGCCGCGAAACCGTCTGATCAGGGCAGCCAAGCCCCCGGCCCCAGATCACATGCGGCCCGCCTTGCATCACGGTCAGATAGCCGTTCCTGACATTGTCCATCACGGAATAGCTCATCGTCACTGGGGTGATCGGGTCAGTATCGGAATTAAGGACAAGGGTCGGGTAATCCCCCCCGGAAAAAGGCGCTGGCCGCTCTGCCGTGCCGCGCTGGGGCCAATAGGCACAGACCAGCCGCTCCGCAAAATACGACCGCAACAGGCGGGGCTTTCCCTTGGCATAGTCACGCGCGTCGGCCAGAATGGCCTGCGGGTCCGGCGCCTTGCCTTCGGCATAATCGGCGCAGGTGATCGCATAGTAGGCGGCCCCGAACCATCCCGGGTCCGCCATGCCCAGTGCAGTTTCCGGGTCGATGTACAGGTTGGAATAACCAAGCCGGAGCATCGGCACCAGATCGCCCCGCTGCGCCGCAGCCAGGGTGCGCAGAAACGCGGCGCGGCCGTCCGGGCCGTACAGCGCATAGAACGCGTTCGTTTCCAGAAGATCCGCCGTCATCAAACGCGGTTCTGTCGTCCCATCAGCCAGTTGAAACTGAACCGTCACCGGCCCCTTCCAAAGCGTTGTGGCCAGATTGTCATAGGCCGCTTCCGCACCGCCCTGCATGTCGTCCGCGCAGCCCGCCGCCGTCGCACAGGCGGCAAGCACACGGGCCAGAATGCGTTCAGACGCGCGGTTGTAGCTTTCATAGTATCCGCGAAAGCCCAGACTCAGGTCGACAACCCCATCCAGAATTACGCCCGACACCGCAGACGGAAAGGCCGTGGCATATTGCTGGGCAACCTGCGTGCCATAGCTTTCGCCATAGATCCACACCTTCGGCCCGCCGATGGCCTGCCGGAACTGTTCAAGATCATGGATGGCCTGTTCCGTATCAACAACGGATAGCAGCGCAGGGTCTTCCAGTTCGGCAAGACAGTCCTTTACGAAGCCCTGTGCGGCGGCCAGTGCAGCTTCGCCTTCGTCAAGGGTCAGGGCGGCAGAATCGAATACCCCCAACGGTTCAGCGCAGGAAATGCCGTGTTCAGGCCCGATGCCCCGCTGATCGAAAAAGACGAAATCCATCTGCGCCACAAATTCCGGCGCGAAGGCGGTCAGATAATCGTCCGCAACGCTCAGCCCGCTGGCACCCGGCCCGCCCACGGCGTAGAACAACACGCCCTTGCTGGGTTCCGTCGCAAAGTTGACGGCAAAGGTGATCGGCAGATTGGCGTCACTGTTGTTCTGCCGATGGTCGCGCGGCACCTGCAGCGTCAGGCATGTCAGCGCCCCCTGTTCACAGGGGCCAGCGCCGAGGGCCTGCAACCGCTGGGCCAGACCTGCGGCGGGGGCGGGATCGGGCCGCGTATTGATTTCCGCGTTGGCGATGCCAATTCCTGCCAAAAGCGCGGCACCCGCGCCGAACCAAATGCTCGTCATCCGCTCTGCCCCCAGTCGTTTGCGTCCCGATCTTGGTCGGGCGCACCGGTCATTGCAAGGGGCCCGACATCGGCAGCACGTCTAGCGATAGGCGGCAAGCTGTTCATAGTAAGGCAGCGCCTCAGCCGCCAGTCGGGCATAGTCGCCACCCAGATCGGGAAGCGGCCCTTCCGCGGAATCAAACCCCGTGCTGCGATGCACCGCCCCGTACCAGTGACTGGCCCATATACCATCCGCAGGATTGCCCCCCGCAGCCCAGCGCAGCATCTTTGGCGTGAACGCTATTCCGACCGCCGCACACAATTGCCGCAGGCGGCCCGCTGGGTCGGCCCGGATATCGTCACTGTCAATCACCAAGGGCGGCGCGCCGGACCATTCGGCAACCTCGTGGAACAGTTCCACCTGCTGAACAAAGCCCAGATCGGCAAGCCCGGCACCTTCCCGCTTTTTGGCATAGCTGGCGACAACACGGGCCGGATGGCGGATCAGAAAGACATTGGTGCACGACCGCATCCAGCGCCGATCAAACTCGGGTATCATGTGTAGCGTCATGTGCTTTTGATAAAACACGCGCTGCCCGCCCGGTATCGGACCCTTGCAGGTTGCGGCAACCACATCGGGGTCGGCCTCATGGGTTGCGATGACGTCGTCCCGCATCGGGTGCTGGATACCGGTCGCATCAAGATAGGCCGCATAGAACGGTTCATCCCAAACCGCGCAATCGCCGCGCGCGGCAAAGGCATACATCATGGCCGTGGAAAGATTGCGGGGGCCGGACCACATGGCAATGCGTTTCGGCGTCATGCAGAAGCCACCAGCGCCTTGTAAAGACCGCGTATCCGTTCCGTCATCGCCCCGATCTGCCCGGTTCCGATGGTGCGCCCGTCAATCACCCCGACAGGTGTCTGCGCGCCGAACGTGCCAGTCAGGAACGCCTCGTCCGCGGAATAGACGTCGACAAGACTGAAGTTCCGCTCGAACACGGGTATGCCGTTCGCTTGGCAAAGGGCGATGACCTTGCCCCGCGTGATGCCCTGCATGCAGTAATCGCCTGTGCTTGTCCAAACCGCCCCTTTGCGCACGATAAAGAAATTGCAGGCATTGGTCGTATTCACAAACCCATGCACATCCAGCATCAGCGCCTCATCCGCGCCTGCCTTTTCCGCCGCGATGCATGCCAGAATGCAATTCAGTTTGCTGTGGCTGTTCAGGCGCGGATCTTGGGTCATCGGCAACCCCCGCAGATGCGGCACTGTCGCAAGACGGATGGGCCGGGGGTTCTTGGGCCGTGAATGTTCCATGATAATGGCAACTGTAGGCCCCTGTTGCGACAGGCGGGGGTGCTGAAAAGGCCGTGTCTTGACGCCGCGCGTCACCATCAGGCGGGCATGGGCATCGGTCTGCATGCCATTTGCCAACTGGGTGTCAAAGATCGCCTGTTTCACCTGATCAGGCGTCATCCGGATATCCAGATCGATGGCCTTGGCCGCCTCGAACAGACGTTCGATGTGTTCGTCCAGAAACGCCCAGCGCCCGTCATAAAGCCGTATTCCCTCCCACACACCGTCGCCCAGCATGAACCCGGCGTCATAGACGCTGACAACAGCCTGCGCCTTGGGCACGATGTTACCATTCACATAGATCAGGATCGCATCATTGCGCGCGTCTTCTTCGGATTGGTGGGTATGTGTCTCGACTGTCATGGCGAACTTTCATTGAACGGTGTCATGTCGCGTGCGGCTGTATTAGAATGGCGCGGAAGTCATTCACATTGGTCAGTGTGGGGCCTGTGATCACCTGACCGCCAATGCTTTCAAAGAAACTGTGCGCGTCGTTGCGCGCCAGTGCGCGCGCGGGATCGACCCCTGCCTTGGCCGCGCGTTCCAGAGTATCGGGCGAAATCACGGCACCCGCCACCTCTGCCGCGCCATCGACACCATCGGTATCACAGGCAATCGCATGGATGCCCTTTGCCCCCTGCAGTGCAATCGCAAGCGCCAGACAGAATTCGGCGTTCGGCCCGCCAATCCCGTCACCCGTGCGCGTCACCGTCAACTCGCCACCCGACAGCAGCACCACCGGTGCCGCGCCCGGCACCAACCCGCGTTGCACCGCCAACGCCATCGCAGCCTGATGTGCCGCTACGTCACGCGCTTCGCCTTCAACGGCATCGCCAAGCATCTGCACATCGCACCCCGCGTCCCGCGCCAGCCGTGCCGCCTTTGCCAATGACTGCGCCGGGGCGGCATAGATACGATTGGTCATGTGCGAAAGGCGCATGTCTCCGGGGGCCACCACACCCGACCCTTTAGAAAGAGCTGCATTGATTGCCGCTGAAACCGGAATGTTCCAGCGGTTCAGGATACGCATGGCATCGTCAGGGACCGAGGCGTCACCAACTGTCGGCCCCGACCCGATAAAGGCCGGATCGTCGCCCGGCACATCCGAAATCATCAGTGTCAGCATCTGTGCCGGATAGGCCGCCGCCGCCAACTGCCCGCCTTTGACCTGCGACAGGTGTTTGCGCACGGTGTTCATCTGGTCAATCGGCGCACCCGACGCCAGCAGTGCCGCATTCAACGCCTGCTTTTCTGCCAGCGAAACGCCCTCTGCCGGGGCCACAAGCAAGGCCGACGCCCCGCCCGAGATCAGGGCCAGCACAAAATCATCCGGCCCCAGCCCGCGCAGCAGGGCCAGCATTTCCTGCGTGGCATGGGCACCCGCAGCGTCCGGGACAGGGTGGCTCGCCTCCACGATCCGGATACCCCGGCAGGGCCGCGCATATCCGGTCCGCGTGATGATCAGCCCCTCACACGGGCCCCAGACCGCCTCCACCGCTTCGGCCATCCGGGCACTCGCCTTGCCCGCCCCAACGACGACAACCCTTCCTGACGGTTTCGGCGGCAGATGCGCGGCAAGCGACCGCATCGGGTCGGCAACCGCCACGGCCTGTTCGAAAAGGCGGCGAAGAAAGGCGTCTGGTTCAATCATCATGACCCGGCTGCAGTGGCGCAGGAAAGCCCTGCATCGCCGCACATGTTCAGGGTCATCCGACCAAGGTCAAGATACGGCGCACTGTTTTGCACCGTGACCGGACAAAGGCCCTCAGGCCATCCCCGCCCAAGGCCCGTGCAGGGCTGCAAGTCCGTCCAGCCGTTCATAACCATGTGCGCCAAAGAAATCGCGCTGCGCCTGAATCATGTTTGCCGTGCCCCGGGCGGTTCGCGCCATATCAAACCAGGCCAATCCGGCCAACAGCGCAGGCAGCGGATGCCCTTGCATCACGGCGGCGGCAGCGGTCCTTCGCAACCCGGGAAGCGTCTGTTTCAACAAGTCGGCGAAGAACGGCGACAGGATCAGGTTCTGGTCGGGCTGTTGCGTCAGCGCCTCCGCCATGTCGTTGAGCATCGAAGACCGGATGATACACCCGGCGCGCCAGACGCGGGCAATGTCGGCCATCGGCAAATCCCAGTCAAAGGATGTGGCCGCCGCCGCCATCATGGCGAACCCCTGCGCGTAACACAGGATCTTGCCGGCAATCAGCGCATCTTCCAGATCCGCCACCGTCAACGAACCGTTCGCCAATCGCTGCGGCGCAGGGCCATAGACCGCTTCGCCCGCAATACGCTCGTCCCGCCGGGCCGAACCGTTGCGCGCCATCACCGCCGCTTCGATCACCGGAACGGGGGCGGCAAGGTGCTGCGCCTCGATCACGGTCCACCGCCCGGTGCCCTTTTGCCCGGCCTTGTCCAGAATGACATCCAGCATCGGCTGGCCGGTCACCGGGTCGGTGGCCATTGCAACCTTGCCCGCCACTTCCACCAGATAGGATTTCAACCGCCCCTCGTTCCACTTCTGAAACCCGGCCGCGATGGCCTGCGCGTCCAGTCCCATGCCGTCACGCATCACGCCGTAAACTTCGGCAATCATCTGCATGTCGGCGTATTCGATACCATTGTGCACTGCCTTGACGAAATGCCCGGCACCGCCGGGGCCCATCCACGTCGCGCAGGCCACGCCTGAATATTCGGCGGCGATTGCTGTCAGAACAGGGGCAACTCTGGCCCAGTCAGCCTGATCTCCGCCCCCCATGATCGACGGCCCATGGCGCGCGCCGTATTCACCCCCCGACACGCCGATCCCCATAAATCGCACGCCAAGGCTCCCATCTGACCGGCGGTTGGTGTCATGGAAATTGGCGTTTCCAGCATCGATGAGCAGATCATCTGCAGACAGCAACGGCCGCAGCATGGCAATCTGATCGTCCACCACCTGACCAGCCGGCACCATCAGGATGATGGCACGCGGTATGGCAAGGGCCGCCACAAGATCCTTCAGGCTGTGCGTCGGAATGATCTTGTCCGCCAAATCCCCTGCTTCGGCATGAAAGGTATCCGTCACTGCCGTCGTGCGGTTCCAGACCGCCACCGTGAACCCCTTTTCCGCGATGTTGAGCGCAAGCGCCGCCCCCATCGTTCCAAGCCCGATCACAGCGATCTGCGCGTTCATTGCCATTGCAGACCCCTGCGGTTGAGAAAGACGGAATAGACGGATGTGGTTGCCGTCATGAACAACTGGCTGTTGGCGCGCCCCCCGAAACAGATGTTCGACACCCGTTCGGGCACCATTATCTTGCCCAGAAGATCACCCTCAGGCGACAGGCAGTGAACGCCGTCCCCGGCCGAAGACCACAAATTTCCGTCCATATCCACCCGCACGCCATCTGCGCTTCCCGGGCTGATCTCGTGGAACACGCGGGAAGGTCCGGGGCGGCCATTCTTCATGTCGAACACGCGAATGTGGCGGGCATCATCCGACTGCATCCGCCCGGTGTCAGCCACATAAAGCATTGTTTCGTCCGGCCCGAACGCAAGGCCGTTGGGGCAACCCATATCGGTAATCACAGCCTCAATCACCCCGCCCGGATCAACGCGGTAGACATTGCAGGGCAGTTCCTGTTCCGCCTTGTGGCCCTCATAATCAGTCTTGATGCCGTAATGCGGGTCGGTAAACCAGACCGCGCCGTCCTGCGCCACGACCACATCGTTGGGCGAATTCAGGCGCTTTCCCTGATAACTGTCCGCAATCACGGTGATCCTGCCGTCCCATTCGGTCCGCGTCACCCGCCGCGCCCCGTGTTCACAGGAAACCAGCCTGCCTTCGCGATCCCGCGTGTGACCGTTGGAAAAGTTCGACGGCGCGCGATACACCGTCACACCTTCCGGCGTCCAGCGCAGGATGCGGTTGTTCGGAATGTCCGAAAACAAAAGGACGCCCGCATCCGCAAACCAGACCGGCCCTTCGACCCAATCAAAACCTGTGGCAATCTGTTTTACCGGGGCATTGCCCAACACATACGACGAAAATCGCGGGTCAACAGTCTGGAAGAACGCCATTACACCTCCTCAGGGCCAGGAAAAGGCGATCTGCGCCTTTATCGCCCAACCGCGGTCGCCCACCAGTCTGACCTTCTTTTCGGTATCTTCCAAGGCAGGTTCGGGTGATCAGCGACTTTCCGTTGCCCAAGGCTTTTCAACCCGCACGAACCACGACAACCAATTTGCCGCGTTTGATCAAGCTGTATCGGGATTGGGAATGGTGCCGCACGAGGGATTCGAACCCCCGACCCCATCATTACGAATGATGTGCTCTACCAACTGAGCTAGTGCGGCGTTGGGCGGGCTATTAGCACCGGGACGGGCAACTGTGTAGCCCTAATTTGCGGCGCGGCCCAAGGCTTCGCCTTCGATGATGTCATCGATTTCGGCGATGATGGCATCTTCGGTTTCCGGTTCGGGATCTGCAGCCTTTGCTGCGGGCGCAAGCAGGGGCAAAAGATCCGCGGCCGATGAATTCGGCGCGTATCCTTCCACCGGGCTGCGCCAGCTCAGCGTATCAAAACCGCCGCAGTTGTCGCAGATTGGCGCCCAGTTTGCGTGAATGGCGTGGCACTTTTCGCAGCACCACTGCGGGCCGCGTGGCGCTGTCATCGCCCGCGCCAGCCAGTCGCGCACCACCGCCTCGTCTGCGCCCATGCCCCGTTCGATGGCAGCCATCAGCGTGACTGATCGCTGGGTCGGCTGCCGTGTGGCAAGGTCGCCAAGGGCACGGCGCGCGGCGGGGAAATCTTCGGCAGCAAAGTTCAATTCGGTCAGCAACATCTGCGTTTCCGGGTTGTCCGGATGCACCGACGTCAACAGTTTGAACCGTTTCAGACGCTGGGTCGGGCTTTCCTCGGGCGCAATGTCGGCAAAGGCCGAAGCAAGATCAGGGTGGGGCTGAACATCCCAGGCCTTTTTGATGACACGCGCCGCCGCCTTCGCTTCACCCTTCAAAGCCAGGCCGCGCGCCGCCATGGCAGCGGCGGGCACCAGATCCGGCGACAGACGGTTCGCCTCGATGGCAGCCTCGCGCGCCTCGACGGTCGCCGTCTCGTCAAACACGGCGCGCGCTTCCTGCAGGGCCAGCACGGCATCGCGACGGCGGTATACGTCCTTGGGCAAAGTGCCGGTTTTCAGTTTTGTGCCCAGCGTCGCGCGGGCACCCTTCCAATCCGACGCCTCGGCCTGCAGCCGCAGCAAGGTATCCTGCATTTCCGGATGCTTGGGTTTCAGGGCAATCGCCTTTTCCGCCAACTTCAGCGCGGTATCCGCGTCACCTTCGGCCATCTTCTGCAACATCAGGCCGCGAATGCCCACAAAACGCGTTCGCTCATCCGCCAGCAGCGCCTTGTAGGCTTCGGTCGCCCGCCGCCCGTCACCCGCCATCTCGGCGGCCTGCGCGGCGACAAGCGTGGTCAGTTCGGGACGCGACAGATATTTCTCGGCACGCGACGCCCGCGACAGCGCGAGGCGGCCTTCACCCGACGCCAGCGCGATCAGGCTTTCCGACAGCGCCTGATATCCCTTGCGTTCGCGATTGCGATCAAAATACCGCGAAATCGCCGTTTCGTCCCCATTCAGGAACCGCAATGTGGCAACGATCAACCCAACGATGCGGATGACCAGCCACACAATTCCCAGCAGGATCAACCCAACAATAACCGCCTGCAGCGGGCCAAGCGAAAATTCGTATCCCGCAACCGCAATTTGCAGGCTGCTGCCATTTTCTGTCAGGAACGCCGCGCCCAGCGCCAGAACGGCAATCACCGCGACAAAAAGAACAACTTTCAAAAGTGACCAGATCATGGGCTGTTCCCAGCCAAGCCATCAACCGCCGCCAGCGCGTCAATCCGCAACGTCGCCTTCGCAACCCAGTCCGCCAAGGCGGTCGCCGCTTCCGGCGGCAGGGTGCCCAGTTCGTCGAGTGTCCCCGTCAGGTTTCCCTGACGCAGCGTGTCTTCCGCCCGCGACAGAACGGCGTCAGGATCAGACCCCTCCGTCGGGGTCAGACTGCGTGCCCCGGTTTGCGATTGCAAAAACGTGCCAAGCCTGTCCGTCCATCCTTCGCCGGGATTGGCCCGCCTTGCCGCCTCCAACGCGGCACGGGCGTCGGCGGGAAAGCTGTCTTGCAACTGAACAAGTGTCGGTATTCCGGCTGGCCCCGCATCGACCAACACTTGCGGCGGCGCAACCCCCGCGGCCTCCAGTTCGGCAAGCGCGGGGCCAAGCGGGGAACCAGCATCCAGCGCGGATTGAAGCCTGCCCAAGGCAAGGGTCGCCGTCGCCTTTGCCACCAGGGCATCCAGTTCCGCACGCGCCGCCGCCACATCATCCTGCGCCGCCTTGGCCGCAGCCTCAACTGCTGCAAGCTGCTCACCTTCATTGCCCTGTTGCTCCTGACTTTGCGATCTCAGGGCCACTATGTCAGCCTGAAGCGCGCCAATCACAGCCGGCGAAACGCTGCCGCCTTCGCCAACGGGCATCGCCTCCAACGCGGTCAGGCGCTGTTCAAGCGTGCCAATGCGCGGGTCCGCCTCGCCCGCTTGTTGCGGCAACGTTTCCACCGCTGCACGAAGGGCGGACACATCGGCGATCAACCCCTCGATACGCGGATCGGCAGGTGCCGAACTTGTATCAATTTCACCCAGCCGCGCTTCGGCAGCATTCAGTCGTGCAGTCAGATCCGTCAGTTCGGAAGAAGGTGTCGTAACGGGCTGCCAACCGTTCGGAAACGCGTAAAGTGCCACGCCAAACCCCAGCGCAGCCGCAATCGCCCCGCCTGCCACCATTCCCAGAAAACCGGACCCCCGGCGTTGGGGCGACGACACGGTCGGCGGCTCCACCGGAATCTCTGGCGCCGGGTCACTGACGATCATCGGATCGGCAAACTGTTCGGGAACATCAGCGGCGGTATCGATCAGAGGTTTCGCTTTGGCCATGGAATCCTCGTCGCGTGTTTCCGTCATCTTGCCAGCCTACCGCCTGTGATACCGGATCATCAAGCACTGGCGGTCAGAAAGGTTCCTGCTGCGGCAATCAGGGCCAAACTGTCCGGCGTTTCCGAAATGACAATTCGGTCACCAGCCTGCAAGGCCAACCCTGCCGCGACATCGCCGCTCAGCGCGATGAACCAAAGCGGGGCGGGCAGCGAAAGGCGCGCGCGTTCGCCACATAAAAGCGCCGCTGTGCGGGGCGAAAAGACGGGTGCCACAACCGGACCCTCGCCCGACAGCAGGGCAACCGCGTCACTGTTCAGGGGCTGCGCCTCTTGCACATAAACCGTGCAGGATCGCGCGACGATGCCCCGCGCCTGCAGCGTCGCGGCAACGTCGCCGCGTGTGTCACGCCCATGCAGATGCAGGTAAGAACCACCTTCCTGCGCGGCGATGATGGCGTCGCACAGGGTGCGTGCATTTCCCCCTGCGGCCACAGCGTCAAGTCCGATGGCCTGTGCCGCCTCGGCCGTGCGCGCGCCCACGCACCACGCGCGCCGCACAACCGGCCTGCTACTCGCCAGTCGGCGATAACCCTGCACCCCCGCTTCGGACGTGAAGATAAGCGACGTGATTCCCTCGTCAGGCAGATCGGGGCTCAGATAGGTAATGGCAAGCAAGGGTGACTGAACAATCGTCAGCGGCCCGAACACCGCGCCCAAGTCCTGCGCAAAGCGTTCGTTTCGGCCCAACGGGCGCGTCAACAGGATCGCTGGGTTTGGGCGGGATTGTCTGACCATGCCAGCGGTGTTACCTGCCACACGTGCCTCTGACAATCGGACGAGATGAAACCGCTCACCTTCCTTGGGATCGAAAGCAGTTGTGACGACACGGCCGCGGCTGTTGTCCGGCAGGACGCAGATGCCCGTGACATCCTGTCGTCCGTGATCGAAGGGCAGGCGGCACTCCACGCCGATTTCGGCGGCGTTGTCCCGGAAATTGCGGCTCGGGCCCACGCAGAACGGCTTGACCACTGCATCGAACAGGCGCTGGCGCAGGCGGGCGTGGCGCTGCGTGACGTTGACGGCATTGCGGTAACGGCAGGGCCGGGCCTGATCGGCGGCGTTTTGTCCGGCGTGATGATGGCCAAGGGACTGGCCGCCGCAACAGGGCTTCCGCTGGTTGGCGTCAACCATCTGGCAGGGCACGCCCTGACGCCGCGGCTGACCGACGGGCTGGAATTCCCCTATCTCATGCTGCTGGTATCCGGCGGGCATTGCCAGTTTCTGCTGGTGCGCGGTGTCGAAGATTACAGCCGGCTTGGCGGCTCCATCGACGACGCCCCCGGCGAGGCGTTCGACAAGGTGGCCCGTCTTCTGGGCCTGCCGCAACCCGGTGGCCCCGCTGTCGAATGCGAGGCTATGGGCGGGCAGGCAAAACGCTTCAGCCTGCCACGCCCGTTGCTCGACAGGCCGGGCTGTGACCTTTCGTTTTCCGGATTGAAAACAGCCGTTCTGCGGGCGCGCGACGCACTGGCGGCGGCACAGGGCGGCATCACGCAACAAGATCGGCGCGATCTTTGTGCCGGATTCCAAAGCGCCGTTGTCGATGTGCTTGCCGAAAAAACCCGCCGCGCGCTCAAGGTTTATCTGGCGCAGTCCCCGGACAACCCCGCCTTTGCGGTGGCAGGCGGCGTTGCCGCCAACGGCCCGGTGCGCGCCGCGCTGCAATCAGTCTGCGCCAGTGCGGGTGTCCGGTTTACAGCACCGCCGCTGGCGTTGTGCACGGACAATGCCGCAATGATCGCCTGGGCGGGGATCGAACGTTTTCGTCTGGGTCTGCGCGACGGCATGGATCTTGTGGCAAGGCCAAGATGGCCGCTTGATCAAACAGCCCCGGCCCTGATCGGATCGGGCAAGAAAGGGGCCAAGGCATGACCGAAGTCACCATTCTGGGTGCCGGGGCCTTTGGCTTTGCTTTGGCCGCAACCTTGGGCCAGAAACATGTGGTGCACCTGTGGGGCCGGAACCTGCGGTCACGCGAAACCCCCCGGTTGCCGGGTGTCACGCTTGGCCCCGACGTCCGGATTTGCGACGCGCTGCCCAGAATCACGGCTGACAGCACCGTGTTGCTGACTGTTCCCGCCCAATCCCTGTCCGCCTTTCTGGCCGAACACGCCCCGGCCCTGAACGGCGCGCGGTTGGTGGCTTGCTGCAAGGGGGTGGATCTGAAAACCGGGCTGGGCGCCACGGGATTGATCGCGCACGCCCTTCCCGCAGCACAACCCGCCATCCTGACAGGCCCCAGCTTTGCCACCGACATCGCCCGTGGCTTGCCGACAGCACTGACCCTCGCGTGTCGCGACGCCGATCTGGGCACCACCCTGCGCGAACAGCTTTCCACGCGAACGCTCCGCATTTACAGCACGACCGATGTGGTTGGCGCCGAACTTGGCGGCGCGCTCAAAAATGTGATTGCCATTGCCGCAGGTGTCACCATCGGCGCAGGTCTGGGCGATTCCGCGCGGGCGGCGGTCATGACGCGGGGCTACAGTGAAATGCTGCGCCTGTCGGTCTGCCTCGGCGCGCAGGCGGAAACTCTGGCCGGGCTGTCAGGTCTTGGCGATCTGGTGCTGACCTGCACCTCCGACCACTCCCGCAATTTTCGCCATGGGCTGTCGCTGGGCCGGGGTGTCGCGCCGGACACGTCGGCCACTGTCGAAGGAATCGCGACGGCACAGGCGATTTGTGACGTGGCCGCACAACATGGCGTCGCCATGCCCATCTCAACCATGGTCGCCGCCTTGACGCGTGGCGAGATTGCGCTCCAAGACGCGATCCAAAGCCTTTTGTCCCGCCCCCTGAAACCGGAGTAAACGATGCGTGTAACCCTGATCTGCCACGACAAGCCCGGCGCGCTGCAGACGCGGCTCGACAATCGCGCGGCCCATCTTGCGCACATCGAATCGACTGGCGTCGTCGAAATGGCCGGCCCGTTTCTGGATCAGGCTGGGCAGATGACAGGATCGTTGATCGTGTTGCAGGTGGATGATCTGGCGGCGGCAAAGGCCTGGGCCGAGGCAGACCCCTATGCCATGGCCGGATTGTTCCAGTCGGTGACGATCACCGAATGGAAAAAGGTGATAGGCTGATGGCGTACTGGCTGTTCAAATCCGAACCCGATACGTGGAGCTGGGATCAGCAGGTCGCCAAGGGCAAGGCTGGCGAAGAATGGCACGGCGTCCGCAACTATCAGGCACGCAACAACATGCGCGCGATGGTTCTGGGCGACCGGGGCTTTTATTACCATTCCAACGTCGGCAAGGAAATCGTCGGCATTGTCGAGGTTTGTGCGCTAAGTGCACCTGACAGCACCACGGACGATCCCCGTTGGGATTGCGTGCACATTCGGGCACTGCATCCATTGAAAAAACCCGTCACTCTGGAAGATTGCAAGGTTCAACCGGGGCTGGAAAACATGGTTCTGGTGAACAACTCCCGCCTGTCGGTTCAGCCTGTCTCACCAGACGAATGGCGCATCATCTGTGAACTTGGCGGCATTGCGGCCGACTGACCCGCAAGTGCCGAGCGGAAAAAATGAAGGGCCCCGCACCCCTACGGGACCCTTCACCACCCCACGTGCTCCCCTGGCACCACACGTGTATGAAAAGGTCCCGGGCGTACTGCCCTGTTGTGTGACATTGCCTCAGGTCGCGCAGTGCTGCAACTGGCAAGCGATTACGATTTTCCTCTAATCCAATCAAACCACAGGCGACCTCAGGTTCGGCAGCAAGGCCGCCGCAAGCCCGATCAACGGCAACCATGCGCAAAGCTGGAACACAAAGATGATGCTGGTGGCATCCGCAATCTGCCCCAGTGCCGCCGCACCCAGCGCCCCCATGCCAAAGGCCAATCCAAAGAACAGTCCCGCCACGGTACCGGTTTTCTGCGGCAACAGTTCCTGCGCATAGACGATGATCGCCGGAAACGCCGAAGCAAGGATCATCCCGGCAAACGCCGACACAACAATGGTCAGTTCCAACCCGACATAGGGCAGGATCATGGAAAGCGGGAACACCCCCAAAATCGACAGCCAGATCACCCTTTTGCGCCCGATCTTGTCGCCAATCGGGCCGCCGATGATGGTTCCGACAGCAACAGCCGCAAGGAAGATGAAGAGGTAAATCTGCGCGCGGCCAACGGGAACGCCGAAACGCTCGATCAGGTAAAAGGTATAATAGCTGGAAAAACTGGCCATGTAGACGAACTTGGAAAACGTCAGCGCAATCAGAACACCAATCGCAAGCTGCACCCGGCGCGGCGAAAGATCATGCACCGACGCACGCTTGCGCCCTGCCTTGGCCCGCCGCGTGCCTTCTGCCATGAACCAACGCCCAACCCACGTCAGCACCGCCATCCCCAGAAGCGCGATGCCCGCAAACCATTCGATCGATGTCTGACCACGCGGCAGCACGATGAACGCGGCGGCAAGCGGCCCGATGGCCGACCCGGCATTGCCTCCCACCTGAAACACCGACTGCGCAAATCCCGGACGCATCCCGGCGGCAAGGCGCGCAATGCGCGACGACTCCGGATGAAAGATCGACGATCCCAACCCGATCAGCGCGACAGACGCCAGCACCGGGCCAAAACTGGTGGAATGCGCCAGCAGCACCAGCCCGATCAACGTGCATCCCATCCCGACAGCCAGTCCGTAAGGCTGGGGCCGCTTGTCCGTATAAAACCCGACCAGCGGCTGCAGAATCGATGCCGTCCCCTGAAAGACGAGCGTGATCAACCCGATCTGCCCGAACGTCAGCGCCAGATTGTCCTTCAGCAAAGGATAGATCGCCGGAATAAGCGATTGCATCAGATCGTTGAGCATATGGCAGAAGGCAACCGCCGCAATGATCGGAACAACGGTCGTATCAAGTGGCGCGCCGGGCATTACCGGTGTCGCGCTGTCACTGGGCGGGGGCATGTCGATCTTCCTGCGGAGGACCGACCCACCGCAGGAAGTGGTTCACGGCCCGGTTTTACTTGTAGACGGCTTCTTTTCCGAAATGCTTTGCCAGCATGTAATAGACAACCGCGCGGTACTTGTTCCGCTCCGACTTGCCATAGGTTTCGATAACCGCATGAATAGCTTCCATCAGCTTGGGCCCGTCCGCAAGGCCCAGTTTCTTGATCAGAAAGTTGTTCTTCACGGTTTCAAGTTCCTCGGTGCTCGAACCGGAAACGGTTTGCGCATCCGCATTGTAGATCGAGGGACCACATCCGATGGTCACCTTGGTCAGGAACGCCATATCCGGCTGCACCTTGCATTTGTTCGTCAAGTCATCCGCATATCTTGCGATCAATTCGTCACGTTTACTCATACCCAACGGCTCCTCGTTCCATGTGCACTTTTCTACAGATACTGACTGCTTTTCAGCACGGGTAACTTCCGCGAATAATTTCCCTGCCGCAACGTAAATTGCGAAATCCGCCGCACAGAAGCCGGTTTTTACCAGTATCCGGCGATCCAAAGTCCCCACACGCCCTTGCACCACGGCGCGCAGAGGTGGAACATGCTGCCATGACAGACCTCGAACAACCCGCCCCGCACATTCCTCAGGCGCAGAGCCTTGCCGATCGAACAGGCGGTTTCTACCGCGATCTGAAACATCATGTGGTGGCCTGGTTACCGCAGGGCCATCAGCGTCTTGTGGTCACATTCGACAACCTCACCGTGCTGCGGGACGGGGCTGACAGATTGCCTTGGGGGTACGAATTTCTGGCGGCGCAGGGCTGGGATGTTCTGGGGATCATGGTCAAACGTCTTGACTGGTTCCGCCACGACGCACTTTTTGATGTGTTTGACGAATTGCGCGACAGCGGGTTCTTTGCGCGCTACCAGCACGTCGCGATGTATGGCGCGTCAATGGGGGCCTACGGCGCGCTTGCCTTCGCGCCCGCAGCGCCGGGATGCACCGTGCTCGCAATGGCACCGCAAACAACTTTGGACCGGGCCGTCGTGCCGTTCGATACCCGGTACAAGGCTGTTGACCGGATCGCCGACTGGTCAGGCCGGTATTCCGATGCCGCCACCGGGGTAAAGGCGGCGGCGCGCGCCTATGTCGTATTCGATCCGCTGGTCCCGGAAGATGCCGCCCATGCGGCCCGGCTTGCAGGCGACAACGTGGTGCAGTTGCGCCTGCCGGCTGTTGGCCACAAGATTCCCCCGGCGCTCAAGAAAATGGGATTGCTCAAGCCGCTTTGCCAGCGCGCACTTGTTGGCGAACTGAGCTTGCCGGAATTCAACCGGTTGTACCGGGCCCGGCGAACGTCGGTTCCGTGGATCGAAACCTTGCTGATCCGGGCGCAACGCGCAAACCACACTAAACTTGCCCTGCAGGCCGCCGAATCCGCGATGGCACGGCAGCCGCACTGGAAAATCCGGGGCCAGATTCGTGAAATGCGCCGGGCGGCAACCGCCGCCCAAACGCCGGATACTCAACGGATCAATAGCGATACTGATCCGATTTGAACGGGCCTTCGACTTTGACGCCGATGTAATCCGCCTGATCGCGGCGCAACTCAGTCAGTTTCACCCCGATCTTTTTCAGATGCAGACGGGCCACCTTTTCGTCCAAGGCTTTCGGCAGGATATAAACACCCGGCTTGTATTCATCTGCCTTGGTCCAAAGTTCAATCTGCGCCAGCACCTGATTGGTGAAAGACGCCGACATCACGAACGACGGGTGCCCCGTGGCATTGCCAAGGTTCAAAAGACGCCCTTCCGACAGCAGGATGATCCGGTTGCCCGAAGGCATCTCGATCATGTCCACCTGTTCCTTGATGTTGGTCCACTTGTGGTTCTTCAGGGCGGCCACCTGAATCTCGTTGTCGAAATGGCCGATGTTGCCGACAATCGCCATATCCTTCATCTCACGGATATGTTCGATGCGGATAACGTCCTTGTTGCCGGTTGTGGTGATGAAGATATCCGCACTTGCGACTTCATCTTCCAGCAATGTCACCTCATAGCCGTCCATCGCCGCTTGAAGTGCGCAGATCGGATCAACTTCGGTCACCTTGACCCGTGCGCCAGCACCGCGCAACGACGCCGCAGAACCCTTGCCCACGTCACCATAACCGCAAACAACGGCAACCTTGCCCGCCATCATCGTGTCCGTCGCGCGACGGATGCCGTCAACAAGCGATTCCTTGCAGCCATACTTGTTATCGAACTTGGACTTGGTGACGCTGTCATTGACGTTGATCGCAGGGAACGGCAGCAAACCCTTCTTGTGCAGTTCATACAGGCGGTGCACGCCGGTTGTCGTTTCTTCCGAAACACCACGGATTGCCGCGCGCTGTTGCGTGAACCAACCGGGGCTGGCCGCCAGACGCTTCTTGATCTGGTTGTACAGGCAAACCTCTTCGTCCGAGGTGGGAATTTCGATGATGTCCGTCTCGCCCGCTTCGACGCGCGCCCCGATCAGGACGTACATCGTGGCGTCACCACCATCGTCCAGGATCATGTTGCAAGTCCCGCCCTCACCGCCGAACTGAAAGATCTTGTCGGTATAGGCCCAGTAATCCTCCAGCGTTTCGCCCTTGATGGCGAAAACCGGCGTGCCAGTCGCCGCGATGGCCGCTGCAGCGTGGTCCTGTGTCGAAAAGATGTTGCACGATGCCCAGCGCACGTCAGCACCCAGTGCGACAAGCGTTTCAATAAGTGCCGCAGTCTGGATCGTCATGTGCAGACTGCCCGCGATCCGCGCGCCGGTCAGCGGTTTGCTGTCGCCAAACTCTTCGCGCAGCGCCATAAGGCCGGGCATTTCGGTTTCCGCAATGACAAGTTCCTTGCGCCCGAACTCGGCCAACGAAATGTCCTTGACGATATAATCCTCCGGCATGCGCCGCACTCCTTTACCTCTGGTTTGGCGCGGCAGATAACACGCAGGCCCCGTCACGGCAATCGGCAGGACACCGCACTGGCCCATGGTGATGATCTGCCGCACCTGTCAGCCACCCCGCAACTGGGACTTGAGCCGCCGCCGCCCTTGCGCCATTCTGCCCCAGGATCGGGGATAGGAATGGCAAAGACACCAGCGCGCGCGTGGCAAAGGATGCTGTCGGGCCGCAGGCTTGATCTGCTGGACCCCACGCCGATGGATATCGAGATTGAAGATATCGCGCATGGGCTGGCCTTCGTCGCCCGCTGGAACGGCCAGACCCGGGGCGACTGGCCCTATTCCGTTGCCGAACATTCCCTGCTTGTGGAACAGATCTTTGCGCGTCAATCCGACATGCCCGCGCGCTGGCGGCTGGCCGCCTTGCTTCACGATGCGCCGGAGTATGTCATCGGAGACATGATCAGCCCGGTTAAATCAGCGGTTGGTCCGGGTTACGGCGAACTTGACCTGCGTCTCACCGCCGCCGTCCATTTGCGATTTGGCCTGCCCATCGCTTTGCCCGCAGACATAAAAAAGGCGATCAAGGCTGCTGACAAGGTTTCAGCCTGGCTGGAGGCTGTCCAGATTGCCGGGTTTACAGTCGCCGAAGCGGACAAACTGTTCGGCGCGCCGAACCCGATTGCGACAAGGGGATTGGAAATCAGGTTGCGCCCGCCCGCCATTGTGAGGAACGATTTTGTAGCACGCCACCGCGAATTGCTGGCGGCGTGCTGACTGTTTCAGATTGCCATCGAATCGGGGCTTTTGCCTGATTTAAGAACAGCCGCGAACCAATGCGGCTTGCGCCCACGGCCCGACCAGGTTTCGGCCTTGTTGGCCGGGTTGGCATACTTTGGCACGGCAGGTGTTCTTTTCCGGGTCGGCGTTTGACCCAAAAGCTCAGACAATGAAAAACCCATCTCCCGCGCCTTTTCGTCCAAGGCCAGCATGACTGCCTTCTTGCGACGGTCTTCAAATGTAGCAATTGCCCGTGTCACTTGGGCGTGCAAATCTTTAAGGTCCTTCAGCGACATTTCTTGAAGATTGATGTCCATGGCCCAAACTCCTTTATTCCACGTGAATGACGTTTAGCTTACTAAGTTTTTCATTAGCAACTGCTCGTCACAAATGTGCAAAGAATTAGCGTGATAATGCCGGTTCTGGTTGATCAGCGCGGGCTGCGCTTTGCCAGAATGCGTTGCAGGGTACGCCGGTGCATGCTCAACCGCCGCGCGGTTTCGGAAACGTTCCGGTCGCACATCTCATAGATTCGCTGAATATGCTCCCAACGAACCCGGTCGGCAGACATCGGGTTCTCGGGCAACGGTGGGACACTTTCACCACCCGAAAGCAACGCGTGCATCACTTCATCCGCATCGGCGGGTTTCGAAAGATAGTCGGTTGCCCCGATCTTTACGGCCGCAACCGCCGTCGCAATGGCACCATACCCCGTCAGCACCACAATCCGGCAATCCGGACGCCGCTCGCGCAGCGTTTCCACGATGTCGAGCCCGTTGCCGTCTTCCAGCCGCAGATCGACAACCGCATAGGCCGGGGGTCTGGCAATCGCCATCGCTTTGCCAACTGCAACACTTTCGGCGGTTTCAGGCTGAAAGCCGCGTTTTTCCATCGCCTTGGCCAGACGCTTTACAAAATGCTCGTCGTCATCAACCAGCAACAGCGACCGATCCGGCCCAAGATCGAATTCCTCCGAAGCGTTCATTTGCATAATCCCCTATACTGCACCGAACCTAGCGCCAATGACCGGCCCGTCAAATACCAGGGTCCGCCGCTCTGAACGTCAGCTTTCACCCATGAAGCAGGCCACCCGGTTCGCCATGTCCTCGGATGTCACTTCGCGCCGGAAGAAATCCGCAAATCCGGTGCCCGGCAGCATCAGATAGGTGAATGTGGAATGGTCCATCAGGTAATACTCGTCACCGCTTTCCTGCTTTTTGCCATAAGCCTTGTAGGCACGCACCGCGGCGTCCACCTGTGATTGGCTTCCGGTCAGCCCGATCATCCGGGGATGCAGGTTTTCCGTGTATTCGGCCAGAAACTCCGGTGTGTCCCGTCCCGGATCAATCGTGATGAACACCGGCTGCACCTCCAGCCCCCGTTCTTCCAGAATGTCGACGGCCTCGGCGTTGCGCGCATTGTCGAGCGGACAAACATCCGGGCAGAAGCCATACCCGAAATAGATGAGCGACGGTTTGGTCAAAATGTCCGCGTCGGTCACCGTTGCACCCGTTTCGTCGACAAGCTCGAATGGCCCGCCAATCGCCCCCCCGGCAACCTGCCCCGCCCGACATTGTTCAAAGGGATCATCCGTCCGATTTGCAACAACGTACCATGCAGTTCCTGCAAGCAGCGCAAAAAGGGACAACGCTCCCGCCCCGGCAAAGACCTTGATCATCGGTATTCCTCGTCCATTAACCGGCCGCATCGCAATCGCGCATTGATCCGCCAGAACCCCGCGCTAGACAAGGGGAGTGTTCGTCGCAAGGAAAACGGTAACCCATGTTTGCACCCAACGCGCTAATGCCCAACGGGGGCCGGACAGACTGGGTTCGCCTGCGCACGCTTACGCTGCTGCGCTGGATGGCCATCGGGGGCCAGTTGGCCGCCGTTCTGACGGCGAGTTACTGGTACAACATGCGTTTGCCGATGGGACTGTGTCTTGTCGTGATCGGGGCGTCGGTTGTTGCCAACCTGATTTCCGTGTTCATCTTTCCCGAAAACAAACGCCTGTCTGAACGTCAGGCGCTTTGGATGCTGATGTTCGACATGGGCCAACTGTCGACACTGGTTTTCCTGACAGGCGGGCTGACGAACCCCTTTGCCCTGCTGATCCTTGCGCCGGTCACCATTTCCGCCAGCGCCCTCTCGCTTCGCACAACGGTGTGGCTTGGCGTATCTGCCATTGGGATGATCACGCTGAATGCGGTGGTCAGCCTGCCCCTGCTGCAATCTGACGGGTCGGTCGTTGTGGTCCCCGGCCTGTTCGCCTTTGGCTTCTGGCTTGCCATCGTGATCGGTATCCTGTTTCTCGGCCTGTATTCGCGGCGTGTCGCCACTGAAATCCGGCTGATGTCGGATGCCCTTCTGGCGACGCAAATGGCCCTCGCGCGTGAACAGAAACTGACGGATCTGGGCGGCGTCGTTGCAGCAGCGGCACATGAACTTGGCACACCCCTTGCGACCATCAAACTCACCAGCGCGGAACTCATCGACGAACTGGCCGACCGGCCCGATCTGCAACAGGACGCCCGTTTGATCCGCGATCAGGCCAATCGTTGCCGTGATATCCTGCGGTCAATGGGCAAGGCGGGAAAAGATGATCGCCAGTTGCATCAGGCCCCCCTCGGTGCCGTCCTGCAAGAGGCGGCGGCCCCGCACGCGCGACGGGGACGCAACCTTGTCTTTCAATTGGCACCCACCAATCGCGGCACCGCTCAAGAGCCGAACATCCGCCGATCACCCGAAGTGATTCACGGCCTGCGCAACCTTGTTCAGAACGCCGTCGATTTTGCCCGGAGCACCGTCTGGATCGAGGCAGAGTGGGATGAACGCCAGGTCCTCATCCGCATTGTCGATGATGGCGAAGGGTACCCGCCCGCCCTTCTTGGGCGCATCGGTGATCCCTTCGTGCGCCACCGCCGGACAGAAACGGAAGGGCCGCGCAAAGGTTACGAAGGCATGGGTCTGGGTCTGTTCATCGCAAAAACCCTTCTGGAGCGGTCAGGTGCCGAGCTGAGCTTTTCCAACGGTGTGGAACAGGAAACCCAGCCAAACGACACGCCCAAACCCAGCCGCAGCGGTGCAATAGTAGAGGCTGTCTGGCCCCTTCAGCGTCTCGCCGTGCCCCGCGATCAACCGCTGGGTGAAAACCGCATCTTTCAGCGTTGATTGATCCATATCATTTGTTTTCGGCAACTCTCGGATTAACGTGGCATTAACAATAACGACTTTAGGTTGTTATCTGGTCAGTTAAGGTTTGGGGGTGGCATGGTATTTGACTGGGTCCTTGCCGTCGGCATGGCCCTTTCGGCTGTGTTGGCGGCGCTCGGCGGGGTCTTCATCCTTGCCGCGTTACAGGCGGCACGGCCTCGGCAGGCGGAAAGCATCTTTGGCACCGCGTCGAACGAGGTTGTGTTTCTGTTTGACCATGACACGCTGATCGACGCCACACCTTCGGCACGCGCCATTCTGTCACTGGGGCCTGACGTGGGACAAGGTCTTTCCCGCCTTGCAGCGCAGTTGTCCGTCCGGTTTCCGGGTTTGCAAGACAGACTGAAAGATTTGCCCGCCGAAGGCCGATTCCACCTCACGGCTGCGGGCCATCCTGATGAAGTGTTGGCTGTCGAACTGATTGGCGGCCTCACCCGCCTGTCGCTGCAGCAGCCGAATGTCACAGGAAGTGCCGCCGATGGCGTTCACCTGCGCGCACTGGACACAGAGCTGGCATCGTTGCGCACCACGGTAAACCGCGCGCCCTATCTGATCTGGCGCGAAGACGCGGCGGGAAACGTGACATGGGCCAACACGGCCTATCTGCGCGAAGCCGCTGATCGACTACTGCCTGATCAGGATCTGTCATGGCCGCTGCCACGCCTTTTTGGCAATGCGGTCAGTGTGGAATCCGCCTCTGGCCTGCGCCTTTATCTCGATAGCCCCAAGACACCAAACGCCGAGGCGGGCCGCCGCTGGTACGATGTCCGCTGCATTCCCGAAGACGGTGGCCGTCTGACCTATGCCGTTCCCGCCGACGCCATCGTGCAGGCCGAAGGGACGCTGCGCGATTTCATGCAGACGCTGACCAAGACATTCGCACATCTTCCCACCGGCCTTGCGATCTTTGACCGGCAGCGGCAACTGCAACTGTTCAACCCCGCACTGATTGATCTCACCAGCCTGCAGCCCGACTTTCTGACGATGCGGCCCACCCTGTTCGCCGTTCTCGACGCCATGCGCGACCGAAACATGATCCCCGAACCAAAGAACTACCGCGACTGGCGGCGACAGATGGTGGATCTGGAAAAGGCGGCGACGTCGGGCATCTATGAAGAAACCTGGAATCTGCCATCGGGCCTGACCTACCGGGTGATCGGCAGGCCCTATCCCAACGGCGCACTGGCCCTAATGTTCGAGGATATCTCGACCGAGATGACCCGCACCCGCCGCTACCGCGCCGACCTTGAACTGGGGCAATCAGTCATCGACGCCATGGATGATGCCATGGCGGTGTTCAGTCAGTCCGGCCTTCTGGTGATGACGAACACCGCCTATGCAAACCTGTGGGGCCATGACCCGGCAGCAACCATTTCCGAAACCAGCCTTGCCGACGTCATGGCCCACTGGCGCGGCCGCAGCGCCGTTTCAACGCAGTGGACCGTGGCCGAAGAATTTCTGACGGCAAGCGGGGCGAAAGCACCATGGGAAGGGGAAGTCAGGCTGCTCGACGGGCGGCTTGTCGGTTGCCGTTTCCGCGGTCTGCAGGGCGGCGCGCGACTGGCCTCGTTCCGGGTGATGCATCACCCCATTGGGGAACAGGCGCTGCCCCCGCCTGACCCGCGCAAATTGGCCTGACCGCCTTGCAGTGACACGGAAGGCAGGTCAGATTGCGCGCATGACATCAGAACCACAGGCCACAATCGCCATCTACCTGCCAGACGGCGAAGCCACGTCGCAACTGGGCCGGGTTCTGGCCAAAATCCTGCATCCCGGTCTGTCGCTTTTGCTGTCCGGCACCATCGGGGCGGGCAAATCCCATCTGGCCCGCGCCCTGATCCGCGCGCGGCTTGGCCGGATGGAAGACGTTCCTTCCCCCACGTTCACCCTGGTCCAGGTCTACGAAAATGCGGGCGGTGATCTGTGGCATGCTGATCTTTACCGACTGTCACAACTCGACGAAGTGACCGAACTTGGACTTGAGGGCGCGTTTAACACCGCGATCTGCCTCATCGAATGGCCAGAACGATTGGGCCGGATGGCGCCAACTCATGCCATCAACCTGCACCTGACCGATCAGGACACAGGTCGCTTGGCAACCCTGACCGGCCCCTCAGCCATAATCGCACACGTTGCAGGACTGTGGTCCGCGCCTGACGGGGATACAGATGCCTGAACCATCCGCCCGCGCGGCACAGGCAACCCGCTTTCTTGTTGAAAACGGCTGGGGCCATGCCGATTGCACGCCCCTCGCAGGCGACGCATCGGCGCGCCGCTATCATCGGCTGCGCCTTGGAAAACGCAGCGCCGTCAGAATGGACGCACCACCCGGACAGGCCGATGACCCCGCTGATTTCGTCCACATCGCCCGCCATTTGAACTGCATCGGCCTGTCTGCCCCCCGGGTTCTGGCGCAGGATCTGGCACAGGGGTTTCTTCTACTCGAAGATCTGGGTGATGGCGTGTTTGCCCGCCTCGCACGCGCAAACCCTGCTGGTGAGCCTGACCTCTATGCCGCGGCAACCGATGTTCTGGTCCACCTCCAGACCCACGCGGCGCCCCCCGGCCTTCCTGATCCCGGTGCGCGGGACTGGGCGGTTGCTGCGGCGTTTGCCCTGTCCTGGTACCGGTTCGCAATCACCGGCGACGCCGCACCGGGTTCCCCGTTTGAAACCGTTCTGGCCGACCTTCTGGCCCGCCACGCCGACGGTCCGCGCGTCCTGATCCTGCGCGACTACCACGCCGAAAATCTGCTTTGGCTGCCCCGCCGCCATGGTCTGCGGCGTGTCGGCCTCCTTGACTTCCAACTGGCTCAGATGGGTCAGCCCGCCTATGACCTGATTTCCCTGTTGCAGGATGCCCGCCGCGACGTGGCCCCCGGGGTGGAACCTGCCATGATCAGGCGCTTTGCCGAAAAGACGGGCCGCAATCATGAAACCCTGCAGACCGCCGCCGCCGTCCTTGGGGCACAACGCGCCCTGCGTATTCTGGGCATATTCGCGCGGTTATGTCTGGTGTCGGGAAAGTCGGGCTATCTGCCGCTGATCCCCCGCGTCTGGGGGCAGTTGCAGCGAAACCTCACAGCCCCGGTGCTGCGCCCACTCGCAGACATCTGCGCGAGCCTGCTGCCGGAACCCACCTCAGAAAACCTGCAAAGGATTGCCGCAAAATGCGGAACATGCCGCGATCCTTGATGCTGTTTGCCGCCGGTCTGGGCACCCGCATGGGCGCGCTTACGGCGACGCAGCCAAAACCGCTGATCCCGGTGGCAGGCAAGCCACTGATCGACCACGCGCTCGCCCTGGCGGATGGGGTTGGGATCGGCAACATCGTCGTCAACCTGCATTACCGCGCCCCGCAACTTGCAGCACATCTTGCCGACCGCCCAGATATCAGGTTCAGCGATGAAACCGGCTGTCTTCTTGATACCGGCGGCGGCCTGCGGCATGCCCTGCCGTTGCTGGAAACAGACCCCGTTTTCACGCTCAACTCCGATGCGGTCTGGACGGGCGCGAATGCCTTGCAGGAGCTGGATGCGGGCTGGATGCCGCAATCCATGGACGGGCTGTTGCTTTTGCTGCCCCGCGAAAATGCAACCGGCCACTCGGGTGGCGGCGACTTCGACCTTGATCCCGCAGGCCGCCTGATCCGCGCGCCCGGAACCGGTGCATATGTCTATCTTGGTGCGCAGATCATACGCACAGACGGCCTGCGTGATATCGAATCGGCTGTCTTTTCCCTGAATCTGCTGTGGGACAGGATGATCGCACAGGGGCGTCTGTCTGGTGTTGTCCACCGGGGCGGTTGGTGTGATGTCGGACGACCCGAGGGTATCGCCCTGGCGGAAACGCTGTTGGAAGGTTCAAGATGACGGCACATGTCTATGCCATGCCCCCGGGTGCCGATTTTCCGGCTGAACTGGTCCAAGGCCTTCGCGCCCGCATGGCGGACAGCCCGCCCGAGGCGATGGCCCGCGTCGAATTGATCGTCAACACGGCACGGATGCGCAGGCGGGTGACCGATCTGTTTGTCGCCGCAGGGGCAGGCTTTCTGCCGCGCATCCGGCTTGTCACCGATATCGGTTCGCAGGCCTTGATGCCGGGCCTGCCCGTCGCTGTGTCCTCGCTGCGCAGGCGTCTGGACCTTTCGGTACTGATCTCGCGTCTCCTTGACGCGCAGCCCGATTTCGCCCCCCGGTCCGCCCTGTTCGACCTTGCAGACAGTCTTGCCACCCTGCTCGATGAAATGCAGGGCGAAGGTGTGTCGCCCGACACGATCACCCGGCTGGACGTTTCAGACCATTCCGCCCACTGGCAACGCACCAAGACATTCATGGAGATTGTTGCACCATTTTTCGGCCCCGACGCCCAACCCGATGCCGAGGCGCGCCAGCGGCTTGCGGTGCAGGCGCTTGTCGCGGGCTGGAAACTGGCGGAACCGGATCATCCGATCATCCTTGCCGGATCAACCGGATCGCGCGGCACGACGGCGCTGCTGATGGAGGCGGTGGCGGGTCTGTCACAGGGGATGGTGGTTCTTCCGGGGTTCGATTTCGATCAGCCTGACCATGTCTGGCAAGGCATGGATGATGCACTGGTCACCGAAGATCATCCGCAATACCGCTTTCACCGCCTGCTGCGCGCGCTTGGCCTGATGCCCGCCGAAGTGCGCCTTTGGCACATGGCCACAGCGCCTGATCCGGCGCGGAACAAACTTGTGTCCCTTTCCCTTCGCCCCGCCCCGGTCACCGACCAATGGCTGACCGAAGGCCCGGCCCTCCCCGATCTTCCAACCGCAACCCGCGAAATGACCCTGATCGAGGCGGCAGATCCCAGAACCGAGGCTTTGGCGATTGCCCTTATCCTGAAAAGTGCTGCCGAACGGGGGCAGACTGCCGCCCTTGTCACGCCCGATCGCGGTCTGACGCGTCAGGTCGCCGCCGCACTTGACCAGTGGCGCATCGTCCCAGACGATTCCGCTGGCCGCCCGATGGCGCTTACCCCGCCGGGTCGGTTCCTGCGCCATGTAGCAGCCCTGTTCGGGCGGAAACTGACGTCCGAGGCGATGCTGACCCTTTTGAAACACCCGCTCGCCGCAACCGGCGGCGATATTCGCGGCCCGCACCTCCGGCTGACCCGCGAGTTGGAGCTGTGGTTGCGCCGCGTGGCAGCCCCCTTCCCGGATGAAACCGTGCTTGCCCGCTGGCTTGACCGCCAGACTGATCCCCTTGCCCCGGCTTGGGTGGATTGGCTTGGCCGCGTGTTCGCGCAGGTCGACATTCCGGTCAGCCTGCCCCTGTCCGACCATGTGGCGCGGCATCTGCGCTGTGCGGAACTTCTGGCGCAGGGGTGGGAAAGCCTTGGCTCCGGGCAGTTGTGGGTCGATGGGCCGGGCGAAGAAACCCGCGCCTTTTTGACCAATCTGACCACAGAGGCGGCCCATGGCGGCATCCTGTCCTGCACCGATTACCGCAATCTGTTCGAAGCGGTGATCGCCAAGGCCGACGTCCGCGACAACGCGGTGCCCACCCCCGGCATCATGATCTGGGGCACGCTCGAAGCGCGGGTGCAGGGGGCGGATGTGGTGGTTCTGGGCGGAATGAATGACAGCATCTGGCCACCCCTGCCCGACCCCGATCCCTGGATGAACCGTCGGATGCGCCACGACGCCGGGCTTCTGTTGCCAGACCGCCGGATCGGTCTTTCGGCACATGATTACCAACAGGCCATCGCCGCGAAAACCGTGGTCCTGACGCGGGCACTGCGGAACGCCGAAACAGAAACCGTCCCGTCGCGGTGGCTGAACCGTCTGGTCAACCTTGTCGGCGGCGTGGTGGAACGCAACGGTCCGCAGGCCTTGGCAGACATGCGCGCGCGGGGTCGCTATTGGCTGCAGACGGCACAGGACATGGAACGGATCATCCCCGATGGCCGCGCACCCCTGCGCCCCGCCCCCTGTCCACCAGTGGCCGCACGGCCCGCCGAACTGCCGGTCACGGCGATCAAAAGGCTGATCCGTGATCCCTATGCCATCTATGCCCGGTATATCCTGAAACTCCGCCCCCTGAACCCGCTGCACCCCCAGCCCGACGCCCTGCTGCGTGGCACGGTTCTGCACAGCGTGCTGGAACGCTTCATGCGCGACCGCCCTGTTGAAACCCGCGCCGAGGCAAAGGCCCGGCTTGCCCGGCTTACGGAAGAAACCCTGCTGGAACAGGTGCCTTGGGCGGCTGCCCGTCTTTTCTGGCAGGCGCGTCTGGCGCGGGCGGCGGATTTCTTTCTGGATGACGTCGACCAAAACGGTGGTACCCCCCTTGTCCTTGAAACACGGGGGGTCCAACCGCTCGCCCCGTTGCCGTTCAGTCTGACAGGCCAACCCGACAGGATCGACCGCTTGGCCGATGGCCGGGTGCATATCCTTGACTACAAGACAGGCACCCCGCCCAGCCGAAAAGAACAGACCCACTTTGACAAGCAACTGCTTTTGCTCGCAATGATGGCCGAGCGTGGGGCCTTTGCGCAGCATGGCCCGATGGAGGTGGCCCGCGTCACCTATCTGGGCCTTGGCACCGCACCCAAGGCCGTCACCACGGAAATCACCCCTGAACTTCAGGCCGAAATTGCAGCCGGTCTGCCGCGTCTGATCGGCAGCTATCTGTCGCCCGACAAGGGGTTCACCCCCCGGCGCGCGTTCCAGAAGGAAAATGATGTGTCCGATTACGATCACCTGTCACGCTTTGGCGAATGGGACATGACGGTGATGCCGACAACGATCATGGTGGGCCAATGACGCGCGACGCAGCCAGCCAGCGGCAGGTGGACGCCGCCGATCCTGCATCATCCACCTGGCTTGCGGCCAATGCGGGGTCCGGCAAGACGTCGGTTCTGACAGACCGCGTGGCACGCCTTTTGCTGAACCACGTCGATCCGACCCGCATCCTGTGCCTGACCTACACAAAGGCCGCCGCGTCGGAAATGCAGAACCGTCTGTTCCGCAGGCTGGGCGAATGGGCCATGATGCCTGACACGAACCTGCGGGATGCGCTGGCGCAACTAGGGTTTGACCGCTGGCTCGCCCCCGACGATCTGCGCAGTGCGCGGCGGCTGTTTGCCCGGGCCATCGAAACGCCGGGCGGCCTGCGCATCCAGACGATCCATTCCTTTTGCGCGGGCCTTCTGCGCCGGTTCCCGATGGAGGCGGGCATCTCACCGCAGTTCGTCGAAATGGAAGATCGCGCCGCCGCCCTGTTGCGCGATGAAATTGTGGAAGACATGGCCTCCGGCCCCTACCGCGATGTGCTGGCGGGTCTGGCCATGTTGGCAACCGGCGACGATCTGGTCCGGCTGGTGGCCGACATCGCCTCGCACCGAGCCGGGTTCGCCGCGCCGTTGGATCGGCCCGCCTGTTTGAACGCCTTTGGCCTGTCGCAGGATTTCGCCCCCGACCATCTGATTGCGACCGTGTTCAACGGAACAGAGGCCACCCTGTTCGAACAGGTTCTGCCCATCCTGCGCAGACACTCGCCCACCATGCAGACGCTGGCCAAAACACTGGCGTCAATTCATCTGGCAGACCCCACGACCGATGATCTTGAAAGCCTGTATGATGCGTTTCTCTACAAGAAAGACGGCACCTACAAAGCCGAGGCAAAAACGTCCACCATCCCGGCCAAACTGGCCGCCGGGGAAATGGGCGACGATCTTCTGGCCGATTTCCACGATTTCATGCGTCGCGTCGCGCTGGCAAAAGACCGCGAACTTGCCCTGCGCTCGGCAGAAAACACCCACGCCCTGCACCGCTTTGCTGCGGCCTTTCTGCCGGAATACAAGGCGCGCAAGGCGGCGCGCGGCGCGCTCGATTTCGATGATCTGATTTCGGGCGCAAAGGCGCTGCTGACGGACGCCGCCGTAGCGCAATGGGTGCTTTACAGGCTCGACGGCGGCATCGACCACATTCTGGTGGACGAGGCGCAGGATACAAGCCCGGTCCAATGGGACGTCATAAACCTGCTTGCGCAAGAGATTCTGGACAACCCCGGCGACCCCGCAAATCCCCGAACGATGTTCGTCGTGGGTGACGTCAAGCAGTCCATCTATTCGTTTCAGGGTGCCAACGTCGATGATTTCGCCCGTATGCGTCAGCATTTTGCAGATCGGCTGCAAACGGGTGATCGCGCGCTTGCCAACATGACGCTGGAACATTCATTCCGGTCGTCGCCCCTGATCCTGAATGTCGTCGATGCCGCGCTGGGTGCCGAGGCGGCGGCAATGGGTGGTGATTTCCGTCACGCGGCGTTCCGCACCGATATGCCCGGACGGGTCGAAATCTGGCCCCCGTTTCTGACGGACAAACCCGCCGAACACGGCGAATGGACAGATCCGGTTGACAGAATATCCCCCCGCCATCCCGCCACCCTGCTGGCCGAAAAGATCGCGGCCCGCATCAAGGAAATTCTGAACGCCAAAACCTTTATCCCCGGCAAGAACGGCCCCCGGCTGGCCACAGCAGGTGATTTTCTGATTCTGGTGCGGCGTCGTTCTGACCTGTTTTCGGAAATCATCCGCGCCTGCAAGGCCGCTGGCCTGCCCATCGCCGGGGCGGATGTTCTGAAGCTGGGCGCGGAACTTGCGGTCAAGGACATGGTATCTCTGCTCGCATTTCTTGTGACGCCGGAGGATGACCTTGCCCTTGCCGAAACCCTGAAATCCCCCCTGTTTGGCTGGGACGAAGACCAACTGTTCCGGCTGGCCCACGGTCGCAGGGGTTATCTCTGGACGGCACTGCGCGATTGTGCGGAACAACATCCGGGTACCCTTGCGATACTGACAGATTTGCGAAATCAGGCCGATTTCCTGCGCCCGTTTGACCTTTTGGAACGGGTGCTTACGCGCCACAATGGGCGTCGCCTGCTCCTGACACGTTTGGGGCACGAGGCGGAAGACGGCATCGACGCTTTGTTGTCCCAAGCGCTGGCCTATGAACGCAGCGACGTGCCCAGCCTGACCGGCTTTCTGACATGGCTGCAAACCGAAGAGGTGCAGATCAAACGGCAGGTGGACACTTCTGGCAACCTGATCCGCGTGATGACAGTGCACGGTGCCAAGGGGCTGGAGGCACCCATCGTGATCCTGCCCGACACTGCCGATCCGACGGCCCGTGACCGCAGCAGATTGATCCGCCTTCTTGACGGAACAGTGGTCTGGAAACCCGGAACCGCCGACAGCCCCGCAATCCTGACCGAGGCGCGGCAGGCCCGGTTAGAGGCGGCAGACCGCGAAAGTCTGCGCCTGATGTACGTCGCGATGACACGGGCGCAAAGCTGGCTGATGGTGGGTGCGGCAGGCAGGCTGAAATCGCACGGGTCCAAATCGGATGACGGGTCTGAAACCGAAGGTCTGGCATGGTACGACCGGATTAAAGAAGGGGCCAGAAATGTTGCCCCGAATGCCGAAGATGAGGGTGGATTGAAACTTTGGTTCGGCGATTGGCCAGAAGCAGGTGCTGAAACCGGGTCGCCCGACAATGCCGCCACGCCCCCTGCACTGGATACGCCGCGCGCGGCCATCGCTCCGCGCGTCACGCCAATCTCCCCATCGAAACTGCCCGGTGCCAAAGTCTTGCTGGGCGAAAACGATGGCGAAGACGGCGAAACCGCCCGTCGTCGCGGCACAGCCCTGCACCTGCTGTTGCAGCACCTGCCCGATTACAACGCCTCTGCGTGGCCTGAGCTGGCGCAATCGCTGATCCCGGACAACGACGACCGCGCCATCTGCCTTGCCGATGCGACACGGGTGTTGTCTTCACCCCACCTCGCCCCGCTGTTCGCGCCCGGCACTTTGGCCGAGGTCGGCGTCACCGCTGATCTGGACGGAACACCGATGCTTGGCAGCATCGACCGGCTGATCGTTGGGCCTTCGGATGTCTTGGCCGTCGACTACAAATCGAACCGCGTTGTACCTACAGAAAACATACAGGTACCATACGGTTTGCAGCGTCAACTTGCGGCCTATGCCGGGGCGTTAAGGCAGATCTATCCGGGCAAAGCCGTGCGCGTTGCAATCCTGTGGACACGCACCGCCGAACTGATGGAACTGCCCGATCTGTGATCAGATAGACACTTCGGCACGCAGCGTGTCTTGCGTCAGTTCCGCCTTGGTGCCTTGCACCGCAACGGCCCCTCGTCGCAGAACGGTGAAACTGTCGGCCAGCGCATAGGCAAAGTCGAAATACTGTTCGACCAGAACAATCGCCATGTCGCCCTTGTCCCGCAGATAGGTGATCACGCGGCCAATCTGCTGAATGATGTTGGGCTGAATCCCCTCGGTGGGTTCGTCCAGAAGCAGAACTTTCGGCCGCATGATCATGGCCCGCGCGATGGCAAGCTGTTGTTGTTGCCCGCCCGAAAGATCACCCCCGCGGCGATGCGCCATGTCGCGCAGAACGGGAAAAAGATCATAGATTTCATCAGGAATCCGGTGCTCTGCCTTTGGCAGCACGGCAAAGCCGGTCATCAGGTTTTCGGTCACGGTCAACAGCGGAAAGATCATGCGCCCTTGCGGGACAACAGCCAGACCGCGAACGGCCATGTCCTGCGGGGCTAGAATTCCAAGCGTTTCGCCGTCCATCGTCACCTCTCCCCCCGATCGGGGATGGGTTCCGGCCAAAGCTTTCAGAAAGCTGGTCTTTCCCACACCATTGGTGCCAAGAATGCAGGTCACCTGCCCGGCTTTTGCCGTAAAATCAATGCCATGCAAAATTTTCGCGCCACCGTAATGCAGGGTCAGGCCCTTGGTCGTCAGCATTTTTCAGCGCCCCAGATAGACATCAATCACCTGTTGGTCTTTGGTCACATGGGCCAAAGTGCCTTCGGCCAAAACCGAACCTTCGTGCAGAACCGTGACCTTGCAGTTCAAACGACGCACGAATTCCATATCGTGTTCCACCACCACAACGGCCCTTGTCCTTGCCAGATCCACAAGCAGCGCCGTGGTCTGTTCGCGTTCCGCGAGCGTCATGCCCGCCGCCGGTTCGTCGACCAAAAGCAGGCGTGGTTCCTGTGCCAGAAGCATCGCAATCTCCAGCCATTGCTTCTGCCCATGGCTCAGTTCGCCAGCCTTGCGCGGCAGCGCACCGGCAAGGCCCACTTGTGCGGCAAGCTCTTCTACCCGGGTCAGATCGGCCTGACGCGGCCTCCAGAACAGCACGGCGACAGGATTGCGCCGCGCCTTCAGTGCCAAGATCAGGTTGTCTTGCACCGTCTGATCTTCGAAAACCGTCGGCCGCTGAAACTTGCGCCCGACACCTGCCTGGGCAATCTGCGCTTCGGTCAACTTCAACAGGGAAAGCGCCTTTTCACCAAAGGTAACGGTGCCGCTGTCCGGTTTTGTCTTGCCAGTCACGATGTCCATGAACGTCGTCTTGCCCGCCCCATTCGGACCAATCACGGCGCGCAGTTCTGCGGGGCCGATGCTGAACGACAGGTTGTTGATCGCCCGAAACCCGTCAAACGACACCGATATGCCCGAAACCTCCAGAAGCGCGCTCATTTGTCGGCCTCTGCCTGCTGCAAGGAACCTGTGTCCGGTCCAAGGTCCGCGCCATGGCGGTCCGGCGGTACACGGCGCGCAAAACGATCAAACAGCCCGCCAAAGCCGCGCGGCGCATACAAGGTAACCAGCACGAATGACAGGCCAAGCAGCACAAGCCACCAGTCAACCCACTGAATCGTATAGAACCCAAGCGGGATGTCCGGCGCACGTCCCCCCGTGAACCAGCTTGAGACAAGCGACACGAACGCCGCACCAATGACTGCGCCATAAAGCCGGCCCCGGCCCCCGATGGCCACCCACACTGCAAGATAGATCGACGCGATGGGTGCCAGTTCGGCGGGGTTGATGATCCCCGCCTGCGGATAGTAAAGCGCGCCGGCGATGGCCGCGATGATCGCCGTCAGGGTAAAGATGAACAGTTTGTAGCTTTCGACCGAATACCCCAGAAATCGGACCCGCTGTTCATCATCGCGAATGGCGCGCAGCACCGATCCGAACTTGCCCGACACCAGAAAGGCCGCGATCACGTATCCACCGCCCAGCGCCGCCGCAGAGGCCCAGAAGAACCAGACCGACAGCGCATCCTGACCGACATCATCCAGCCCCGGAATGTTCTGCAGTCCAGACAGGCCATTGTTGCCCCGCAGTCCGGAATCGTTCTGGAAAAGATACAACGCCAAGGCCAGTGTCATCGCCTGTGTCAGGATCGACAGATAGACACCCGTGACACGGCTGCGAAACGCCAGCCAGCCAAAGGCCAGCGCCAGAAGACCCGGCACGACGACAACCAGCAAAAGCTGAATGGGCAGGGAATGGGCAAAACTCCAGATCGGGGGTAAGTCGGACGCGCCCACGACACCGAAAATCTGCGTGGTTACGCCTTCGACGACCTCTTCGGGCGTGGCGGGCAGCACCGACCCTTGCAGCGATGCAAGGACAATCGTTTCAGTCCGGGCATACATCAGCCACATGCCGACCATGTAGCCGCCAAGGGCAAAAAACGCCATGTGGCCAAGGCTCAGGATACCGGCATAGCCCCAGATCAGGTCCATCGCGATGGCAACAAGGCACAGGCACAATGTCTTGCCCAAGGTCTTGATGAACGATGTTGAAAGAAAATCGACACCGTACGCGGAAGACAACAGAGTGACGGCAAGCGTGAAGATTGCAAGCGCGCCAAGGAAAATCAGGATCGAAGGGTTGCGGGCGATGAACGACTGTTTCATCTCAGTCCCCCGCCGCCCGGCCGCGCAGGGCAATGATGCCGCGTGGTCTGATCTGGATGAACAGGATGATGAACAGGATCATGTAGGTTTGGGCAGCCAGCGTGTTGGACGGGTTGAACCATTCAATCCCTTTTTGCAGCCCGCCGATCATCGTGGCACCGGCAAGGGTGCCCCAGATGCTGCCCACACCGCCAACGACAACTGTCATGAAGCTTTGCACGATATAGTCTGACCCGAGTTCGGACGTGACTTTGGCGAACAGGCCGATGGCGACACCTGCCACACCCGCGATGCCTGATCCAAGGCCAAAGGTAAGCATGTTGATGCGATCAGGCTTGATCCCCATGGACGCGGCCATCTTGGGGTTCTGTGTAACGGCCCGAACCTGCAAGCCCAATCTTGTCCGCGTCATGAGGAACAGAAAGAAGCAAAGAAAGATGGTCGCCATCACAAAAATCGCAATTCGGATATAGCTGATCGACACCACATCATTCAGAACCCATGCCCCGTCGAGCCACCCCGGCGCGGTAAGCGGGCGCGCCTGTGTGCCGAAGATGTTCTTGGCAAGCTGCTGGAGTGCTATGGAAATCCCGAACGTGGCAAGCAGGGTTTCAAGTGGGCGGTGCACCAGATGCCGGATGACAAGGCGTTCCATGGCCACCCCGGCCGCAAAGGTCACGGCAAAGGCGAGGGGCAGGGCTATGACAATGGAAAGCGTCGGGTTGGGGATCACTTGCTGCACCAGATATCCGGTATAGGCCCCCATCATGATAAATTCACCATGCGCCATGTTGATGACGCGCATCACGCCAAAGGTGATCGCAAGGCCGATGGCCGCCAGAAAATAGATGGAGCCAAGCGACACCGCATCAAGCGCAAGATCAGCGAACTGCATGTAGCCGACCTTGCCGTCGATCTTGGCCAGCGTCGTGGCAGCTGCGGTGGTAACGGCGGCATCTGGTTCGATGTAGACTTCGAAAAACCGATGGGCCGCAAGATTGGCGGCCACTTCGTCGTCGGTGGCAGCAAAGGGGACGGCTTCGGAAAGTTCAAGGGCGGAATAGGCCGCATCGCGCGCGGCTTGGGTGTTCAGGTTAGCCACCGGTGTCAGGCCGATCATGCCATTGACAACGTTTTCGGTCAGCGCGGCGCGCTGTTCGGCGCGTGTCAGGCGCGCGGGAGCAATATCAGCCGCGACGAGCATGTCATAGGCTTCGACCTCGGTCAGGTCTTTGCCAACTTTCAGTTCGCGGGCAATATTGCCGGCCGGTTCGCCTGCAACGGCAATGCGGATTGTAGCGACCAACGGGTTCAACGCGCCCCGCACATCCACGCCCAGATCCGCGCCGAAACCATCGATGGCAGCCACGCGTGCCAGTGGATCCGGGTCGAACCGAAGGGTCAGCAGACGCTCCAACCGCACTTTGCGGTTCAGCACGGCCGGGTCTTTTTCAGTTGGGATGCTGGCGCGCAGTGGGGCGAGGTGGGCTTCTTCCGGATCGCGCGCGATGGACTCGAGCGCTCTGGCGCTTTGCTCGGGATCGGACAGTTGGAACTGCACAAGAGCCGTGGCAATCATGCTCCGGACACCGGAATTCGGTTTAAGTTCGGTGAAGTCGGCCTTCGAAGCAGTGCCGGCGTCAACGCCTGCAAGATCGGTCAGCGCCCAGCCACTGTCATTTTCTGTCAGGATAAAAAACGCCTGATCGGATTTTCGTTGCCCCAACCGCCGGTCTGCCCAAGCCTCCAAGATCAACGGCGCTGCGGCGTCGCCGCTAGCGGCCAGTTCGGCGATGACAGGCGCGATGGTCTGGCGTGAGGGTTTTTCGACAAGGTCAGCATTGTCTGCAACAATCTGGGCTGCTGTCTGGGCTTGAACGGAAACCGGGAGAACCCAAAGAAAAAGGGTCACGATAAGGAACGTAAAGCGCATTCGGCAAATCCTGCGATGGGGCCGGGCAAGATGCCCAGCCCCTTTTTCGGTCAATAGTTCGACTTGATCTGCACGCAGGTCTTGGTTTCCGTGTTGTACATGCCGCACTCCAGACCGGGCCAATCGGACGTCAGAACCGCCGATTCCGGCAGGAAATCTGTCCAGGCATCGCCCGGAACCGGTTCTGTCTGACTGATGATGTCAAACTGGCCGTCTGCGCGGATTTCACCGATCAGAACCGGCTTGGTCAGGTGGTGGTTCGGCAGCATCTTGGCGATTCCGCCGGTCATGTTCGGCACTTCGAGGCCATACATCGCGGTCCGCACAGCATCGACGTCGGTGGTGCCCGCCTTTTCGACAGCCATGACCCACATGTTGAAGCCGATCACATGTGCTTCCATCGGGTCGTTGGTGACGCGCTTGTCGTCACCGGTGAAGGCGTGCCACTGTTCGATGAACGCCTTGTTTTCCGGGGTATCCGCCGACATGAAGTAGTTCCATGCCGCGAGGTGACCGACGAGGTTAGAGGTGTCGAGGCCCGAAAGCTCTTCTTCGCCGACCGAGAACGCGACAACCGGGATGTCGTCTGCCGACACGCCAGCGGCGGCCAGTTCCTTGTAGAACCCTATGTTGGCATCGCCGTTGATCGTGGAAATCACGCCGACCTTCTTGCCGTCAGCACCCAGCGCCACGACGTCGGCCACGATCTTGGACCAGTCGCTGTGGCCAAATGGGGTGTAGTTCACGAAGATATCTTCCTTCGCGATTCCTTTGGAAATCAGATAGGCCTCAAGAATGTTGTTCGTGGTGCGCGGATAGACATAGTCGGTGCCAAGCAGCGCGAATTTCTGTACGCCCAGTTCTTCCAGATAGTAGTCTGTTGCCGGAATGGCCTGCTGGTTCGGCGCAGCCCCGGTGTAGAATACGTTCTTTGACGATTCTTCGCCTTCATACTGCACTGGGTAGAACAGAAGACCGTTCAGTTCCTCGATCACTGGCAAGACGGATTTGCGCGACACCGATGTCCAGCAGCCGAACATCACATCCACGTTCGACACCGTCAACAATTCGCGCGCCTTTTCGGCGAACAGCGGCCAATCGGATGCCGGATCAACGACGACAGCCTCGATCTGTTTGCCCAGCAACCCGCCCTTGGCGTTCTGCGCCTCGATCAGCATCAGCATCGTGTCTTTGAGCGTGGTTTCCGAAATCGCCATCGTGCCCGACAGCGAGTGAAGCACGCCCACCTTGATCGTATCATCCTGTGCGAAAGCCATTGTCGGCAGTGTCAACGCGGCGGCCCCGCTGGCCAGCAGCATGCGTCTGGTAAGTTTCATATCCGTCCCCTTTGCGACGGCCACCTGACTGTGCCCTTCCTATTTCAGCCGGAAGGCCCATATTCAGATGGCAACCTCGGTTGCAACCCGTGCGGTGGCGACGAATGTCCAGTTGCGCTCGTCACCGCACACCAATTTCGTCGCTTGCGGAATGCGCCGCGACAGACGCAGCAGATGGTTCATGCGGCGGTGCAGCAATCGCAATTTTGTGCGGAACCTGAAACCAGCGGCCATTCCCGCCAGCGTGCTTATTTATCGCGCAATGGCCGACATGCCGTGCGGTTTTTAGGCGGTTCGCGATTTTCTCTCCCTCTTGCGCGAATGAACAGACATTGACACGAAAGCCGAGGGTTCTTAATCAATAAAAACACATTTGAGGATAACCATGTCGATAACGCCCGTCTTGCAGTTTGGAACCAGCCGTTTTTTGCAGGCCCATGCCGATCTTTTTATGTCTGAGGCCCGCGAACAGGGGCAGGATTGCGGGCCGATCACAGTGGTTCAGACGACGGGTGATGCAGGTCGTGCGAAGCGGCTTGCGGCGCTTGCCCTGCCGGGTGGCTTTCCTGTCAGGGTGCGGGGTGTGCTGGATGGGGCCGTTGTTGATGATGAATTCCGGGTGACATCTGTCAGTCGCGCCTTGTCCGCAACATCAGATTGGGCCCAGGTCGTTCACATCGCCGTCGAAGAAGCGTCGATCATCCTGTCAAACACCGGGGATCAGGGATATGCGCCGTTGCCCGCCGATGGCGGTCGGGTGTTTGACCCGGCGATGTCGTATCCGGCAAAACTGTTGTGTCTGCTTGAGGCACGGTTCACGGCCGATGGCGGTGCCAGGGCGCTGCAGATTATGCCAACCGAACTTGTCGCCCGCAACGGCGAGGTGTTGAAGGCCCGCGTCTTGGCCTTGGCCCATAACCGGACGCCAGCCTTCGGCGATTGGCTGCAAGGCGGGGTGATCTGGGCAAATTCGCTTGTCGACAGAATCGTGTCGGCCCCTATCGAACCCGCAGGTTCTGTGGCCGAGCCTTATGCCCTTTGGGCCATCGAAGCGCAGCCAGGTCTGCGCCCGCCGTGCCTGCACCCTGCGATACGCATTGTTGATGATCTGGAGCTGACGGAAACGTTGAAACTTTATATCCTCAATCTGGGCCATACCGTGCTGGCGGCAGATTGGTTGAACCGGTCGGGCCATGGCCCGCAACTGGTACGTGATGCGATGGCGGACGCCGCGCTAAGGTCCATGCTGATCGACGTTTATGAAGCCGAGGTTTTGCCAGGATTTGCCGCAGCGGGCTTCGGGGCGGAGGCACGAGCCTACGTTGAAACCACGATGGAACGGTTTTCCAATCCCTTTCTGGATCATAAGTTGTCGGACATTGCAGACAACCATGCGCAAAAGGTGCAGCGCCGCATGGGTGGCTTCATGGCATGGGCTGCACGACATGGTGACACGGGGCCAAAGCCTGCACTTCGAAAGATCGCAGGCTAGACAAGGTTGTTCCCGCGAAGCGACGACAGCAGCGTTTCCTTTGATGTCATCAGGTGCGCCAAGGCAGCCTGTTCGGCTGCAGAAGCATCGCGATTGCGCAGCGCGCGAAGGATGGCCAGATGTTCGCCGATCGCGGCCTCGTTCCGAAACCGCTCCATCCGTTTGTCCCATTGATAGTGATAGTGAAAGATCAGCGAGATGACCTTTTGAAAGTCCGCGACAAAGCGATTCTGGACCACCGAATTCAGCGTCGTGTGAAACTGGCCGTCAAGGCGCGAGAAATCGTGGAAGTCGGTATCAATGCGTTCGAGCAACGACAGGTGCTGCGCCTCCAGACTGTCGAGCGTGGCCCATATCGGGGCATCCGGTGGCAGACGGGCAAAACTGCGGACGGCGTTCACCTCGATCAGGGTGCGAAATTCTGACAGTTCAACTGCATAGTCGGCGGTAAAGCCTTTCAACAGCCAGCCACCCCGCGGCCGGCGTTCCACGAGGCCAAAGGTACCGAGGCCGGCAAGAAACTCTTGCAAGACATGCGGGGCCACAGCAAAACGCTTGGCCAGTTGGGCCACGTTCAATGGCGTTTCGGCAGGCACATCAAAGCGTAGCACCCAATCTAGAAAGCTGGCTTCCAGTTCGTCGCGGGTGATGTAGTCGGCCCGCGGTGCCAGACGGTCGGCGGGAATGGGCGCGCGTGTCAGATGCTTGTCGCGGCCGTTCCAGCGAATAACCCCTGCGTCGTCAAAAGATTTGAGTGCGGTTCGCACGACCGTCCGGCTGACTTTGAGCGTGGCTGCAAGGGCGGTTTCAGATGGCAAGGCAGCACCCGGTTCCAGCGCCGACAACAGATCGAGCATTGCATTGTGCGCCACACGAAACCGGGTGTCTGTACGTGCCACGCCCAACCCCTTCGGCAATTTTTGTCTGTCCAAATGGATATAAAGATTAAAAACAATTGGCAATGCCCGATTCATCTGCGACGGTGCAGGCAAGATCAAGAAACGAACGTTTCAGGCAAAGCCCAAAGGGCGTGCCTTCAGGGAGGAGTTGCCGATGCTGCCGAATGGCGGTCCCAGCATGTTGAGCGGTACGTGCATCGAACCGGGCCGGTTCATGCTCGTCGACCGTCCCATGCCTGTCGACGCCCCAACCGGTTGGGTATTGGTGGACATTGGTGCCGTTGGGCTGTGTGGGACAGATTACCACATTTTTGCAGGCAAGCATCCCTACCTCGAATATCCCCGCGTGATTGGCCACGAACTTGGCGGCACCGTTGCGCAAAGCCAGTCTGGGTGGGCACAGGGCCAGCGGGTTGTCATAAACCCCTATCTGTCCTGTGGCACCTGCCGGGCCTGTACACGCGGGAAACCGAATTGCTGCACCTCGATTTCAGTTCTGGGGGTGCACCGCGATGGCGGCATGTGTGCCCGGATCGCCGTGCCCGAGGGCAATCTTTACAAGGCGGATGGCCTTACGCTCCACGAGGCGGCGATGGTCGAATTTCTGGCCATCGGTGCACATGCCGTGCGGCGGTCGGACCTGACGGCGGGCGACCGCGTGCTGGTTACGGGCGCGGGGCCAATTGGCCTGGGCACCGCGCTGTTCGCGCGGCTGGCGGGTGCCGAGGTGCATCTGCAGGATGCCAGTGCCGCCCGGCTTCAGGCGGCCAAGCGCAATTTCGATTTTGACGATCTGCACGGGATCACCACACCCTTGCTGACGGGCAAGCTGGCAGATGGTTTCGATGTGGTCTTCGATGCCACCGGAAACGCCGGTGCCATGCAAGCGGGTTTTGCCAACGTGGCCCATGGCGGCACCTATGTTCTGGTCAGCGTCGTCAAAGACGACATCCGGTTCAACGACGCGGAGTTTCACAAACGTGAAATGCGGCTTGTGGGCAGCAGGAACGCCACCGAGCAGGACTTTCAAACCGTGATGGATGCGATCCGGGCGGGCCACATCGTCGGCGACAAGATCGTGTCGGCGGTCATCGGTCTGACCGACCTTGCGTCGCGCTTTCCAGATCTGGCGAATGATCGCGAAAACCTGACGAAGGTGATTGTCGATTTTGCAATCGTCGGGGCGCAGGCATGACCGAACTTGTCCGAATGACCGCAATCGACAAACGTTTTCCGGGTGTTCATGCGCTTAAATCGGTGCAGTTCGATGTGCAGGCGGGCGAGGTTCATGCCCTGATGGGCGAAAACGGCGCTGGGAAATCGACGCTGATGAAGATCATGTCGGGCATCTATCAGCCCGACTCTGGCGAAATTCTGCTGGATGGCCGGGCCGTCCAGGTGGCCGGGCCGCGGGCCGCACAGGCGCTTGGCATCGGGATCATTCATCAGGAGCTTGCGCTGATGAACGATCTGACGGTCGCGCAGAACATCTTTATAGGGCGGGAGCCGCGAAAGAGTTTTGGCCGGCTGGACGATGCCGCATTGAACCGGCAGGCCGAAGAAATCTTTGACGCCATGAAGGTGAGGATCGACCCGCGTGTCGAGGTTCGCACCCTTTCGGTGGCGCGCCAGCAGATGGTCGAGATCGCCAAGGCGCTGTCGCACAAATCGCGCATCCTGATCATGGACGAGCCGACAGCCGCACTGAACGACACTGAAACGAACGAGCTTTTTGCCATCATTCGGCGGCTGAAGTCGGAAGGGGTTGGCGTCGTCTACATCAGTCACAAGATGGACGAAATCCGTCGCATTTCCGACCGCGTGACGGTGATGCGGGACGGGGCCTATGTGGGAACCGTGCAGGCCGCCGACACGCCTATTTCCACTATCATCTCCATGATGGTCGGCCGGGAACTGGACAATGTTCACGTCGAAATTCCCGATCTGTCAGCCGCCCCCGTGGCACTGGAAGTGCGTGGGTTGCGGCGGGGCCGTACAGTCCGGGACGTCAGCTTTTCGGTTAAACAGGGCGAGATTCTGGGATTTGCTGGCCTGATGGGCGCAGGCCGGACCGAGGTGGCGCGCGTTATCTTTGGGGCCGACCCGCGTGATGCGGGCGAAGTGATTGTTCACGGCAAATCGTGCAACATCAAAAGCCCCCAAGACGCGGTGGCGGCGGGCATCTGTTATTTGTCCGAGGATCGCAAGCATTTTGGTCTGGCACTCGGGCTTGATGTGCGGGCGAACATCGGGCTTGCCAGCCTGTCGCGTTATGGCAACCGGATGGGTGTTGTTGACGATGCCGCGCTGGGCAAGATTGCACGCGGATACATTGAAACGCTTGCGATACGCACCCCTTCAGACCGGCAGGAGGTTCGGCTTTTGTCTGGTGGGAACCAGCAAAAGGTGGTCGTGGCCAAATGGCTGCTGCGAAACTGTGACGTGCTGATCTTTGACGAACCCACACGCGGGATTGATGTGGGGGCGAAGGCCGAAATCTATCGGCTGTTGCAATCGCTTGCAGCCGAGGGGAAGGCAGTGATCGTCATCAGTTCCGAATTGCCCGAGGTTCTGCGACTGGCACACCGCATCGCCGTCATGAGCGAAGGGCGGCTGACAGGTATCCTGCCAGGTGGGGCCCAGACCACACAAGAAGACATCATGCGCCTTGCAACACAGCGCCACGACATCACGGAAGGAGCCATGACATGACCGCGACCCCCGTTGCCTCGCAGGGATTTTCAGGCTGGCTGAAAGCCTCGGGCGCTCAGCAAAAGATACTCGCCTTTGCCAGTCTGATCGCGCTTCTGGTGTTCTTTTCCATTGCGTCAGACAACTTTTTGCAGACAGCCAACATCCTTGCCATCCTGCAAGCCACATCAGTGAACGGTGTTCTGGCAATCGCCGCCACGTTGGTCATTATTACTGGCGGCATCGACCTGTCGGTCGGCACCTTGATGACGTTTTGTGCCGTGATTGCCGGTGTCGTCCTGACCTTCCTTGGCCTGCCTCTTATCGTGGGCGTGGCCGCCGCCATTGTTGCGGGGGCGGCTTGCGGCTGTGTTTCGGGCACGTTGATTGCCAAGATGAAAATTCCGCCCTTTATCGCGACGTTGGGCATGATGTTGATCCTGAAGGGCCTGTCGCTGGTCATTTCGGGGACAAAACCGATCTATTTCAACGACACACCCGGCTTTACCGCCATCTCGCAGGGGTCGTTGGTGGGGGCGATCATTCCGTCAGTTCCGCTGCCGAATTCGGTTTTGATCCTGTTTATTCTGGCAGTGGTGATTTCCTGGGTTCTGGGGCGTACGGTGCTGGGCAGGTACTGCTTTGCTCTGGGCTCCAACGAAGAAGCGGTTCGCCTTTCCGGGGTGAACACCGATTTCTGGAAGATAGCCATTTACGCGCTGGCGGGTGGCATCTGCGGGATTGCCGGGCTTTTGATCGCGGCACGTTTGAACTCTGCCCAGCCCGCGCTGGGGCTTGGCTATGAGCTTGATGCGATTGCCGCCGTGGTGATCGGGGGCACATCGCTTGCCGGGGGGCGCGGGTCTGTGTTGGGAACCATCATTGGCGCACTGATCATGTCAGTCCTGCTGAACGGCCTGCGGATCATGTCCGTGGCGCAGGAATGGCAGACCGTGGTCACCGGGATGATCATTATCGCGGCCGTCTATGCCGACATGCTTCGCCGCCGCAAAGCAGGCTGAACCGAAATCAACCAGAGAACGGCCAACGTTCCGATCACACGCGAACCAAAACGAACAACTTCAAGGGAGAATACCAGATGTTTACCAGACGCACCCTGCTTGGCGCGATCAGTGCGACGGCAATCCTTGCCAGCAGTGGAATCGCCAGCGCGCAGGACAAGCTTTACATTCCGCTGATTTCCAAGGGATTCCAGCACCAGTTCTGGCAGGCCGTAAAACTCGGCGCAGATAATGCTGCCGCAGAATTTGGCGTCGAAGTCACCTTCGAAGGGCCAGATACAGAAGCACAGGTCGACAAGCAGATGGATATGCTTTCGGCAGCGCTGGCCAAGAACCCTGCGGCGATCGGCTTTGCCGCGCTGGACAGCCAGGCGGCGATCCCGCTTTTGCAGCAGGCCAAGGATGCCGGTATTCCGGTTATCGCCTTCGACAGCGGTGTGGACAGCGACATTCCGATGTCGACCGCCACAACCAACAACGTGGCAGCCGCAGCGCTGGCCGCCGACAAGATGGCCGAACTGATCGGTGGCGCAGGCAAAGTGGCGCTTGTTGTTCACGACCAGACGTCGCGCACCGGGATTGACCGCCGCGACGGCTTTGTGAACGAAATGGCTGCGAAGTTTCCGGACATCGAAATCGTCGATATCCAGTACGGCGCTGGCGATCAGTTGCAGTCGACCGAAATCGCCAAGGCCATCCTTACAGCCCATCCCGACCTGAAGGGCTTTTTCGGCGCAAACGAAGGTTCGGCCATCGGCGTCGTGAACGCGATCAAGGAAACCGGCACGACGGGCGTTGTCGTCATCGGCTACGATTCCGGCGCTGCACAGAAGGCCGCGATCATGGACGGCACGATGGCCGGCGCGATCACGCAGAACCCTGTTGGCATCGGTTATGAAACCGTCAAGGCAGCCGTCATGGCGACCCGTGGCGAAGCCGTCCCGGCCCTGATCGACACCGGATTCTACTGGTACGACAAGACCAACATGGACAGCCCCGAAATCGCAGCCGTTCTTTACGACTGATCCTGATCTGATCTGAATGGGCGGCCCCGCAGTCTTGCGGGGCCGTTTCTGTTTCAATGTCCGGTGCGAACGGCCCGTGAACTGACATGAACATGCGCTGGGGGTCACTGTCGCGTGACCTCACGCCAGGGTGAATTGCGCGATCAGCACTGTTTCCGGCAGATCGGCACAGCATCACCGGAGGACGCCATGTTTCGCAATCTTATCATCATCACTCTCGCCACAGTTTTTGCCTCGCAGGCGCAGGCGGCATCAGAAAAGGCCATCGTTGCAGGCGGATGTTTCTGGTGCGTCGAATCCGATTTTGAGGGCGTGCCCGGCGTGACGTCAGTTGTTTCAGGATACACGGGCGGCACGACGGAAAACCCGACCTACAAACAGGTGGGGGCCGGTGGGACCGGGCATTACGAGGCGGTGGAAATCACCTTTGACAACGCGAAAGTCACGTATGACGAGATCATCCACAAATTCTTGCGCTCGGTGGATGTGACGGATGCAGGTGGCCAATTCTGCGATCGGGGCGACAGCTACCGAACAGCGGTTTTTGCACTGACACCTGAACAGAAATCTATTGCAAAGACTGCCGTGGCGCAGGCAGAGGCAGAGCTTGGACAGAAGGTTGTCACCCCCGTGCGCGACGCCGGGCCGTTTTATGCGGCGGAAGATTATCACCAGGACTACTACAAGGGCACGAACTTTGTGATCACCCGTGCAGGCCCGAAAAAACAGTCGAACGCATACAAATTCTATCGCAGTGCCTGTGGGCGTGATGAACGGGTCAAAGAACTTTGGGGCGGGGCTGCTGCGTTCACCCACTAAGCTGGATTTGCGCCTTTCCGCCCGGCCCGCGCTTTTGTAGGGTCGCGGGGGGAAAAGGGGTATTTTGTGACAGATGACGCCGTAACGCCAATGATGGCGCAGTATCTGGACATCAAGGCGCAGAATGCCAGCGCCTTGTTGTTTTACCGGATGGGCGATTTCTATGAAATGTTCTTTGACGATGCCGTTGCTGCATCGGCGGCGCTTGACATCGCGCTGACCCAACGAGGCACACACGCGGGCGCACCTATCCCCATGTGCGGCGTGCCGGTTCACGCGGCCGAAGGGTACCTGCTGACATTGATCCGCAAGGGGTTTCGCGTCGCCATCGCAGAGCAGCTGGAAGACCCGGCAGAAGCCAAAAAGCGCGGCTACAAGGCTGTCGTGCGCCGGGATGTGGTGCGGTTGGTCACACCGGGCACGCTGACGGAAGACTCGCTTTTGGACGCGCGCCGTCACAACTTTTTGGCGGCCTTTGCCGAAGTGCGCGACGATGCGGCCTTGGCGTGGATGGATATTTCAACCGGTGAAGTCCGGGTGATGCCCTGCCCCCTTGTGCGGCTTGGTCCCGAACTTTCGCGGCTTGGCCCCCGCGAACTGCTTGTCAGCGAAGCGCGAGAGGGGGAACTGGGAAGCATTGCGGAAGAAGCAGGGGTGGCCCTTACGCCCCTTGCGCGGGCCAGTTTCGACAGCACCAACGCGGATAAACGGCTGCAGACGTTGTTCCAGGTGGGCTCGATGGAGGCGTTCGGGACATTCGGGCGGGCGGAACTGGGGGCTTTAGGCGCGCTTGTCGATTATCTTCATCTGACGCAGCGCGGAAAGATGCCCCTGATGCGACCCCCGGTGCGGGAGCGCCCCGATGCTGCCATGCAGATCGACGCCGCCACCCGTCGCAATCTGGAAATCACCACCGCACTTTCAGGAGGCCGCGAAGGATCGCTGCTGGCTGCGGTCGACAGAACGGTTACCGCAGCCGGGGGCCGATTGCTGGAGCGGCGCCTGTCGGCACCGTCACGCAATCTGGCGACCATTCAGGCAAGGCTTGCTGCAGTCAGGCATCTGTTCACCCATTCCAAGCTGCGGGCCAATCTGCAGGCGGAACTGCGAGCCGTGCCTGATCTTGACCGGGCCTTGTCACGCATAGCCCTAGACCGTGGGGGGCCGCGCGACCTCGGCTCGATCGGGGCGGCGTTGACGCAGGCGGCAAGGTTGGCCCATCATCTTCGGGATGTGCCAGAGGTGATTGCCGAAGCGGCAGCCAGCTTTGGTGGGCACCAGACTTTGACGGATCTTCTGGCCCGGGCCCTTGTTGCAACTCCACCCCTTTTAACCCGGGACGGCGGATATATCGCAGCGGGCTTTGATCCCGAACTCGACGAAACCCGCCGGCTGCGCGACGAAGGCCGGGGCGTCATTGCGGCCATGCAGGCGGATTACGTCGCCAAGACCGGCATTTCAGGATTGAAGATCAAGCATAACAATGTGCTGGGCTATTTCATCGACGTCACCACGACCCACGCCGAACGAATGATGTCGCCACCGTTCAATGCCGAATTCATTCACCGCCAGACAACGGCGGGTCAGGTACGCTTTACGACCGTCGAGCTGTCACAGATCGAAACGCGTATTCTGAACGCGGCCAATCAGGCTTTGGACATTGAGCGCGGCCATTTCGAGCGGCTGTGTGCCGCAGTGATGGAACATGCCGGTCCTATTGGGGCAGCCGCGCGAGGACTGGCAGAGATTGATCTGGCCGTCGGTCTTGCCGACATCGCGGCGAGCGAGGGATGGGTCGAACCAAAGGTCGATGACAGCCGCGCCTTCATGGTGACGGGTGGGCGACATCCCGTGGTTGAACGTGCGCTGAAACGCCATGGTCAGCCGTTTGTCGCGAATGATTGCGCGTTGACCCCCGGTAACAGCCCGGCAATCTGGCTTTTGACCGGGCCGAACATGGCCGGCAAATCCACTTTTCTGCGGCAGAACGCGGTGATTGCCCTACTCGCGCAATCTGGCAGCTTTGTGCCGGCCGACGAGGTGCATATCGGCCTGGTCAGCCAGCTGTTCAGCCGCGTTGGCGCATCTGACGATCTGGCGCGGGGGCGGTCGACCTTCATGGTTGAAATGGTCGAAACGGCGGCGATCCTGAACCAAGCCGATGGCCGTGCCTTGGTCATTCTTGACGAAATCGGGCGCGGTACGGCCACCTATGACGGACTGTCGATTGCGTGGGCCACGCTGGAATATCTGCACGACCAGAATCGCTGTCGCGCCCTGTTCGCAACCCATTTCCACGAGATGACTGCCCTTTCAGCGAAACTGGCGGGGGTGGAAAACGCCACAGTGTCAGTGCGGGAGTGGGAAGGGGCCGTCATCTTCCTGCATGAAGTCCGCAAGGGTGCGGCTGACCGATCTTACGGCGTGCAAGTGGCCCGACTTGCCGGATTGCCACTGGCGGTGATCGAGCGTGCAAAGGTGGTTCTGGATGCGCTTGAAAAAGGCGACCGGGACGGCGGGCCCGTCCATCAAAAGGCACTGATTGACGACCTGCCGTTGTTTCGACTAACGCCCAGCGCGCCCCCGCCCCCACGCGGTTCGGCAGTTGAAGACGCGCTGAGGGCCGTTCACCCAGACGAATTGACGCCCATCGACGCGCTTCGTCTGGTGTACGAACTGCGGGGGCTGATGAAGCCCTGAAGGGCCTTGTCAGCCCTGAGTATTGGACGAAACGCCCACTTGGGCGGGGCGCAGCAGCCGGTCGTGCAAAAGAAACCCTTCAGTCATCACCTGAATGATTTCTCCCGCCTTGGTGCCGGGCAAGGCCGCCTCGAACATTGCTTCGTGCATCTGGGGATCGAACTTGTCGCCAACCTGAGGGGCAACTTTTGTCACACCGTGTTTGGACATCACGTTGACCAATTCGCGCATGGTCAACTCCACCCCTTCGAACAAGGCAGCGGCCACTGTGCGCTGTTCTTCACTGGCGGCGTCGACGGCGCGCCGAAGGTTGTCATAGACAGGCAGCATGTCCCGGGCGAGCTTTGATCCGCCGTATTGCTCCGCCTCGCGACGATCACGCTCGCCCCGCTTGCGAGAGTTTTCGGCATCGGCAAGAACCCGCATGAATCTGTCGCGCAGCTCATCACGTTCCGCCCGCAGAGCATCAAGTTCGCCCGTCATCGCGGCATCTGGCTGATCGACAACCGCTTCTTGTTCGGTTTCTGCCTGTTCAGTCATGCTGTCTTTCCTTTCGTCCGTCATTCGCTATCCCTTCGTTCGGTCCGACATCAACCGTCCGACAAGTTGCGCCGTGTAATCCACAATGGGCACGATTCGCCCGTAATTCAGCCGGGTCGGGCCGATCACGCCGACCGCCCCGATGATCTTTCGGTCAGCGTTCATATAGGGAGCAACCACCAGAGAGGAACCCGAAAGTGAAAACAACTTGTTCTCTGAGCCGATAAAAATGCGGACGCCGTCGCCAGACTCGGCCAATTCCAGAAAGTCTGCGATATCGCGCGTACGTTCCAGATCATCGAAAAGCTGCCGGACGCGTTCAAGATCCGGCGCATCGGCGGCATTTTCCAGAAGATTGGCACGACCGCGCACAATCAGCCTTTCTGTCGGTTCGCCCGCATCCTGCCACACGGCAAGGCCACTGTTGACCATGTCGCCAGCAAGCGTATCGATTTCCTGCCGCCTGCGCGTGATGTCGGCAGAAACCGTCAGACGCAGCTCCGCCAGTGTTTTCCCCTCGGCCAGGGCGTTCAAAAAGTTCGCCGCCTCACGCAGTGCGGAGGGGGTCAGGCCCGGTGGCGGGGTAAACAAACGGTTTTCAACATGACCGTCTGCGAACACAATCACCACAAGCGCCCGGTCGGGGCCCAGGCTCACGAATTCGAGATGCTTGATGGCCGATTCCTGCTTGGGTGCAAGAACGAGGCTCGCCCCGCGGGTCAGGCCTGAAAGTGTGGACCCAACCCTGTCGAGCAAGGTTGCCACATCTGACTGGCTTGATCCAAGCGAGGCGTCGATCAATTCGCGGTCAGCGTCCGTCACACTTCCCACTTCCAGCAAGCCGTCGACAAAGATGCGTAAACCGGTTTGCGTGGGAATGCGCCCGGCAGAAACATGAGGGCTATCAAGAAGTCCCATATATTCAAGGTCTTGCATGACATTTCGGATTGTGGCCGCACTTACCTTTTCCGACATGGTCCGGGTCAGAGTGCGTGAACCGACGGGATCACCATTCGCGAGGTAACCTTCGACCACCCGGCGAAACACCTCGCGCGAGCGTTCGGTCATGTCGGACAAAAGGTGGGATGGATCGTTCATCAGGTCACTTTCAGGGCAAGGCAGATTAGCGGCAGGTGGCATGGGGCGTCAATCCGGCGGTTTGCTAATGCCTAAAGCGCGACATTCCATCAGGGTTGCAAATGGGGTCTGATGCGGCCTATCTGCAACAACAGATCAAAGGAAAAATCGATGCGGCCTTCTGGCAGAAATCTGAATGAACCACGGCTGATTTCAATTGAAACAGGCGTCATGAAACATGCGGAAGGGTCCTGCCTGATCAAGGTTGGCGAAACCCATGTGCTGTGTTCCGCGACCATCGAGGACAAGGCCCCGTCGTTCCTGAAGAACACGGGTCTTGGTTGGGTCACCGCGGAATACGGGATGCTGCCGCGCGCCACCAACAGCCGGAATCGCCGTGAAGCGGCCGCAGGCAAACAGTCAGGCCGCACACAAGAAATTCAACGCCTTATCGGGCGGGCACTGCGCGCGGGCGTCGACCGCAGTGCAATGGGCGAACGGCAAATCGTGATCGATTGCGATGTCCTGCAGGCAGACGGGGGCACGCGCTGTGCGGCCATCACAGGTGGCTGGGTTGCACTTCGTCTTGCAGTGAACAAACTGCTTTCGTCGGGGATCATTCATTCGGACCCGATCCTTGACCATGTTGCTGCTATTTCCTGTGGAATTTATGGCGGGCAGCCGGTTCTAGATCTGGATTACGCCGAAGATTCAGCAGCTGGCACCGATGGCAACTTTATCCTGACGGGTGCCGGACGATTGATCGAAGTGCAGATGTCTGCCGAAGGGGCCAGCTTTACGCGCGAGGAAATGATGGCCCTGCTTGATCTGTCAGAAGCCGGCTGCAAGATGCTGGTCGCGGCGCAAAAGGCGGCGATCCTGTAAGCGATGCGCAAGTTTCAGGGTGATCAACTGGTGGTGGCCACCCATAACCGGGGAAAACAGGAAGAAATTGCGGCGCTTCTGACGCCCTTTGCTGTCAAAGTGCTGTCTGCGGCTGATCTTGGGCTGGCCGAACCTGCGGAAACCGAAACCACGTTCATCGGCAATGCGCGGATCAAGGCACATGCCGCGGCCACATCTACGCGACTGCCGTCGCTTGCTGACGACAGCGGTATCTCGGTGGACGCATTGGGCGGCGCGCCGGGGGTGTACACGGCAGACTGGGCGGAAACGCCCAATGGCCGGGATTTCGTGATGGCGATGGCCCGCACCTGGGCGGAACTTGAGGCGGCGAAGGCCCTTTTCCCGCGCCGGGCGCAGTTTCGCTGCACGCTCGTCCTTGCATGGCCCGATGGGCATGACGAGGTGTTCGAGGGTGTGATGCCGGGCGAGGTTGTTTGGCCGATGCGCGGTGATCAGGGTCACGGTTATGACCCGATTTTTCAGCCTGATGGCTTTGACATCACATTTGGCCAGATGGATCGCTGGGCCAAGAACCGGATAAGCCACAGGGCCGACGCATTTCGCAAACTGGTCGCCGGGTGTTTTACATGAAACGGATTTCCACGGGTTCGCCCTTCGAAGACACGATGGGTTACAGCCGGGCCATCGTCAAAGGTGGCTGGTGTTTCGTGTCGGGCGTCACGGGTTATGACTATGCAACAATGACCATACCTGCCGACATCGCGGATCAGGCCGAAAACTGCTTTGCGACGATCGGGGGTGTTCTGGATCAGGCGGGGTTTGAAATGGGAGATATCGTTCGCGTGCAATACACTGTCACCGACGCCAATCTTGTCGACCAAGTGACCCCGGTTCTCGGCGCACATCTGGGTAAGATCCGTCCAGCGGCCACTATGGTGATTGCCGGACTGATCCGGCCAGAAATGCTGATCGAGATCGAAGTCACGGCATTCAAGGGCTGATCATGGAAGATTGGCGGCATGGCGGTTTCGGGCTCTACCTGCATTGGCCGTTTTGTCAGTCGAAATGCCCCTATTGCGATTTCAACAGCCATGTCGCGGCCAGTATCGATCAGGATCGCTGGCTGCGGGCCTATTTGGAGGAAATTGACCGCATTGGCGATCAAACCCAAGGGCGTGTGCTGAATTCCGTTTTCTTTGGCGGGGGGACGCCATCGCTCATGGAGCCCCGGATCGTCGGCGCAATTCTGGACCGGGTTGCCGCGACGTGGCGAATGGCGAATGACGTGGAGATCACGTTGGAAGCCAATCCCGGGTCTGTCGAAACGGCAAGGTTTCAGGGGTACCGGGCGGCAGGGGTGAACCGGGTGTCTATGGGGTTTCAAGCCTTGAACGATGCAGACCTCCAGCGCCTTGGCCGACTTCATACCGTTGCAGATGGAAAGCAAGCCTTTGATATTGCAACACGAAACTTTGACCGTGTCAGTTTTGACCTTATCTATGCGCGGCAACATCAGACGTTGCATGAATGGCGGTCAGAATTGACCGAGGCGCTGCACATGGCAGCCGACCATCTTTCGCTTTATCAGCTGACCATCGAGCCGGGCACGGCATTTGGTGATCGGCAGGCCCGGGGTGGCTTGAAAGGCCTGCCAAATGAAGACCTGGCGGCCGACTTCCATGAATTGACGCAGGAATTGTGCGAAGCGGCGGGCTATCCGGCCTACGAGGTGTCTAACCATTCGATGCCAGGGGCGGAATCGCGGCATAACCTGATTTACTGGCAGGCAGGCGATTATGCGGGGATCGGCCCCGGTGCACATGGCCGCCTGACGATGGGAGGCGTTCGGTGGGCAACCGACACGCCAAAGCCACCGGGAGAATGGTTGATGCGGGTAGAGCAGCGGGCGACCGGTGAGAACACGCCAGAGATGTTGTCCTCGTCAGACCGGGCTGCCGAATATGTGATGATGGGATTGCGGCTGCGGGATGGGATTTCAATGTCCCGGTACCATGCGCTCGCGGGCCAACCGCTGGACGTCGCAAAAATAGCTCATCTGGTAGATATCGGAATGCTCGTCACCGCGGATGATCGTCTGTCAGCGACCGCATCTGGGCGGCTCGTACTCAATCAGGTGATCAAGGGCCTTGTTGTCGCGTAATAGCGCCCGACAAAGGGCGATCAGATGGATCCATCACGAGGCAAGGCGGACAAGGCACGGCATAGAAGATCAAGATCATCCAGCGTGGCATAGCGGATGGCCAGGGTGCCGCGTTCCCCGCCCGGTTCGTGTGTGATGCTGACGCCCATGCGAAGGTTTGCGGAAAGGTCAGATTCGAGTGCGCGGGTATCGGCATCTTTCTGCGGCGGAAACGACTTGCGCGGGGTTGGGTCGGCCTTGCCCTTCATGCGCGACTTAACCAGTTGTTCGGTTTCGCGCACCGACAGGCTCTGGTCAATCACGAGATGAGCCAGTGCGGACGGATTTGGTGCCGTGATCAATGCCCGTGCATGCCCAGCCGTCAGCCGACCCGCACGAAGGTGCGCCTGCACGTCTTCGGGTAGATTGAGGAGCCTTAGAAGATTGGCGATATGACTGCGGCTTTTGGACAGGGCTTCGGCAAGTTTTTCCTGGGTGTGCCCGAACTTGTCCATCAGATGACGGTAGCCTGCGGCCTCTTCGATTGCGTTAAGATCGGCGCGTTGAATGTTTTCGATGATTGCGACCTGCAACACTTCGTCATCATCAAAGGCACGGATAATGACTGGCAGTTCGTGAATTTGGGCCATCTGCGCGGCCCGCCAGCGGCGTTCCCCCGCCACAATTTCGAACATGTCGGAACCCGCGACGGCGCGAACGATCAGGGGTTGCAAAATGCCTTTTTGGCGCAGGGAATCTGCCAGTTCCTGCAAGGCTTCTGGGGCGAATGTACGCCGGGGCTGTTGCGGATTGGGCCGGATTTTTTCAACAGGAACAAGGGTTTCACCGCGATAGTCGCTGCTGTTTGACGCGTTGTCGGAGCGAACGGCGTTCGGTTGAATATCAGCCATAAGTGCGGAAAGGCCACGACCAAGGCCGCGTCGTTCTGGGAGTTTCGTCATCAGGCTGCGCCTTTTGTCTGCAGGTAGGCCGGAGATTGACGGGCCACAAACTCCCGCGCAAGGGCCCGGTAAGCCTCTGACCCTTTCGATGCTGTATCATAGCTTAGCACGGATTGGGCGTAAGAGGGCGCTTCGCTTACCCGGACATTGCGGGGTATCACCGTCCGAAACACAAGATCGCCAAGCGTTTCGCGGGCATCGCGTTCGACCTGAAGCGAAAGATTGTTGCGCCCGTCAAACATCGTTAACACGACACCTTCAACCCTGAGGGCCGCATTTGCGGACTGGCGAATCTCACGTATGGTGAGAAGCAACTGGGACAGACCTTCGAGAGCGAAAAATTCTGCTTGTAAGGGGACGAGAACGGCGTCGCTCGCCACCAGCGCATTGACGGTAAGAAGGTTCAGTGAAGGCGGACAGTCAATCAATATATAGTTGATGTTCAAGCCAGATGTCGATGGGTTGTGCAAGGCACGTCGAAGTTGAAGCGTACGGTTGGGATTTTGCATCAAATCCATGTCAGCCGACGCAAGATCTGCGTTCGCCGGACAAATAAGCAGACCTTCTACGGCAGTCGGACGAATGACGTCAGCCAAAGAACGATGGTCCAGAAGAAGATCGTAGCTCGTCAAACGGCGGTCTGCGGCTTCCACACCCAGACCCGTGGAGGCATTACCCTGCGGATCAATGTCGATCAACAAGACACGAAAGTTCAGTTCTGCGAGCCCGGCTGCCAAGTTGATCGCCGTCGTCGTTTTTCCAACTCCTCCCTTTTGGTTGGTTATGGCCACGATCTTCGGGAATTTGCTGCCAGACACGTCAGGCATGGACTAAACCTTTTAGTTGAAGAATAACGGCGGCGGGGTCGGTAACGCTGTCTACCTTTGTCAGATCAAAGTTCCAATGCCGTTGCGCGGCGGCAACCTCGTCTTCGTAGCGGGCCCCCTTGTGAAAGAGCGCCGTTCCGCCCAATTTGAGATGGCGATCAGCAAAGCCACAGAGTTGATCCAAAGAGCCCAAGGCCCGAGCCGAGGCAACATCGGCCATGGCAGGCAGCGATGCTTCAATCCGTTCGTCGCGCACGTCTACCTCAAGGTTCAATGCCTGAGCAGCGTGTCGAAGAAATGTTGCCTTTCGCTGATCTGACTCGATGAGGATGACCCGCATATCGCGATTTTTTTCTGCGCTGATGCATGCGATAACCAGGCCTGGAAAGCCCGCGCCACTTCCCATGTCGACCCAGCAGGCTGCTTTTTTTGGAGCAAGATCAAAGATTTGGGCTGAGTCAACAATATGACGCGTGAAAGTTGAAGTTACAGTCGTTTTCGAGATCAGATTGATTGCTTTCGTCCACTTTGTGACAAGCGCTTGCAATTCGGCCAATCGCAGCAGCGTTTCACGTGAAACATCAAGTGTACCCGTCACGCGATAGCCCGCTTTGCCTGCGGACGCCTAAGATGTGCCAAAAGGACCAGCAGTGCCGCCGGAGTCATACCTTCAATCCGTCCCGCTTCATGTAGATTGCGGGGTTGAACGCGCGTCAGCTTCACTTTCAGTTCATGCGACAGACTGGCAATTTGCCCATAGGAAAACTCGGCAGGAATCTCAATGCCTTCATCCCGGGCTAGCGCGGCAACCTCACCCAACTGACGTGCGATGTAGGGGGCATACAAAGCATCTTTGGCAATCTGTTCACGGATTTCTGGCTGAACAGAAGAAAAACCTTCGACAAATTTTGCGAGAATGTCCGCAGTCACGTCGGGAAAGGACAAAAGTGACAAGGCGGTGCGGCGCACACCGTCATCGGAAATAGCGATCCCCATGGCTGCTACATCTGACGGCAAAAGACAGACATTTTCCAACAGGTTTCGGCCGCTACAAATTTCTTCCATCTTGGTCTCAAATTGGGCGCGTCGCGCTTCAGAAATGCAGCCGGCCGCATCGCCAATTGGCGTCAATCTTTGGTCAGCATTGTCGGCACGAAGGCTTAACCTGTACTCGGCACGCGATGTGAACATCCGGTACGGTTCCGTCACGCCCGTTGTTGTCAGATCATCGACAAGCACACCTATGTAGCTTTCGCTGCGCCTAAACGTGATGCCCTGATCGCCACGGGCGCGCTTGGCGGCGTTGAGCCCGGCAACCAAGCCTTGCGCTGCCGCTTCTTCATAACCAGTCGTACCGTTAATCTGACCAGCGAAATACAAGCCCCCAACCTCACGCAGCTCAAGCGTTTGCCGCAAGCTTCGAGGATCAAAGAAATCATATTCAATGGCATAACCAGGTTGCGTGATGCGAACGTTTTCCAATCCAGCAATCGTACGGACATAGGCTTCCTGCACATCGGCCGGCAGTGATGTCGAAATGCCGTTGGGATATACCGTGTTATCGTCAAGCCCCTCAGGTTCGAGAAAAACCTGATGTGACGACTTATCCGAAAATCGAACGATCTTGTCTTCTATCGATGGGCAGTAGCGCGGCCCCACCCCCGCGATATGGCCACCGTACATGGCAGACAAAGCAAGATTCGTCCGAACGACGTCGTGCGTCTTTTCATTTGTATGCGTGATGCCACAGCTGATTTGACGAACAAACGGTGCTGTGTTCAGGAAAGATAGCATTATCGGGCTGTCGTCGCCCTTTTGGCTCTCCAGCTTGGCCCAGTCTATCGTTGAACCATCAAGACGTGGGGGTGTCCCGGTTTTAAGCCTGCCTTGCGGCAAGCCCAACTCTCCTAATGTAGATGCCAGGCGTGTGGATGCCTTGTCGCCCACTCTGCCACCAGATGTCCTGTCGCCGCCTATATGAACGATTCCGTTCAGAAATGTTCCTGCTGTCAGAACGACGCTGCCGGCTGATAACGTTTCACCATCGGCGAGTACAACGCCAGACACTGAACCACCATGCACGGTAACATCGATGACTTCGGCAGCTATAATCGTCAGGTTCTGGGTTGCAGACAATGCGGCCTGCACTGCGGCTTTGAAGAGTTTTCGATCAGCCTGAAGACGGGGCCCTTGTACCGCTGGCCCCTTGCGACGATTTAGCAGTCGGAACTGGATGCCGCTGCGATCCGCGGCTTGCCCCAATATGCCGTCCAACGCATCGATTTCACGAACAAGATGGCCCTTTCCCAATCCACCAATGGCAGGGTTGCACGACATGACCCCTAAGTTGGAAAACGACATGGTAACCAACGCAACTTGTGCACAGCAGCGGGCCGCAGCCGTTGCCGCTTCAGTGCCAGCATGGCCTCCGCCGATGACGATGACGTCAAAATGTTTCATGTGAAACAATCCTATTTTCCGATACAGAAGCTGGCAAAGATCTCACCCAACACATCCTCGACACCAACTCTGCCGACCAAAAGCTCCAAGGCATGCAGCGCATGTCTTAAGGATGCCGATATCAGTTCCGCATCGCTCTCACCTTGCTGTAACTTATCCCGGGCAACTTCCAAAGAAACGATTGCATTGGAAACCGCTGCACGATGCCTCTCCCGGGTCATGACACCGTCTCGCGGTAGCCGCTCTGACAGGACTTTCTGAATGTTTGCGACCAGAATATCAACCCCGGCACCTGTCTTGCCAGACACAAACAATCCTGACACCTCTCCGAAGTCGGCTTTGCCTTGCACGACCAAATCATGCTGCTCAGGTCTCAGGTCGATTGCCTTTAGGCCACTGTTATCAAGCAGAAAAACACGTAAGTCCGCCGCGTTTGCCCGTGCAACAGCCCGCTCGATGCCGATCAGCTCCACCTTGTCTTCGGTTGGCCGCAAACCAGCCGTATCCAGAAAGGTGACGGGCAGACCACCAAGATCCATCTTGACCTCGATCACATCACGCGTGGTTCCAGCGATTTCCGACGTGATGGCCGCCTCCCGGCCTGCAAGGGCATTTAACAGTGTTGATTTCCCCGCGTTGGTTGCACCTACGATGGCAACCTCAAATCCATCGCGAATTCTCTCGGCACCGAAACTTTGAGCCATCTCGGACCGCAGTTTATCGACCAATCCGTCAACCAGCGCCCTGACTTCTGGCGTAACATCGACCGGCACGTCCTCGTCAGCAAAGTCGATCGTCGCCTCAAGCAAGGCAACCGCCCGAATCAGGTCACGCCGCCATTCCTCTACCCTGGTCCGAAACGCTCCACTAAGAACCCGCATCGCCTGTCGACGCTGCATCTCCGTTTCGGCATCAATAAGATCTGCCAGTCCTTCAACCTCGGTCAGGTCCAGCTTGCCGTTTTCAAAGGCGCGACGCGTGAACTCACCCGGATTTGCCAGCCGCAATTCAGGCTGCGCTGATAAAAAGCCAAGCAACGCTGAAACTGTGGCAACTCCACCATGAAGATGAAATTCAACAATTTCTTCGCCCGTGAAACTCGCACCCTCGGGAAACCAGACAACAAGCGCATCATCAATCAGGTCCCCTGCAGCAATAAGGGTTCTTCGACCCATTTTACGTGCCGGAGGAATGGTCTGAATCAATCGCGCCGCAATCAAGCGTGCATCAGGGCCAGAAACCCGTACTACAGCAACGCCTGACTTGCCACGCGCACTTGCCAACGCAAAGATCGTGGACATCAAACCACCATGATATCAATATCTTAAGCGTTCATCGAATCGAAGAATTCGCTGTTCGACTTTGTTTGCCGCAACTTGGAAATCAGGAACTCAATGCCGTCCGTTGTCCCCATCGGGTTCAGGATGCGCCGAAGAACATAGGTCTTTTGCAGGTCGGCCTTCTCGACCAGCAGATCCTCTTTCCGGGTGCCGGATTTCAGAATATCCATCGCCGGGAACACCCGTTTGTCCGCAACCTTGCGGTCCAGCACAATCTCGCTGTTACCAGTGCCTTTGAATTCTTCAAAGATGACCTCGTCCATCCGGCTGCCTGTATCGATCAGGGCCGTGGCGATAATTGTGAGCGAACCGCCTTCTTCGATGTTGCGCGCTGCACCAAAAAACCGCTTTGGCCGCTGCAATGCATTCGCGTCCACACCACCGGTCAGAACCTTGCCGCTCGACGGTACAACCGTGTTGAACGCCCGGCCAAGCCGGGTGATGCTGTCCAGCAGGATCACGACGTCCCGCTTGTGCTCCACCAGGCGCTTTGCTTTTTCAATCACCATTTCCGCCACAGCCACGTGGCGCGTCGCCGGCTCGTCAAACGTCGACGAAACAACTTCACCTTTCACAGACCGTTGCATGTCGGTGACTTCCTCGGGCCGCTCATCGATCAGCAACACTATCAGGTAACATTCCGGGTGGTTGGTTGCGATGGAATGGGCAATGTTTTGCAACAGCACTGTTTTGCCGGTCCGCGGTGGGGCCACGATCAGCCCCCGCTGACCCTTGCCGATCGGAGCCACCAAGTCGATGATCCGCGCCGACCTGTCCTTTATCGTCGGGTCTTCCACTTCCATCTTCAACCGCTCGTCTGGGTACAAGGGTGTCAGGTTGTCGAAATGCACCTTGTGCCGCGCGCGTTCAGGATCATCAAAGTTGATCCGCGTCGCCTTGGTCAGGCAGAAATACTTTTCATTGTCACGCGGCGCCTGAATGACACCCTCGATGGTATCGCCGGTCCGCAGGCTGAACTGCCGTATCATTTCCGGGCTGACGTAAATATCATCCGGGCCCGACAGATAGTTCGCCGAGGGCGACCGCAGAAACCCGAAACCGTCCTGCAACACCTCCAGAACGCCGTCCCCACCGATTTCCCAACCCTCTTCGGCATGTTCCTTGAGAATCGAAAACATCATCTCGCCCTTGCGCATCGACGGGGCGTTTTCAATTTCCCACTCTTCGGCCATCGCCAAAAGATCAGCGGGCGTTTTGGCCTTCAGTTCAGCCAGGTTCAATCGTTCGATGTTCATGGAGGGGTCGGTTCCTTGAGGTATCAGGCACAAGCCAGACAGCATCATGTTCAGGGAAGCGCAATTTCCGAATGGAATGCAAAGCGTCAATAGGGCTGTCGTGTGCGCGAGTCAACACGGCACTTAGAATTTCACGATCACCGAAAAGACGATCAGCAACATGAGCAGAGTCGGTACCTCATTCATGATCCGGTAAGTGCGCCCTGTCGTCACATTGGTCCCCCGCACGAAATCCTTGCGGCGTACGGCCAGCCACATGTGAAACCACGTCATCCCCAGAACCGCAGCCGCCTTCGTCCAAGGCCAGACAGATTGCCAATCGACGATCCCCGGCGTCATCACCAGCGCAAGACCAAACACCCATGTGGCAATCATCGCAGGGTTCATGATTGCCCGCAGCAGGCGGCGCTCCATGGTCTGAAACATTCGGTCGGTATCGGTTCCCACCGTGATCTGCTCGGCATGATAGACGAACAATCGAGGCAAATAGAACAGCCCCGCCATCCAGGCGATCACCGCCACAACATGCAAAGCCTTGATCCAGAGATAGGCCGAGGCCAGAAAATCTTCCATGCGTTCACCTGCTTTCTTCTTTCTTCTTAAATGAAAAGAATCTGAAAGGAATGATGTTGTAGGGGCCGTGGATATGAGGATATCGCGGGTTCTGCCAAAAATTGCCAACAGGCTGCCGAAAAGTAGAAGACTTGTCCACAAAGCAAACGGCGTGTCGAATAAAGCAACCTATACAATAGGTTATATCACTTGAACCCTGTGTATCAATTTGATGTTCCGCCATCGGTAGGGGACACAACAGGGTTATCCCGGCAGCCGACCAAAGCTTTCACACAACGGGATGATCTGGGTCGATTCCTTGACAACTTGCAGCGTCCGGCCCCAAAGACGTGAAAAGTCCGCGTGTCACCGTTTTTCGCCGCATTGCCACGGCCGTTTATACACAGAGTGTCCCATGGTCCGATCCCTTATTCTCGCGTCCGGGTCTGCAACGCGGCTTGCCATGTTGCGCGCCGCAGGGCTGGACGTTACGGCCCGGCCTGCGCGGATTGATGAACTGTCCATCCGGCAATCCATGACCGCCGGCAACGCAGCGCCCCGTGACATTGCGGATGCGCTGGCCGATCTCAAGGCGCGCAAGATTGCCGACAAGGTGCCCGGACAATTGGTGCTGGGCTGTGACCAGATTCTGGAATTTCAGGGCCTCGTCCTGGGCAAGCCGGAAAGCCCGGCTGAAGCTTCACAGCAGTTGAAGAACATGCGTGGGCAGACCCACCGGCTACTGTCAGCCGTCGTTCTCTATGACGGCGGTGGCCCGGTCTGGCGTCACGTTGGAACAGCACGGCTCACAATGCGAAGCAACAGTGATGGCTGGATCGACGGCTATGTTCGGCGCAACTGGGATACCATACAGCATTCGGCAGGTGCCTATCTGATTGAACAGGAAGGAATTCGCCTGGTCGAGGGGATCGAAGGCGACCATTTTACAATTCTAGGTTTGCCCCTGCTGCCGCTCCTCGATTATCTTTCAATCCGGGGGTTCATCGAAACATGACAGATCATCCGCGTATCCCGTTGGCCGGGGTCATAGGGTCGCCCGTGGCGCACAGCCGCTCACCGCAACTGCATGGCTACTGGTTGCGCCGTTACGGATTGAAGGGGCACTACATTCCCATGGATATCGCCCAGTCCGATCTCAGGGCCGCGTTGCAGATGCTTCCTCGTCTGGGTTTTGTCGGTCTGAACGTCACCATCCCCCACAAGGAAACCATCCTTGGCATGGCCGACATTGTCGCAGACCGCGCAGCCCTGATCGGTGCGGCGAACACATTGATTTTCCTCAAGGATGGGACGATACACGCGGACAACACCGACGGGTCGGGCTTTATCGCCAACCTCCGCCAGCAGGCACCCGGTTGGAACCCTGCCGCCGGACCGGCCGCCGTCATCGGCGCAGGCGGCGCTGCCCGCGCCGTGGTTGCCGCCTTGATCGAAGTTGGTGTTCCGGAAATCCGTCTGGCCAACCGCACCCGGGCCCGTGCCGAGGCATTGCGTCACGATTTCGGAGCGAAGGTGGTGGTGCATGACTGGGTTCATGCCGGACAAATGTTCGAAGGTGCGGCGACAGTGGTCAACACGTCATCCATGGGCATGGTCGGAAAGCCGGATTTCAGCCTGTCTTTGGCACAGATGAACCCGGCGGCACTGGTGACGGATCTTGTCTATACACCGCTCAAGACAGCGTTCCTGATCGCGGTCGAAGACATTGGCTGCACGGTCGTCGATGGTTTAGGGATGCTGTTGCATCAGGCGGCCCCCGGATTTGAACGCTGGTTCGGCCACAAGCCCGAGGTTGACGAAGCAACCCGCCGCGCGGTGCTGGGCGCATGACGGTTTTTCGACTTGGTCTGACGGGTTCCATCGGGATGGGCAAAAGCACGACTGCCGCCTTTTTCCGTGACGCGGGCATGCCCGTCTGGGATGCCGACGAATGCGTCACCCGCCTTTACGCCAACGGCGGGGCGGCCGTGCTCCCGATTGGGGCTGCCTTCCCTGCCGCCATCAGACAGGGCAAGGTTGATCGGACCATCCTCAAACAGGCGGTAACCAACGATCCTGCGGCACTGCCTCTGATCGAGGCGATCGTCCACCCCCTGACAGCACAGGACCGCACGCATTTTGCAGCAACTGTAACGGGCGATATCGCTGTCTTCGATATCCCCCTTCTGTTCGAGAAAGGGTATCAGTCTGACATGGACGCAACGCTGCTGGTCACCGCCCCGCCTGCCCTGCAGAAAAGCCGTGTCATGGCCCGGCCGGGGATGACCGAGGTTCTTTTCCAATCCTTGCTTGCGCGGCAGATGCCTGACCCGCAAAAGCGGTCTATGGCCACCCATATACTGGAAACGCTGGCGCTCGACGCGACGCGCATCGGGGTCCATGCCCTTGTCGCCTTTATTCGGTCTGGAGCGTCCGATGCGTGAAATCGTTCTCGACACTGAAACCACAGGACTCGATCCCGCAGACGGCCACCGCATCGTCGAAATCGGTGCGGTTGAACTTTTCAACCACGTCGCAACGGGGCGGACATACCACCAGTACCTTGATCCCAAACGACCGATGCCGCCTGAAGCCTTTGCCATCCATGGGCTTGGCGATGATTTCCTGCGCGGCAAACCTGTGTTCGCTGCCGTCGCCGCGGAATTTCTCGCGTTCATCGGGGACGCACGGCTTGTCATACACAACGCCGCGTTCGATATGAAATTCCTCAATGCCGAACTTGGCCGCGCGGGGCTTCCGCTGCTGCCAGCCGCGCGGGCCTTTGATACCGTCATGTTGGCCCGCCAGAAATTTCCCGGCTCTCAAGCGTCGCTGGATGCACTGTGCCGCAGGTTCGGCGTTGATAATACCGCCCGGCAAAAACACGGCGCACTTCTTGACAGTGAATTGCTGGCGGAAGTCTATCTTGAATTGGTCGGTGGTCGGCAGCCCGATCTGGTTCTGGCGGCGGGCACGTCCAAGCGTGACAATTCACATCTTGGTCTGGACGGCAAATCCTGGCAAGCGGGCCCGCGTCCGGTGCCCCTGCAAAGGCGGATCACCGAAGCGGAGCTGGCGGCCCATGCCGTTTTTGTTGAACGCCTTGGCCCCAAGGCAATCTGGCAGCGCCGCACCGACTGAACGGTGCGGCCCTCAGATCAGGACACCATCGTTTGTGGCTTCTGCGCTTCGGTACGCCGCGCGATTTCCTGCCGATACAGCGCCAGATAATCCACGGTATCGATGTTCAGGGGCGGGAATCCACCGTCCCGCGTGACATCCGAAATGATCCTGCGCACGAACGGGAACAGAAGGCGCGGGCATTCGATCAGCAGAAAGGGATGCAACTGTTCTTCCGCAACGCCCTCGATGTGAAACACGCCACCGTACTCCAGTTCCATCAGGAACAGCGTGTCGCCGCTGGACTTGTTCTTTGACGTGATTTTGAACTTGTTGATCACTTCGAACTGGTGATCGACGGAACGTTTCCGCGCATCCAGACTCACCGCAACCTGAATATCGGGCTGCACTTCACCGCCGTTCAAGCCCTTTTGTGCAACAAGGTTTTCAAACGACATGTCGCGAATGTATTGGGCCAGAACCTGCATCTTGATCTGGGGGGTGGTTGCAGGCTCGGCTGCAGCACCATTTCCTTCGGCCATTCTTGTTCTCCTCAATTGGCGGACTGTTTCCGGCCAATGTTGCGGATGTGTTTAGCAGGTCAGCTGAAATGGCTCAATGCCGAGTCCACCCTGATTTTGCGCCTTTGTCGGCAGGAATCTGCGTCCACTCCCCTTCGATCACCTCCTCGGAGGCCGGGCCCACCGGTGCACGTCGACCAGACCCGCGCCTTGCCGCAGCACGCGCCAAGATAGTAAACAGTGCGAACTGTACTGGCGGCAAAAGCAGCAGCAGACCCAGAAAATCGGTCAGAAACCCGGGCAGGATCAGCATGACCCCGGCCAGAACGCGTATCGCGCCTTTCGCCATCACCGGCCCGGGATTGCGCCCCTGCCGGATCGCATCCCGCACCGACAGATTGACCCGAAGCCCCTGCATCCGGATCAAGGCTATGCCAAGAAATGCCGTGCCAATCACAACGGCGAGTGAAAGCCAAAGTCCAAGCCATCCGCCAAGCGTCACGAACAGCCCGATTTCCACCAGCGGCCAGCCGAAAAAAAGCATCAGAAACCACATTACCGCCGCCTCCAGAGATCATTTGCGGTCCTACCGTGGACTTGGACCAACCCACCCCCTACATAAGAGCGCAAGGGCCGGAAACAAAGACCGGCCGATGTTAGCCCAGAAGGAACTGAGGTCGAGATGAGTTCATCACTGGTTCAATTGCTCGTGCTGGCCGGGGTCGCGGTTTTCCTGATCCTCAAGCTGCGGTCCGTCTTGGGGTCGCGGCAGGGGTTTGAAAAGCCGCCCTTGCCACTGGATGCACCCATACCGGACCGCCCGAAACGTGGTTTCGATGTGATTGAGGGTGGCCCCGACCGCGACATCACCGATCACGCGACCGAAGGCTCTCCCGCTGCCGTCGCCCTGGCAGACATGAAGCGTGCCGAACCGTCGTTCTCTGTCGGCACCTTCCTGCAAGGCGCTCGTGGCGCGTATGAGATGATCTTGATGGGGTTCGAGCGGAATGAAATGGCCAAGATCAAACCGTTTCTTGCCGACGACGTCGCCAAGACATTTGCCGACGCCCTCCAAGACCGCGACGATCAGGGGTTGAGCGTTGAGGCGAATTTTGTAGGCCTCCGCGATCTTGCTCTGCAGGATGCTGTTTTTCATCCAGATACGCGTGTGGCAGAAATCACTGTCAGATTCAGTGGCGAATTGACATCGGTCGTGCGCAACAAGGCGGGCGATGTGATTGAAGGCAAGCCCGACGAAATAAAGCGCCAGCGCGACGTGTGGACGTTTGCCCGCACCATGGGGTCTGACGATCCGAACTGGCTGCTGGTGGCGACTGGCGATTGATGAATGCGGCGCGGACCTGTCTGCTTGCAGGGATGCTTGCAGTGACCGCGCCCCCGGCGATGGCTCAGGTCCTGACGTTCGAAGAACTGGATGGGTGGACGGATGACGATCATCTGCCTGCCCTGATCGCGTTTCGCGAAACCTGTTCCGCGCTGGACGATCCCGACTGGCGGCCTGTGTGCAAGCTGGGTGCCGAGGTTGCAGACACTTCCAATGCCGCGCGCAACTTTTTCGAACTGTTTTTCAAGCCTGTTATCATCGGCAACCCACCCGCCTTGTTCACCGGCTATTACGAGCCGGAGCTTGACGGTTCACCCGTTAGAACCCCGCAGTTCGCCTTTCCCATTTATGCCAAACCGCCCGAGCTGACCGAAGGGCAGGCGTGGTTCAGTCGGGAAGAGATTGACCAGAAAGGTCTGCTTGCCGGCCGCGGCCTTGAACTTGCCTGGCTGGAAGACCCGGTCGATGTGTATTTCCTGCAGGTGCAGGGCTCTGGCCGTATACGGATGACAGACGGGCGCATCCTTCGGGTGGGTTACGCCGCAAAGAACGGGCAGCCGTATCGTTCCATCGGGCAAGAACTCGTGAATCGCGGGGCCATGTCCCTTTCCGAGGCGTCGGCACAAAGCATCCGGGCATGGGTCAAGGCCAACGGCGCATTCGGGCAGGACTTGCTGGCCCATAATCCTTCCTATGTCTTCTTTCGCAAACTGCGTGACCTTCCCGCCGACAAGGGTCCAATCGGCGCGATGGGGCGTTCCATCACCACGCTGCGATCGGTGGCGATCGACCCTGCCTTCACCCCGCTGGGCGCGCCTGTGTGGATCGAAAAGGATGGCCGCGATCCGATCCGTTCCCTGATGGTTGCACAGGATACCGGCGGGGCCATCAAAGGTGCGCAGCGGGCCGACATTTTCTATGGCACGGGCTGGGACGCGGGCGAGGCTGCGGGAACGGTCAAGGATGCGGGTCGCCTGATTCAGCTTTTGCCGATTGATCGCGCTTACGCGATGCTTCCCGAAGGTTGATGCGATGTCGCGCCGTCGAACCTTGCGCCCCGAGGAAGAGGCGCTTTGGCAAACTGTAGCGCGAAGCGCTGCGCCGATGCACAAAAGAGCTGTGCATACGCCCGTCCAGAACCTGCCGCCCGCGCTTGTTCCGGACCCGCCTCCGTTTCAACCTGATGCATTGCCGCGCTTTCGCGTTGGCGAAAAGGCAAGAACCGCCGATCTGATGCCCCGACCGATGGTGCCGCCTGCGGTCCAGATGGATCGCAAGGCGTTTGACCGTCTGACCCGTGGAAAACTTGCCCCCGAGGCCCGCCTTGATCTGCACGGCATGACGGTGGCAGAGGCGCAGCCTGAGCTGATCCGCTTTATCCTGAATGCAAGCTCAGCCGGTTTGCGTCTGGTTCTGGTCATCACGGGCAAGGGCAAGGCCGGGCCTGATTTCGGCCCGATCCCGCAACGATATGGCGTGTTGAAACATCAGGTTCCGATCTGGCTGCGACTTCCGCCTTTGGGTGCCGCTATCTTGCAGGTGTCCGAGGCGCACCTCAAACATGGCGGCTCGGGCGCCCTTTATGTGTATCTGCGCCGTGGGCGTTAACGTCGCCGGAATTCGTCACCCACAATGACAACCGGTGCCAAGACAACCTGAGTCGCGTTACGAACCGTCAAAAGCACACCGGGAAGCAGGCCGACGCGGTTTCGCTGGTCACCGTTCAAGGCGTTATCGACGTCCACAACCCGGTCGAACAGCCGGATCAACGTCGGCGAATCCCCAAGGTTGAAATGGCCAGATCCTTCGGAATAGTTCGACACATCAAAATAGGTCACCTTCAAATCCGCAAGACGCGTCACATCGGACAGATTCCCCAGCCGCTCCCGCTCGCCGGTCAACCGGCTTGAAAGGCCAAGATAGAAATCCCGCTCGGATCCGAAAATAGCAAACGGATTAGGCAACATCGGACCCAGCGCCTGAGCCTGTGATCGGAACACATCCACGTCGATATCAGGAGAGATCAGCGCCACAGCGTCAATGGTATCCAGCAGATCCTTGTTGTCACGAATGGCAATCTGCCGAAGCGCCTCCATTGCCAGCGTGGCCCCCATGGAGTGGGCGACAACATAGATGTGATCTGCCCCAGCGGCCTTCACTTCGCCGATCAACTGCTCCAGCCCGTCGCGTGCGAACAATGCGGAATCGCGATCATGCACATAGCCAAGCGGGTTCGCGATCGATGGCCAGGAATACTCGATAATTGTGCCCGGCATTTCAAGATCGTGTGAAAGCTGCGCCAGCCGGTACAGGCCTTCGGAAAAAGTCGTGTTGAATCCGTGAACGAAAATCACCGCTTCTCGTTGCGGATTGTTGGCCGATCCAATGGACCTGCGAAGGTCCATCGCAAAAGCGCCGCCGGAAGTATACTGCACCGCCCTTGTGGTCACGAAATCGCGGTTCGGGTCCGCCTTTCCATGGCGGGGCCAGGTGATCTTGCCGATGTCCCGATCCGGCGGGATGGACACGTCAAAGCGGCTGTAGAGCACGTTTTCCGATCTTTCAGCGCCGTACAACCCAACGGCGGGGTCAATCGCCCGCGTCGTTCCGACAAAAATCGTTGAAACATCGCCCACCGCAGCAGCAGAGGGGTCGAGTGTTAATAGCCCCCGCTGCGAACAGGCAGAGATCAACAGGACGGCCAGCAGCAGAGCGGTATTTTTCACGGCAATCTTCCGTACCTACAAAACGTAACGACTTACATCGGCCGACCGGGCCAATGCACCCACCTGCGATTCGACAAAGGCAGCGTCAATTGTCACGCTGTTGCCTGCCCGTTCGGGTGCCGCGAAGGAGAGTTCCTCAAACACCCGCTCCATCACGGTGTAAAGTCTGCGGGCACCGATGTTTTCGACCGATGCATTCACTTCGGCCGCTATCCGCGCAAGGGCCATCACGCCATCCTGTGTGAATGTAACATTCACCCCTTCGGTTCCCATCAAGGCTGCATACTGGCGGGTGAGCGCATTGTCTGTTTCCGTCAGGATGCGCACAAAGTCGGCCTGGGTGAGTGGTTGAAGCTCTACCCGGATGGGCAATCTTCCCTGCAATTCGGGCAGCAAGTCCGACGGTTTGGCGATGTGAAAAGCACCGCTTGCGATGAACAGGATATGGTCGGTCTTGACCGCCCCGTATTTGGTGGAAACCGACGTCCCCTCGATGAGCGGCAGCAGATCGCGCTGCACGCCTTCACGACTGACATCGGCACCGCGGGCGTCGGCGCGGGCGCAGATCTTGTCGATTTCGTCCAGGAATACGATCCCGTTTTCCTGTACCGCCTCCAATGCTGCTGCCTTGACGGCTTCGTCGTCCAACAGCTTGTCCGCCTCTTGGCCGACAAGGATGTCATAGCTTTCCAGCACGGTCATACGCTTGCGGCTTGATCGGTTGAACGCCTTGCCAAACATTTCCTGCAGACCCTGCATCTGCAGATCCATGCCATTGCCGGGCAGGCCGCCAAGAATGGGAAAGCCACCACCGGCATCTGTCACATCAATCTCGATCATCGTCTGATCCAGATCCCCGTTCTTCAGCTTGGTCCGGAACATATCACGCGTCGCATCGCGGGCATCCTTGCCAGCAACCGCTTCGATCACCCGGTCTTCCGCCGCCTTCTGGGCCCGCGCCTTCACCTCGTCGCGCATCCGCGCCCGTGTGTCGATCATGGCCGCGTCAACCAGATCGCGGATGATGCTGTCCACATCCCGACCGACATAGCCGACTTCGGTGAATTTCGTCGCCTCCACCTTCAGGAAGGGCGCCTTGGCAAGTTTGGCCAACCGGCGGCTGATTTCTGTCTTTCCAACCCCGGTCGGTCCGATCATCAGGATGTTCTTTGGATAAACCTCGTCACGCAGATCATCGGCCAGTTGCTTGCGCCGCCACCTGTTGCGCAGCGCCACAGCCACGGCGCGCTTGGCATCAGCCTGGCCGATGATATGCCGATCAAGTTCGGCCACGATTTCGCGGGGTGTCAGGTTTGTCATTCAACGATCACATAAGGCGGAAGCCGCGTCTTGCCGGGAAAATTGGGAAGCGACCGCATGATATAGCCACGCATCTGCGTCCAGAAGGTTCCCATCACTGTCAAGATAACGCCCAGAACCAACAAGACGAATGCCATCGGCGCAGGTTCGCCGCCGGACGTCAGCACCCAGGCAACAAGGATTCCAAGATACACGACCCCTGCCGTCAGAAACGAACGCCTGTCGATGATAAGCGCAAGCAGCGCCACCAGAATGAGCGTTATCGCAAGGAAGATCTTTCCGCTGGCATCACCGCTGTTGTACGCGGTCAGCGCAAAAGTGTTCACAAGCGCCGGCGCGGCCAGAATGTGCAGCCAGAACCCACAGGCCGACCAGCGGCTTAACCGATACGGATCACGCATGTCGAAAGCCAGCCCTGCGGCCAGCGCAACCAGACCAAACGTCAGGGTACCGATGGCCATGCCAGACCCCTGCCGAAGATCAAAGATCGATGACCATGACAGATTGCTGTCCACAAACGGGATCAGACTGTTGGTCAGCACGAAGATCAGTCCCATCGCGGCAAAGCCCGCCAGAAACATCGTGAACGGCACCCGGAACGTCCGGTACCACACCGCCAGGGCCGCAAGCACCAGTACGAAGAAGATCGCAAGATAGGTGCGGTTGCCTTCCCATTCGGGCAGCACGAGACCCATCAGCAACGCAATCGAGATTGCGGCACCCAATGCAAAACCAGACACCAGAATGATGCTTGGCAGGGCCATGCGTCGCTTTAGCGTGAAATACCGCGCAAACGTCCAGCACAGGAATGCCGCAAGCGCCGGTGTCAGGAATCCGCCATAAACCTGCGTCAGCGCCAGAATGCCGGCCAGCAGAAGGAAAAGCCCGACCGAAACGAATATCTCTGCGAACCCCCGAAAAAATTCGAATGGTTCATCATCCGCCGTCAGTTGATCGCGCTGCCCGGCCCGTGCTGCGGCCAACGCCGTCAGACTGGCGGCTTGCGCCTCGCTCAGGATCCCTGTGGCGACTGCAGAGCGGACATCGTCGGTTGTAAACTGCACGGTTGTTTCCTAACCACTGATCATTTCAACGGTCAGATTGCCGTTGGTATACACACAAATCTCGGCCGCGATGGCCATGGCACGGCGGGCAATGTCTTCCGCCGGCAAGTCTGTCGTCATCAGGCCGCGTGCCGCTGCAAGCGCATAGTTCCCGCCCGAGCCGATGGCGGCCACGTCGTTTTCCGGCTCTAACACATCGCCGGCCCCGGTAATGACGAAAAGATCACGCCCGTCGGTGACGATCAACATGGCTTCCAGATTGCGCAGGTATTTGTCCATGCGCCAATCTTTGGCCAATTCCACACAACCACGCGCCAGTTGACCCGGCAAGGCTTCCAACTTCTTTTCAAGCCGCTCCAACAGGGTAAAGGCGTCCGCTGTGGACCCGGCGAACCCGGCCACGATATCGCGGCCACCCGGCGAAAGGCGGCGGACCTTGCGCGCCGTACCCTTGATGACGGTCTGCCCTAGGCTGACTTGGCCGTCACCCGCAACGACAACCATGCCACCGCGGCGCACCGCCAGGATTGTGGTTCCATGCCAACCGGGATTGGGCTGTTCCGCCATCTGTGCCTCTGCTTTTTCAGCAATATGACGTCGCAGTTGCTATCGGACAACCCGTGTCGACAGCCCTCGCTCAGCTGCGATCCACAACAAAACGGAAATAGCGGCTGATCAGCGCAAATCCGATCACCGCAAGGATCAGTGCAACCGTGAAAACATACATCGGCGACACAAATTCTGCATCATACTGCGGATAGAAACCGCGTCGCATCATTCCGGTCACATGGATAAGCGGGTTGAACCAGGCAAAGGGTTGGGCGCCCGCAGGCAGATCTTCATAGATGAACAGAATGCCCGACAAGAAGAAAAGCGGTGTCGTCAGAATGCCGAACAGCGATGCGTAAACCGGAAACAACGGCATCAAAAGGGCGTTAATCAAACCGAGGCCAACGCCGAGTGATGCCGCCATGACCATACTCAGCATGACCCAACGAATGTCGATTTGCGTGCGGGTGTCATAGATGCTCGTCAAGGCTGCGAAAATGATCAGCATCACGCTCGCCTGCGTGATGAAGTTCAACAGCACGCGCGCGGCAATGGTGTCGAAAAACCGGATCGCCTGATACCGCAGCAGCGCACGGGAATAGCTGATGCTCTGCGCCACTTTGCCTTGCGTCCGTTGATACATGGAAAACGACAAAAGCCCGGTCGCGTAAAACATCGCGAAATTTACGCCCAGCGATGGTTGGCGCAGGCGAAGGCCCAGGCTGATCACCGCTGTCAGCACGACAATCGTGCCGATCGGCTCCAGAAACGCCCAGATGTATCCACCGGGCGACCGGCCATAGGTCGTTGTCATCTCGCGCATCATCAATGCGCCGATGGAACGAAGCGTTCGCCAGGGCTGTGTGAAGACGCCGGGGCGCTGGGCCATCGGAATGAAACTGGCTGATCGCTTTTTCATATCAACGCCTTGCTTGGGCCGATTCATATCACATGATCGGCAAACGAAACCCATCGCCAGGCAGGGCCCCGTTTTTCGACTGGATTCTCTTGTGCTGTCTATAGTAGGAACGCAGGCGAAAGATCAAATTCGATTTGGCACCAGGCTGGTCTTGGTCTTGCGCCGTGGGACAGTTGGACGCGCCTGACTGCCCGGAAAAAAAGGGTTTTTGGGTGGAATCGGATCAGGCCAAGGGCCCAGTTGCTCCCGTATCGGAAACAGATGCGCCAGACGTGGCCGTGCCAGCGGGCGCCGAAATGATCGAAGGTGGTAAAGGGATGCAGCGCAGGCTTCGTATGGGTCGGCGTCGCAGCCCGATTGTCGGGCCGGCACTTCTTTCGGTGCCAGAACGTCGGCGGATGGTCGACAACCCTGCAGTTGCAGCAGCAACGCCCGCTTCGGTTACGCCGATAAAAATGCCGACCATCGGGCCGGTTGTAACACCGGTTGGCCCTGCCGTCGGCGGCACCGCCCAACCCCAGCAACCCGTTCGGGCACCCGCAGCGCGCGCCGGTCTGCGCCGCCGTCACAAACTGACGCTCGCTTCTTTTCTTCTGATCGTTGTCCTGCCGCTTATGGTAACGGCGGGTTATCTTTTCACCTTTGCGCAGGATCAGTACGCCTCCATCGCCGGCTTTTCGATCCGCAAGGAAGAAGGGGCGTCCACTGTCGACATGCTTGGTGGACTTAGTCAGCTTACAGGGTCAGCCTCTACTGACGCAGAGATTCTGTATGATTTCATCCGCAGCCCAGACCTTGTGGCGCGTGTCGATCAGGATCTTGACCTGTTCGCCCTTTACAGCCGCCATTATCAGGATGACCCGTTTTTCTCGCTCAAGCCCGGTGCCAACATCGAGGAAAAGCAGAAATATTGGGAAAGCATGGTCGGCGTCGAATACAACGAATCCACAGGCCTGATCGGCCTTGAGGTCCGCGCATTTTCCCCAACAGAGGCGCAAAAGATCGCGCAGGCAATCATCGGGTACTCGTCGCTCATGATCAACCGCCTGTCCGAAGCCGCCCGTGAAGATGCGACCCGCTATGCCCGAGAAGAACTTGCGCGCGCCGGCCAACGATTGAAGGAAATTCGTGTCGCGATCACGGATTACCGTTCGCGCAATCAGGTGGTTGATCCGCTTTCCGACGTTCAGGGCCAAATGGGCCTTATGAACAAGCTGGAAGAAGAACTTGCCGCCGCGATGATCGACCTTGACGTTTTGAAGGCGGTCGCCCGCGAAAACGACTCTCGTATTCCGCCGATGGAAATTCGCATTGCCACGATCGAACGTCGTCTGGCAGACGAACGTCAAAAGTTTGGGATGGGTGCCGACGGTTCGACCGGCGGTCGCGATTACGCGCGGATCGTCGCCGAGTATGAAGGTCTGGTCGTTGACCGCGAAGTCGCCGAAGAGTCGTTTCGTTCCGCCACGCTCATCTACAACACCGCCCAAGGCGAGGCGAATCGCAAAAGCCGCTATCTTGCAGCGCATGTAGAGCCAACCTTGCCGCAAGGTGCCATCTACCCTAGCTATACCATGATCCTGATGCTGACAGGCGTGCTGCTGTTCCTTGGCTGGTCATTGGCGACCCTGATCTTCTACAGCATCCGTGACCGCCGCTAAGCCATGATCCGCATCCGGAATCTGAACAAGGTCTTCCAGTTGGGGCGGTCGCGAAAGATCGTGGCCGATAACATCAACATGACCTTTCCGACCGGCGAATCAATCGGGCTTCTTGGGCGCAACGGTGCTGGTAAATCAACGCTCTTGTCGATGATCGCCGGGGCCACCGAAATCGACAGCGGCTCGATCGACAGTTCCGGCACGATTTCCTGGCCCGTGGGGTTTCGGGGCAGTTTTCACAACGATCTGACAGGCGGGCAGAACACCCGTTTCGTAGCGCGCGCTTACGGCGTTGATACCGATGAACTGATGGAATTTGTGGAAGATTTTGCTGAACTTGGTGAACATTTCCATCAACCCGTGCGCACCTATTCGTCAGGGATGCGATCACGGCTTTCGTTCGGAGTGTCGATGGGAATTCATTTCGACACCTATCTCGTCGACGAAGTGACAAGCGTCGGCGACGCCAGCTTTCGCCAGAAAAGCGCAAACGTCTTTATGGAGCGTCTGCGGTACAGCGGGGCGGTGGTCGTCACCCATTCGATGGCGCAGATCCGGCGGCTGTGCACGTCGACCGCCGTTCTGGAGAATGGCAAGCTCACCTATTTCCGGGATGTCGAAGAGGGTATTGCGCAGCATCTGCGCAACATGAACGTCAAGGAAGAAGAAGACGATACGATGGACGAAGGCGAATGATGCCTGCCGGTCGTTTTCCGTCAAACTTTACCTGTTAGTCACGCCTTCACCTCGTTCGGATAATGCTTAGCTCGGGTGAATGAACGGGTGTGGGATGGCAGGGCAATCAAATGCCGCGCCAGTCATTATCAAACGGAAGAAGATTATTCAGGCCGGCGGGCACCACGGTGGGGCGTGGAAAGTGGCCTATGCCGACTTTGTAACTGCCATGATGGCATTCTTTCTGTTGATGTGGCTGCTGGGTGCGACGACGGAAAAGCAGCGAAAGGGTGTTGCGGACTATTTCAGTCCGACCATCCCGATCAATCGCATTTCAGGCGGCGGTGACGGTGCCTTTGGCGGGGAATCGGTGTTCACTGACGAAACGCTTTCGCAGAACGGTACCGGTGCCGCAATGCAGCGACCCACCGACAGCGATCAGTCCGCAGGGCTGCAGGGCGAAACCGAATTGGCGGGCCTGCAGGAAAAGATGGAACGCGCCTTGACCGCACTGGGCGGCGAAAGCATGACGATGCAGCAGGCATTGCGCCACGTCGTGACAAAGGTCACGGACGAAGGGCTTGTCATCGAACTGTTCGATCTGGATCGGGCGCCCCTGTTCCATGGCGATACTGCCCAGCCCGAACCGGTGACCGAGGCTATTGCCGCGAGGCTCGCCGAAGTTTTGGCGATCACGACCAACGAAATCGCGGTCAACGGCCATATGCGCCACTATCCCATCACGCTGATCGACAATCCGGTCTGGGCACTGTCGCAAAGCCGGGCGGCGACGATGAAAGCGTTGATCGAGAGCAACGGCATGCCTTCCGAGCGTTTTCAGCGAATCGCCGGGTTCGCAGACCGCAAACCCGTGACGGCGGATGCGACGGCGGGGCGCAACAACCGGATAGAGATTATCTTGCTGCGCAGAGATCGTTGAAAGGATCGTTCAAACTTTAGGTATTAGCCGGAAATTAAGGGGACGCGCGCAAAGGTGGCCTTGATCGTTGATCAAAGCATCAGAAAGGCGCTTTCCATGACAATATCATCGGCCTTGAATGCGGGCGTGGCCGGCCTGAACGCTCATGCTGCGCGCCTTGCTACCATTTCCGACAACATCTCGAACTCGTCCACTTACGGGTACAAGCGGGTCACGACTGATTTCGAAAGCATGGTGTCGACGACGACCCCGAATGCCAGCCGATATTCTGCGGGCGGCGTTCGCCCGACATCTTCGCGGCTGATCGATGAACGTGGCGCGCTTGTTTCCACATCAAACGCTCTTGATCTGGCAGTGGCGGGGCGGGGGATGCTGCCAGTCACATCGGCTGTCGGGCTCGAATCGGGCGATCAGACGATGATGATGACGACAACAGGCTCGTTCTATCCGGATGCCAACGGCGTGCTGAAAACGAAATCCGGGCTTGTACTGCTGGGCTGGCCGGCCAATGCCAACGGCGCGATTCCAGTCTTGCCACGCGACACAGTGGTGGGGTTGCAGCCGGTTGTGGTGAACGCAAATCAGCAAACCGGCGACCCCACGACGGCGATGACACTTGGCGTCAACCTGCCCGCGACCGGCACGGTTGCAGGGGCCCCCGGGACGACTTTTCCGCTTTCAGTTGAATACTTCGGAAACCTTGGAACATCCGAAACACTGGCCATTTCCTTCACCCCAACAGTGCCCGCCAGCGGATCATCGAATGAATGGACCTTGCAAATCCGCGATTCCGCACAAGGCGGCGCGCTGATCGGTGAATATACACTGACATTCGACGACACGCGCGGCAACGGTGGCACCTTGTCTGGCGTGACGCCTGTTTCTGGCGGTGCTTACGATGCGGCGGATGGCACGCTTGACCTAACGGTCGCGGGTGGGCCGCTTACCATCACAATCGGCAAACTGGGCGACCCGAATGGTCTGACGCAGCTGTCTGACAGCTTTGCCCCCACATCGATTACAAAGGACGGCTCTCCTGTCGGAAATCTGACGGCGGTGGAGGTTGACGAAAACGGCTATGTGCTTGCGACCTACGACACCGGCTTTACCCGCCGCTTGTACCAGATTCCGCTGGTCGATGTCCCAAACCTGAACGGCCTTATCGCGCTCGACAATCAGACGTATCAGGTTTCGCCCAACTCGGGGTCGTTCTTCCTGTGGGACGCAGGGGATGGCCCGACAGGTGCTGTCGTCGGATACGCGCGCGAAGGATCGACCACCGACGTCGCGGCGGAACTGACTGCCCTGATCCAGACGCAGCGCGCCTATTCATCCAACGCCAAGGTGATCCAGACAGTTGACGAAATGCTGCAAGAAACCACCAACATCAAACGCTAGGGTCTGAGCAGATGAGCATTACTGCCACCCTTTCGTCGGCGCTGTCGGGGCTGACCGCCGTGTCACGCATGGCCGAGGTGGTGTCATCCAACGTCGCCAACGCTATGACACCGGGGTACGGGCAGCGCGACGTCGAACTGGCGGCACGCCGCGTGGGGCCAAGCGGGCAGGGCGTCGATGTGGTTGGCGTGACACGAACCGTCAATCAGATTCTTCTTTCCGACCGCCGGGTCGCAGACGCAGGCGCAGCGGAACAGGACACACGGCAAGCGTTCTTTGCTGCTTTGGAACAGACACTGGGTACGGGCGATACGCCGGGCAGTCTGACCAACCGCATTGGTGCGCTTGATGCGGCCCTTGTCTCGGCAACCGGCCGCCCCGAATCGCAGGCGCGCCTTACGGCCGTGGTGGATGCGGCGCGCGGTCTGACCAACGCCCTGTCTTCCGCCGCCACAGCAGTTCAGACGGCCCGGGCCGAGGCTGACCGAAAGATCGGCATCGACGTAGAACAGATGAATACTGCGCTTACACAGATTGCCGATCTGAACGGACAGATCCGCGCACAATCGGGCAACGGGCGCGACCCGTCTGCACTGATGGACCAGCGGCAAAAGCTTGTCGATTCCGTGGCCAGCATCATTCCTTTGCGTGAAGTCAGCCGCGAACACGGGCAGATTGCCCTGTTCTCGACGGGCGGTGCCGTCCTGCTTGAAGGGCGGCCAGCCACTTTCGGCTTTACGCCCACTGGTTTGGTCACCGAAGATATGACGATGGCGGGCGGTGCCTTGTCGGGGCTGACGCTGAACGGGCAGCCGTTGGCCACCGGGGTGCAGGGCGGCCTGATTGCCGGCGGGCGGCTGGCGGCCAACTTTGCGCTGCGTGACGACATTGCGCCAAACGCCCAGATCCAACTTGATGCCGTGGCCCGCGATCTTGTTACGCGGTTTCAGGACCCCATGGTCGACCCCAGCCTGCTGCCCGGTGATGCAGGCTTGTTCACGGACATGGGTGCCGCCTTTCTTCCTGTCAACGAGGCTGGTCTGGCACAGCGCCTTCGCCTGAACGCGGCGGTGGACCCGGCGCAAGGTGGTGCAGTCTGGCGCATCCGCGATGGTATCTCTGCCGCCGCGCCCGGAAATGCGGGCAATTCAGGGTTGCTCTCGGCGCTTCAAACTGCGCTCACCGACCGCCGCCCCGTCGCGTCCGGTATTTTTCTGCCAGGCAGCAGAAGCGTGGCAGGTCTTGCCAGCGATCTTGTCTCAGAAATCGCAAGCGCCCGTCTGACCGCGCAATCCGACGCCACCTTTGCCACCACCCGGGCCGAGGCGCTGCGGGTATCGGAACTGGAACAAGGTGTCGATACAGACCGCGAGATGCAGATTCTGTTGCAGATCGAACAGGCCTATGCCGCGAATGCCCGCGTCATCCAGACAGTCGACACCCTGATGAAAACCTTGTTGGAGATGTAGAATGGCACTCGTCTCACTCGGTGACATGGCCCAGACTTTCCTGATGCGGCGCCAAACGGTGGATACCAAGGTGGCGCTTCAACAGCACCTGACCGAAGTCACAACCGGGCAGGCCGCTGATCTGACGCGACAGGTTCGCGGCGACCATTCCGCCCTGAACGGAATCGACGCGAGCCTCACGCGATTGCAGGGGTATGCTTCGGTGACAGCCGAGGTTGGGCTGATGGCACAGGCCACGCAGACGGCTTTGGGCACGGTGAATGACCTTGCCGCCGATCTTGCCCCGATGCTGCTTTCGGCGGCGTCGCCCGGGAACGGAACCCAGTTGAACGCAACCGCTTCGGAAGCTGGCCAGAGTTTTGCGACGGCCGTCAGCACCCTGAACGCCCGCATCGGTGACCGAAGCTTGTTTGCCGGGCAGGCCACGCAGGGGCGGGCATTGGTGGACGCCGACGCCATCCTGTCTGCGCTGCAGACGGCAATTTCAGGGCTTGTCACGGTGCAGGATGTGGCAACTGCCGTGACGACATGGTTCGCGGACCCCGCAGGATATGCTGCCGTTGCCTATCGCGGGGCCGGTTCGCTTGCCCCGCTTGACCTTGCGGACGGGGAACAGGCCCAAGTCGGGGTTACGGCGATGGACCCTGCGATCAGAAATACGCTGACGGGATTTGCCATGGCGGCGCTGCTGGATCGTGGTGTCTTTGCAGGTGTGCCTGCCGCCCGCGCCCAATTGGCTGATCGCGCAGGGCAGATGCTTCTGTCAGGTCAGGCCGACCGGACGCAGATGGCGGCCGATCTGGGCGTTGTAGAGGCGCAAATCGGATCTGCCAGCACACGCAACATGGCCGAGACGTCGGCGCTGGGCATCGCCCGGTTGGCAATCGTGTCAGTCGATCCTTATGAGGCAGCCACCCGACTGCAAGAAACGCAAACGCAGCTTGAAACGCTGTATACCCTGACCGCGCGTCTTTCGCGCCTGAGCCTGGTGGATTTTCTGCGATGATCAGATTGCTGTTGCTGCTTGCATGCCTGTCCTTCCCTGCCTTCGGCGGCCCGATCCGGATCAAGGATCTTGTCGAATTCGATGGCGTCCGGGGCAACGATCTTCTGGGCTATGGGTTGGTGGTCGGGTTGAACGGCACGGGCGACGGCATCCGCAATTCACCTTTCACCGAAGAGATCATGTCCAATCTGTTGGAGCGGTTGGGCGTCAACGTGGCGGGTGAGCAATACCGGCCGAAAAACGTGGCAGCCGTGCTGGTAACAGCAACCCTGCCGCCCTTTGCCCGCGCTGGCGGCCAGATTGATGTCACGGTCTCCGCCATTGGTGATTCCAAAAGTCTGCTGGGCGGAACCCTTGTCATGACTCCTCTGAACGGGGCCGACGGGCAGATCTACGCTGTAGCGCAGGGAACGATCATCGCGGGCGGAATCTCGGCCGAAGGCGAAGGCGCGCGCGTGGTGCAAGGTGTGCCAACCGCTGGCACAATCCCGTCCGGTGCGCGGGTCGAACGCGAAGTCGAGTTTGACTTCACGAGCATTTCTTCACTTCGCATGGCGCTTCGATCCCCGGATTTTACCACCGCCGGCCGGATCGAGGCCGCCGTCAATCGCGAATTCGGCAAAACCGTCGCCGTCATGCTGGATGCGGGCACGGTGGCCGTCGATCTGGCTGGATCCAGTTCACCCGCCCATGTGCTGGCCCGGCTGGAAAACCTGACGGTCGTGCCTGAAACCCGTGCGCGTGTCGTGGTCGATCAAAGATCGGGAACAATCGTGATGGGCGAAGACGTGCGCATCAGCAGGGTTGCCGTGGCACAGGGCAGCCTGACCCTGCGCATTCAGGAAATGCCACTTGTCGCCCAGCCCAACCCGTTCAGCGAAGGGGAGACTGTCGTCGTTCCCAGGACCAGCGCCAGTATCGACACTGCGGATGGAACAGGCATGGCAGAACTGCAGGGCGGCACCAGCCTGTCGGAAGTTGTGGCCGGACTGAACGCGCTGGGAGTTGCCCCTTATGACATGATCGACATTCTGAAAAGCATCAACGCGGCCGGCGCGCTCCACGCCGAATTTGTGGTTCAGTAGGGGCGGCCGTGTCTGACCGATAGTGGATTTGTCAGGGCCATACGGCATTTCGATTGGGCGCCTTTAAACAAATCAAGCCACCGCTCTTAAGGTCAAGGGAAGCGAAATTTGCCCCGATCGACCGCCAATCGATATGGTCCAGACGGTCTGCCATGGATGTTATTGAAAGCGTTTCTCGTTTTACAGCGCACTCCGGGAGGCCTGGTCAGGACCACCGCTTTGGCCAAATGTGAACGTGTTGCCGCAGCGCGGCCGGGGCAACAAGTGGTTTCCAAGTTGCAGGGTCATCCGCAAATTCTGCATCTGACATCAAGCCGTCGCTTGCGCTGACATCGGCAGGATGGAGCGCTACCCGCCATAGCTCCGCACCAGCGCACCAGCGATCAAAGTCCAACCGTCAGCCACGACAAAGAACGCCAGTTTGAACGGCAGCGAGACAATCGCGGGCGGGACCATCATCATCCCCATCGACATGAGAACAGCCGCGACCACCAGATCGATGATCAGGAACGGCAAGAAGATCATGAACCCGATTTCAAACGCCCGCTGCACTTCGGACAGCAGGAACGACGGAACCATAAGCGACAATGGCGCATCCAGAATGGGTGTCACAGGCCCCGGGCGCAGCGCCTGAAGCGAATTGAACACCTCGGCGTCAAGCCTTGCGGCCATGAAGGTGCGGAAGGGTGCAAGAACAAGGGGGATGGCTGTCTGTATGTCGATCTGCCCACTTGTCAAAGGCTCGACACCCTTGACCCAGGCTTCGGTAAAGACGGGGTCCATCACGAACCACGTCAGGAAAAGCGCAAGGCTGACGATGAGCATGTTCGGCGGTGATTGCTGCAGCCCGATGGCTTGCCGCAGAATGGAAAGCACCGTCACGATAAAGGGAAAACACGTCACCATGACGGCGAGCCCCGGAACGAGGCTGAGCAAAGTGACAAGTGCGAGCAACTGGATACTGCGCAATGACAAAGATCCATCGCCGCCCAGATCAACGCTGATGGATTGGGCGTATAGTGGACCCGCCAACCCGACAAACAGCAGGATCAGCAGGCCCCTCCGCATCAGAGCCCGCCCTTGAGATTGGCAACCTCTGTCACCCGCACGGCAAGCTGGCCTGCCTGATCGCCCTCAAGCTCTTGCAGTTCGCCGCGGGCGATCAGACGGTCGCCGACGTAGAGTTCGACAAGATCATCAACCCGCCGATCCAGCGGCAGAACCGCATCGCGCTGAAGGCGCAAAAGGTCGCGCACCTGCGGGCGGGCGCGGCCTACCGAGATCGTGATCTCGATGGGGACCTGAGAAAACGGATTGGTATCTGCAAGGTTATCCATGCGTGGTGCCTTTCTCGGCAAGGGCAAAAAAGCTTTGGATGGCGCGCTGCAAGTCAGCCACGATCCGGTTGGTATCGATGCGGATTTCGCTGGTTTCAAACCGCAGATAGGCCTGCCCTTCGCCCAGTGTCGGTTCGTCGACAATGCGCAAGGGCAGGCTGGTGGTATCGTCCAGCATCGCCAACACCGCCCCCCGCGATGCAGGGTTGAGCACCAGCGTGACAGGCGCATCTGCCAGATCTTTGCCCACCAGAACCAGCTGTTCGCGCAGCGTTGCCCCCAGCGTTTCCCGGGCCATCTGCGGCAAAACCCGGTCCAGCACATCGGTCAACAAGGGTTCAAGCGCCATGACGACATGCGCCTTCGCCTCGTGATACGTGAAGGACAGCGCCTGAAGATTTCGGGCAAGGTCGGCGCGAATGCGGCTCTGGTCTTCGGCCTGTGCCGTGCCCGCATCTTCCCACCCGGCGGTATAGCCGTTTTCGAACGCGGCCAGACGCGCCTCCTCCAGTGCAGAGACGTCGGTGACAACTGTGCCCGGTGTGGCGCTTGGTGTTTCAAAAACCTCAAGGCGAAGCGGTGCCATCAGCCGCGCTCCTCGGCGGCTTCCATCCAGCCGCGCAGAATTTCCACCGATTCCGACTGCCGTTCCTGGATGAGCCTGCGCAGTCTTGCGACCGGATCGTTGTCTTCGCTGTCGTCCTGCGAAATCACGGACAAGCCTGAAAGATCCCCGGTGTCGTCAATTTCTCCGGTCAGGGCCATTTGCCGCCCGCCAACACCCGGCAGGGCCAACGTCGCCCCCGGCCCCGCCAGCGCAAGGGGCGGGCGCGTCAAAACGGGCCGCACAACAAACAATCCAAGGATCAGGGCAACAATGGCAAGAACCAGAAACTGCGCCATCGTCATGATTTCCGGCAAACCTATCGTGCCAAATAGACCCGCCGCCTCCACCAGTGTTCCCGACACAAGTGCCGGTTCAAACGCCAGGGACCGAAGTGTCAGGACATCGCCACGAGCCTCGTCAAGCCCTACGGCCGAGGCGACAAGCTCGCGCAGCACCTCGAGTTCTTCTGGCGGGCGGGGTTCCAGCGTGGCCGTGCCATCGGCCGCAACCACCGTCAGCCCGTCAACCAGAACCGCCACACTTATCTTGCGGAGCGATCCGGGGGCCTTGACCACTTCACGCTGTGTTTCGGACACTTCGAAATTCACCCGCTCGCGTGTTTCGCTGGCTTCGCTTCGGCCGGTTCCGCCTGCGCCTGCGTCGCCTTCGGGCAGGTTCGATGCCACCGTGACTTCGCCCCCTGGCTCTGTCGCGCTGTTGGAAGTTTCCTCGGTGTCGGTTGAAATCGCGACGCGGCCCTGCGGATCAAACGTGCGTTCGGTAATCTGCTCGCTGTCGGTCACAAGGTCGACGCTGACCTCGACAACCGCACGTCCCGGCCCCACGCGTGCCGCCAAAAGCCGTTCGACGTTCTGGCGCAGCAGGGTGGCGCGCCCTTCGGCATCGTCCGACAGACCACCATCCTCGCCGCGGAGCGACACAAGGCCGCCGACGGAATCGATTACTGCAACATCCTCGGGCCGCATCCCCGACACAGCCGCCGCCACAAGATGGCGAAGCGCCTGGGCCTGCCCTTCGTCGATCTGGCCGGACATCGTGGTCAGGGTCACGCTGGCCGTCGGCTGATTCTCGCGCCGGAAGGCCTGTGCCGGGGTCTGGGCGATATGCACACGCGCCGCCCGGACCTGCGGGTTTGCGAGAATTGTGCGGGCAAGCTCGCCTTCCTTGGCGCGCCAGTAGGCGGCATCGAACATCTGCGACGTCGTGCTGAATCCCGACATGCCATCCAGCAATTCGTATCCAGCCGCCCCCACCGCCGGAAGCCCCTGCGAGGCAAGCGTCATACGCAGGGCATCTCGCTGCGCTTCGGGCACCAGAATGGAATCGCCCTGAACCTTGAAATCCACGCCCTGCTGTTCCAGCACCGCAACAATCTGTCCGGCCGCCGTGCCGTCAAGCCCGGCATATAGCAGCGACAGATTTGGCGTTGCGGCCATGCGCGACAGCCCGATTACAGCAAGAAACACCGCCATTGTCGCCCCGACCACGACCATGCGGCGGTTCAGGGACAGTTGGGACCAAAGCTGCAAAAGGTTCTGCACGTTCACGCTCCGACGAAAGGGCTTCTGCCCGACAGGACCAGCTTTCGCGGATTGGGCTTAACAATCGGTTAGTGGGATTGTGGTTATCAACGGCAGGTCGGATTTGCCGGAGTGGATGATGGCCGAAGCAGCAGTTTCGCAGGATGCAGTGCCCAGCAAAAAATCAAAGCGGCCCATGCTTTTCGGGCTGATTCTTGCGCTTTTCCTAGGCGGTGGCGGGTTTTATGCAACCTATTCGGGGCTGGTTCTGTCAGCCGCCCCCACGTCAGAGGGTGGTGACCACGATCTGCCATCGCTGCCCGATATCGCCTTTGTCCCGATTGATTCGGTCATCATATCGCTGGGCGCGGCATCTGCGTCAGGGCACCTGCGCATGACATCGCAACTTGAAGTGGAAAAGCCATATGCTGCCGAAGTGACGTTGCTGATGCCCCGCATCCTTGACGTCATCAATGGCTATCTGCGTGCCGTCGAAGTGACGCAACTTGAAGATCCGACCGCCCTCGTTCGCCTGCGCGCGCAGATGTTGAGGCGGATTCAGACAGTTACGGGTGATGGGCGTGTGCGTGACTTGCTGATCACCGAATTCGTTTTGAACTAGGGGGCGAAGATGGACCTTATCGCAGATATCCTGTTGGTGGCCGGGGCAGTTGGTGCTGCAATCTATTGCGCCGTGCTCGGGTCGCGGTTGAAATCCTTTGCGACGCTCGAAACCGGGATGGGTGGTGCCATCGCGGTTCTGTCGGCGCAGGTGGATGACATGACCCGCGCTCTTGATCAGGCGCGGGGGGCGGCCACTGGGTCTGCGGGCCAACTTGCCACCCTGACCACCCGGGCAGAATCAGTTGCGGCCCGGTTGGAACTTCTGATGGCCGCGATGCATGATCTGCCTGACGCGCCCCCTGCGGCCCAGCCGGAACGCACGCCCCCCATCGATGAAGATCGCCGACCGCGGTTTACCCGCCGACGCTCCACCCGTGACACGATGGAGGCCGCCGAATGATCAGCAGAAACCGGGGCGGGCGCGGAACCGTCTATATCATCGCGCTGTTTCTTGCGACGTCAGCCGCCTTGCGTCTGGGCTCAGGCGTTGGCAAGGCGCTCGCAAATACGACCGAGCCTGCACCACAAGCGGTGGTGCAGGAAGGCGCCACGCAATGCGCCGAACCGCCGCTCGCTTTGGCGCAGGCCCTGTCAGCGCGGGAGGCGGAGGTGAAGGCGCAGGAAGCCGCCCTGCAGGACAGGCTGGCCGCGCTGGCGCTTGCCGATGCGGCAATCGGGGCGCGGATGGCAGCGCTGACTGCCGCCGAAGCAGAACTTTCCGAGACGCTCGCCCGCGCGGACGGCGCCGCCGAGGCCGATCTTTCGCGGCTGACGGAAGTGTATGAAACCATGAAACCAAAGGATGCCGCCGCCCTGTTCGAGGCGATGGATCCCGAATTCGCCGCCGGCTTTCTGGGCCGTATGCGCCCCGACGCTGCCGCCGCCGTGATGTCGGGTATGTCGTCCGAGGCGGCTTACGGCATCAGCGTTCTTTTGGCCGGGCGCAATGTCAAGGTACCCACCGAATAATCCATAAAACCATCAGCCAGTCAGGAAATTTTAACAGGCCGCAGGCAAGGATCAGGTTCGAAGTCAAAGGGGAAGCCGATGTTTGGCCTGATCGGAATTGCGGTGATCTTCATCATGGTTTTTGGCGGGTATATCCTCGCCGGGGGCAAGATGGGCATCATCCTGAAAACCCTCCCGTTCGAGATGATCATGATTGGCGGTGCCTCGCTTGGGGCCTTTTTGCTGGCGAATGATTTCGCGGCGGTCAAACATACCGTCAAGGACGTGGCCAAGGTTTTCAAGGGCCCGAAATGGAAGCCCGCCGATTACCGTGATCTGCTGTGCCTGCTGTTCGAACTGATCCGTATTGCCAAGACAAACCCCGTGGCACTGGAAGAGCACATCGAAAACCCCAAGGATTCTACGGTGTTCGGTCGCTACGCAAAGATTCAGAAGGATCACGATGCCGTCGATCTGATTTGCGATACCCTCCGCGCCGCGTCGATGAATTATGACGACCCCCATCAGGTGGAAGAGGTTTTGGACAAGCGGATGGAAACTGCCCAGAACCACGCGATGCATTCCAGCCATGCGCTCCAGACCATGGCAGACGCCCTTCCGGCGTTGGGAATCGTCGCGGCGGTGCTTGGCGTCATCAAGACCATGGGTGCCATCGACCAGCCGCCCGAGGTGTTGGGCAAGATGATCGGTGGTGCCCTTGTCGGTACGTTTCTTGGTGTTTTTCTGGCCTACGGGCTTGTCGGCCCTTTTGCCACGCGCGTGAAGGCCGTGGTGGAGGATGACAGTCATTTCTACAGCCTGATCCGTGAGGTACTGGTGGCAAACCTTCACAACCACGCCCCAAACATCTGCATCGAAGTTGGTCGCCAGAACACGCCGCACCATGTCCGGCCAAGTTTTGGTGATCTTGAAGAGGCGTTGCGCGCGCTCAAGCAGGACGCGGCATGAAACGACTGGCGTTTTTTGGCGCACTCCTCATCCCCGCCCTCGCCGCCGCGGCGCCGGTTCGCGTGCAGTCCGGGGAACATGCGGGCTTTTCTCGGCTGGTGCTGAACGGCATCGGCGAAACCGCCACGGGCGGTTGGACATTCGGGCGTACAGAGGATGGGTACGCCTTGACATTGGACGGCCCACCCCTCGGATTTGATGTTTTGGACGTTTTTCGCCTTATGTCGCGCAACAGGGTGTCTGCGGTTTGGGTCGACCCCAACACGGGCGGATTGAACCTGCGCATCGCCTGTGCCTGCCACGCCATTCCCTATGAACTCGGCTCGGGCATCCTCGTCATTGACGTGCGCGATGGGCCCGCGCCTTCGGGATCGTCCTTCGAAAACGGGCTTGATGGTTTGACTGTCAAACCGTTTGCCCAGGCGCAGATTGTTCGCCCAAGGTCACGTCCGACCGTGCCATCCGCCAGGGCGTCTTTCCCGACCCTGGCGCAGCAGGCTGGTGACCTGTCCTTCCCGCCCGCGCCACAAGTCTTCCCCCTCCCCGATGACACTGCACAGCCTTCGCCATTGCGCGATGATCTTCTGCGCAAGCTAAGCGAAGGTTCGGCCCGTGGCGTCGTGACACTGGAACTGCCTGCAGACAGTGCCGCCCAGCCAAACGCCCCCGAAAGCGCGTTTCAAAGTCAGATCCGGGTCGGCGAAGACCTGGGTATGATCGTTCTGCCGGGGGGGGCCGATGTTGCGCGTGACACCATGACAGCCGACGGCGCGAACTGTCCGACGGCCGACCAGCTTGATCTTGCCGGCTGGGGGCGTCCCGGCCCCGTCATCAGCCATCTTTCCAATGTGACAACCGGGATCGTCGGCGAATTCGACGATGTCGATCCCACGGCCCTTGACCGCGCCGCGAAATATTATGTCTGGCTTGGTTTCGGGGCGGAGGCAAAAGCGCTGTTGGCGGCCTTTGACGCCCCCCTTGACGACGCGCCCCTTCTGATCGCCATGGCCGATGTGCTGGACGGCGTGGGCGACCCGGCCAGCTTTTTCGCGCCCATGGCAATGTGTGACACACCGGCCGCGATGTGGGCCGCTCTTTCGGCGACCGACCTCACCGAACTTCCAGATCTGCAGAAAGGCGCGGTCATTCGCGGCTTTTCCGCCCTGCCAGACCATCTGCGTCGCCAGTTGGGCCCCGATCTTGCAAACGCTTTCCTTACCACGAATGACGTCGAAACCGCCCGCGCCATAACCGAGGCTTCAAGACGTGCTACGCCCCTGCACGATACCGGGGTCGCCTTGGCCGAGGCCGAGGTTAACCATGCGCTGGGCGACACCGCTGCCGCAGAAATCGAACTCGGTGAACTGGCCGAAGGCAACGATCCCGCCGCGGAACGGGCATTGATTCTTCTGGTTGATGCGCGGATCGCGGAGGGCAAGGGTGTTGCGGCCGACCAGATTGCAGCGCTTGATGCACTGCTGCACGAACGGCGGGGCACCGAAATCGAAGCCGATCTTCTTCGTGCGCTGGCCCTTGCGCAGGCGTCGGCAGGTCTGTTCGACCTTGCCTTCGCGGCACGGCCAGACGATTTCGCATTACAGGCAGAAATCTGGGCGGTTCTTGCAAACCATGGTTCCGATTCCGCCCTGCTTCAATCTGCTGTTCTTCCTGATAAGGCGCCAATACCCGATCTTTCCAAATCGGTGGCCGAAAGTCTGGCCCGGCGGCTTTTGACGCTTGGCCTTGCCGGACCGGCTGCGCGCTGGGTGCCAATAGAAGGGGACGGGGGTGCCAGTGACGGGCTTGTCGTCAAGGATGCCAATGACGAAGCGGCACTTCTTACTGCGCAGATTGCAATTGCACAGCGTGACGGCACCACCGCCCTGCGCCATCTGGCGGGGCTGATCGGTGAACCGGCAGACCGTCTGCGCGCCGCTGCCTTTGACTTGATCGCCGATCAGGACGCCGTGCTGCGCCAGTATGTTGCCCTGAATGACATCGACGCCGCCCGCGTCGCTGCCCGCCATGCCCAGGACTGGAAATCGGTTGCCGCTGATACCGATCCCGTATGGTCTGCTGCTGCCAGCCTTCTTTCGAACCCTTTGCCGGATGCGCCCAATACTTCTGATGCCAGTGCCACCCGTCTGGGCCCGCTTGCCCGCAGCCGGGCCTTGCTTGATGAAAGTGAGTGGGCGCGGGCAACGGTGGACAAGTTGTTGGCCCAAGTGACAAATCCCGCCCCTCCCTGAACATCGCTAACCGTTTGGAAAGGAAGAAGGGCTTAGGTTTGGACAAGCCCGGTTAGGGCCTGGGGAAAACGAATGCCACCACGTCTTTCACGACCACATCGTTTTGGCACCGGCCATATTTTGCCAGCGGCGATTGCGGTTTGCTTGCTGGTTGATCCTGCTTTCGCCACCGGCAGCCCGGCCCAGTTGTGCGAACAGGCCGCAGAAATCGCCGCGCGCGAAACCGGTGTGCCACTTGCGGTGCTGCGGGCCGTTGCGCTGACCGAAACGGGACGTGCGCGGTCCGGTCAGGGACTGTCGCCCTGGCCCTGGGTCACGAATGAAGGCGGCAACGCCTCGTGGTTCGATTCGGTCGATGAAGCAGCGGCGCACACACAGCTGGCGCTTCAGTCCGGCGTGACCAACATCGATCTGGGCTGTTTTCAGTTGAATCATCGCTGGCATTCCGCGGCCTTTGCATCGGTGGCCGACATGCTCGATCCTGTGTCAAACGCGCGCTATGCGGCCCACCTGCTCGTCGGCCACTTCCGTGATTTGGGCGACTGGTCGCTGGCGGCAGGTGCCTACCATTCTGCGACGCCGGAAAATGCCGAACGATACCGCGCCCGTTTTGACGCCGTTTATGCCAGTCTCGGGAACGGCCCGCCCGACGATACATCCGCCTTCGATCTCGCTTCGGTCCAGTCCGGGCCTGCCCGCATCAATCTGTTCCCCCTGTTTCAGGTCGGGGGTCGCGGCAGTGGTGGGTCGTTGTTTCCCGGGGCACCTGGCCGCCCCCGCCTCATCGGAGATTAGGCCAGATGAACCCGCCCTTTGCGCTCCGCCACCTGTTCCGACCGACCATCCTGCTGGCTTTGGCCTTGATGGCCGTGATCATCATGATGGTGCTGCCCGTACCCGCCTGGGTGCTCGACATGGGGCTTGCAATCTCGTTTGCGCTGGCGATCCTGATGCTCACGATCACGCTGTTTATCGAACGCCCACTGGATTTTTCGGCCTTTCCCACGATCCTTTTGGCGTCGCTGATGCTGCGCCTGTCGCTCAACGTGTCGTCTACGAAACTGATCATCGGTCAGGGGCACACAGGCACTGACGCCGCAGGCCATGTGATCGAAGGGTTCGCCAACTTCATCATGGGCGGCAATGTCCTGCTTGGTGTTGTCATCTTTTGCGTGCTGATGATCGTCAACTTCATCGTCATCACCAAAGGCGCGGGCCGCATGGCCGAAGTGGGTGCCCGGTTCGCACTTGATGGAATGCCCGGCAAACAGCTCGCCATCGACAGTGACATGGCCGCCGGCGCCATCGACCATGCCGAAGCCAAGATCAGACGCGAACGGGAACTTGCGGAAACCACGTTTTTCGGCTCGCTCGACGGGGCTTCCAAATTCGTCAAGGGCGATGCGATTGCCGGTCTGATGATCACTGGCCTGAACATCGTCGTCGGCCTGATCATGGGGATATTCTTTCATGACATGCCGGTCGGGCAGGCGTTCGAAACTTATGCTATCCTGACAGTGGGCGACGGGCTTGTCAGCCAGATCCCGGCCGTCATCATCTCGGTCGCCGCCGCGCTGTTGCTCACGCGGGGCGGGGCCACGGGGGCGGCGGACGTCTCGTTCTTCTTGCAACTCGGCCGTTATCCCGCGGCCCTTGGGACCGTCGCGTTCCTTATGGCGGTGTTCGCCATCGTGCCCGGCATGCCGTTCGTGCCATTCATGGCGGGTGCGCTTGCGCTTGGATTTGCGGCTTACCGTGGGTACCGCAAGGGCCAGTCCGTCACCGCCCCCCCGGTGGCCGACCTGCCGCTTGCCCCGGCGCGCCGGTCGATGGGGGACATCCTTGATTTCGATGATATCCATATCGAATTTGCGCCCGATCTTGTGACAATGGTTCTTGACCCCGCCACCGGGCTTGACGTTCGTGTCCAGAACATGCGCAACCATATTGCAAGCGCGTTCGGCCTGATCTTGCCGGAAATGCGGCTCACAGACGAACCTACCCTGGCGAAGGGCGCCTACCGCATCAGGCTGCAAGGGGTTGAACGGGTTCGCGATGTTCTGATGCCCGACAGGGTGCTTACTCTTTTGGCTGAAGGCATTGATGCGCCCCCGGGCGTTGACGTACGCGAGCCTGTCTATGGCGCGCCGGCCCGCTGGATTTCGCCGGATCAGCAGGATGTTGCGGCTCTTGCCGGGCTGACCGTCGTGTCGCCTGCCGAAGTTTTGGCGACGCACCTTCTGGAGGTCATGAAAGGGAACCTCGCGCGACTTCTGACAATGAAGGGCCTGCGTCGCCTGCTTGACGAATTCGTCAACGTGTCCGACACCGTTCGCGCTGAAGCAAACCGCCGCCTGCTTGACGATCTGGTGCCAGACAAGGTGCCCGTCGACCTGCTTTTGACGGTGTTGCGGCTTTTGCTTGACGAACGGGTGTCGGTCCGGAACTTGCCGCTTATTCTGGAGGCGATTGCCGAAGGTAGGCCGTTGGGTGCGGCCGAATCCGTCTGCGAACATGTGCGCCAACGACTGGGCTTTCAACTGGTGGCCGAACTGCGTCGCCCCGATGGAACGATCCCTTTGGTGCAGCTGTCGCCCGAGTGGGAAAAGACCTTTGCCGCCCATCAGATCGACGCGGACCGGGGGCTTCGCGACGTGGCGCTGCCCCCCGAAGTGTTCGGGCGGCTTGCCGCCGGCCTCGCAGACAAGCTGAACCGCGCCGCCGAAAGCGGCATTAGCGCCGCCCTTGTCACCTCTACGCTGCGCCGGCGGTTCCTGCGCACGGTTCTGGGGACCAAAGGCCTTTCCACCCCGGTGTTGTCTTACGATGAAATCGGGCTTGATGCGCGCCCTTCCATCGTGGGTCAGGTGCCCGCGTGACCGAAATAATGGCCCAATTGACGGCGCTTTCCGGCCTTGGCCGGGAGTGGTTCTTGGCCGCCTTCATGGTGTTTCTGCGCGTCGGTGCCATGATGGCGCTGCTGCCAGCCTTTGGCGAGCAGACCATTCCCGCGCGCGTCAGGCTGGTTCTGGCGCTTGCCTTCGCCGCGGTGACAATGCCCGCCGTTGTCGACCGCATCCCCACAATGACCAGTCCGCTTCCCTTTCTCACCGAAGTGCTGGCGGGCCTGCTTTTGGGCATTGGGCTTCGCCTGTTTGTTCATGCGCTGCAGATCGCGGGAACGATCATTGCGCAGTCCACATCGCTTTCGCAGCTTTTCGGGGGCATCGACGCCGATCCTTTGCCGGTTCTGGGCACCATCCTGACAGTTGCCGGGCTCGCCTTGGCGATGGCGCTGGGGCTGCACGTTCGCGTGGCTGAAATGATCATCCTGTCCTATGACATCCTTCCTGCGGGCGGTATTCCTCTTGCGGTGGACGTCGCAGATTGGGGCACGGGGCAGATCGGGCACATCTTTGCGCTGGCGTTTTCGCTGTCTGCGCCCTTCATGATCGCATCACTTATCTACAACCTCGCTCTTGGTGTGATCAACCGCGCGATGCCGCAGTTGATGGTCGCGATGATCGGGGCGCCCGCACTCACCCTGGGGGGCCTTGCGTTGTTCGCGATCATGGCCCCCCTCGCGTTGGGCGTCTGGGTGGCGGCCATGGGCGAATTCCTGACCGCGCCCATGGTCAGCCCAAGATGAGCGAAGAGGATAGCAGCGAAAAAACCCTTGACCCGTCTGCAAGGCGGCTTCAGCAGGCGCGCGAAAAGGGGGATATTGTACGGTCTGCCGACGTTAACGTCGCCGTGGGTTATGTCGGGTTCACGCTCGCCTTCGCGGCCTTTGGCGGGGCCGCCATGATGGCCATCGGGCAGTCCGCAATGGTGATGCTGGATCAGCCTGACCGCCTTGCCCGGTTGATGTTTGACGGCGCCGCACCACCCGTCGGCGGCATTATTGGCACGATCAGCATGGACCTTGCACTGTTGGTTCTTGTACCGGCTGGCCTTGTGTTGCTGGTGCTGATAGCGCAGCAGGGACTGTTGTTTTCGTCGGAAAACCTGATCCCCAAATGGTCGCGCATTTCGCCCGTCGCGACAGCAAAACACAAATTCGGTCCCGCCGGTCTGTTCGAATTCGCCAAAAGCGCAATCAAGATGGTGATCGTTTCGGTCGTTCTTGTGCTGTTCCTGCAGGGCCGGGTGGAACAGATTTTGGGTACCGTCTATCAAACCCCGGGGCAGGCGACCGCCACGCTCGCTCAGTTGATGGTGGATTTTCTGATGCAGGTTGCCATTGTTTCCGTGTGCGTGGCCGCTGTCGACTATTTCTGGCAGCAAAGCCAGTTCATGGCCCGCAATCGTATGTCACGACAGGACATGATCGAAGAACACAAGGATCAGGAAGGCGATCCGCATGCAAAGGCTCATCGTCGGCAAAGGGCCGTCGATCTTGCCACCAACCAGATGCTTGCCGACGTGCCCAAGGCAGACGTGATCATCGTGAACCCGACCCACTACGCCGTGGCGTTGAAGTGGGATCGCGGCTCGCGGCGCGCACCGATCTGCCTTGCAAAGGGCGTTGACGAAATTGCCGCCCGCATCCGCGAAAAGGCGGCAGAGGCGGGGGTTCCCATTCACCGCGATCCGCCCACTGCCCGCGCCTTGCACGCCACAACCGACATCGGGCAGGAAATCGGCATCGATCACTACCGCGCCGTTGCCGCCGCCATCCGCTTTTCCGAGGCAATGCGCAAACGCGCCCGCCTGAATGGAGGCCGCAGATGACCCAGGGCCGGGATCTTGCCGCGTTGGGACGGATCGCAAATCTGCTGCGTGACCTGCGCCTTTCCGACCTGTCGCAAGCGCGTGCCGCACGTCAGGCAAGCCTTGACCGACTGGCCGATCTTGAACCCTTGCCCGCCCTCGATCTTGATCCGGCTGCCGAGGCGCAGATAGCCCTGCGCTACCAAATCTGGGCAGATCAACGCCGGGCCGAGATTGAACCCGTTCTGGCCAGTCAGACCGTCCGGGTGGCCGAAACAACCCGACAGGCACGCGAAGCAGTCGGCAAGGCCGAAGTGCTTCGGAAACTGGCGCAACGCTAGGCCGCGACACTGCCACGAATCATCGATATCGCAAGCAGCAAGTTGATCGTCGACTGCACTTTGACAGATTTCAAGACGTTCCAGCCGCCTGGCCAACCGCATTCACATTGGCGCAAACGCCTGTTTTGAAAACCAAATCCGCCGTCCGAAAACTCCAGCTGCCCCATCCCCGTTTTTCCTTTTACATATAGTATTACTTTTGCTAGCGTCATGCATGTAGGGCCGTCAAGAGCCGCGCATTCACATCCTTGGGAGGAAACATGTTTAAATTCAAACAGTTCGCGCTTGTCGCGGGCATGTCGGCACTTATGTCGACGACCGCAATGGCACAAGATCTTGTCGTCGGTTTCTCGCAGATCGGGTCGGAATCCGGTTGGCGCGCCGCCGAAACATCCGTGACCAAGGCCGAGGCCGAGGCACGTGGCATTGATCTGAAATTTGCCGACGCACAGCAAAAACAGGAAAACCAGATCAAGGCGATCCGGGGCTTTATCGCCCAGGGCGTCGATGCCATCATGGTGGCCCCGGTTGTGGCGACGGGTTGGGACGAAGTCCTGACCGAAGCCAAAGAAGCGTCGATCCCCGTGATCCTGCTTGACCGCGGCGTTGACGCTTCGGAAGACCTGTATCTGACTTCGGTCGCTTCGGATCAGGTCAAGGAAGGCCGCGTCGCCGGCGAATGGCTGGTGGGTGCGACGGCTGGCAAGGATTGCCGCGTCGTTGAACTTCAGGGAACAGTTGGTTCCACTCCCGCGATCAACCGCAAGCAAGGCTTTGAAGAAGCGATTGCCGGCACGCCGACGATCACCATTGCCCGCAGCCAGACTGGCGACTTTACCCGGTCGAAAGGCAAGGAAGTCATGGAAGGCTTCCTGAAGGCCGAAAACGGCGGGGCCGACATCTGCGCAGTTTACGCCCATAATGACGACATGGCCGTCGGCGCGATTCAGGCGATCAAGGATGCTGGCCTCAAGCCGGGCACTGACATTCTGGTGGTGTCGATCGACGCCGTGCCGGATATCTTTGCCGCCATGGTCGCTGGTGAGGCAAACGCGACCGTTGAACTGACGCCCAACATGGCGGGTCCTGCCTTTGACGCGCTTGCCGCGTATCTGAAAGACGGTACTGCGCCCGAAAAGTTCATCATCACCGAATCGAAGCTTTATACTCCGGCGGATGATCCGCAGGGCGAGTATGATCGTCGCAAGGGCCTTGGTTACTAATTTCCTCCCGTGGCCTTTCAGGTTCCGCCGTCCGGTCCCATGCCGGTCGGCGGAATTCTGTTGATGTAAAATCATTTGACAGGGACAGTCCGCTTCAGCGGACTGTCGGGGGAAATCATGACGACTGATAAAATTGTGCTCCGCGCCCAGAATGTCTCCAAGACGTTTGGCCTGCACCGCGCGCTCGATTCTGTAAGCATCGACCTTCATGCCGGTGAAGTTCATGCCCTTCTGGGCGAAAACGGCGCGGGCAAATCCACATTGATCAAAATTCTGACCGGCGTCTATCAACCCGATGCCGGCGAATTGTTTCTTGATGGCGCGGTAATAGGCTTTCGTGATCCCATGCAGGCCCAGGACGCCGGTATCGGCACGGTCTATCAAGAGGTAAACCTGCTGCCCAACCGATCCGTGGCCGAAAACCTGTTTCTGGGTCACCAACCCACGCGCTGGGGTCTGGTGAAAAAGGCGGAAATCCAGAACCGCGCGCGTGACATTCTGTCAGGCTACGGCCTTGATATCGATGTGCGCGCCGAGCTGGGCGCCTATTCCGTCGCGGTCCAGCAAATTGTGGCCATCGCCCGCGCCGTCGAACTGTCGGGCAAAGTGCTTGTCCTTGATGAACCGACCGCAAGCCTTGACAAGAACGAAGTGGACCGCCTGTTCCAGATCATCGGGCAGTTGAAATCCCGGGGTCTGGCCATCGTATTCATCACCCACTTTCTGGATCAGGTCTTTGCCGTATCCGATCGCGTGACCGTTCTGCGCAATGGGAAAATGGTCGGGACCAAACTCCTGCCCGCGCTTGACCGGACCGAGGTCGTCCGTATGATGCTTGGCAAAGATCTGGCCATCATCCATCCAATCAGTTCGGTGGCCGAGGCGGAAACCGGGCCTGTCCTGTTGCAGTTCAAGGGCTTGGGCCGCGTCGGCAAGGTGGCCCCTCTGACGCTCGACATTCATCGAGGTGAAGTTGTCGGTGTCGCCGGGCTTCTTGGTTCAGGGCGGACGGAAATGGCGCGGCTGATGTTCGGCATCGACCAGGCCGATTCCGGCGAGGTGGTGATCGGCAACCAGACAACATCAATCCGCACGCCGGTTCAGGCAGTCGCGGCAGGTTTTGGCTTTTGCCCCGAAGATCGCAAGGCCGACGGCATTTTTGGCGATCTGTCGGTTCGCGAAAATATCATCATCGCGCTGCAGGCCAAACTTGGCTGGTATCGGGCACTCAACCGCGATGAACAGATCGAAATTGCCGGTCGGTTTGCCGATGCGCTCGACATCCGGGCCGCCAACCATGACATGCCGGTAAAGCTGTTGTCCGGCGGCAACCAGCAAAAGGTGATTCTGGCGCGCTGGCTTGCCATCGACCCCAGCTTTCTTATCCTCGACGAACCCACGCGGGGCATCGACGTCGGGGCGCATGCCGAAATCGTGCGGACCATCAATCGCCTGCGCGAAGACGGCCTTGCCCTGCTTGTGATCTCGTCGGAGCTTGATGAGGTAGTCGCCTATTCAAGCCGTGTCGTCGTGATGCGCGACCGCGAAATGGTGGCCGAACTGCGGGGCGAAAACATCTCGCCCGTTGTCATTGTGCAGGCCATTGCGGCCCAGGTACCGGAGGCTGCAAATTGAACCTGCGCTGGGTTTCCAAGATTGTAACGCCGCAGACGATTGGCCTTGCCATCGTGTTGTTCGCAAACTGGCTTTTGTTTCCGGGTTTCTTTGACATCAAATGGCAGGACGGCCGCCTGTTTGGCAGTCTGATCGACGTGATCAATCGGGGTGCTCCGGTTGCGATCCTCGCCATTGGTATGACAGCGGTGATTGCGACCAAAGGCGTCGATCTGTCCGTTGGCGCGGTAATGGCCATTGCGGGGGCCGTGGCCGCGGCCATGGTCGTCGAAGGCTGGCCCGCGCATATCGCCGTTCCGGCCGCGCTGGCGGCAGGGCTGCTCTGCGGTCTTTGGAACGGCGTGCTTGTCACGATCCTCGACATACAGCCGATCATCGCCACACTTGTCATCATGGTGGCGGGCCGGGGGCTGGCCCAGTTGATCACGGAAGGGTCCATCGTCACGTTTTCAGACCCGGCGCTGATCTTCATCGGCACAGGATCGTTCCTTGGCTTACCCATGCCTGCACTTATCGCGGCAACGCTGGCAATTCTCGCGACAGTGCTCGTGCGCCGAACCGCCCTTGGCCTACTGATCGAGGCGGTCGGGATCAACCGGTCAGCCGCAAGGTACGCCGGGATATCCTCGGCCGTGCTGCTTTTGTCGGTCTATGTGTTTTCGGGCTTCTGCGCTGCCCTGTCGGGGATCATCGTCGCAGCCGACATTCGTGGTGCGGACGCCAACAACGCCGGTCTTTGGCTTGAACTCGACGCAATTCTTGCGGTTGTCATTGGTGGGACGTCCCTGCTGGGCGGGCGGTTTTCCATCATCATGTCCGTCGTCGGTGCGTTGATCATTCAGGCGATGAACACCGGCATCCTCGTGTCCGGATTTCCGCCAGAGTTCAACCTTGTCGTAAAATCGGGCGTGATCATCCTGATCCTAGTTCTGCAATCGCCGATCGCGGCCAAACGGTTCCAGCGCCCCGCAAGCGCCGCCCCGTTGGCCGTTCAAGGAAAGTCATCGTCATGAACCGTTCGCTCCGCCCGCTTGTTGCCACGGCGATCATCTTCCTCTTGGCGTACTTTGCCGCCGTCATCCAGTTTCCCGGCATGCTCAGCACCCGCGTTCTGGGCAACTTCCTGACGGATAATGCCTTTCTGGGAATTACGGCGGTGGGCATGACGTTCGTTATCCTGTCTGGCGGCATTGATCTTTCCGTTGGTGCGGTCATCGGATTTACCGGGGTGCTGATCGCGGTTTTGATCACCTGGGCCGGGTTGCATCCGCTCGTCGCATTTGCGATTGCGCTGGGGGTGACGGCGGCCTTTGGCGCGGCGATGGGGGCGGCGATCCATTATCTGGAGGTGCCGTCGTTCATCGTCACGCTGGCGGGCATGTTTCTGGCGCGTGGCGGCGCTTCGGTTATTTCGCCCGATTCCATTGCGATCAGCCACGACTTTTACGATCAGGTTTCGGCGACTTATCTGCGACTGCCGGGCGGCGGGCGGATCAGCACGATTGGCGGTATCATGGTTGTGGTGTTCATTCTGGGTGCCATACTCGCGCATCGCACGCGGTTCGGGTCTTACGTCTATGCGCTTGGCGGCAATGCCACGTCTGCGGCGCTGATGGGTGTCCCGGTGGCCCGCACGACCATCCTGATTTACACCCTGTCGTCGTTTCTGGCAGGTCTCGCCGGGGTCGTCTTTTCGCTTTACACTTCGGCGGGGTACTCGCTTGCCGCCACGGGGGTCGAACTTGACGCAATCGGGGCGGTGGTCATCGGCGGCACAATGCTGACCGGGGGTTACGGTTTTGTCGCGGGCACCTTCATCGGGGTGATGTTGCAGGGGCTTGTGCAAACCTACATCATCTTTGACGGAACGCTGTCGTCCTGGTGGACCAAGATTGTCATTGGCGTGCTTCTGTTTATGTTCATTCTTCTGCAACGTCTGGTGTTCGCGGCCTCTGCCCAAAGGAAAAAGGCGTTCTGGAAGTTGTAAGATGAGTGAACCCGGAAGTCTGATCCGATCCCTTTCCGGGCGACAGGCGGCACGGAATTTCCACACATTCGTGATCAATGAAATCGGCGCGGGCATCGTTTCCGGGCAGTTTCCCTTGGACAAGACCTTGCCCAACGATGCCGAAATGATGGATCGGTACGGCGTGTCGCGCACCGTTCTGCGCGAGGCGTTCAAGACACTGGAGGCGAAGGGCATGGTCGAGGCCCGCGCCAAGGTGGGCACCCGCGTTCTTCAGCGCACCCGCTGGAACCTGTTTGACAGGCAGGTTCTGTCGTGGATCTTCGACGGCCAGCCTGATCATGCCTTTCTGCAAAGTCTGTTCGATGTGCGCCATACACTCGAACTGCAGGCGGCCCGCGCTGCCGCGCTGCGGCGAACGTCGGACCACATGCGCATGCTGCACTACTGGCTCAATCAGCGAAATGCCTGCGCCACCATGCCAGAGCCGTGCGCGATGGCGGAATTCGAATTCCACCGCACATTGTGCGAGGCGTCGCAGAACCCCTTGCTGCGCGCCAGCAGCGGCCTGACCGAGTTTGCAATCGCCGCCGCTTTTGCGCCACGCATGGCGGCAGGCGCCATCGATTTCGCCAGCGCCACAGCCTCGCTTTATGCCGAGGTCGTGGCCGCGATGGAACACGGGGACGGCACGCGGGTGAACGCAGCGCTGCGTGATATTCTGGCGGCTGACGCCCAGAACGCTGGTGTGTCTGCCCCGAATTAGGCCGAAAACGCTAACACCATCTGATGATGGTACCGTGTGCCCGCTGTCAGGTGCGCTGATGGGAATTGCGGGTTGTTCGGGCTGTCGGGGAATTTCTGTGTTTCCAGTGTGAACCCTGCATGCGGCCCCAGAACGACACCTGCCTTGCCACGCAGCCCTTCGTCCAGATAACCGCCGACATAAAGTTGCACGCCCGGTTCCGTTGTCCAAAGTGTCAGCTGGCGGCCGCTTGCCGGATCATGCGCCTCTGCACACAACCTCAATCCCGTGCCGCCACCTGCAAGACACCAGTTGTGGTCGTATCCTGCAGGGTCCGGCAAGGCCGCCATCGTCTGCCCAATGGGCCGCGACTGCCGAAAATCAAAAGGCGTATCTTCGACGGCCAGGATTTCCCCGGTTGGCAAAAGATCGTCACGCACCGGCGTGTAGTGATTGGCCGAAAGACGCAGATGTTGCTGCAGCACTGGGCCTGATCCCTGGCCCGCAAGATTGAAATAGCTGTGGTTGACCATGTTCATCACCGTGTCGGCGTCGCTGATCGCCTCCATCGTCAGGGTCAGGCGGTTGTCATCGGTCAGGGTATAGCGCGACCAGATCTTGCAGGCCCCAGGAAAGCCCATCTCGCCTGCCGCGGATTCGGTGCTGAACAGAACAGTCTGCTCGCCCGCCTCCTCAACCTCCCACACCTTCGTATCAAAGCCTGACCGCCCACCATGCAGATGATTTTCGCCTTCATTTTGGTCAAGCTGATGAAAGTCCCCCGACAAGGGCAGACGCCCGCCTGCAATGCGGTTGGCATATCGCCCGCACGTCGCCCCGAAATAGGCGGTGCCTGCGATGTAATCTTCAATCCGGTCATGCCCCAGAACGATATCCGCCAGTTTTCCATCGCGGTCGGGAATGTCGAGCGCCGTCAGCCGCGCGCCATAGGGGATGACGGTCGCGCGCAAACCGTTGCTGTTCGTGATTGTAAAGGCCGTCACCTTGCGCCCGGCAAACTGGCCAAAATCCTGCTGCGTGATCATGTTGCGTCCTCGCTTTGCCCTGTTTGTCAGGCGGTGGGCGGGCAAGGTCAAGCGGCCTAACTGTCCTGACGGGCAATATCCGCGATCAGCACGTCAAGCACCATGTTCCCGGCGGCCATCCGCGCGGTTTCCTTCAATGTCCGGCGAAGCACGACAAGATTGGCCCCGTCGGTGAACGACCCCTTGAAACCACCGGCATTGGCATGGTCGAACAAAACCTGCAGAAACCGGTCGCGCAATTTCGGCTCGATGGCAAAGACGGCTTCGGTCGAACCGGATGTCACTTCAAGGCTCAACGACAGGATGACCATCGACGCAACCCGCCCATCCTCTACCACCGGAACGATGAACTGGTTGCTCAGTTTGACATATTCCGGGCCCGCAGCCTCGCCTTCTTCTTCCGCGGCAGGTGCGTCTTCGGCAACCTCAGGCGCTTTGGCGTTACCTTCCTCTGCGCCTGTTTCGTCGCCTGCGGCGTGTTCGCCGCCAGCTTGTACGGTATGTCCTTCAGGTGCCGCAGGCCGCAGCATCAACCCGATGCCAACCCCGCCACCAAGACCGACAAGCGCCAAAAGAACCGGAATGAGTTTGCGCATCACAGTCCCCTAGAATGGCAGGATGATATCGGCGACCTGCTGGCCATAGCGGGGCTGCTGCACGTCAGAGATCTGGCCCCGGCCGCCATAAGAAATGCGCGCGCCGGCGATCTTGTCATAGGTGATCTCGTTCTGGCGTGAAATGTCGGTGGGCCGGACATAGCCCGACACGACAAGTTCCCGCAGTTCATAGTTCACGCGAACCTCTTGCTGCCCCTCGATGCGCAGCACGCCGTTGGGCAGTTCTTCGACCACGGTCGCAGCCACCCGCAGTTCCAGCTTTTCGTTACGCTGCACCGACCCCTGGCCCTGATACTGGGACGAGGACGAAGCCTGAACCGCATCTGCCATCGTGGCGCCTTCGGGCAGGTTTTCGTCAATCCGCTGCGGCAGGCCCACCAGCGACGGAATTCCCATGTCTTCGGACCCCGACCTGCTTCGATCCGACGAATTGGAAATTTCGGCTTTGTCGTCGATTTCTATGACGACAGTCAGAATATCGCCGCGCGTTTCCGCCCGGCGTTCGCCAAACAGCGACGACCGGCTGCTTGTCCACAAGGAAGACGCGTCGGTCGGTCCAGAAGGATCGGCCACGTCGGGCATCGGGTTGGAATACATCGCGTGGTGCTGATAACTTCCCTCAAGTGGCGTGAAATCGGGGGCTTTGCCCACCTCCTCCATGCGCCCGCAGGCAGAAAACAGCAAAATGCAGACAGCAAACCTTGGCCACATCATTAATCTGATCCTTGTTGATTGGTCATGACGCGCACCTGCCCGGTGCTGTCGATTTCCCCCGTCACCGTACTGCGAGAGGCGATGTTCATCACGCGGATCACATCGCCCGTCCCGCCGCGTTCAAGCGCCCGTCCTTCCGTCAGAATGCCAAGCCCCCCGGCCATATAGGCCAGCGTGACGATCTGGTTGCGCTCCACAGTGGCGGGCACGCCAAAATCGCCATGGCGGATCGGGCGGCCGGCATAAAGCGTCACGCGTGCCTCCTGGCCCACGGCCATGGCAGGGTCGGTCAGGGCACCCGGAATACTGGCCGCGACAAGGGTCATGTCCTCGGCCGTCAGCACGGTCTGTGCCCGAACCGTGCGTGTCAGGATGACGCTGTCCGCCCATACGGGAAGCGGGCCAATCGCGAAGATCAGGATCAGCCGCCACATCATCGGACCTGCGTCGTGGCTTGCAGCATCTGGTCTGCCGCGGTGATCACCTTGGCATTCAACTCGTAACCGCGCTGCGCCTTGATCAGTTCGGTCACTTCGCGCACCGCATCGACCGAGCTTTCCTCCAGAAATCCCTGACGCAGGGTGCCCAGCCCGTCTTCGCCCGGGGTGCCTTGCAAAGGTGGCCCCGACGCGCCGGTTTCGGTGAACAGGTTCGAGCCGATCGCCTCAAGACCCTTTTCATTCGTGAATCCGGTCAGGGCCAACTGCCCCAAACGCTCCGGTTGAACGCGGTCGGCGAAATAGGCGAAAATTTCGCCCGTGGCACTGATCGAAAGGCTGCGTGCGTCCGATGGAATGGTGACGCCGGGTGCCACTTCGTACCCGTCCGACGTGACGATCAACCCGTCGCCTGTGCGTTTCAACCCGCCGTCCCGCGTGTACCCGGCAGCGCCCGAGGGAAGCGTCACCTCCAGATAACCGCGCCCTTCGATGGCCACATCAAGATCGCCGCCGGTGGCCGTGAGTGACCCCTGTTCCAGTATCGTCGACACCGACGTGGGCCGCACGCCCAGCCCGATCTGGATGCCTGTGGGCAAAACCGTGCCATCTTCGGCCGAAATCGTTCCGGGGCGCGCCACCTGCTGATAGTGCAGGTCGGCGAATTCGGCCCGCCGCGCGTTGTACCCTGTGGTCGACATGTTGGCGAGGTTTTGCGAGACGACATCGACGCGCATCTGCTGTGCGGCCATCCCGGTTGCTGCAATCTGCAAGGCTTTCATGGCTATTGCTCCTATCGGCCAAGAGTCTGAATAACGCCACGCACGCGGGCGTCTTCCTGATCAAGGAAGGTCTGCCCCAGCTCATAGGCGCGCTGCACTTCGATCATGCGCGACACTTCAGTGATCGGGTTGACGTTGCTTTCTTCCAGAAAGCCCTGCATCAGCGTCGCCGCTTCACTGGGTTCGACGCCGCCTTGCGCGTCAAACAGGGTGCCGCCCTGATGCACAAGATCTTTGACATCAAGAGGTTGCCACAGGCCGATCCTGGCGATTGGCTGCCCCCCTGCGGAAAGAGTTCCGTCGTCCGCCATGCCGACCGGCCCCACGTCGGGTGGCACAAAGACAGGGGCACCACCCGCGTCAAGCAGACGATAGCCGTCCATGTTCACAAGTTCCCCCTCTGCCGAAGGGGTAAAGCTGCCGGCCCGCGTCAGCCGGTTGCCCTGCGGGGTTTCCACCAGAAAGAACCCCTCGCCCTGAATGGCAAAGTCAAAGGATGCGCCGGTCTGCACCACGCCCGCCTGCTGCAAATCGATCACCCGCCCCGTGGCATGCGCCATCGACAAAGACGGTGATCCGTCAAGCCGCGCGACGTGTTCGGCAAACACCACGCCTTCCCGCCGGAACCCGGTGGTAGAGGCGTTGGCGATGTTGTGGGCGACCACCTGCATTTCGCGCATCAACCCGGACTGGCGCGAAAGCGTGGTGTATCCTGCGGCGTCCATCTCAGCCCCCTGCGATCTGCGGAATGATGCCGTCTTGAAAAAACGAGACGAGCGTAGAGGTCATGAAGCTCATCGTGGCCCAGAACACGATCAGCATCGCGCCCACTTTGGGAACGAAGGTCAGTGTCATTTCTTGCACCGACGTCAGTGCCTGAAACAGGCCAACGATCACCCCGGCGACAAGCGCCACAGTCAACAGTGGTGCCGAAATCATCACGGCGATCCACAGCCCTTGGCGCAGAACATCGAAAATTTGCGACTCGGTCATCCCTACACCGGCATCCGCAGAATTTCCTGATACGCCTCGACCACCTTGTCGCGCACCGTGGCCACCGTTTCGACAGCCGTCTGTGACGCCGCAAGCGCCTCGACAAGGGCATGTGGATCGGCCCCGCCAGTCATCGCCGAACGCGCGGTTTGCTCCGCGTTGTTCAAGGTATCTGCGAAACTGGCCGCAAGTTTGGCAAAGCCGCCCCCGGCGTCGCCGGGCGTCGTGGGGGCGGCGGCCGTCTTGGCTTGCGCGTAGGTCTGGTTCGCGAAAGAGGTTCTGATATCCATTCTGGATACTCCTTACCGACGCAATAAATCGAACAGGCTTTGCGTCATCTGCCGCGCCTGATCGAACAGGCGAAGATTCGCCTCATAGCTGCGCTGCGCTTCGCGCGCGTCAGCGATCTCGATCACCAGATCGACGTTCGATCCATCATAGTGACCCGTCTCATCGGCCAGCGGGTGGCCGGGATCGTAAATCTGGTCCAGCGCGCGCTGGTCCAGCCGCACAGGCCCCGCCTCGACCGGTCCGCCATCCACTGTTTCGCGGAAACTGATGGATTTTCGGTGATAACCGGGGGTATCGGCGTTGGCGATATTCTCGGAAACATGCCGTAACCGGGCGGCCTGCGCCTCCATCCCCGAAGCGGAAAGCCCTAATGCGGAAACAAGATCATTCATGATCTAACGCCCCCGTCCCAGCGACGCCCTAAGGATGTCGGACACCGATTTGTAGACCGCCAGTGCCATATCATGTTGCTGGCGCACCTCTGCGCCCTTCACCATCTCCGCCTCGAGCGACACCGAATTGCCGTTGGGCGCATCGCCGCCCGGCACCTTGCGTGCGACCGCCGCATCGTTGCCTTGCGATGCACCCAGATGCCCCGGCAAGGTGGCCCGCATCTCTGGTCGGGCAGTGGCATAAACCTCACTGAAATCCGGCAGGTCCATGGCGCGGTAACCGGGCGTATCCGCGTTTGCGACGTTGCGCGCAATCACCCCCATCCGCGCGCCGGAATGCGCAGCCAAGGCCTGTGCCATGCGGGTCAGTTCAAGTTTTTCAAACATCGGGGATTCTCCCACCCTGCCAAATCGTTCTCGGCTTCACCAAGGCTTAAGACTGATTCCTTTAGAAAGAGTTGCGAACAAACAGGGATCAGGCGGATGGGTGTGTTTGATGGGTTGCGGGCCGAAATTGCGGCCATTCAGACGGTCACCCGCGTGGGCCAGGTGCAAGAGGTAGGGCGTGGCGTCCTCACGGTATCTGGCCTGTCACGGGTGGCCGGTCTGGGCGACCGGGTTCTAATTCACGGGCCAAAAGGCGCCGTGGGGGGTGAGGTTTTGCGCCTTGCGCGCGAAGGCGTAACTGTATTGCCCGACGCCTCGGTCGAAGGCATCGCCATCGGTGATCAGGTCGATCTGGTTGGGTGTTCCGAGATCGCGCCGGATGACAGTTGGATCGGACGGATCGTCGATCCCTTCGGTCAGCCTCTGGATGGACGGCCCCTGTTTCCCGGCCGGGCGCAACGCCCCTTGCGCGCGGCGGCACCCGCCGCGGCGCTGCGGCGCAGGCTGGGCGCGCGTCTTGATACCGGGGTTGCGGTGTTCGATACGCTTTTGCCCATCGTGCGGGGTCAGCGGATCGGGCTGTTTGCCGGGTCCGGCGTCGGGAAATCGTCGCTCATGTCGAAATTCGCGCGTGGTTTGCAGGCCGATGTTGTCGTCATCGGGCTGATCGGGGAACGGGGCCGCGAACTGCGTGCCTTTGTGGAAGATATTCTGGGCCCGGCGGGAATGGCGCGTTCTGTCGTTGTCGCTGCAACCTCGGATCAGTCCCCCCTTGTCCGGCGTCGTTGTGCCTGGGCCGCCATGGCGGTTGCCGAACATTTTCGCGATCAGGGTCTGCATGTCTTGCTGCTCGCGGACAGCATCACCCGTTTCGCCGAAGCCCACCGTGAGGTTGCGCTTGCCTCGGGCGAGGACGCGAGCTTGCGCGGCTATCCCCCCTCCACTGCGCATATGATCATGGCCCTCGCCGAACGTGCGGGGCCGGGTCCCGAAGGATCGGGCGACATGACGGCGATCTTTTCAGTGTTGGTGGCAGGGTCTGACATGGAAGAACCGGTGGCCGATATTCTGCGCGGCGTGCTGGATGGTCATGTCGTGCTGGACCGCAAAATTGCCGAACGCGGGCGCTATCCGGCGGTCGATCTGCTGCGCTCCGTCTCGCGCAGCCTGCCTGCGGCGGCGAGCGATGCAGAAAACGAACTCATTTCCCAAGCGCGCCATCTGCTGGGCGCATATGAGCGGGCCGAATTGATGATTCAGGCGGGGCTTTATGCCAAGGGGTCCGATCCGGTGGTCGATCAGGCCATCAAGGTCTGGGCCGCGCTGGATGCATTTCTGGCCGAAGATGGCCCCAATGGCGCGGAGGGCAGCTTTGCCCGGCTAAAGGCCTGCCTGAATCCCCGCTGAACTATGTTCTAACATAATCGCGCTCAAAGGCCTGCTACCACGGTAGACTGCAGGCTCGGCAGGGTCCGCACCAACGCACGCAACGGCGACCGTCAACCTATCAAGCCGCAGCGAAAGATGATCCTGGTCAACGGCTGTGCATGCGCGATTTGCAGGTCGCACGACGTGCCCTGATTTCCTGTCAGAGATGCCACTCATCAAAGCCGCAGCGAAAGTTGATTGCTGCGAAAAGGTTGCGCCCTGCAAGAGTTGCAAGGCGAATGACGTGCCCTGATTTCCTGTCAGAGAGGCCACCCATCAAAGCCGAAGCGAAAGTTGATTGCTGCGAAATGGTTGCGCCTGCAAGAGTTGCAAGGCGGACGACGTGCCCTGGCTTCCTGTCGCAGATGCAACATCTCCGCGGACGAGGAACTGGCGCAGCAGTCTGTCAACCTGCTTGGGGTCCTTGAACTGCGCGACTTCGCCCTGGCCCAGGATGCGTTCGGTCTTGGCCCGCAGGATATCTACCTGTTTGTCCAGGTCGAGCGTGACGAACGTGGCGGGCAGGCCCAGTGCCGTCTCGAACACTTGCCGCAGGGGCGTGTTGCCGATGATGGTCAGCCACTTGGTATCCGGGCCGGATGTCTTTGCCGCAAGCGTGGCAAGTTCGCGTCGGGCATTCATCGCAAGACGCATGTCGTTGTTCTGTTCGCCCACCGCCTGTTCAAACCGCCGTTCCTTGAATGACGTCAGGATCTTGTCGGCAAACGTGGAAACCTGCGTGCGCGGAATTGACAGATCGAAACCGAAGGCGGCGGACAGCGCCTGATACTGCTTGTCCGCAAGTTTATTGGCCAACGTGGCGGGCTTCAGCGTCCCTTCGGCCAGGATCTTCTTGATGAAGGCCTTGTTGTTGATATCCCCGTCAAGACCAAAGGCCCCCAGCGCCACGCCAAGAAGCCTTCGGTCAGCGACCAGCGCCTCGGCTGTCTTGATAGTGCCGATCTTTTCGCGAAAATACGTCTCGTCCCGTTTTGACACCGGGCTTGCTTCGAACGCAGCGCGCTGGGCGGTCTGCGTGCGCTGCAGGAACGTCCACCCCGTATAGCCTCCAAAGGGGACAACGGGTGCAAAGGTCATGACGTGCGGGCGGCGAACAGTCGTTCTTCGCGTGGGAGCAGAACGCGCAGCGCCTTGAGCGCCTGATAGGGCTGATCTTCCAACACGGACGCCGTGGCAAGCGACAGTTGCGCGCGGCTGTCATGGTCTGTCAGAACCTGGCTGAGTTGTTCAATCCCGCGCAGCAGTTGCCGCCGCGCATCACCCGCTGTCATGTCGCCCGACAGGACAAGCTGCGCGATGTAACATACCCGACGAACAGGCGTGTTCGCCTCTTCCGGGTGGATTGCGTCGCGCAGACGCAGGATGTTCGCGTTCGGCGTCATCACGGCAAGGCGCGACCGTTTATCGCCGTTCTCAATGACTGCGCCGTTGATCAGAACCCGTTCGTGCGGGCCGAGTTTCAGGACAAGACCCGTCATGTCGCAGGCTCCTCTGCGCCACGAAGGCCGCGCATGACCGCCGTGTTGATGTCGATCAGCACTTCGATGCTGCCGCGATCTTCCAGAATGGCCCGGCTGTGATGTGCTGTGAACTGGTAAAGATAGAACAGCCGTGCGCGCAGCGCAGAAGGCAGCCCGTTTTCGGAATCCGCCACATCAACCGCAAGTGCCGACCACAGTCGCAGGTTGTCGTCGACGGCACTGGCAAAACCGGGAAAGTCCGCTTGGCGGCGCGCCCAAGCGGACGTCAGGCGCTGTGTGGTTCGCGCAAGAAGATCGTATTCGATTTTTCGGGGTGTTCGGGCGGGCGCGTCCGGGCGTCCGTAGGCGTGGGCCGCAGAGGTCATGAGGGACAAGGTCTATCCTTCCGGGGGTGTCGGGTCTGGATGAAAGTGAACTGGGTCGGGGCCGCCTTCGCCGCCCCGACCCGCACCATTTAACGGAACAGACCAAGCAGGTTTTGCGGCTGCTGGTTCGCGATCGACAGTGCCTGAACGCCAAGCTGCTGCTGCACTTGCAGGGCTTGCAGGCGCGCCGATGTTTCTTCCATGTCGGCATCCACGAGCGTGCCGATCCCGGCGCGCAGCGAATCGGTCAGTTTTCCAACGAAATCGGCCTGAATTTCGATCCGCTTTTGCACCGAACCGAACGAGGCCGCCGCGTCGATCGATGTCTGCAGCATGGTTTCGATGTTGCCCAACGCTGCCGTCGCACCCGCGCTCGTTGACACGTCAACCGACGACAGCGCACCCAGACCGCCCGATCCGGCATTGGTGAACTGAGCGCTGACCGACCGCGCCGTGCTGCCCGTGTTGTTGAACACAAGCGTCCCGGGCGTCGCGCTGTCATAGTCGATACTGATGCCGGGAATGCCCAACCCTTCGACGGCATTCTTCAGACCCACGGCCACGATATCGGCAGGGGTTGTCGCCGCCACGTCATCGGCCGAAACGGTATAGCTTGCCGATTTCCCGCCAATCGTGATCGCGATCTTGTCGCCTGCTGCGAAAGTGGCTGCGCTGTCGATCACGATGTTACCCGTGCCCGACGTCGCGTCCAGCGCAAAACCCGCCGTATCGCCCGCAGTGGCAACCCCAGTGGACCCCGCCAGCGCGGCTTTTGCAACATAAGCCCCGGTGGAAAGATCCTGCGCCGTCACGGCAATGTTCGACGCGGTCACACTGGACGATGACCGGTCAAGCGACGACAAAACGTTGACCGACGACTGCGAACCGTCCACCAAGTTAAGCCCGTTGAACTGCGCCGCGCCCACCACCGATTCGACCTGACTTTTCAGCGCAACGATATCGGTCTGGATCTTGGCCCTGTCCACGTTCGCGTTTTGCGAGGCGACGATCTTGCCCTTGATTTCGGTCAGAAGGTCGGTCACCGTTTCCGATGCCTGCCGCGCCACCGCGATGGTGGACGAGCCGAGCGACAGGCTTTCCGAGATGCCCTTGAACCCTTTGACATCCGATTCCATGACTTTGGAAATTGCCCAGATTGCCGCGTTGTCCTTGGCCGAAGATACGGATTTCCCCGTGGAGATTTCAGATTGCGTCATGCTCATCTTGGCGTTCGTCGCCTTGATGGTCTGCAGGGCAACCATGGCGCCCGTGTTGGTCAGAATTGAAGACATCTTCAGTTTCCCTTACTTGCCGGCGTCTTTCGCCAGGCGGAACACGCCACCCTTGCGGATGGCAAAACAGGGCTTCGCGCCTTTGCAGAGGATGGTTTCCGCTGCGCCACCCCGTCGTGGGATGCCCGATCAGTGATGCCCGCCAAATTCTAAAAGTTTGCTAAGGCGAAAGGATCAAACACCGTGAATTGCGCGGCATTTGACTTAATCCCGCCAGTCACAGGCGCTGCTGCAAAACGCTGTCCGCGGGCAGAACGGCGGCGCGGCGACCCCGCATGTCATAGGTGGCAAGCCCCGATTGCGCCGCCGCAACGTCGGCGATCCTGCGGCGCGCAGCCCGCACCCCCCGCGTCGCGGCGTCAAGACAGGCGGCATTCCGTGCGGCCTTTGACCGAAGCCGCTGGGCCAACGCAAGGTCGGCAAGGCCGGCCATCTGCGGCATCAGACGTGCAATAACGTCGCCCGGGCCGGCCAGATCGGCCAACCTGCCGCGTTGCAGGCAATCCTGCACGTCGTCCAGCGCACGCTCCACCAGCAGGGCCGCATCACGGGCGGTCATTGGCACGCTCCGTCAAGGCATGAAACAACGATTCGGCAAGGCCAAGGCCGCCGTGGCGCACAATTGCAGTTGCCTGTTCCTGACGCAGGAATGATTCGAACTGCTCCTCCCCCACGCCGCCGCCAAACGATGTGGCAGCCTCCCCCACCCCCGCATAGCCGAGCATTTCCGAAAGAAACGTCGCCTCAAGCGCCTGCGCTTTGGCCCAAAGCAGGTCAGTTGCCCTGCTGTCAATTGTAGGTTTCGCGCTGGAAACGGGCGGTATCATCATGGCTTCTGCCTTTCGTTCGATTTTCATCACTCTGCCCGCAGACAGTAAAGAATGGGTAATCAGTTGGGGGCATGATTGGCGCATCTTGGCAGAAGTCGGGTTTCGAATGATCGTGTCACCACTCTCCTCCGCACTAGTCACAGCCCCGCCTCCGGTTTTGCCGGGGGGGGAGGGTGATGACGGCTTTGCCACCGTCATGGAGGGGTCAGCGCCGCCAAAAGACGAACCGTCATCAGACGATTCCACCTTGGCAACGTCCTTCCCGGATGGCGCGCCTTTGCCGACGGTCCTACCTCCAATTTTCCCATGGATGCCCGCCGCTCTGGAAGTCGCACCCGATCCAGCCACCGACGGCGAGGTGCCACCGCACTCGGCACATTCCGACACCGGCCTTGATGGGCCGCCCGCATCTTCAATTGCCACGCCCGCGATCGCCCCTGCACCCCTTCCCTCAACCGAACAGGCAAGCGTTGCAAAGCCGCCGCCCGAACCACCATCCGGTGGTACCACACCTCCAGCGGCCAGCGGGCCGCAATATTCCGCCGATGTGCCGTTGGTGGTGCAGGTTCAACCAAACTCCGTGCCCTCGCCGAGTATGGTGCCGGTAACTGCGGCGCAGCGGCTTTGGCGGATGATGGATCATCAGCCAGATGCCCCGCCCCACGGCGAATTGTCGCCACACGGTGCAGAGGCGGGCCCAGAAACCGCTGCCGCGACGGTCGGCGCAGTTGTTCGTTCCGCAACCACGGCCTTCCCATCGCCCGCCGAAGCAGTCACAGCCCAAGTCCCGGATCACACCGATCCCGCAACACCGCGTGCACAGGCCGCTTCCGAATTGGAATCCCATCCTCACAAGGTTTTCCCCGTTCAAACAGACGGTTTGCCAACCACCACCGACGTCAACCTGACGCCCCGCGATACGCCGCTGATCCCTCTGTCGCAAATCACGGTCGCTGGAATGACCCACACTGCCCCCCGCGATGCGCCGCCGCTTGCAGCCACCTTCACCCCGCAGCCTTTTGTTCAGGCCGTGCAGGCGCATATCGCCGCACCCGTCCCTGACGGGGTTGCCCTGACCCTGGCACCCGAGGAATTGGGGCGGCTGCACATGATCATCCAGACCACTGATGACAGGCTGACCATCGCCATTCAGGCTGACCGCCCCGAAACGGTGGATCTGATGCGCCGTCACGCAGATCAACTGGCGCAGGAATTGCGGCAGGCTGGCTTTGCCCAGACGAGCTTCAGCTTTTCGCAAGGCAATTCCCAAGGCAGCATGCAGGGCCAAGCACAGGATTATGCCCGCCCGCATCCCACCCCGCAGCCAACAGCACAAAACTCGGTCCACATGCCCACATCCGAACCCGCCCCGTCGCGCCCGCGGCCCCATGACACCAGCTCCGCACTCGACCTGCGGCTTTGAAAGGAAAGATGATGGACGTTTCCCAGGTTGCCACCGCCCCCCGGCCCGCAACGCCGGACAAAGACCCGAAGTCGATGATCAATTCCGACTTTGACACGTTCCTGCGCATGATGACGACACAGCTGCAGAACCAGGATCCGATGAACCCGATCGATTCCGCTGACTATGCCGTTCAGCTGGCAACGTTTTCCGGCGTCGAACAGCAGGCACGCACCAACAAGCTTTTGGAATCGATGCAGGCTGAATTCGGTCTGATGGGCATGGCGCAAATGGCGGGCTGGGTCGGGAAAGAGGCGCGTTCCACGGCCGCCGTCTGGGTGCAGGGGCAACCGGTCACTCTGTCGCCCGTTCCCGCCGCCGGGGCCGATCGCGCCGTGCTTGCCGTCTACAATGCGCAGGGCAATCTTGTATCCCGCGATGATGTGCCTTTGACGGCCCGCTCGCTCGACTGGGCACCGCAGGACGCAACTGGCGCGGCCCTGCCTGCTGGCAGCTATACCTTCAAACTTGAAAGCTATGCAGGCGATCAGATGATCAGCAGCAACCCGGTAGAAGCCTATGGCCGAATCACCGAGGTGCGGGGTGGCGCCTCTGGCACAACGCTTGTTCTGGAAGGTGGCGCCGAGGTTCCCGCATCCGCCGTCACCGCCCTGCGCGACTAAAGGCGGCACGCCCCTTGCGCCGCCCTGTCCGACAGGGCAGCGTTGCGTCATGCCCGCGTCCCCCCTGCATCAGCCCGCCACCCCCTTGCCGCCCGACTGGCTGGTCGCTGCAGTTGTGGCAGATGCCCCGCACCTGACAGGCACGCAGTGGCAAAGCTTGCGGGGTGGCAGGGTCAACCGTTCGTGGCGTGTCGCCGACTGCGTGGTCAAACTGTATGACCCGGCAGGTCACAGCCCCCTGTTCCCCAATAATCCCGGGGCTGAGGCGGCATCGCTTCATCACCTCACAGGATCGGGCGTCGCGCCTGAATGGCTTGGGCAGGGGCAGGGCTGGATCGCCTACCGCCACGTCGAAGGCGCGGCCTGGGTCCGGGATGTGCAGGTCGTGGCCCACCTTCTGCACCGGTTGCAGACGTTGCCTGTCCCCGCAGTTCTGCCCCCCGGCTGGCGGAGCCTGCAGGGCGGTTCAACCGCGATTATCGCCCAGACCCGCGCCATCCTTGCGCAATGCAGCGCGGCCCTGCCAGAACCCCCGGCGACAGATGTGGGGCCGTCATCACAGGCCTTCATCATTCACGGCGATCTGGTGCCCGGCAATATCATCATGTCTGCCACCGGCCCGGTGTTGATCGATTGGCAATGCCCCGCCATTGGCGATCCGGTGGAAGACATGGCGCATTTCCTGTCGCCCGCCATGCAGTTCCTATATCGCGGCACGGTCCTGACGCAGCGTGAAACCACAAGCTTTCTGGCGGCCTACGAACCGGCGTTGGCAGACCGCTACAAGGCGTTGGCACCGTTGTTCCATTGGCGCATGGCCGCCCACTGCCTTTGGAAAGCCGAACGCGGCGATGACGATTACCGCGCTGCCATGCACCTTGAACTTGCGGCGCTGCAACCCTGATGTCGCGCTAAAGAACGGTCCCGATCCAGATGCCCAGCGCCAGAAGACCCGCCCCGCCCGCAGCCCAGGCCACGGGATGCACGCGTGGCCGCTGAATGATGACCATGTGTTCCGACTGGCGAAGCAGTTGCGCCTCTACCATCGCCGGCAATTTCGGGGCAAAGCGCGCCATCACCCGCACCGTCTTGGCCAGATCACGCAGCAATGCGCGCGGCCCGATGTTGCGTGTGATGTAGTCCTGCACCGTCGGGGCCGCGACCTGCCAGATGTTCATATGCGGATCAAGCCCGCGCGCCACCCCTTCGACCACAACCATGGTTCGCTGCAACAGGATAAGTTCTGTGCGCGTCTGCATCCCGAACCGCTCCGTCACTTCGAACAGATACGACAACAGCCGCGCCATCGATATCCGGCTCGCATCCATGCCAAAGATCGGCTCGCCCACCACGCGCAGCGCCCGCGCGAATTCGTCGATGTCATAGTCGGCGGGCACATACCCGGCCTCGAAGTGCACTTCCGCCACGCGTCGGTAATCCTTGCGGATGAAACCGAACAGGATCTCGGCATAGACGCGCCGGGTGTATTCATCCAGCCGCCCCATTATGCCGAAATCAAAGGCAATGATGTTGCCGTTCGCCGCCACCTTCAGATTGCCCTGATGCATGTCAGCGTGGAAATACCCGTCGCGGAGCGCGTGCAGCAGGAACAGTTGCAACACCCGCGTGGCAAGCGCCGTGCGGTCATGCCCCGCCGCATCAATGGCCGCATTGTCGGCCATGTTGGTGCCCTCGGCCCAGTCGAGCGTCATGATCTGACGGCCCGACAGGTTCCAGATCACCTTGGGCACCTGAAATCCGGCGTCGTCTTTGGTGTTGGCCGCAAATTCGCCTGCCGCCGCCGCCTCCAGCCGCAGGTCAAGTTCGCCCTGCACGACGCCGTCGAAATGGGTGATCACGTCCATCGGCCGCAACCGCCGCGCTGAAGGGGCCAGCAGTTCGATGATTCTTGCGGCCAGATAGAACGCGTCGATATCCTTGCGGAACGCCCGCCCGATGTTGGGGCGCAGCACCTTGACCGCCACTTCCTGCCCCGTGCTCGCCATCCGGGCGCGGTGCACCTGCGCAATCGACGCGGCGGCGACGGGTTCCGAAAACTCGCTGAACAGGGTATCGACCGGCTGTTCCAGTTCCTCTTCGATCATCTTGCGCGCAATGGCCACGGGAAAGGGCGGCAGCTTGTCCTGCAGATACTTCAGTTGCAGCGCCAATTCGTCACCGATGATGTCGGGCCGGGTCGAAAGAACCTGCCCGAATTTGATATAGGCCGGGCCAAGGGCCGTCAGCGCCCGCGTCGCCGGCGGCAGCGACGGATCACCCTTCAGACCCAGCCACTTGAACGGCCACCCCAGAACATGCGCCACAACCCGCAGGCGCGGCGGCGCTTTGAACGCCTCCAGCACCACACTGATGCCCCCGGTTCGTTCAAGCGTGGCAAGCGTCCGGATCAGCCGCCAGATGTTGTGAGGTCCGCGCACCTAGATCTTCCACCCGGAATGAAGGGCGGCAACACCCATCGTCATGTTGCGATACTTCACCTGCGAAAAACCTGCCGTGCGGATCATCGCGGCAAAGGTTTCCTGATCGGGGAACTTGCGGATCGATTCCACCAGATACTGATAACTCGCCCGGTCTCCGGCAATGATCTGCCCCATAACGGGAATCACGTTGAACGAATACTTGTCATAGGCCCACTGCATCGCCGGATTGGGAAGCTGGCTGAACTCCAGTACCATCAACCGCCCGCCGGGCCGCAGCACGCGGTGCGCCTCCTGCAGGGCATCCCCGATCCGCGTCACGTTCCGAATGCCAAAACTGATGGTGTAGACGTCGAAACTGTTCGCCGCAAAGGGCAGGGCCATGGCATCACCCACCACCCAGGAAAGCCGGTCCGCCATCTGATCGGCTTCGGCACGCTTGCGGCCCGACACGAGCATCGATTCCGTCATGTCCAGAACCGTGGCCACCGATCCTTCGGCCCGCTTCAGGAACCGGAACGCCACGTCGCCCGTGCCCCCCGCCACATCCAGCAGCCGCTGACCCGGACGCGGGGCCAGCCAGTCCATCATGGCGTCCTTCCAAAGCCGGTGAACACCGCCCGACATCACATCGTTCATGATGTCATATTTGCTTGCCACACGGCTGAACACGCCATGCACCATTCCGGCCTTTGCGGACGCATCGACAGTCTGAAAACCGAAATGGGTCGAATCCGGGGGCGAGGCGTCGTCGTGCATGGGGTCTTGTGTCCTTTGCTCTGTCATACCTTATAGGGGGCGAACGAGCCGCTGCAATGCGGCACCCCGTCCAAAACCGTCAAAGGCCACGATGCCCGAACTGCCAGAAGTCGAAACTGTTCGCCGCGGGCTGGAACCCGTGATGACCGGTCAGGTCATAGCACAAGTACAGGTCAACCGCCCCGATCTGCGTTGGCCCCTGCCATTGGGCATGGCCGACCGACTGACCGGAACCACGGTTCTGCGTTTGCGCCGGCGATCGAAATACATTCTCGCCGATCTGTCTTCGGGCGAAACCCTGCTGGTCCATCTGGGAATGTCCGGCCGGATGCTGATCTCTGGTACCATGCTTGGCGATTTCCGACACCCCCACGCCGCAGCGGCCAAACACGACCACGTCGTGATCGACATGGCCGGCGGCGCGCGTGTCACCTTCAACGATGCCCGGCGGTTTGGCGCGATGGATCTGTTCGCCACCGAAGCGGGCGATGCCCATCCCCTGCTGGCCGGGCTGGGGCCGGAACCGCTGGGCAATGAACTGTCCGAAACCTACCTGGCCGCGCGCCTGTCGGGCCGCAACACACCCATCAAGTCGGCCCTTCTGGATCAGCGTGTGGTGGCGGGCCTTGGCAACATCTATGTGTCCGAAGTGCTGTTTCGCGCAGGCATCAAACCACAGCGCCGCGCGGGCGATCTGTCTGCGAAAAAGGCGGGCGCCCTTGTCCCCCTGATCCGCCAAGTCCTGACCGAAGCGATCGACGCGGGCGGCTCCTCGCTGCGCGATTACCGCCAGACAGACGGGGAACTGGGCTATTTCCAGCACACGTTCCGCGTCTATGGCCGTGAAGGCGAACCTTGCGTGACCGAAGGCTGCACCGGCACGATCACGCGGATCGTGCAATCAGGCCGGTCTTCGTTCTATTGTCCACGTTGCCAGCGTTGATACACGCGTTGTCACGACTTTGGGGTGCCAGATGACCTATGAAACTTTGCTCGTCCAGATCGAACAGGGTGTGGCCCTGATCCGGCTGAACCGGCCTGATGCACTTAACGCCCTCAACGCCCGCATGATGGGCGAACTGGCCACCGCCCTGACCGCTGCCGACAAGGATGCGGCGGTGCGCTGCATCGTCCTCACAGGTTCGGAAAAGGCCTTTGCCGCCGGGGCCGACATCAAGGAAATGGCCGCGAAATCCTTTGTCGATGTGTTCGGCGAAGACTTTTTCGCCCGCGACGCCGAAACCATCCTGCGCATCCGCAAGCCCATCATTGCCGCCGTTGCAGGCTATGCGCTGGGCGGCGGCTGCGAACTCGCAATGATGTGCGACTTCATCATCTGCGCCGACAACGCCCGCTTTGGTCAGCCGGAAATCAACCTCGGTATCATTTCCGGCATGGGGGGCAGCCAGCGCCTGACCCGGTTCGTCGGCAAGTCCAAGGCGATGGACATGCACCTGACAGGCCGCACCATGGACGCGACCGAGGCGGAAAGGTCCGGCCTTGTCTCACGCGTGGTCGCGCCCGATGCGCTGATGGACGAAACCATGAAGATCGCGGCGATAATCGCCAACAAATCACTTCTGTCCCTTATGGCTGCAAAGGAAGCGGTCAACCGCAGCTATGAAACCACCCTGCGGGAAGGGCTGTATTATGAACGCCGCCTGTTTCACGCGATGTTTGCCACAGATGACCAGAAGGAAGGCATGGCCGCGTTTCTGGAAAAGCGCACGCCGGATTTCAATGACAGATAGGCCAACAACCAGATTTTCCCCCGTTGACTTGGCCCCGAGTCGGTCCTATACGCCCCGCTTCAAGATCGAAATCCGCTGAAAGCAAAGTATAAAGACATGGCCAACTCCACCCAGTCCAAAAAGCGCGCCCGCCAGTCCGAAACCCGCTACGGCGTGAACAAGGCCCGGCGCTCGCGGATCCGTACGTTCCTGCGCAAAGTGGAAGAGGCGATCTCCTCGGGCGACCAGACTGTTGCTGCGGCAGCACTGAAGTCAGCTCAGCCGGAACTGGCACGCGGAATCACCAAGGGCGTGCTGCACAAGAACACCGTTGCCCGCAAGATGTCGCGTCTGGCATCCCGCGTCAAAGGCCTCGTCGCAGCCTGATCGCCACCGTTAACCGATCTGCAAAGGCGCGCCATCCGGCGCGCTTTTTTGCATTTTTGCACGGTGCTTTCGAACGCCCCGTTGCCATTTTGCAAGGCCCGGGGGATTCGATAACTGAATCCTCTGTCAACAGAGAAGATCGGTTGCAGCCTCCCCGGACCCCTTGCTAGCTTGCCCAAGCGATTCACTGGTCCTGGGGGACATAGCGAGAAAGCGATCAGAAATTCCGATTACGTCTTTGACGTTCTGCCACGTCAATTTTTTGGTTTTTCAGTTTGCGATCAATTGCTTGGGTTAAGGCAGCAGCAAGCGGCCGAACCCTGTCTGCATGTTGTTGGCTGCCCTGCATGGGCGGCCATCGCGGATATTCCCTAATTCTGGTCGGCCCTTGGCCATCGCTCGCCCATGTGGGGCGAAGGTATGTATTGGTGGCCGGCGGAACGCTGCGTTCCGTTGGAAAAGGCGCAAAACGATAGGGACGGGTTCAACGAATGACAAGCGACGCTTGGGTGAAAGTCCGTGAGGAATTACGGCAGAGGGTCGGCAAAAACAACTTCGTCACCTGGATCGAGCCGCTCAAGTTTGCGCATCTTCAGAATGGCGTTGCACGATTCGAAGTGCCGACCACATTCTTCGGCGACTGGGTGTCGCGCAATTTCGGCGATCACATCCGTCTGCAGCTTGTGCACTCCGGCGCGGCTGTGGACCGTCTTGAATTCGCTGTCGTGGCCAAACCGGCCGCTCCGCGCGCCACCCGCATGGCACCCCGCGCCCGCCAGAACGACGACGATCTGCCCGGCGCGCCGCTGGATCAACGGTTCACCTTTGATACCTTTGTCGTCGGCAAACCGAACGAATTGGCCCATGCCGCCGCCCGCCGCGTGGCCGAAGGTGGCCCGGTCACGTTCAACCCGCTGTTCCTGTATGGCGGTGTCGGGCTGGGCAAGACCCACCTGATGCACGCCATTGCGCACGAACTGCAAACCCGCCAGCCGCACCTGCGCGTGCTTTATCTGTCGGCTGAACAGTTCATGTACCGTTTCGTGCAAGCCCTGCGTGAACGTCAGATCATGGATTTCAAGGAACTGTTCCGTTCGGTCGACGTCCTGATGGTCGACGACGTTCAATTCATCGCCGGAAAAGACAGCACGCAGGAGGAATTCTTTCACACCTTCAACGCGCTCGTCGATCAGAACAAACAGATCGTCATTTCCGCCGACCGCGCCCCGGGCGAGATCAAGGATCTGGAAGAACGCATCCGCTCGCGCCTGCAGTGCGGCCTTGTGGTCGATCTGCATCCCACCGATTACGAACTTCGTCTTGGCATCCTTCAGACCAAGGCCGAATACTACCGTCAGCAGTATCGCGGCCTTGTTCTGGCCGATGGCGTGCTCGATTTCCTCGCCCACCGCATCACCACCAACGTCCGCGTTCTAGAAGGTGCACTGACCCGCCTGTTCGCCTTTGCAAGCCTCGTGGGCCGCGAAATCACGCTGGAACTGACGCAGGATTGCCTGTCCGACATCCTGCGCGCCAGCGACCGCAAGGTCACGATCGAGGAAATTCAGCGCAAGGTGGCCGAACATTACAACATCCGCCTGTCCGACATGATCGGCCCCAAACGCCTGCGCACCATCGCCCGCCCCCGGCAGATTGCGATGTATCTGGCCAAGCAACTCACCCCGCGCAGCCTGCCCGAAATTGGCCGCCGTTTTGGCGGGCGCGATCACACCACCATCATGCACGGTGTGCGCCGCATCGAAGAACTGATGGCCACGGATTCGCAACTGTCCGACGATCTGCAACTTCTCAAACGCCTGCTGCAGGCCTAAGGGGCGCGGGAATCAGGTCTGGCTGCACCCCGGGTTTCGTCTGCGCCCGGTTCATCAAAGCGCGCCATCCATTCAAACGTAGGCCGGGCTTCAGCCCGGCATCCCCACAACGACCAAGGCGCAAATAGCCCGCCTGACAGCACCCTTCACAACGGTTCTGATGCCACTTCAGTGGCCATCTGTGGCACCACCGCTTGACGCCCCCGGCAAACCATCGGAATGTCTCGAAAAGGCTTGCGGGGCCGTGGGAACCGGGTAACTTCGCCGTCCCGCCAGTACGGGCCGGGCAAAAAGGGTGACGGGGATGAAAATCAGCATTGAACGCAGTGCACTGCTCAAGGCGGTGGGGCAGGCGCAGTCGGTGGTCGAACGGCGCGCCACGATCCCGATCCTCGCCAACGTGCTGATCGAGGCGGAAGGCAACCAGATCAGCTTTCGTGCCACCGACCTTGACATCGAAGTGGTGGACCGCGCCCCCGCCATGGTGGAACGCGCCGGTGCAACCACTGTTTCGGCGGTGATGCTGCACGAAATCGTGCGCAAACTGCCCGAAGGCGCGCTTGTCAGTCTGGTGGAAGATGGCGCATCAGGGCGTCTGACCGTGACGGCGGGACGGTCGGTGTTCAATCTCGCCACCCTGCCGCGCGAAGATTTCCCGGTCATGGCCAGTTCCGAATACACAACCAATTTCGGTTGCCCGGCACCCGTCCTGCGCCGCCTGTTTGACAAGGCAAAGTTCGCCATTTCGCAGGAAGAAACCCGCTATTACCTCAACGGCGTCTACATGCATGTGGCCACCGGCGAAGGCGGCGCACAGGTGCTTCGCTGTGTGGCGACCGATGGCCACCGCCTTGCCCGCATCGACGCGCCCCTGCCCGAAGGTGCCGCCGGGATGCCCGGCGTCATCGTGCCGCGCAAGACGGTCAACGAACTGCGCAAACTGCTGGACGATGACGAGGCGACGATTGCCGTGTCGGTGTCGGAAACCAAGGTGCGCTTTGCCACCCCGGTGATCGCCATGACGTCCAAGGTCATTGACGGCACCTTCCCCGATTACACCCGCGTGATCCCCACCGGAAACACCCGCCGACTGGAGGTGGACGCCGCCGAATTCGTCAAGGCCGTCGATCGCGTCGCCACTGTGTCCTCCGAACGCAGCCGTGCCGTGAAACTGTCGCTCGACGAAGATCGGCTGATGCTGTCGGTCAACGCGCCCGATTCCGGTGCTGCGGAAGAAGAGCTCGCCGTGGCCTACGCTGACGAACGGCTGGAAATCGGCTTTAACGCCAAATACCTGCAGGAAATCGCAAGCCAGGTGGATCGTGAGAATGCGGTGTTCCTGTTCAACTCCTCCGGTGATCCGGCGCTGATGCGCGAAGGCAATGACATGAGTGCGGTCTACGTCGTGATGCCGATGCGCGTTTGACCGGATCAGGGCCGGGGCAGCACATCCCCGGACCGCCCGATGATCTCGCAGAAAAAAGGAAGGGCATGGCATGGGCGCGTTTGCCATAACCAGCCTCACCCTGTCGCATTTCCGAAGCCATCGGTCCCTGCGGCTTGATCTTGATGGGCGGCCTGTCGTGCTGCACGGCGCAAACGGGGCCGGCAAGACCAACATTCTGGAGGCGGTGTCGATGCTGTCACCGGGCCGGGGCATGCGCCGCGCCGGGATGGACGAGATTTCGCGCAAGCCGGAAATGCTGGGCTGGAAGGTTACCGCCGACGTGGCAGGCCACCACATCGAAACATGGGCCGAAAACGGGGCCACGCGGCAGGTGCGCATCGACGGAAAGGCGGGCACGCAAACCTCGCTGGGCCGCGTCCTGCGCGTCCTGTGGCTTGTTCCTGCCATGGACAGACTGTGGATCGAACCTGCCGAAGGCCGCCGCCGGTTTCTGGACCGTGTGACGATGAGCTTTGTCCCCGAACATGCCGAAGCGGTGCTTGGCTATGAAAAGGCGATGCGCGACCGCAACCGCCTGCTCAAGGATCAGGTCACCGATCCGCACTGGTATGCGGCACTGGAAGGGCAGATGGCCTCCACGGGCAACCAGATCATCGCCAATCGGGCCATGGCGCTTGCCCGGTTGATTGCGGCGCAGGCCGGGGCCGAAACCGCCTTTCCGCAGGCTGATCTGGTGGCAGACCCTGCAGAAGGCGCGTTCGAGGGTGATCTGGCCGCAGCCCTGTCCGAAGGGCGGCGTCGCGACATGGCGGCGGGCCGCACCCTTGTCGGCCCCCACCGCGCCGATCTGCGGGCCACCTATGCCGCCAAATCGGTACCAGCCGACCAGTGTTCCACAGGCGAACAAAAGGCGCTGCTGATCAGCGTAATCCTCGCCAATGCCCGCGCGCTGGCGGCCGATCTGGGGTCGGCCCCTGTTCTGCTCCTTGATGAAGTGGCAGCGCATCTGGATGCGGAGCGCAGGGCGGCGCTTTATGATGAAATTTGTGCAATGGGAGCGCAGGCAATCATGACGGGAACCGAGGCAGATCTTTTTGATGGGTTGGGCAACCGGGCGCAAACCTTTCGGGTGACCGACCAGTTGGGTGACAGCCAAGTCATCCCGGTGGCGCCATGACCCCGCAGCGCGTCACGCTGATCACTCTGGGCGTTCGTGATCTGGCGGCTGCCAAGGCCTTTTATGCCCGCCTTGGGTGGGCTGAACACAGCGCACAAGAAGGCGTGGCGTTTTATCAGATGCACGGATCTGTTCTGGCGCTGTTCGGGCTGTCCGATCTTGCCGCCGATCAGGGCCGCACTGGCGATTCGCTGGGTACTGGTGCCATGACACTTGCGCAGAATTTCGCAACAGAGGCGGATGTGGACGTCGCCTACGACCTTGCCCTTGCTGCAGGGGGATCAGCAATCAAACGGCCCGCCAAGGTGGACTGGGGTGGTTACAGCGGTTACTGGGCTGACCCGGATGGCCATGTATGGGAACTGGCGATGAACCCCTTCTGGCCACTGGCACCCGACGGAAGTCTGACATTGCCATGACGATCACCGCTTATCAGCTTGTTCTTTACATGGGTGGCATGGCGCTTTTGTGGGCCGTGCCGGGGCCCGTCTGGGTGGCGATCATCGCGCGCACGCTGGCCGGTGGCTTTGCTGCGGCCTGGCCCCTTGCCGTCGGTGTGGTGCTCGGTGATCTGATCTGGCCGCTCTGCGCCATTTTTGGCCTGTCATGGATATTGTCGGTCTACGGCGATTTTCTGACAGCGTTGAAATGGGTGGCCGCCGCAACGTTCTGCCTGATGGGCGTGCTGTTGATCCGCAAACCGGCAGGCCCTGTCACCACCGAAAGCAGGCTGACCAAGCCGGGGCGCTGGCCCGGCTTTCTGACGGGCGTGGCCGCAGTTCTGGGGAACCCCAAGGCGATCCTGTTCTACATGGGTGTGCTGCCCGGCTTTTTCGATCTGGGGCGCATCAACGGGGCCGATATCGGGGCCATCCTGTTCGTCTCGGCCCTGATCCCGCTCCTCGGAAATCTGGTGCTGGCCCTGTTCGTTGACCGTGCCCGCAGACTCGTCGCATCGCCCGAAAGCGTGCGGCGGATCAACCTTTGGTCAGGCGTGCTGCTGATTGGCGTGGGCCTTGCCATTCTTGCCACCTGACCACCAAATCTTGTGTCCGGCCCGTGACAATCCCCTCCCCAACCGCTATAACTCGCGGGCAATCAAAGGGGTTACCCACGCATGGCCGAAGATGCCAAGAAGCCGGACGATTACGGCGCCGATTCCATCAAGGTTCTCAGAGGGTTAGAGGCCGTTCGCAAGCGGCCTGGCATGTACATCGGTGATACCGATGACGGGTCGGGTCTGCACCACATGGTCTATGAAGTCGTCGACAATGGCATTGACGAGGCATTGGCCGGTCATGCGACGGCGGTCAGCGTCAAAATCCACGCCGACAACAGCGTTTCGGTGCGCGACAACGGGCGCGGCATCCCGGTCGGCATCCATGCCGAAGAAGGCGTGTCCGCCGCCGAGGTCATCATGACCCAGCTTCACGCCGGGGGTAAATTCAACAACACCGACGACAGCGGCAACGCCTACAAGGTGTCTGGCGGCCTGCACGGCGTGGGTGTGTCAGTGGTCAATGCGCTGTCCGAATGGCTTGAACTCACCGTCTGGCGCGATGATACCGAATACCGCGCGCGGTTCGAACACGGCGATTGCGTGGTGCATGTTCACCCCGTCGGCCCTGCCCCCGGAATGCGCGGCACCGAAGTGCGGTTTCTGGCCTCGGCCAAGACAAACCTGCCCGAAGGCACGTTTTCCAATCTCGATTACCAGTTCAAGACGCTGGAAAACCGTCTGCGCGAACTGGCCTTCCTGAACTCCGGCGTCCGCATCATTATCGAGGATGAACGCCCGGCGGAACCGCTCCACACCGAACTGTTCTACGAAGGCGGCGTACGCGAATACGTGAAATACCTTGACCGCTCCAAATCTTCCATCATGCCGGAACCCATCTATGTGATTGGTGAACGCGCCGGGATCGTGGTCGAAGTCGCGATGTGGTGGAACGACAGCTACAACGAAATGGTGCTGCCCTTCACCAACAACATCCCGCAGCGCGATGGCGGCACCCATCTGGCCGGTTTCCGGGGGGCGCTGACGCGCACCATCAACAATTACGCGCAATCCACCGGCATCGCCAAAAAGGAAAAGGTCGATTTCACCGGCGACGACGCGCGCGAAGGTCTGACCTGCGTGTTGTCGGTCAAGGTGCCCGATCCGAAATTCTCCAGCCAGACCAAGGACAAGCTGGTGTCGTCCGAAGTGCGCCCCGCCGTCGAAAATCTGGTCAATGAAAAACTGGCCGAATGGTTCGAGGAAAACCCCGGCAACGCCAAGATCATCGTCAGCAAGATCATCGAGGCGGCCCTCGCTCGCGAAGCGGCACGCAAGGCGCGCGATCTGACCCGGCGCAAGACGGCGCTGGACGTGGCATCCCTGCCGGGCAAACTGGCAGACTGTCAGGAACGCGATCCCGCGAAATCCGAAATCTTTCTGGTCGAAGGCGATTCCGCCGGCGGTTCCGCCAAACAGGGCCGCTCGCGCGCCAATCAGGCGGTACTTCCCCTGCGCGGCAAGATCCTGAACGTCGAACGCGCCCGGTTTGACCGGATGCTCGGCAGCGCCGAAATCGGCACGCTCATCACCGCGCTGGGCACCGGCATCGGACGGGACGAGTTCGACATCAAGAAACTGCGCTACCACAAGGTCGTCATCATGACCGACGCCGATGTGGACGGCGCGCATATCCGCACGCTGCTGCTGACCTTCTTTTTCCGGCAGATGCCGCAGCTGATCGAGGGGGGCTACCTCTACATCGCGCAGCCGCCGCTTTACAAGGTGGCCCGTGGGAAATCAGAGGTTTACCTGAAGGACCAGGCCGCACTCGACGACTATCTGATCGAGATGGGCACCGAAGGCGCCGTGCTTCGGCTGACCGACGGGCAGGAGATTGCGGGCAACGATCTGGCCCGGGTGATCGAGGGGGCGCGGGCCTTCCGCCGCGTGCTGGAGGCCTTCCCGACCCACTATCCGCGCGGCATTCTGGAACAGGCGGCGCTGTCGGGGGCCTTCGACCCGGGCCGGGCGGATGCTGACCTGCAGGCGGTGGCCGATGTGGTTGCGCGGCGGCTGAACATGATCGCGGCTGAGTATGAGAAGGGGTGGGCGGGGCGGATCACGCAGGATCATGGCATCCGCCTGAGCCGTATCCTGAGGGGCGTGGAGGAGTTGCGCACGCTCGACGGCGCGGTGCTGCGGTCGGGTGAGGCGCGCAGGCTTTCGACGATCAGCCAGCAGACGCGCGACACCTACCGCGACCCCGCCCGCCTGATGCGCAAGGACCGCGAGCAGCTGGTGCATGGGCCGATCGACCTGCTGAAATCGGTGCTGGCCGAGGGAGAGAAGGGGCTTTCCCTCCAGCGTTACAAGGGGTTGGGTGAAATGAACCCCGAGCAGTTGTGGGAAACGACGCTCGACCCCGAGGCGCGGACGTTGCTGCAGGTGCGGGTCGAGGATCTGGGTGTTGCCGAATATATGTTCTCGAAGCTGATGGGGGTCGTTGTCGTACCTCGCCGCGCTTTCTTGCAGGACATCGCGCTGAACGTGACGCATCTGGTCTTGTGTCGTGACGG
>JANPIX010000023.1:0-1853 GCA_031425195.1 Gemmobacter sp. | reverse complement strand
TGCGGTCGGCATCATCATCGGCGCAGCCTTCACCGCCATTGTCACCTCCTTGGTTGACGATCTGATCCAACCGGTCATCGGCATGATCATTGGTGGGATCGATTTTTCCACCTGGGGGTTCTCCATCGGCGAAGCCAAGTTCGCCGTCGGCAACTTCATCACCGCTGTAATCAAGTTCCTGATCGTTGCCTGGGTGGTGTTCCTGATCGTAAAGGCGGTCAACCGAATGATGCCAAAGAAGGTCGAGGCCCCGGCGGTCCCGGCTGGCCCGACCGAAGCCGAACTTCTGGCGGAGATCCTGGCCACTCTGAAGGCGCGCCCACTGGCGTGACACCCGCCTGGCCCGCGGGAAACTCTCGGGGGCCTTACGTTTCGCGACCCCTCGTCGCGGCCAGGTCGCGGGCAACCGGCTCGACCCGCAGTCGGCCCAGGCCCTTCTCCGGCAATGCGCAGAACCGGGTGCCGGCCCTGACAGTCTGGTTACAGGGAAAGCGCCTCCGCGCCGGTGATCGAAGGCAGGCCAAGCGCCACGCCCACCGCTTCATAGGTCAGCTTGCCGGCATGGACATTCAACCCGTTCAGAAGGTGCCTGTCCTCCGCGCAGGCCTTCTTCCAGCCCTTGTCAGCCAGCGCCAGCATGAAAGGCATCGTCGCATTGCTCAGCGCCTGGGTCGAGGTGCGCGCCACGGCCCCCGGCATGTTGGCCACACAATAGTGCATGATCCCGTCCACCTCATAGATCGGGTCCTGATGGGTGGTGGCTTTCGACGTCTCGAAACATCCCCCCTGGTCAATCGCCACATCCACAAGCGCCGCACCCGGCTTCAGCTCCCTCAGTTGCGCCTTCGAGATCAGCTTCGGCGCCGCCGCCCCCGGGATCAGCACCGCGCCAATGATCAGGTCAGCCTCACGGGCAAGCGCAATCGTGTTGCCCGCACTGGCATAGGCGTTCTTGAACGCTCCGCCGAACACGTCATCCAGATAGCGCAGCCGGTTGATCGAACGGTCGATGACTGTGACATCCGCGCCCATTCCTGCCGCGATCTTGGCCGCATGGGTCCCGACAACGCCCCCGCCAATGACCAGAACCTTCGCCGGCAACACGCCCGGCACGCCACCCAGCAGGACCCCGCGCCCGCCATTGGCCTTTTGCAGCGTCCAGGCTCCGACCTGCGGGGCCAAACGCCCCGCAACCTCGGACATTGGCGCAAGAAGGGGCAGCCCACCCCGGTCATCCGTCACCGTCTCATAGGCGATGCAGGTGGCGCCGGATTGCAACAGGTCATTCGTCTGTGCAGGGTCGGGGGCCAGATGCAGATAGGTGAACAACACCTGCCCCGCGCGCAGGCGCTTGCGCTCTACCCCTTGCGGTTCCTTGACCTTGACGATCATGTTGGACTTTTCGAACACCTCCTCTGCGGTGTCGACTATCCTGGCCCCCGCCGTCTCGTAGTCGGCATCGGTGAACCCCGCGCCCACGCCCGCGCCCCTCTCGATCATCACCGTGTGGCCATGCGCCACTGCCTCCCGCGCGGCGTCAGGGGTCATCCCGACCCGAAACTCCTGCGGCTTGATCTCTCTCGGGCATCCGATCTTCATGTGCTGTCTCCCAGCAGGGTAGGTTCCTTTTGAGGACAGTCTTTGCTTGTTTCAGTGCCGATGCTTTGATTTATGGAAGACGACAGGCTGGTTTCGCGGTAGCTTTCACCGCGGATAAGCAGATTAGCCGAAGAAGCTGCCAGAAACATGGACCTTGACGCCACAGACCGACGCATCCTGACCGTGCTGCAAAAGCAGGGCCGGATTACAAACGCCGAACTCAGCGAGGTGGTGAACCTTTCCCCCTCGGCCTG
>JANPIX010000022.1:0-103918 GCA_031425195.1 Gemmobacter sp. | reverse complement strand
CGCGCCGTCCTGCCAGAGCGGCTCCCACGCGACCACGTCGGCATGGTCGGCCTCGACGATGAACGACGCCAGTTTGCGCTTTGGCCCGGCCGCTTTTTCAGCGGTGGCGGCGGCGCGGCCGATCCAGTCGGCGGGCTTGTTCCAGCGGATGAAGCGGTCGAGCCCGGTTTCGGCGGGCGTGTAGTCGGGGCTGAACTCGCGGCCCCAGGACCCGAACCACTTGTCCAGACGCAGGCTCATCATTGCCCGCATCCCGAACGGGCGCAGCGCCAGATCGGCCCCGGCGGCGGTCAGCACGTCCCACAGGTGGCGGACCGACATGGCGTCGCAGTAGATTTCATAGCCCAGATCGGCGGTATAGCTGACGCGCTGCACGATGCAGTCGGCCATGCCGACCGTCATCCGGCGCACGTCCATGAACTTGAACGCCCCTGCCGACACATCGCTGCGGGTGACGCGCGACAGCAATTCGCGGGCGTTTGGCCCGGCGATCTGGAAGCCCGACCGCGTGTCGGACAGGTTTTCGATCTGGACACCCGGTTCGATGTTCTGGTCGAACCAGCGACTGTGCCAGCCTTGGGCGCCGTAGCTGGCCGTGACCTGAAACTCTGTCTCCGACAGGCAGGACACGGTAAAATCGCCGATGATCTTGCCGGAATGGGCCAGCATCGGGGTCAGCGACAACCGCCCCGGTTTGGGGATCAGCCCGGCCATGATCCGGTCCAGCCACGCCCGCGCGCTGGGCCCGGTGACGCGGTATTTGCCGAAGTTCTGCAGCTCGTTGATGCCGACACTGTCGCGCACCGCCATCACCTCGGCCCGCGTCGCGTCCCACGCGTTGGAGCGTTTGAAGGTCGGCGTTTCATACAGCGGCTCGCCGGGCAGGGCGTAGTAGTTGACCACCTCCAGCCCGTATTGCTGGCCCCAGACGGCGCGCAGGTCGGTGTTGACCTGATACATCGGCGTGGTGCGGAAGGGGCGGGCGGCGGGGCGTTCCTCGTTCGGGAACGACACCGAAAAGCGCATCTGATAGTTCTCGATCACCTTGGGCACGGTATAACCCGGCGTGGTCCAGTTGCCGAAACGGGCCACGTCGAACCCGCGCGGGTCGCGTTCCACCTCGCCGTGGATCATCCATTGGGCGAGGCTCAGGCCCATCCCGCCGCCCTGGCTGAACCCGGCCATGACGGCGCAGGCCGACCAGTAGTTGCGCAGCCCCGGCACCGGCCCGATCAGCGGGTTGCCGTCGGGGGCAAAGGTGAACGGCCCGTGGATCACCCGCTTGACCCCGGTGCGTTCCAGCGCGGGGAAGCGTTTGTAGGCAAACTCGACAGAGTCCGCGATCTTGTCATAGGCGTCGGGCAACAGTTCCTGCCCCCAGGTCCACGGCGTGCCATCGACCGACCAGCCTTCACAGGGTTTTTCGTAGAACCCGATGCAAAAGCCCCGGCCTTCCTGCCGCAGATAGGATTCTCCGCCCGGGTCCATGACATGCGGAAACTCGCGCCCCCCACGCGCCACGATTTCGGGGATGTCGTCGGTCACCAGATACTGGTGGGCCATCGGCAGCAGCGGCAGGTAGACGCCGGCCATCGCGCCGACCTCGCGCGCCCACAAACCGGCGGCGTTGACCAGATGTTCGCAGGTGATCGTGCCCTTGTCGGTGACGACTTCCCACCCTTCGGAGCAAGGGTTTGTCTCCAGCACGCGGGTGTGCAGCACGATTTCGGCGCCGCCCATCTTTGCCGCCTTGGCATAGGCGTGGGTCGTGCCATAGGGGTCAAGGTGGCCGTCCAACGGATCGTACAGCGCGCCGAGGATGCCCTTGGTGTTGACCATGCCATCGGTCATCGTCTCGACTTCGGCGGGGGTCAGCAGGGCGGTGTCCAGCCCCATGTAGCGATGCTTGGCGCGTTCCGCCTTCAGCATGTCGAACCGTTCGACGTTGTCGGCCAGCGTGATGCCGCCCACATGGTGCAACCCGCAGGACATGCCCGTAATCGCCTCAAGCTCTTTATACAGCCGGATCGTGTAACCTTGCAGCGCCGCCATGTTGGTATCGCCGTTCAGCGTATGAAACCCGCCCGCTGCGTGCCAGGTCGACCCGGCGGTCAACTCGTCGCGTTCCACCAGCATCGTATCCCACCCGGCGCGGGCAAGGTGATAGGCGATGCCGGTGCCCACCGCCCCGCCACCAACGACAAGCGCTTTGACATGGGTTTTCATCGGTGGCTTCCTTCAATGACTTTCCGCATCAATGCCTGAATGCTGGCCGGGAAAGCAGGTTGGCCCGACCTTTGGCGGCGGAAAACGACATTTCCACCCGGCCTGTCAGCACCTCAGCTTCGGCGCATCTGCCCGACAAAGGCAGACAGGGCAAAGATCACTGCCGCAACCGCAACGATGGACGGCCCAGCCGGCGTGTCTTCGGTCAACGACAGGGCAAGGCCCCCCAGCGTCGCCGCAATTCCGATGACGACGGCAACCACCGCCATCGCCTCGGGCGACCGTGTGACACCGCGCGCCGCCGCCGCCGGAATGATCAGCATCGCCGCAATCAGCAGCGCCCCCACTACCTTGATCGCCACCGCCACCGTCAGGGCAAGTGCCAGCGTCAGGATCAGCCGCTCCCGGTTCGGGTTCACCCCCGACGCATGGGCCAGATCTTCGTTCAACGTGGCCGTCAGCAACGGTTGCCACCGCCACACCAGCAGCGCCAGAACCAGCGCCGCCCCGCCCCAGATAAACACCAGATCCTGCCGCGACACCGCCAGAATGTCGCCGAACAGATAGGCCTGCAGGTCCACCCGCACCGATGGCAGAAAACTGACCGCGACAAGCCCAAGCGCAAGCGCGGAATGGGCAAGCACCCCCAGCGTGGTATCCATCGCCCAGCCCTTTGCGGCCAGTGTGGAAACCGTGGCCGCCATCACCAAAGCCACGGCCAATGTCCCAACCCCGATGGGCAGATTGGTTGCCAGCGACAGCGCCACCCCCAGAATCGCGGCATGGGCCGTCGCATCGCCGAAATACGCCATCCTGCGCCATACAACAAAAGACCCAAGCGGCCCCGCCGCCGCCGCAAGCCCGATCCCCGCCAGCGCCGCGCGCACCAGAAAATCACTCAGCACGGGCGTGATCCTTGTGACCGGCAACCGCCGCTTGGCCGTGGCCATGGTCGTGCCCCTGCGCATGGTCATGCGAATGGTCGTGGTCATGCGCGTGCTGATACAGCGCCAGCGCGCCCTGCGTGCCCAGCCCGAACAAGGCGCGGTATTCCGGCGCGTTCGACACGACACGCGGCGCGCCTTCGCAACAGATATGGCCGTTCAGACAGATCACCCGGTCCGATGCCGCCATCACCACATGCAAATCATGGCTCACCATCAACACCGCCACCCCGGTGTCGCGCCGCACATCGGCGATCAGCCGGTAAAATCCCGACTCGCCAATCTGATCAAGCCCCTGCGTCGGTTCATCCAGAATCAGGATGTCTGGCCGCGACAGCAGCGCCCGCGCCAGCATCACCCGCTGAAACTGCCCGCCCGAAAGCCCCGCCATCGGGCGCGCCATCACCTCGGGCACCCCCACCCGGGCCAATGCCGCCTGCGCCTCGGCAGGGGCCACGCGGTGGGGCAGCGACAGGAACCGCGCGGCAGTCAACGGCATGGTGCGGTCCACCGCCAACCGCTGCGGCACATAGCCGATACGCAGCCCCTTTTGCCGCTCCACCCGGCCATGCGTCACCGGAACGATCCCCAACAGCGCACGCAGCAGCGTCGATTTGCCCGATCCGTTCGGCCCCAGAATCGTGACGATCTCGCTCGGCTCGACCCGCATCGTCACATCATGCAGCACTTCGGTCGCACCGTGCCGCACACAGATATGCTCCGCCGAAATCAGGCTCATGCCGCACCCCCCGTCTGGCAGGCGGGGCAGGTGCCCAGCGCCTCGATGGTGCTGCGTTCCACCGTGAACCCCAGATTACCCGCCGCCCGGTCCAGCGCCGCCGCAACCTCGGCGGCAGGGGCCTCGGCCACCGCATTGCAGGTGCCGCAGATCAGAAACGCCGCCGCATGGCTTTCCCCCGGATGCATGCAAGCGGTAAAGGCATTCAGACGGCGGATGCGGTGGGCAAACCCCTGCGCCTCCAGAAACTCAAGCGCGCGGTAGGCCACGGGCGGCTGATTGCCGAACCCCTCTGCCGACAGCCGCTCCAGCACGTCATAGGCCCCCATCGCGCGATGCTCCTCGGCCAGAATCTCCAGCACCCGGCGGCGCACCGGTGTGAACCGCAATCCGCGCTCGGCAATCACCGCATCCGCTGCCGCAAGGACAGACCCGGCACAGCGCGCATGATCGTGGCGCAGGAAAGCAGGCGAGTGGTCGTGGTTCATGTGACACCTTGACATGTTATAGTATAACATACATAGACACCGCCACATCCAAAGGCGAGGGGCAAACATGCGTTATATCATAACTCTTATCGGGGCCAGTCTGTTTGCGGCCCCCGCAGCGGCCGAGGTGCCCCGCGTGGTCACCGACATCGGCCCGGTTCACTCGCTCGTGGCGCAGGTGATGGGTGATCTTGGCGAACCGCAGTTGCTTCTGGAACGCGGGGCAGACCCCCATTCCTTCCAACTGCGCCCCAGTCAGGCCGCCGACGTGGCCGCAGCCCAACTTGTGGTCTGGATCGGCCCGGAAATGACCCCGTGGCTCGACCGGGCGTTGGACAGTCTGTCCGCCGACGCGCCGCAACTGGCGCTTCTGGGCGCGAACGGGTCGATGACCTTGGCCTATGCCGAAGGTGATGATCACGACCACGATCATGAAGAAGAAGCCGAACCAGAGGGCACCGAAGAACACGCCCGCAACCATTCCGGCGCCGACCCGCACGCCTGGCTTGACCCCGGCAATGCGGTGGTCTGGCTTGATCTGATCGCCTCGGAACTGTCCCGGATCGACCCCGCGAACGCCGCCACCTATGCGGCCAACGCCAAGACGGCAATCACCGGCGTCCAGGCTCTCGACACCGACCTTCAGGCGCAACTGGCCCCGCTGCAATCCCGGCCTTTCGTCGTTTTCCATGACGCCTACCGCTACTTTACCGGCCATTACGGCCTGACCGTCGCGGGAACGCTGGCCTTTGGCGATGCGGCGGCACCGGGCGCAGAACGGCTGTCCGAACTGCGCAGCAGCCTTGAATCCGGCAATGCGATCTGCATTTTCCCCGAGGCGGCGCACGACCCCAAACAGGTGGCCCTGATGGCCGAAGGCACCGATGTCCGCATCGGCAACGCGCTGGAACCCGAAGGCAGCACCCTGACCCCCGGCCCGGCCCTGTATGACACGCTGATGCGCGGCCTGGCCCAAACCCTGACAGACTGCCTGACGGCAACCAACTGATCCCTGCTTGACCGCTCCCCCCCGCCAAACGCACAGTCATGCGAACGGCGGGGGGCGGCACCATGGGCAACAACATCCGGCATTTCGGCACCCTGTCCGATGGCCGAAGTGTTCAGGCCGCAGATCTGCGCGCAGGGTCGCTGTCGGCCACGATCCTGACATGGGGGGCGGTCCTTCAGGATGTCCGGCTGGCAGGCGTGCCGCACAGCCTGACGCTCGGCTCGACCATGCTCGCCGATTACGAAGGTCAGATGCGCCATCACGGATCGCTCATCGGCCCCGTGGTCAACCGCCTGTCGCAGGCGCGCGCACCCATCGCCGGTATCGACCACCAGTTCGAAGCCAATCAGGACGGCGTGCATTGCCTGCACGGCGGGGCCGCAGGAACGCACCTGAAAGTCTGGACCCTGACGGCAAGCAACGACCATTCCGTGACGCTGTCCCTGACCTTGGCCGCAGGCGAAGGCGGGTTTCCCGGCCTGCGCCACCTGACCGCCGAATTCACCCTGCTGCCGCCTGCCACGCTGCGCCTTCGCCTTTCGGGCACGACCGACGCGCCAACGCTGATGAACATCGCCAATCATTCCTACTGGAACCTTGACGGCACGGCAGATTGGTCCGGCCACCACATCCGCCTTTCCGCCGACCACTACCTGCCCACCACGCCCGATTTCACCCCCACCGGGGCCATTGTCCCGGTCGACGGCCTGCCCGTGGACTTCCGCGCAGGCCGCGTTGTGGCCCCGGGCAACCCCGACCTCGACAACTGCTTTTGCCTGTCCCGCACGAACCAGCCGCTCCGCGATGTCCTGTGGCTCACGGGGCAATCAGGCGTGTCGATGACACTGGCCACCACGGAAACAAGCGTGCAGCTTTACGATGGCCGAACCGCCATCCGCCCCGGCCACGGCGCATATGAAGGCATCGCGATCGAGGCGCAGGGCTGGCCGGATGCCCCCAACCACGCCGGTTTCCCCACCATCGAACTTACCCCCGCCCAGCCCTACGCGCAGACGACAGAATGGCGGTTTGCCCGCCCCTAACCCTCCGCCGCGCGGAACCAGGCCGTGAAAACGCCCATCGCTATACTGAAAGACAGAAATGCTGTTAGCGTTCTCATGCTGCTTTCCTTAATTGCCGCTCCAATTGATCGCTTAACAATAAGAGGCGCCCCTAGCTGCATTTACCTCGACGTCGCCGATACTTCCCACTTGGCTCGGGGTCAATACTCCACTCATTTAAACTCTCCAAAAAATGAAACGCCCGAAACGATGTCGACGATGATATTTTTACTTTCGTTCTGTATTATCATGGCATTTGTCGCAAAAGCGACTGCCAAATAGCAGGGATCGGAATCCGCATAATCATCTTCTGTCGAAAACTCTTTCCGAAACTGGCTCAAGTAATAAAGACTCAGGATGTACTCGTCTTGTCTATTGTTACACACTCCTATTTGTTCCCAGAAATACTGCTCTGACAGTTTTCTTGAAATGACTTCCATGTTTATCGTGTCGCCGGCATAGGACGGAGGTGTTGACGTTATAGACAATGCGGGTGTCTTCATGTCGATCCGCAGCCAGCACCCATCATTTATATTCGACACGAGAAGTGATTTTTTCTCGACGCTTTGATAAACATCAAACAACGGTCTAGGATACTCCGCTTCACGCACGAAAACCTTTATCTTCCTGAATCCCCTCGGCGCGCGGGCTATGTTGCACAGCTTCTGCGCCGTGAAGTTTTCCGTGGAGTATGAAGTTTGTGCGGAAACCGGGGCCACGAAAACGCCCATCACTATACTGAAAGACATAAATGCTGTCAGAGTTCTCATGCTGCTTTCCCCCCCCAATCGAACGCACCCCCGCCCAGCCCTACACTCAGACGACCGAATGGCGGATCTCCCGCCCCTAACCTTGCGCTGCGCGGAACCACGCCACGATGGCGGCCCGTTCTGCAGGCTCCACATAGGTCAGATTGCCCGGCGGCATGGCGTGGCTGTAGCCTGCCTGAAGCGCGATCCGCCGCGCCTGTTGCGCAATCTGTTCCGGCGTCTCTAACACCACACCCTTGGGTGGCCAGTGCATCCCCTCCCACGCGGGTTCCACAGCATGGCACATCGAACAGCGCCCCTGAACGATGCCCACCACATCCTCGAACCCCGCCGCCGCGGCGAACCGCGCCGCCTGCGGGGTCTTCGCGGTATCTGCGGCGGCCACCCGCATCGGCGCCGTCGACAGCCACGCGATGATCAGGAACAACACCACCGTCACCCCCCATGTCCAGTGCGGGTTCCCCTTCCGCGCATGATGCGTGTTGAACCAGTGCCGGATCGTCACCCCCATCAGAAACACAAGGCTTGCGATCAGCCAGTTGTATTCCGTGGCGAACACCAAGGGGTAATGGTTCGACAGCATCAGGAACAGAACCGGCAGCGTAAGATAGTTGTTGTGCGTGCTGCGCTGCTTGGCAATCTTGCCATATTTCGCGTCCGGCTTGCGCCCCGCCTTCAGGTCGGCCACCACGATCCGCTGATTGGGCATGATGATCATGAACACATTGGCCGACATGATCGTCGCCGTGAATGCCCCCAGATGCAGCAGTGCAGCCCGCCCCGAAAACACCTGCGTATAGGCCCAGCTCATCCCCACCAGCAGAACATACAACCCGATCATCAATCGCGTGTTGTCATCGCCAAACCGGCTTTTGCAGATCAGGTCATAGGCGATCCACCCGAATGCCAAGGACCCCAGCGAAATCGCGATCCCCTGCCACACCGACAGATCCGCCACCGTGGGGTCAATCAGATACAGTTCCGCTCCAAGGTAATAGACAAGGATCAGCATCGCGAACCCTGACAGCCAGGTCGCATAGCTTTCCCATTTGAACCAGGTCAGATGCTCTGGCATCGCCGCAGGGGCGATCAGGTACTTCTGAACGTGGTAGAACCCGCCCCCATGCACCTGCCACTCCTCGCCATCCGCCCCGCTCGCCAGATTGCGGTCCCGCGCGAGGCCGAGGTCAAGAGCGATGAAATAGAACGAACTCCCGATCCAGGCGATGGCCGTGATCACATGCGTCCACCGGGCCGCAATCTCCACCCATTCCCACAAAACTGCCCAGTCATACATCGGATCTTCCCCTTCGTTGCCCGAACCTAGCCGCCCCCGGCCCGACTGTTAACCCGGCATCTGCAGCTTTGGGCGATGAAAAAGGGGGGAGTACAGCGGACGGATGCAGTCTGAGAGGCGGGATATGACTTGACTGGCTCAGGCACGAGACAGCACCCGCTATCATCTAAGGATAAGTCTGCCATCTGAGTAATGGACAGGAACATGAGCCAAACCATTGTCGGAATTGGCCATGTTATAGGTTCTCTGGCGACCTGGCTTGGTCTTGCCTGTCTGATCTTTCCCGTCGTTCTTCGCTACGTATTCAAAGGAACATGGTGGAACAGTCTGTCGGGGCCTTACCCCGAAAGAATGAGGCGTGCACCCCTATTCATGAATGAAGAAATCTTACGCGCCGGCAAGTCCCGTAGCGGCCGTGCCGGTCAGCTCATGGGTGCAATTGGCATCTCCATTCTTATCTTGACAGGCATAGCTTGGCTCATACTTCGCATCATTGAAAAACAGGGGATACCTGCTTGACGCAATCAGGGCAGGGAATGCCTGCTTAAGACTCGATGCCGTCGTTGCACATCACCCGCAAATCGTTTGCTTCGTCAGGTTTGCGCCCTGCGCGTGACGTGCTGAACATGGCCATACAATCGGTGCCGCCTCAAGCACGAGCAGTATCCGTTGTTGGTTCGGCCCAAAGCGGCTTGGGCGCAATAGTAGCAATGGGGGACGAGGCCTCCGCTCAAATGCGAAGAAGAACAAGGCCTTTATGGATGGCTTCCCACCGACCTACGTCCAATAGTTCACTCGGAACCGAAGTGGCGGGTACGATCCCAGTTACACAGATTTTTTGCCATTCGGGGAAATGCTCTACAATCCCCCAGATCATGTAGCAAAGTGCCAATTGAACTGATTTATGGCTCTCCACACGAAAAAGGGCGCTATTTGGATCAAGACTTCCTTTGGCTTCATCAAACCAAATCCGATTGGCAGGACTATCAACAATCCAGACAGCGTCACAAGACTGTCCGGTAAAGTGGCTGTCGAATATCGCGTGAATTTCCATGCTTAACAGTCGTTGGTGCGATTGAAGTGTCAAGGTCACTTTCGGCTCATAGCGATCTTGGCATCGGCTGCTTGCCCGACCGACACTGAAACGCTTTGTCCCAGCGGACAGGATGATAAGGTCGACGCAATAACCCTCCAAGTTTAGCAAACAGCAGCGTCCCGCCATAGCGCCAAGGGCGAGGCGCGGCAAAGAACCCCCGCCCCGCCAGCGCCGCGCCGAAATCGCACTCCCGCTCCCTATCAACCGCAACACCCGCCCTACTTCACCTGCATCCCATTAACAAACACGCTGCCTCCCGCCTGCGACTCAAGGGTTGACGTCAGCACATCCTCGCCCTCGCCCGGCGTCAGGAACATGCCCATCATCATCCGCGCTGACCCTGCCTGATCCTCGGGCAACAGGCCAATCGTCACCAGCCTGTCGATCAATCCGTTCACCCCCGTCACCGTCACCGTGCCCGTGCCCACTGGCACCGGGGTATCGGTGGCGTTGTCGAACGTGAACGACCCCGATCCGTCAATCGCCGCCCCCGCAACCGCAAAGGCCAGCGCCTTGATGTCGAGCGTGTCAAGGCGCGGCGGGGTGATTTCTGTCATCCCCGCCTCGGACGCCTCGGCCAGCATCAGAAGATCAAGGCTCGCCATGCCCGCCGCGTCGATCGTCAGGCTGGCCGGATCACGCGGCAGCGTCTTGCCCGGGTCGATCAGGGCCCAGATTTCCTCGTTGACCAGAACATCCTGCAGCGCCACGCGATAGCGGAACTCCTGCGCGTCGGTTCCCACCAGCGGCACCTTCACGTCCATGACAATCGGGCCGAACGACAGATTGACCGGTGTAGCCAAAACCTCCGACGTCCCCGACATCGTGGCGCCCTGGTTCGCCACCTCCAATGCGAACCCAGTTTGATCCACTGAAACCCGGGCGGTGCCGGGCAAGCCGGTCGTTACCAGTTTGAAACTCATCAAGGGGTTCACCTCGTCCGCCGACCCTGCGGTCTTGCCCTGTGCCATCTCAAGGTTCAGCTTCAGACCATCCTTCAGCAGCGCCGCCACATCGCCGGGCCCCTCAATCTCGGTCAGCCGCGCCGTCAACGGCACATCCGCCACCGCCGAAAGAACCACATCATCAATCGTGGTGATCTGATCGCTTTTCACGGTCGCCTCTGCGTCCGACGATCTGACCGAATAGGCAACATTTGCCGCATTCAGTGTTAGGCTGACCACGCGGCTTGCCTCCGGCACGTCGCTGTAGGTACCGCTCGCCCCCGTAACCACCATGTTCACATTGCCAGTAACATCCACAGGCGGGCCATACGTCTGAGCAACAGTGCTGGCGGTGGCCATGTTCAGCGACACGCGGTCCGCCGCATAGTCATAGCTGATCCCCGCCCCCTGTTCGCGCGCTGTCAGAACCAGACCCTCCTGCGACAGCACAATCCCATCCCCCAGCCCGGCCACCGGCACCGTGAACTCCGGTGCCATTTCCACGGTGACAGACCCGTCCGCCTGTGCGGTCATGGAAATCTTGGCAATCGACCCTTCCAGACCATCCGCCCCCATCGGAATGGCCGGGCGCACCGTCACCCCTGTCAGGGTCAGGGCACCCCCGTCCGACGCCTGCCCCACGGCAGACAGGCTGAACCCCGCCGCCGCCGCCGCTTCCTGCCAGCGCGCCCAAAGCTGATCCGCGCTCAGCGCGGCCTGCGCCGCCCCGCCCAGCAACACGGCAACGGACACGGTGGCAAAAAACGTCCGTGGCGCAAACATCAGGCATCCTTCCGGTCAAAGTCGCGCGCTACCCTAAGGGCAACGCCCTGAATGACAAGCCCTCAACTTCCGCGATAGGTGGAATAGGCAAACGGCGATATCAGCAGCGGCACATGGTAATGCTGGTCCGCATCCGGCACCCCGAACCGGATCGGCACCTGATCCAGAAACAGCGGGTCCCCCACGGCCTGCCCTGTCGCGCGCAGGTAGTCGCCTGCCAGAAACACGATCTCGTACTGTCCCGCCTGCAATTCGCCCGCGGCCTGCAGCGGCGCATCCGTGCGCCCGTCCGCATTGGTCACCGCTTCGGCAATCTGGCGCGGCACGCCGCCCTCGATCCGGAACAGCAGGATCCTGACCCCGCCCGCAGGCTTTCCACGCGCCGTATCCAGAACATGTGTCGTCAAACGTCCATCGCCCATGGCATCCCCCTTGTCCTTGCCGCCATCCTGCACGGGTCTGCGCCGCTCCACCACCACCCATGTGCAAAAGCCCTTTCCTCGGTGCGGCGAACTGCCTAGCCTGCAGCGGATTGCCCCAACCGGACCGGCCCGACGTGACACAGCGCTATCCCCGCAACATGACCGGTTACGGTGCCAACCCGCCCGATGCCGCATGGCCGGGGGGCGCGCGCATCGCCATTTCCCTTGTCCTCAACTACGAAGAGGGCGGCGAAAATTCCGTCCTGCACGGCGACGCGGCGTCAGAGGCGTTCCTGTCCGACATCGCAGGTGCGCAGCCCTGGCCGGGCCAACGCCACTGGAACATGGAATCGCTGTATGACTATGGCGCGCGGGCCGGGTTCTGGCGTCTGCACCGCCTGTTCACCGGGCTGAACCTGCCCGTCACCATCTACGGCGTGGCAACCGCACTGGCCCGCAACCCCGAACAGGTGGCCGCCATGACCAGCGCGGGGTGGGAAATCGCCAGCCACGGCCAGAAATGGGTCGATCACCGCGACATGCCCGAAACCACCGAACGCGCCGCGATTGCGGAGGCGATCCGCCTGCACACCGAAGTCGTGGGCACCCCGCCGCGCGGCTGGTACACCGGGCGCTGTTCCGTGAACACCGTGCGCCTGACGGCCGAAACCGGCGCGTTCGACTGGATCAGCGATACCTATGACGACGATCTGCCCTATTGGATCAAGGTCGGCGACAGGCATCAACTCGTCCTGCCCTACACGCTGGAGGCGAACGACATGCGGTTCGCCACGGCCCCGGGCTACATTGAAGGCGAACAGTTCTACCAATACCTGAAAGACAGTTTCGACGTCCTTTACGCCGAAGGTGCTGCCGGATCGGCCCGCATGTTCTCCATCGGCCTGCATTGCCGCCTGATCGGCCGCCCCGGCAAGATTGCCGGTCTGAAACGGTTTCTCGACTACGCCCGGTCGCATAACGGCGTCTGGTTCGCCCGTCGTCAGGATATTGCACAGCACTGGGCGGCCACCCACCCGCCCGTCACCCGCGAACTGCCGCACGAAATGCAGGCTGCCCGTTTTGTCGAACGCTTTGGTGGCATCTTCGAACACTCCCCCTGGATCGCGGAACGCGCCCACCGGCTTGAACTCGGCCCCGCCCATGACAGCGCCACAGGCCTGCACAACGCGCTGGCCCGCGTGTTCCGTTCGGCCACTGACGCCGAACGTCTGGCCGTCCTGCGTGCCCACCCCGATCTTGCAGGGAAACTCGCCGCCGCCCGCCGCCTGACCCCGGACAGCGCCGCCGAACAGGCGAGCGCGGCACTCGACGCCCTTACCGATGCCGAACGTGACCGCTTTGGCGAATTGAACGCCGCCTATGTCACCAAACACGGCTTTCCCTTCATCATCGCCGTCCGCGACCACACCAAGGCCTCCATCTTGGACGCCTTCATCGAACGTCTGGCGCAGGACACCGATACCGAATTCCGCACCGCCTGCGCGCAGGTCGAACGGATCGCCTTCCTCAGATTGAAAGACATGCTGCCATGACCGGCTATTACTCCCCTCCCGGTGGCCTGCCGCCCCAGACGGCCCTGATGACCGGCAAGGCCGTCTTTACCGAGGCGTATTGCGTCATTCCCAAAGGCTGCTTTTCGTCGATCCTTACCAGCTTTCTGCCGGGCTGGACGAAAACCCGGCTTTGGCTGATCGCGCGCCCCATGACAGGCTTTTCCGAAACCTTCAGCCAGTATGTGATGGAGGTGGAACCCGGCGGCGGATCCCAAACACCCGACCCTGAACCCGGGGCGCAATCCGTGATCTTCGTCACCGAAGGGTTGTTGGAACTGACCATCGCGGGGCAAAACTACGAACTCGACGCGGGCGGCTATGCCTATATTCCCGCCAACACCCGCTGGACCCTGCACGCCGAAGGCACCACCCCGGCGCGCTTTCACTGGATCAGGAAACTTTACGAACCGGCCCCCGGCATCGCCCCGCCGCTTCCCTTCGTCACGTCAGACCGCGACATCGCGCCAACCCCTATGCCCGACACTCAGGGCCGTTGGGCCACCACCCGCTTTGCCGATCCCGAAGATCTGTCACACGACATGCACGTCAACATCGTCACCTTCCAACCCGGCGGCGTGATCCCGTTTGAGGAAACCCATGTGATGGAACACGGGCTTTATGTTCTGGAAGGCAAGGCCGTCTACAAACTCAACCGCGATTGGGTAGAGGTAGAGGCCGGCGATTTCATGTGGCTGCGCGCCTACTGCCCGCAGGCCTGCTATGCGGGCGGGCCGGGGCCGTTCCGCTATCTTCTCTACAAGGACGTGAACCGCCACGCCAAACTGCGCGGCCCGTTCTCGACCGCTGTCTGATGCAGAACACCCTGCGCACCGAACTCCTGACCGCCGCCACCTTTGCGCCCTTCGGTGACGTGTTGGCGGCGACGGGTGATTTTCGCCTGATCAACGCGGGCCTCTGTCAACGATTTCACGATCTGGCCCGGATCGACGTGTCAAACGGGCGCACCGGCCTGTCGGTGTTCGACGCCGAACCCCGCGCCCTGCCCTACCGCTTTGATCTGATCGAACGCCACCCGGCAGGGTCACAGGCGTTTCTGCCGATGACCCAACATCCGTTCCTCGTGATCGTGGCCCCCGGCCCCGACGCCCCGCCCCGCGCTTTCGTCACCAACGGCGCGCAAGGCGTCAATCTGCACCGCGGTACCTGGCATGGCGTTCTGACCCCCCTGCACGCTCCCGGCCTGTTCGCCGTGGTCGACCGCATCGGCGATGGCCCGAACCTGCAGGAACACCGCTATGCCGCACCCTGGACAGTGGTGGCCTGACCCCACATTTCACAAAGAAAAACGGGGGCGGCTTGCGCCACCCCCGTTTTCAATCTCCGACTGGGCTGAAAGATCAGGCCAGTGCGAGGTTGATCGCCGATTCACGACCATCACGGCCGGATTCGATATCAAAGGTCACAGCCTGACCGTCGTCCAACTGGCGGATGCCAGCGCGTTCCATGGCAGAAACGTGAACGAACACGTCCTTGTTGCCATTTGCCGGGGCGATAAAGCCGAAACCTTTGGTTGCGTTAAACCATTTCACGGTGCCATTGGCCATCGTGTGTACTCCTAGACTAGTTCCCATCCGCAGAATGCGATGGCGTGGCTCAGTCACATCAAGATCGAGAACTGAAGCCGTGAAGCAGACAGAAGATTCGACAGATAGCGTTCGCCCCCCGGATATGGTCGAAATTGCGCCATCATACAACCCCCGTGGGAAAAGAATTGCGCGGCAGGCATTTAGCCGCCCATCCGCAGCGCCACATCCAGCATCCGGTTGGAAAAGCCCCACTCGTTGTCATACCAGCCAAACACCCGCACCATCCCGCCCGCCGTCACGCGCGTTTCCGGGCAGGCCATGACAATGCTTTCCGCGCGCGCCCGCAGATCGGTGGACACAAGCGGCCGGTCGGTGCTGCCGATCACCCCCCCAGCCGCGCGGAACGCCGCGTTGATCTGCCGGGCAGTCGCGGGCCGCGCCGTCATCACCACCAGATCGACGGCTGACACACTGGCACTGGGCACCCGCACCGCCGACCCTTCGATCCGCCCCGCCAGATCGGGCAGCACAATATCCAAAAGCCGCTGGGCGCTTGTCGTCGTCGGCACCATCGACAATGCCGCCGCCCGGCTTCGCGCGAAATCGGCGGCAGGCGCATCGACGGTGGGCTGACTGCCGGTATAACAATGGATCGTCGTCATCGATCCGGTGACCAGCCCGAACTGATCGTCGATCAGCCGCGCCAGTGGGGCCAGCGCATTGGTCGTGCAGGACGCATTCGAAATGATCAGGTGGTCGGGCAACAACCCGCCTTCATTCGCGCCCAGCACCACGGTGTAATCTGCAGCCCCGCTTGGCCCCGAAATCAGCACCCTTCCCGCCCCGGCAACGATACCGCGCCGTGCAACACCCAAACTGTCGGCGCGCCCAGTGCACTCCATCACCACATCCACCGCCGACAGATCAAGCCCACCAAGATCGGGTGACTGATACAAGGGAATGCCGCGTCCGTTCACGATCAACGCCCCCGGCGCAACCTCGACTGACCCGCTGAACCGCCCGAAAACACTGTCATACTCGAACAGATAGGCGCACATCTCGGCATCGGCGATGTCGTTGATGCCCACGATCTCCAGCCCCGGCCAACGCCCCGCATCCTGCACCGCAGCCCGCAAGACCGATCGGCCAATCCGCCCGAACCCATTGATGAACACACGCATCACGCCACTCCAGCGCCACCATTCACGCCGACAAACCACGCAGCACGTTGCGCATCAACAGCGACATTGTACCCGGCTCAAAAGACTTTGCCCCGCGCCGTCACCGGCCACAGGCATTCGACGACCCCAGCCCGCACTCCGACATACCAGTCGTGCAGGTTGCAGGTCGGATCGCAGTGCCCCGGAACAAGGCGCAACCTGTCACCCACCCGCAACCGCCCCGCCGGATCATCGATCACGCAATGCTCGTCCGACAGCGATGTGGCAATCAGGTCAGGTTCACCCGAAATCATGGGCAATCCGCTTTCCCCAGACATCGCCTTCAGCCCCGCATCCAGAACCGCGCGGTGGGGCAGGACGTGGCTTATCACCTGCGCCGCCACGAACAGCGCATGGTCCCATGTCGCGTCCAGCCTCGCCCCGCCGGCATCCCTGATGCGGCCATAATCGGCGTCCATGAAGGCATAAGATCCGCACTGAATCTCGGTATAAATCCCCGATGCGCCCTCCATCTCGAAACTGCCGGTCCCCGCACCCGTCACCGTCGCGCACTGCAACCCCCGTGTCGCAAGCAACGCCACCGTGTCGCGCACCGTGTCCAGAACACCTGCCATCACCCCCCGCCGCTCGGCATCTGTGCCAAGATGTTGCACCCCCCCGTGATACGCCTGCAGCCCCGCGAACCGCAGGCCCGGTGCCGCAGCAATGGCCTGCGCCAGCGCCAGCGCCTCTTCCGGCCCCGCCACGCCGCAGCGCCCTGCCCCACATTCCAGTTCCACCAGACAGTCCACCTGCGTGCCGTGCCGCGCCACCGCCGCCGCCAACCCGGCCACATTCGCCACATCGTCAAGGCACACACCCACCCGCGCCCCACGCAAGGGCAGCCGCGCCAGCCTGTCAATGGCGGCCGGATCGCGCACCTGATTGCTGATCAACACATCCATAATCCCGGCGCGCACAAAGGCCTCCGCCTCGCTCACCTTCTGGCAGCAGATACCGACAGCCCCGCCCAACCGCATCTGCAACCGCGCCACATCGGCAGACTTGTGCATCTTGCCATGCGCCCGGTGCGCCACGCCCATGGCCCGCGCCCGGCGTCCCATCTGCACGATGTTCCGCTCCAATGCGTCAAGATCAAGGATCAGACAAGGCGTCGCCACCTCGTCCAGCCGCATGCCAACGCGGGCCGGAATGTCGTAACCCACGTCCAGTTCCATCAGATCGCCCATCATGCCCCGCCTGTTTTTGCCAGACTAGGCACAACTGCCCCCAAACGAAAGCTCGGCCATCGCAATCGCCGCCACCGTCGCCTCCAGATGGCCCACCAGACAGGGATCAATCCCCAACCGCCCCGCCAATTCGGCAAGCCAGGCCCGGTCAACCGGCCCCCCCTTCCCGATCAGCAGCGCCGATACGGCATAGATCAGCGCCGCCTCCTCGGGCTTTCGCGACAAGGCCGCAATGCGTCCGGCATCTTTGGGCGCATCCAGTTCCGCCATGATCAGAACCCGCGCCTCTGCCCCCAGATCAAACCGCGTCATCGCCTCGTCGATCAAGGCCCGCTCGTCCGGCGTCACATGCCCATCCGCCAGCGCCGCCGCCACAATCGCGCGCATCAGACGGGCCGCCAGATCCTCGGCCTCCTCCAGCCCCACAGGAAGAAATCGGCTGTCGGCAATCAGGCGCAAATCGCCCGTCGGCTGCACCACCGGCGCGCCCGCCCGCCACGCATCCCACGCCCGGCCTGTAACCCCGCAAACAAGGTCCATCCCGCCCACACCCGCGCAGCGCGCCCCGCCCCCCCGCGCCATCGCTGAACCCAACAGCACCTGAATTACGCCCCCGGTCGGGTGGCCATGCAATGCGGTGTCCAACAGCAATCGAAACTGCGGCATGGCGTGCCTTTCAGGGTTTCCGCGCCCGACGTGCAAGCGGCCATGATGCGCCCGCCCGACCCCGCCCCGCAACCGGAAGGATACCTAAGCCCCGTCCGTCGGCGGGATTCCCCAGCCCCCGCCCCCCGGCGTGCGCATTTCGAACGCCGCCCCCGCGCCCAGCGCCACTTCGGCATTGCCCGCCAGCCTCTCGCGCCGCCCATCGGGCCAGATCACCCAGTTTTCACCCAAGGCCCCCGCCCCGCCCGACTGCGCGCCAAACGGTGGCCAGATGCGGCTGGAACACAACGTCGTCACCGTGACAGGCTCCAGAAACCGCAACCGGCGGATCGCCCCGTCCCCCCCGCGCCAAGCCCCCGCCCCGCCAGAACCATGCCGGATGCCAAACGCCTCCAACCGCACCGGAAACCGCTTTTCCAGCACTTCCGGGTCGGTCATCCGCGTGTTCGTCATGTGGCTTTGCACCGCCGCACACCCGGCAAAGCCCGGCCCCGCCCCCGTCCCACCCGCGATCGTTTCGTAATTCTGGAACCGCGCATTGCCCCAGACAAAGTTGTTCATCGTCCCCTGACTGCCCGCAACCACGCCCAGCGCCCCGTAAAGCGCATTGCACATGGCCTGACTGACCTCGGTGTTCCCCGCGATCACGGCGGCAGGGGCGCGGGGGTTCAGCATCGTCCCTTCTGGCGCGATGATCCGCAAGGGCCGCAAACAGCCTTCGTTCAACGGAATGGCCTTGCCCACCAAAGTGCGAAACACATACAGCACCACCGCCTTGCACACTGCAAAAGGCGCGTTGTAGTTGCCATCCTGCTGCGGCGATGTTCCGGTAAAGTCGATCACCGCCTCGCGTGCGGCACGGTCCACCCGCACGGCCACCCGGATTTCGGCCCCAATGTCCATGGGATAGATGAACGATCCTTCGGAAATCCGGTCGATCACCTGCCGCACGCTTTCCTCGGCATTGCGCTGGACATGCCCCATGTAGGCGCCAACCACATCCGCCCCCTGCGCCGTCACCATCGCCATCAGGGCCTGCCGCCCGGTTTCATTCGCCGCAATCTGCGCCTGCAGATCGGCCATGTTCTGATCCACCGACCGGCACGGATACCGCCCCGACAACAGCAGCGCGCGCGCCTCGTCCTGACGGAACCGGCCCGCCGTCACCAAGGGGAACACGTCGATCAACACCCCCTCATCCTCGATCGTCCGGCTGTCGGGCGGCGATGATCCAGGCGTGCGCCCGCCGATATCTGCATGATGCCCCCGCGACCCCAGCCAGAACAACGGGCGGCCCGCCACATGAACCGGCGTGATCACCGTCACATCCGGCAGATGCGTCCCCCCGTTGTAAGGGCTGTTGAGCATGAAGGCGTCGCCGTCCTGCAACCGTCCCGCTGTCGCCGCCATCACTGCCTTAACCGCGTCGGACATCGACCCCAGATGCACCGGCACATGCGGCGCATTGGCGACAAGATCGCCGTTCGCATCAAAAACCGCGCAGGAAAAATCGTACCGTTCCTTGATGTTCACGCTCCACGCCGTGTTGGCCAGCGTGGCCCCCATCTGATCGGCGACCGACATGAACAGATTGCCGAACACCTCCAGCCGCACAGGATCGGCCTCACTTGATCCCCGCGCCGCTGTAACTTCGGCCTCGCGCTCCAGAACAAGGTTTCCCTGGCCGTCGACCCGCCCGCCCCAGCCCGTCTGCAAGACCACCGTTCCCGTCGCCTCGCGCAGAATGGCCGGACCGCGCAGCACGGCCCCCGGCGCAATCGTAGCCCGGTCATACATCGGCACCGTTTGCCATGCGCCGCCCGTCCACACCGAAACATGGTCAATCGCCTGCAATGGCCCCGTCGCAGCCTGATCCAGCGGCATCTGCGGCACCCCGCGCCCGCCGCCCGCCGCCTCAACCGCCAGCATGTCGAACCGGATCGCCCGACCGGCCATCGTGAACCCGAACTGCGCACGGTGACGCACCTCGAACGCATCGCGCATCGCGCCCACCGGGCCGAACTCCACGTCCAGCGTCTGGTGCGATCCTTCATACCGCAGATGCGCCCGCGCTTCGGTCCGCGGCGCATCCACCCCTTGCGCCGCAAGATCACCGCGCGCCCGCTCCGTCAGTCCGTCCACGATCCCCCGCGCCCGGTCCACCTCGTCGACGCTCGCATCAAACTGCACCTCATGCAGACTGCGCAGATCGGCCAGCCCCATCCCAAAAGCCGACAGCACCCCGGCAAGCGGATGCAGCAACACAGACCGCATCCCCAGCGCATCCGCCACGTCACAGGCATGCTGCCCCCCCGCCCCGCCAAAACAGTTGAGCGTGTAGCCCGCCAGATCATGCCCCCGTTCAACCGAGATCTTCTTGATCGCATTCGCCATGTTGTCGACGGCAATCTGCAAAAACCCCTGCGCCAGCGCCTCAGGCGTCATCACAACACCCGCATTGGAAATCTCCCGCGCCAACGCCTCGAACTCCGCGCGCACCACAGCGGTGTTCAGCGGTGCCGTTCCCTCAGGCCCGAACACCGCCGGGAAATGTGCCGCATTCAGCCGTCCCAAAAGCACGTTGCAATCGGTGATCGTCAGCGGCCCGCCACGGCCGTAACAGGCCGGTCCGGGATTGGCCCCCGCACTTTGCGGCCCCACCTGCAACCGCCCATCGCGAAAGGTGCAGATCGACCCCCCGCCCGCCGCCACTGTGTGAATGTCCATCATCGGCGTGCGCATCCGGACACCTGCCACCTCGGTTTCGAACGACCGTTCGTAAAGCCCGGCATAATGGCTCACATCGGTTGACGTGCCGCCCATGTCGAACCCGATCAGACGGGTGAAACCGGCGGCGCGTCCGGTTTCCACCATGCCCACGATCCCACCGGCGGGCCCCGAAAGAACCGCGTCCTTGCCCATGAACCGCTGTGCTTGCGTCAGCCCGCCGTTCGACTGCATGAACAAAAGCGCGCCCCGCGCCCCAAGGTTCAACGCCGCATCCACCTGCGACACATACCGGCGCAAGATCGGCGACAGATAGGCGTCCACCACCGTGGTATCGCCCCGCGCCACCAGTTTCGCCAACCGGCTGACCCCGTGGCTTGTGGACACCTGTTCAAACCCAACCTCGGCGGCAATCTCGGCCACGCGCTGCTCATGCCCCGGATTGACGTGCCCGTGCATCAACGCAATCGCCACCGCGCGCAGCCCCGCCGCATGGGCCTGAACAAGCGCCCCGCGAACCTGCGTCTCGTCCAAAGGCACGACCGCACACCCCTCGGCATCCATCCGCGCGGCCACCTCGGCCACCTTGTCATACAAGGGCTTTGGCCGCCGCACGTTCAGATCGAACAGATCGGGCCGGTTCTGATACCCGATCCACAGCAGATCACGGAACCCTTCGGTGATCAGCAAAAGCACCGGTTCGCCCTTACGCTCCAGCAGGGCGTTTGTGGCCACAGTCGTGCCCATCTTCACCGCCGCAATTGCGTCCGGCGGGATCGGCGCATCGCCCGTCAGACCCAGACAATCACGGATGCCCTGCACCGCCGCATCATCATACCGCCCCGGATTTTCCGACAGCAACTTGCGCGTGATGATCCGCCCACCGGGCGACAAGGCCACGATATCAGTGAACGTGCCACCCCGATCGATCCAGAATTCCCAAGCCATCCCGCCCCCCCGTTCCGCGCCATCGGTAGACATGGCGGCAGGGCTGTCAACCTTTGTCCCGTCTGGCAGACCAAACCACCCGCGTGTTACCAATCGCGCGACAGAAAGCGAAGCTGCCGTCGGGCCGGATCACGGTGATCGATCCCTGCATTCCTTGCTTCGATCTAAGTCGCCCAAACAAATTACGGCCAGTCCGCCGATCTTTCGCAACCGCACTAACCCGCGGTTCAGCGACGATTGCCCGGTTTGGCAAAGGTCTTGTTGCCGCGCGGCCCGGTCTGCACCGGCGTATTCGCCCGGTTTTCCGCCTGCAGCTTGCGCCACCTGTCCAGCCGTGCCGGGTCAAGCGTGCCCGCCGCCACCGCCGCCTGAACCGCACAGCCGGGCTCATGCGCATGGGTGCAATCGCGAAACCGGCACAGCGGCGCAAGTTCGGTGATTTCGGCAAAAAGCTGGTCCAGCCCCGCCGCATTGTCGCTGACGTGAAGCGTGCGGATCCCCGGCGTGTCGATCACCCACCCGCCGCCCACAATCGGGTGCAGCGACCGGTGTGTCGTCGTGTGCCGCCCCTTCGCGTCATCCTCGCGGATGCTGCCCGTCAACTGCGCATCCGCGCCCGTCTTTCCCGCGAGCGTGTTCAAAAGAGATGATTTCCCCACCCCCGATGATCCCACAAGCGCCACCGTCTGCCCCGCCGTGCACCACGGCCCAAGCACCCGCGCCGCATCTGGCGCCTTGGCGTTCAGGGCAACCACCTCCAGCCCACGCTGCAACCCTGTAACCTGCGCGCGGTAAACCTCCGGGTCATCCACCTGATCGGCCTTCGTCAGAACGATCACCGGCCGCGTCCCCGCCTCGTTCGCCAGCGCCAGATACCGCTCCAGCCGCGCCGGGTTCAGATCGTCATTGCACGAGGAAACGATGAAAAGCGTATCGACATTGGCCGCAATCAACTGCGGCAACCGCCCGCCCTCGGTCCGCCGCTGCAACAGTGAACTGCGCTCCAGCCGCCGGACGAGCATCTGCGTCCCCGCCTCGACCAGCACCCAGTCGCCCACCGCAAAATCCGCCGTGGCCGTATGCGTCGGCAGGTCAAGCCGCACCGCCCCCGCCACCGATTCCGCCGTCAACCGCGCCCGATGCACCGTCGCAATCCGCATCGGCACAAGTTGCCGGTCGTCCGGCGTCAACTGGTCGTCAAAAAAGGGCGACCAACCAAGGGCGTCAAGGGTAATGGGCAAAGGCTGGTCTTCCTGGCTCACGCCCCCCTGCATGCCCGCACGATGGCACGATTGCAAGGTGGTTGGGGGGAAGCGGGCGGGGGTTTGCTGGTGGGGGCGACGGCATGGGAGAGTGGAATAGATGCGAAGTTCAATAGGAAGGGACTTCCGCGGGTAACTCGTCTTTATACCTTATGAATTGTACACCAACTGCGTAAGCGATGAGAGCGATGCCCTCAATGCGAACCACATGCTGCGCTTTAACCCAATGCGTTTGACCTGGCTGCGCCAAGCCCGGTCAGTCTGCTGATCCGATCCACGATTGTAATGCTGACTTTATCTTCGCCATTTTGCCGATCGGGCGCTTCAAAAGGGCCTGCTCTACCGATGACCAGGGAAAAACGCGGCGCAATGCCGCACATTGTGAAGCGTAGCGCTTGGGCGCGGCAAGGATGTCGTGATAGGCGAGGTCCAGATCGTCATCCGGCAAGTCCAGCGCCTCGGCCAGCCAATAAAGCATCGGCGCGCATTGGATGTGGTTCCAGATGAATTTGGCGTCGCGGCTTGCCCATTCCTTGCGGTTATACGCGCCCGGGCCGTTATAAGCACCCAGCCACCCCTGCCAATGTTCTTTCTGATGCTTATACCATGCCCTGCCAATGCCGGCACCTTCTGCAAGATCATCTGACAGCGCAAGGTGCTTTGGTGTGTCAGCAGGAAGGGTTTGAATGTGTCGCAAAAGCTGTTGCGGGGTCATTCCAATTCCGCCCTCAGCACAAACGAAAGTGTTCTCGCATTAGGCTCTTTTTCCGCTACAGTTAGTGTGTGCGGCAACTCAAAGCTTGATAACGACGGCGCATGAACGTTCTCATAAGAACCTTCTATGCAAGGCGTTTTCAAATGTCATCATGATCTTGGATGGAAAAGTGGTGGCGAGGGGGGGACTCGAACCCCCGACCCCGCGATTATGAGTCGCGTGCTCTAACCAGCTGAGCTACCTAGCCACTGCGGCGGGGAATAGGCAGGGCGGCGCGGGGCGTCAAGCGGATTCTGCGGTGATGTGGGCCACGCGGGGGCGGCCTGTGGCGGTCACTGTGATCGTGGCCTCGATGAACATCGGGGTGCCTTCCACTTCGGCCTCGCGTACGTCCTGCACCACGGTCAGCAGCACGGCGTCGGCCCCGGCGCGGGTGGCGCGCTCGGCCGCGTCAACGCGCAAGGCGGCCTCCATCGCCTCGAACGCGGCAGCGCGGCTGGCAAAGGCCTGCAACCCGCCCGAAAGATGGGCCACGAACCGCCCGGCGGCGGGGCTGGATACCAGCCCACTGGCGCGCTGGCTGATCTGGCCCACGACGGCCCCGATGGCATTGGCCACCCCGGCATGTTCGGGCAGGATCATCTCGCACCCCAGCCGCGCCCCCACCGCGCCGTAATAAGTTGATGCCGACGCGCCAAGGCCGATGACAGGCACCGCCAGCCGCGCCGACAGCGCGATGACAGACCGGTGCCCGTCCAGCCCCGCCTGCGTCAGCGGATGGCGCGCAAGTGCCGCGCTGTCCTGCCCGGCGAACACCGGGTCTTCCGCAAAGGCCGCCTCCAGCAGCACATCGACAGTCTGCCGTGTCAACTGGTCGATCACGGCCTGCGACAAGACCACCGGATCATCGGCAAAGCGGTCGCCCCGCCCGTTCCGCCTGCGCCCCATCAGACGCACCGCCTTGACCGCCGCCTCGGTATCCCACCCCGACTGCCGCCCCAGAACATGGCTCGCATCCGATGGCGTGACGCCTGCCACCATCACCAATCCGCGCGCCACCAGCCTGTCCATCGCCGCAGCCTCCAGCCGGCTGCCAAGCGGTTGTGCCATCGGCATCGGCCCGGTGATCCGCGCCAGAAGCGCCGCCTCACGGTCCGACAGCCCGCCCGTCTGCCCCGGCATCGGCACCACGAATCGTCCGTCGAATTCCCCCACCGCATCGGCATGCAGCGCCCGGTCCAGCGCCGCGTGAACCATGTCGCGCGCCTGCACTGCCAGCAGCGACACCGGGATCAACCGGCGCGGGCCAAGCCGCATCCCGCCGTCCAGCCCCTCGGTCACCAGATGCACTTCGCTGTCGCCGCCAAGGCCCGTGGTCCGCATCGCCACCGCCTCGACCATCGTGCGGAACCCGCCCACCTGCGCCCCGCGCGGATCAATCTCCGGCAATCCGCCTCGCAGCAGCGCCACATCCGTGGTCGTGCCCCCGATGTCACTGACCAGCGCATCCACCGCCCCCGTCAGCCACCGCGCCCCCACAATGCTTGCCGCCGGGCCCGAAAGGATCGTCTCGATCGGCCGCTCCCGCACCATCGCCGCCGAAATCAGCGCCCCGTCCCCCCGCACCACCATCAGCGGCGCCGTGATCCCCGCGCGCAACAGATGCTGTTCGCAGGCCGAAACCAGCCGGTCGATCATCCCGATCAGCCGCGCGTTCAACACCGCCGTCAAGGCCCGCTTCGGCCCATTCAACGCCGCACTCAATTCATGCGAACAGGTAACAGCCCGCCCCGACACCCGCCGCAGAATGTCACGCGCCGCAAGCTCATGCGCCGGGTTCCGCGTGCCAAACCGGCTGGCCACCGCAAACCCCATCACATCCGGCCCATGCGCCGCCGCAGCCGCCTCCAGCGCCGCGAGATCAAGGGCTGCAAACTCCGTGCCCGCATGCGTATGCCCGCCCGCAACCTGCACCACGGGGTCGCGGCCCAACGCCTCGGTCAAACCGCCGCGTTCCAGATCGCCGGGGTCAAAGCCGATGAAGATCAACGCCACGCGCCCGCCCTGCCCCTCCACCAGCGCATTGGTCGCCAGCGTGGTGGAAAGCGAGACCATGGCGATCTGCGACGCCGGCACCCCCGCGCTGGCCAGCGCCGCATCCACCGCCCCGCCGATACCCAAAGACAGATCCGCCCGTGTGGTCAGCGATTTCGCCGACCCGATCACCCGGTTCCCCGCCACATCCAGAATGACGGCATCCGTATAGGTGCCGCCAGTATCCACACCCAGAAAGAAACTCATCCCCGCGGCCCCGCCTGTTTGGCCCTTCATACCGCAGCCACCGCCCAAGGTAAGCCCCGATCCCGCCATTCCGCAGGCAGGATCGGGCGCGAAGGCTCAGGGTGCCTTCACCTCGGCATAGTCGCCCGCAGTCCGCAGCGTCACAGTCACCGGGGCGTCGGTGCGATTGCGCCAGAACCAGCCGTGGTTTCCCGTGAAGGCAGCGGTCAATTCGCCTGCCTGTCCGGGCACACCCCGCCCAGTTTCATAGCTGATCTTCTGCCCGCCGCCGTCGCCGTGGGTGTCAAAGTTCACCACCCCACCGTTCGCGGTCCATTCAAACCGCGCGGTCTGGCCTTCCTGCATCACCAGCTTCACCTCGATCCCTTCACCGGGGACGAGCGTATAGCTTCGTTCGTCCCGCCATTCCGATGTGATCGCCTCGGCCACCTCTGCCTCGACCGCTGGCGCAGGGGCTGCGTTTCCCGGCACGGGGTCCGGCACCGCCACAGCATCGGTCGCTATCCCCGTCATTGCCTCTGACGCCCCGTCCAATGCACGCGCAACTGCCGCACCCATCGGCGCACCGACAATGGCCCCGATGGCCACAAGCTGCGCCTCCATCCGGTCCAGCCGCGCCATGACGGCGGGGGCAAGAACCACCGGCGTTGCAGCGGCATCCGCCTCGGCTTCGGCATAAAGCTGCTGCTTGATCTGCCCCATCTCTGTCAGACCCAGCACGGCACCAAAACCGGTGGGGTCGATTCCATACTCAGACGGCAGATAGACCACCGTCAGCACAGCCAGCGCCGCCGTTCCGGCAATCACGGTGGACCGGATCAGGCCGCCGGAGGTGGTTTCAACGCTGCGGATCTGCGGGCTTGGACGCGGGGCGACAAGGGGCGCGCGCGTGATGTCAATCTTGTCTTTCATTTCGTTTTCTCCTCAGGACATGGCCAGACCGACAAGCTGCAAGCCCATCAGGTAAAAACCCAGTCCCATCATGATGACGTTTGCACGGTAGGCCTGACGCTCGAACGACGGTGTGGCGCGCCAGCGCCGCATGACGATCAGGATCAGGGCCAAAGCTGTCAGTTGCCCCAGTTCGACACCGACGTTGAAGGCGATCAGGTTGATCAACAGCCCGTCGGGCGAGATCCCGTAATCGATGATCTTCGACGCAAGGCCAATGCCATGCAGGAACCCGAAGACAATCGTTGCCGCCCTTGTATCAGGCTGCACCCCGAACCACGCCCGGAACGCGCCAAGGTTGTCCAGCGCCTTGTAAACCACCGAAAACCCGATGATCGCATCGATGACATAGGCGTTGATGCCAAAGTTGAACCAGACGCCGATGATCATCGTCGTCGAATGGCCGATGGCGAAAAGCGTGACGTAAAGCCCGATCTCCTTCATCCCGTAAAGAAAGAAGATCACACCAAACAGGAACAGGATATGGTCATATCCCGTCACCATGTGCTTGGCACCAAGATACAGGAACGGGATGATCTGCGGCCCGGTGATTTCCTCGATATAGCCCTTGTCGCCAAGGGTGACGGCATGGGCCAGTGCCGCCTGCGCCCAGAACAGTGTTATTGCAATTGTGGCAAGCTGGACCATGATCCATGACGGACCACGATCCGCAAACCACGGGATTTGCATCCGATTACTCATGCTTGTTTCCTTGAAGATGTGTCTCAAAACGTCGACGCCGCCAAAGGCGGCAGGTCAGACGCCGGGACGCGGGGGCCGTCTTGGCCCGTCCCGTTCAAGCCCGGATGCGAAAGACGCGTCGATGAACATATCTTGTGCCGCGCTGCCCGGGCCCGATTGGTCGGCACGCGGGATCAGTGCGAAGTTCTGATGTTCATGGTCCGTCGCATCGTGCGATGCCGACGCTTTTCCGTCCAACACATGCGAATGGCCGTGGTCAAAGTCCGTCGCCGACACCGCTTCGGCAAAGGCACCCGGGCCAAGCGTCACGGTGGCGAAGAACGGCGCAAGGAACAGGGCGACTGACCAGAAAACCCGTGCCCATCCCGGTCTTGCCGCCAATCGCACGCCTGCCAAGCCACAACCCCTTTTTCCCACGCACCGGGTTTGGCAGACCAATACAACACCCCCGGCCCCTGCATCAAGAAGCCCACCCGCACGACTGCCGCGCGATCCCGGCCCTCAACCCAAGGCAAGCCCGACGTCAAATGCGCCGCATCACTCCCTTGCGTGTTGTGAATGGCGGAACGCAGGTGCTCCTCAGAAGTGGCTCCCGCCGTCCAACCTGTGCCTATGCCCAAATTCCAGAACCGCCAGATCAAACAACCAACCCGCTCGCCTGTCGGGCGCAGCCCGGCCCCAATGATACCCGATCCCAATGCCCCCCTGTCACCCCCCACCCCGCCCGTGCTAGGCAAAGCCAACCCTCTGGAGCGCTCTGATGTTTGCTGCCCCCTTTCCCCTTGTGCAGGATCTTGTGCTGATCGGAGGCGGGCACACGCACGCGCTTGTGCTGCGGATGTGGGGGATGAACCCGCTGCCCGGCGCGCGGCTGACGATCATCAACCCCGGTCCGGTGGCCCCTTATACAGGCATGTTGCCGGGCTATGTGGCGGGGCATTACGCACGGCACGACATGATGATCGACCTTGTCGCGCTGGCGCGGTTCGCCGGGGCGCGAATTGTGTTGGATCAGGTGACGGGCATCGACCGCGCCACCCGCCTTGTCCATCTCGCCGGGCGCAGGCTCATCGCCTTTGATGTGGCGTCGGTCAATGTGGGCATCACCTCCGATCTGCCCGATCTTCCCGGCTTTGCCGATTTCGGGATGGCGGCCAAACCGCTTGGCGGTTTCGCGGCGGGCTGGCAGGCCTTCGTCGATCAAAACCCCTCCGCGCCGCGTGTTGTCGTCATCGGCGGCGGTGTGGCGGGCGTCGAACTCGCCATGGCCGCAGCCCACAGGCTCGGCCCGCAAAGCCGCGTCACGGTGGTCGAGGGCAGCCCGACCATTCTGCCGCTCCTCGGCGACCGCGCCCGAGCCATCCTCGCCGCCGCCATGGCACGGGCAGGGGTGCAGGTGCGGGTCGGCGTGCGCCCCACGTCGCTGGATGCCGGGATGGTCCATCTGTCTGATGGCAGCGAACTTCCCTCGGATTTCACCCTGTCGGCGGCAGGGGCCCGCCCGCCCGGTTGGCTGTCGGCCTGTGATCTTGCGGTGACCGATGGGTTTCTGGATGTCGCGCCCACTCTGCAAACCTCGGACCCGGTGATCTTTGCCGCCGGCGACTGCGCCAACCTTCTGGGCAACCCCCGCCCCAAGGCCGGAGTCTTTGCGGTGCGCGAGGCGGGGCCGCTGTTTGCCAACCTGACGGTGGCACTGTCAGGCGCGGGCAAGATGCGCCGCTATGCCCCGCAAAAGGACTATCTGAAGCTGATCTCCATGGGGTCTAAAACAGCCCTCGCCGAACGGCATGGGCTGACGCTGCAGGGGCCGCTCCTGTGGTCGTGGAAGAACGCGATCGACACGAAATTCATGGCGCGGCTCACCGACCTGCCCGCCATGCCGCTGCCCGCCCTGCCCCGTCTGGCGGCCGCTGGTCTGGCCGCTGCCGTCGGCCTCAAACCCGCCTGTGCGGGATGCGGGGCCAAAGTCGGGCCTGCCGCCCTGACGGCGGCGCTGGGCAGCCTGCCCGCGATGACGCGCGCCGATGTGCTGACCGGGCCGGGCGACGACGCCGCCGTCCTGCGCCACGGCAGCGGCCTGCAGGTGATCACCACCGATCACCTGCGCACTGTGACGCAGGATGCCGCCCTGATGGCGCGCATCGCCGCCGTTCATGCCTTGGGCGACATCTGGGCCATGGGGGCCGCACCCCAGGGCGCGCTGGCGCAGATCGTCCTGCCCCCACTGTCGGCAACCCTCCAGTCCCGCACCCTGACCGAAATCATGGATGCGGCGGGCGATGTGTTCCGCGCCGCCGGCGCCGATATCATCGGCGGGCACACCAGCATCGGCGCGGAACTGACCATCGGCTTTACCGTCACCGGACTTGCCCCCCGGGTGATCCCCAAAAGCGGCGCGCGCCCCGGCGATGCGCTGATCCTGACCAAGGCGCTGGGCACCGGCACAATCCTTGCCGCCGCCATGGCGGGCACCCGCCTGCCCGGCCTGATTGTTGGCGAGGCGTTGGCCACAGCGCAGGAAAGCATGGTCCGCCCCATGCACAGCGACGCGGCCCTTCTGGCCGCCCATGCCCACGCGATGACCGACGTCACGGGTTTCGGCCTTGCCGGGCATCTTCTGGAAATGCTCACCGCCTCGGGCTGTGCCGCGCTGGTGAGGCTTGCCGATATCCCCGTTCTTCCGGGTGCCGAGGATCTGGCCCGCGCGGGCACGGCCTCCACCCTCGCCCCCGATAACCGCGCGGCAACGGTCTGGAACATGGCCTTCACGGAATCCCCCCGCGCGGCCCTGCTGTTTGATCCGCAAACCTGCGGTGGCCTTCTGGCGGCGGTTCCTGCGGACAAGGCCCTAACCCTCGTCACCCAGCTTTGCGCTCAGGGCGCCCATGCCGCAATCATCGGCACCATCAGCGCCGGCCCCCCGCACCTGACCCTCACCCCGTGACGGCCCCCGCCACCCGCAGCGCCAGATCGTCCAGCGCGGCGTCGTCCAGACTGTCTGCCCCGAACGCGACACCCCCCTGCGCCATCCGCGCCCGGTGCTTTTCATAGCGCGGATCGTAATGGTCGCGCATCAGCCCTTCGGCCAGCGGCCCGAAATCCCCCGCCCGCGCCAGACCCTGCCATTCATCAATCTGCTTGGCCGGATGCGCGCGGCGCAACCGCTCGATAATCCCGGCCAGACGCGCCCCGTCGGCCACAAGGTCGGCATAGGCCCGCGTCAGGTATTCGGCCCGCGCCTCCACCCCCGCCTCGATGGTCAGGCGCGGCGCATCCACCATCGCGCGCCACAACCGTGGCGGCAAACGGCAGTCCCCCACTTTGGAGCTTTCGGCCTCCACAACCACAGGCCGCCCCGGATCAAGCCCGGCAAGGGCAAGCGCCAGCGCCCCCTCGAACGCCTTCTGGCTGGGCTGGCCCCCCGGCATGTCGCCAAACAGCGATCCCCGGTGCCGCGCCAACCCCTCCAGATCAATCACCTGCACTCCCAACGCGGGCAACCGGTTCAGAACCGCCGTCTTGGCCGATCCGGTATTGCCGTCCAGAACGAACACCGGGCACGGCACCGCCGCATCATACAGCGCCGTCACGACCAGACTGCGCCACGCCTTGTAGCCGCCCGCAATGGTATCGACCCGCCACCCCACCTGCGACAGGATCGACGCGAACGACCCCGACCTTTGCCCCCCGCGCCAGCAATAGACCAAAGGCCGCCATCCCCCGCCCATATCGGCCAGTGGCCCCTGCAGATGGCGCGCGGCATTGGCCGCCACCAGTGCCGCCCCCACCTTGCGCGCGGTAAACGGGCTGACCTGCTTGTAGATCGTGCCAACCTCGGCCCGTTCGGCATCGTCCAGAACCGGCAGGCTGATCGCACCAGGCAAATGATCCTCGGCAAACTCCGCAGGTGCGCGCACATCGATGATGGCGTCAAAGCCATGGCGCGAAAGATCGGCAAGCGTGGTCAGGGTGATTGGCATGGCGACGGTGTAGCAGCGGAACCCATGGGGGCAAGCGCGATCTGCGGGCACCGGTTGACACCCCCGCGCGTTCTACGTCCCATAGGGGTCGGGCAGGGGGCGGCATGAAACACGACAATCGGGCCTGGTTCCTGCTTTTGCCCACACTGGCCCTTTTGGGCGTGGTCGGCGCGCTGCCACTGCTTGCCGTGTTCAACTACGGCCTGCACGACATCTTTACCCTGTCCGACATCCACTGGGTCGGCGCGGAATGGTTTGTCGATATCCTGCAATCCGACCGCTTCATCGCCTCGCTGGGGCGCAGCCTGCTGTTTTCCACCCTCGCGCTATCCATTCAGGTGCCGCTCGGCATTGCCGTGGCCCTGCTGCTTCTGACCTGCGGGCGCTGGGCCGTCTGGGGGCTGATGCTCTGCGCATTGCCACTTGTCGTGCCGTGGAACATGATCCCGATTCTGTGGCTTGGCCTGATCGACCCTGCGACGGGCTTTCTTGGCCCTGCCGTCACGGCCACCGGCTTTGACTACAAATTCACGGCCACCCACACCTGGGCGCTTCTTCTTGTGATGGACACATGGCACTGGCTCGGCCTTGTCGTCGTGCTGGCCTATGCTGGACTGTCCGCCATCCCGCCCGCCTTTCATCAGGCCGCCGCGATCGACGGCGCATCCCGCTGGGCCGTGTTCCGTCACATTGAACTGCCCCGCATCGCAGGCGCACTTGCCATCGTGTTCCTGCTCCGGTTCATCGACAGCTTCATGATCTATACCGAGGCTTTCGCCATCAACGCAGGCGGCCCCGACGACGCCACCCGCTTTCTGTCCATCGAACTGGGGGAAGAGATCAAGGGCTTTTCCTACGGTCAGGCCGCCGCCCGCGCGACGCTGTATTTCCTGATCGTGCTGTGTGTGGTCTGGGCCTTTGTCGTGGCAACCCGCCGGCCCGAGGGTGACGCGGCATGATCCTGCGTGTCCTTGCCCTGATCGCGCTGGCCCTGTTCATCCTCCTCCCGTTGGCGCAGGCGGTGATCCTTGGTTTCACCGCAACCCTGCCCCGCGACGGCATCGCTGTCGGCACCATCGGGCTGATGAACTATTCGGCCATCGCGGCCTCGCCGGATTTGCGCGCCTCGATAGTGAACTCGGCGGTCTATGTCCTGCTGAACGTGTCTCTGTGCATCGTGGCAGGCCTGCCCGCCGCCTATGCGCTTGCCCGGTTCCGCTTTGTCGGCGACCGGCACCTTCTTCTGCTGATCCTCGTCTTCCGCGTCACGCCACCTGTCGTTCTGTCCCTGCCGATCTTCATCCTGTTCGCGGAACTCGGGCTGGTGAACTCCCCCATCGGCATCGCGCTGGTTCATGCGCTGTTCAATCTGCCGGTCGCCATCTGGATTCTGGAAAGTTTCATCCGCGCCGTGCCGCGCGAATTTGACGAGACGGCTTTTCTCGACGGCCACACCCTGCCGTCCTTCATCCTCCGCCACCTGATCCCGGCCATCGCCCCGGGAATCGGCGTCGCCGCATTTTTCTGTTTCATCTTTTCGTGGGTGGAGGTGGTCTTTGCCCGCATCCTGACCGTCACAGCAGGCAAACCCATCACCATGGCGATCAACGCCATGTTCGGGTTTCAGACCGACATCGGCATGGTCATGGCGATGACCTGCCTGTCGCTTTTGCCCGGCGTCGCGATGATCTGGTTCGTGCGCAATCACATCGCGCGCGGCTTCACCCTGCGGGTTTGACGGGGTGGCGGCTGTGCCTACAGATGCAATACGGCGTGCATACGCAAAACATACGCATCGCATACACCCGCCCCGGCCTCAGAACCCCGCAACGCAGCGTTCGGTCAACGCCGCCAGCATCGCCTCGCACCGGGCCATCTGTTCCACCGTTACGAACTCATCCGGCTTGTGCCCCTGCGCCATCGACCCCGGCCCGCAGATCACCGTGGGCACGCCCAGACGCTGCGAAAACAACCCGCCTTCGGTGCCGAACGCCACTTTCATCGTGCTGTTGGCCCCGGTCAACCCTTTGACAAACCTCACGACTTCGGCATCCGGCGGGGTGCCAAGGCCGGGATAATCCCATTGCCGCTCCACCCGGATCTCGGCCTCTGGGAACTCCGCCTGCAACGGCCCGGTGATCCGCTGTGCGGCGGCGCGCAGCCCGTCGATCAGGGTAGCCGTGTCATCTTCGGCCAAGCTTCTGATTTCAAAGTCTAAAATCGCCAGATTGGGCACGATGTTCACCTGAATTCCGCCCTGCATCTTGCCCACATGAACCGTCGTGTAAGGCACATCGTAATCCCCGTCGCGCCGCCCCGTCGCCGCGATCTGTCCCTGCAATGATCTGATTTCATTGATGAAATCTGCCGCCAGATGCAGGGCGTTCAGCGCCAAAGGGGCCAGCGCCGAATGCCCCTCCCGCCCGATACAGGTCGCCCGCAGCGCGATCTTGCCCTTGTGACCCGTCGCCACCTGCATCCCGGTCGGTTCCCCGACAATGCAAAACCGGGGCCGAACGGGGGCCAAAGCCAGCACCTCGATCAAGGACCGCACGCCCATGCAGCCAATCTCCTCGTCATAGCTAAGTGCAAGATTCAATGGGATTTTCATCGGCTTCTGCGCCGCCAGAAGCATCGCCCGGATGGCGCAGGCGACAAAGCCTTTCATGTCCGCCGTGCCACGTCCAAACAGGCGACCGCCCTGTTCGGTCAGGGCAAAAGGCGGATGCGTCCACGCCTGCCCCCCCACCGGCACCACATCGCTGTGGCCTGACAGCATGACACCCGCCACCCCCACCGGGCCAACTGTCGCAAACAGGTTTGCCTTTCCGCCAGTGGCGTCAGGAATAACAGTGTATTCAATGCCTTGGCCCGCCAGCAAACCGCCAACATAATCCATCAGTCCCATGTTGGATCGGTTACTGACCGTGTCGAAAGCAATCAGTTGCGCAAGGATTTCGCGGGTTTCGGGCGGATCAGGGCGGTGGGTCATCGTTGCATGTTGCCCCGAAACGCCCAGCGCCGCAAAGGGGAAACCATCAAGCCTCGGCCCGCAAAACCTGCGCCGGTCGCGCGGCAAGCGGCCGCCAGGCAAAGGCCAATCCGGCGATCAGGGTCACCAGCACCCCCCCAACCACAATTGCCAAAGCAGACTGCCACTCGAACTCATAAGCCGCATCCATCACAAACCGCATCACCGCCCAACCGGCCAACCCCCCGGCCAAAATCGCCACCAGCCCCGCTGCCGCGCCCAAAAGTGCCGAGCGCATCGCAAAGCTGGCAAGGATCCGCCCCCGCGTCGCGCCAAGCGTCTTCAGAACCGCAGCCTCATAAACCCGCGCCCGCTCCCCCGCCGCCGCAGCCCCGATCAGTACCACGAACCCTGTCAGCAGGGTGGCCCCTGCGGCCCAGGCCGTTGCTGTGGCGATGGCGCCCAGCGCCTCGGTCACACGGTCGATGGCGTCGCGCACACGGATCGCCGTGATGTTGGGATAGGCCTTTGAAAGATCACGCACAATCGCGGCTTCGGCGGCCTGTTCGGCATAGACTGTCGCGATGAAAGTATGCGGCGCACCTGACAGGGCGGCGGGGTTCATGGACATGACAAAACCCATGCCAGCCGACGAAAAATCCACCTCTCGAAAGCTGGTGATCGACGCTTCGATATCGCGGCCCAGAATGTTGACGGTCAGTTTGTCGCCCAGTTTCAGACCCAGTTCCTCGGCCTCCTCGGCCGCAAAACTGATCTGTGGCTCGCCCGTGTAATCGGCCGCCCAGAAGGTTCCGGCTGTCAGGGTGGCATTGTCGGGCAGGGTTTCGGAATAGGTCAGCCCCCGGTCACCGTTCAGCACCCAGTGATCCCCCGCCACCTCGCGGGCGGGTCGCCCATTGATGCGGGTCAGCACGCCGCGCAGCATCGGCGCGTATTCGACCCGGCTCACGGCTGGATCATCGTTCACGCGGGCCAGAAAGCCCTCGATCTGGTCGGGCTGTACATCGACAAAGAAATAGCTGGGCGCGCGGCTGGGCAGATCGCGTGCGATGGAACTGCGAAGGTTGGAATCAATCTGCCCGACAGCGGCAAGCACGGTCAGACCCAGGCCAAGCGACAGGATAACCGACACCGCCTCGTCCCGTGGCCCGCCGATGGCCGCGAGCGCCAGACGCAACGCAGTGCGCCCCCGCACCCATCGCGCCCGCGCGGCACGGCGGGCAAGCCACCGCAGACCCAACGCTGCAAGCCACAAGATCACAAGCGACCCAAGCACCCCGCCCGCAGCACCCAGCGCAAGCTGCCAGGTGCCCGAAAACCAGATCACGCCTGCCAGCAGCACCGCCACCAGCACCACAAGCGTCAGAACGCGAGGCCACAACGGCCAGCCACCACCCGACGCCCCCCGGTAAAGTGCCGCCGCCCTTACCTTTTCACTTCGCGCAAGGGGAAGCAGGGTAAAGATGAACGCTGTAAGCAGGCCATAGAACGCGGCCTCGGCCAGGGGGCCGGGGTAGATACCAAAGACCACTGGGAAGGGCATGCTCGCCGCGATCACCGGGGCCGCCAGAAGCACCACGGCAACCGCCAGAACCAGACCCACAGCAACGCCAATCACGGCCAGAACGCCGATCTGCATCAGGTAGATGCGAAAGATCGTGCGCCCGTCGGCGCCGAGGGTCTTCAGGGTGGCAATCGTCGCCACCTTGCCCGAAAGATAGGCCCGCACGGCCGCCTGCACGCCAACGCCGCCCACGGCAAGCCCCGCCAGCCCGACCAGAATAAGGAACGATCCCATGCGTTCGACGAACCGCTCCACCCCCGGTGCGGCGCGGCGGCTGTCGGCCCAGCGCAGGCCGGTATCGCGGAAGGCCGTTTCGGCCCGCGTCTCAAGTGCGGCAAGATCGGTGCCTTCTGGCAGATCAAGACGGTAAGCTGTGTCGAACAACGTGCCCGGCCCGATCAGCCCCGAATTGGCAAGATCGACTGTCTTGACGATGGTGCGGGGGCCAAGCGAAAATCCCCCGGTGGCGCTGTCAGGTTCGCGCAACAGGACGGCACCCAAACGAAAATCCTGCACACCCAGCCGGAAGGTATCACCCACCGCAAGGCCAAGCCTGTCCACCAGAACCCGGTCCATCACTGCGCCAGGAAGTCCCCCCTTCGCGGCAAGGGCGTCTGGCAACGTGCCTTGGTCAAGCACCACCTCGCCTACAAGCGGATAGGCGTCATCCACCGCCTTGACCTGCGTCAGCGCGTTGTCTTCCCCAACAAGCGCCATCGACCGGAAATCGACGACTTCCGACACGCGGGTGGCCGTCTCAGCCATGAAGGCGCGTTCATCGTCGGACGCAAAGCGATAGGTGAACGACATTTCGGCGTCACCGCCGAGCAGCGCCGACCCCTGTTCGCGCAGCCCGCTTTCAATGGCGGTGCGCACCAGCCCCACGCCCGCAATCGCAGCAACGCCAAGGGCAAGGCATGTCAGGAACACGCGGAAACCGGCCAGACCGCCCCGAAGCTCGCGCCGGGCAAGCCGTGCTGCGATGGCAAAGCTCATGCTGCCAACCGCAGATCGTCACTTGCGATGACACCATCGGTCAAGCGCACCACCCGGTCACACCGCGCGGCGAGTTCCGGCGCATGGGTCACAAGAATAAGCGTGGCCCCGTATTCGTCGCGCAACCCGAACAGCAGGTCCATGATCGCGGCACCGTTCGCGCCGTCCAGATTGCCGGTGGGTTCGTCGGCCAGCAGAATGGCCGGGCGCGGTGCGGCAGCACGGGCCAGCGCCACGCGCTGTTGTTCGCCGCCTGACATCTGGCGGGGATAATGGTCAATCCGTGACCCCAGCCCCACGCGGCGCAATTCCGCCTCGGCCCGCGCAAAGGCATCCTTGACCCCTGCAAGTTCAAGCGGGACCGCCACGTTCTCCAGCGCAGTCATGGTTGGAATAAGGTGGAAAGATTGGAAAACCACCCCCATATTCCCCTGACGAAACTGTGCAAGGCGGTCTTCGTTCATCGTGGTAAGGTCCGCGCCAAGGGCCTTGACGACGCCGGATGTTGCCGCCTCCAGCCCGCCCATGAGCATCAGGAGCGACGATTTGCCCGAACCGGACGGACCGACAAGCCCAAGGCTTTGCCCGCGTGCAACCGAAAGTGTTATGCCTTTCAGAATTTCCACGGGCCCCGCATTGCCCGCCAGCGTCAACCGCGCATCCGCCAATTCCAGAACAGGATCAGTCATGCCTACCGCCTTTTCAACATTCCCTCTCACATATGGGTTTCGCCGGTTGATTGCCAACTGCGTCATTCTGATTAGTTGTCTGGCCACGCCCGCCCTTGCGGAACCCGTGACCGTTCCCATTCTGGGCGACAGTCTGACCGCCGGTTATGGCCTGCCCGCCGAAGACGGTCTGGTGCCCCAGTTGCAGGCGTGGCTGGATGCCAAAGGCGTTGAGGTAAAGCTCGTCAACGCCGGTGTGTCGGGCGATACCACGGCGGGGGGGCTCGCGCGGCTCGACTGGACGCTGACGCCGGATGCAAAGGCGCTTGTCATCATACTGGGCGGCAACGACATGCTTCGCGGAATCGACCCCGCCGTCACGCGTGCCAATCTGGATGCGATCATGGGGACGACGCAGAAGATTGGCCTGCCCATGCTTCTGGTCGGGCTGACGGCGACGGAAAACTACGGGCCGGAGTTCAAGATCAACTTCGATGCGATCTTTGAAGACCTGTCTTACAAGTATGACACGTTTCTGGTGCCAAGCTATTTTGCGCCCCTGCTGACCGACCCGAAAGGGATGGCGGCCTATATGCAGGGCGATGGCATTCACCCCAACGCCACCGGGGTGAAGATGATCGTGGAACAGTTGGGGCCCGTCATCGAGGATCTGGTGGCGACCGTCCCGCGCTGATTTCGGCCTTTATGGCGCAGGTTTCGCGGCCGCCGGGTTCAGAAGTTCGGTTTCGATCAGGAACGTCACCTCGTCCCCTACGCCCATCGTGGTGCCGGGGGCGGGTATGCCATAACCCATCCCGTAGGCCGAGCGCATCAGGCTGCCTTTGGCTGAAAAGCCGATGCGCGGGGCGGGGTCCAATTCAAACCCGGCATAGCCACCGTTGAACGTCACCTGCAGGGTGATTGGCGCGGTCACGCCGTGCATCGTCAGATCGCCGGTCACATCCGCCATCTTTTCGCCGGTCAGATGGATGGTGGTGCTTTTGAATGTCATTTCCGGGAACGCAGCAGCATCCAGAAATTCCGGCCCCGCTAGGATGCCATTGAAATCGACGGCAGGGTCCGGGTAGTGCGTTTCGATTGACGCCGGGTTGACGGTTGCGGTCAATTGCATCGCTTCGGGCTGGGCGGGATCAAAGACAAGTTCGGCGTCAAACTCACGAAAAAACGCCGTGTAATTGGAAAATCCCAGATGGTTGACCTGAAACACAAGCCGCGAATGCTGCGGATCAACGTGGTAGGTTCCTGCCGGAGCGGGGGCGAAATCCTGTGCTGAAACCGCAGTGGCAAGGGACGCCGCGACAAACGCCAAGGCGGGAAACAGACGGCGTCGCATGGCGATTCCTTTTGTTAGTATGTTTGCTAAGTATCATCTGCCGTCTTGCCTTGGGTCAAGCGATTTCCGTCTGGCAAAGGGTCAGGTGGCGCGTTATCGCTGGGCCATGAGCGCAGCACTTCTTGACATATTGAACGATGCCGTGGGTGCCCGCCATGTGCTGACAGGTGCCGATATGGCCCCCTATTGCGGCGACTGGACGGGGAAATACACGTCAAACCCGATTGCAGTCGTACGCCCGGCGAACACCGATGAAGTGGCCGCCACCTTGCGTGCCGCTGCACAGGCGGGCGTGGCGGTGGTGCCTGCGGGTGGGCGGACGGGGCTGGTGGGCGGGACGATGACGCAAGGTGGCATCCTGTTGTCGCTGGACCGGATGAACCGCATCTGCGAGGTGCGCCCGGCGTCCCGTCTGGCGATTGTGGAGGCAGGGGTGATCCTGTCCAACCTGCATGACGCGGCCGAGGCGGTCGATCTTTACTTTCCCCTTTGGTTCGGCGCGCGCGGGTCAGCCACGATTGGCGGCGTCTTGTCGACCAATGCAGGCGGGTCCAACGTCGTGCGGTACGGGTCGACCCGTGCGCTGTGCCTTGGGATCGAGGTGGTCTTGCCCGACGGCCGCGTGCTTGATCTGATGGGAGAGTTGCACAAGGACAATTCCGGTTACGATTTGCGCGATCTGTTCATTGGCGCAGAAGGCACGTTGGGCGTGATCACCGCCGCCGTGATGAAACTGGTGCCCCGCCCGCGCGCCCATGCGACAGCAACCGTGGCGATGGGATCGCTGGGCGATGCCGTGACGATGCTGCGGGAATTGCAGGATGCTTCCGGCGGACTTGTGGAGGCGTTCGAGTATATGCCCGACACCTATATGCGCCGGATGAACGAGGTTCGCCCCGATATCGGTGCCCCCTTCCCCACGATCTATCCCGTTCACATTCTGGTCGAACTCGCCGCAACCGCCCCGCATTTTTGCCAGACAAACGACGCGGGCGAAGTCCCTCTGGTGGCGCTGTTGGAAACCACTTTGTCGGCGATGATGGAAGCGGGAACCGTGCAGGATGCATTGATCGCCAAGACCGAAGATCAGCGGCGGGCCATGTGGCACAGGCGGGAACTTGCGGCGGAAATCACCTTTGCCCGCAAGCCCGCCATCGATACCGACGTGGCGCTGCCCGTTGACAAGGTTGACAGCTTTCTGAAGCGCATCCATGCACGACTGCCGGACATTGACCCGGGCGCGGAAACCGTTCTGGTCGCGCATCTGGGGGATGGCAATGTCCATCTGACCGTGTTTCCCACCCGCGACGACCCGCTGCTGCACGACGCCGTTCTGACCGCCGTCGAAGACGAAGTGCAGGCCCTGCGCGGCAGCTTTTCTGCCGAGCATGGGGTTGGCCTGTCAAAACTGCCGTCCATGGCGCGGCGCAAAGACCCTGCTGCGCTGGACCTGATGCGCGCGATCAAGGCCGCAATCGACCCCGAAGGCCGCATGAATCCAGGCAAGGTCATCCCGTGACACATGGCGGCTGGCTGACCTTCGCATGATGGCCCTGCGCTTCTTGTGGACGGACCCGACGCTGCGCCTAGCGGCAATCCTGCTGTTTCTGGTGGGTGCCATTGCATCGACCTTTGCCCCACACGTCGCCGTTCTTGCGGTGCAGCGGTTTGGCCTCGGCGATTTCGGGCTGGCAATCCTGATGGTTGTGTCGATGGTCGTTTCGGTTGTCGCCTCCATCGCGATCGGCATTCGCACGGATCAGACGACAGACAGGCGGCAGGTGGCAATCATTGCAGCGGCGCTTTGGCTTGCCGGGCATGTGTTGATGACGGTGCATCCGACCGCCTTTGGCTTTGTGCTGACGCAGGCACTGCTGTTTCCGTTTGGCGCATCGCTGTTCGGGCAGTTGTTCGCACTGGCGCGGCTTGCGGCATCGACCTATCCGCCCGAAGATCGCGATACGATCATGTCCGCCGTCCGTGCGGTGTTCGCGGCCCCCTTCGTTGTTGTTCTGCCGGTCTGGTCACTTGCCTTTCAGGCGGGGACGGATGTCATGGCGATCTACCCCGCTGGGCTGATGTTTGCGGCGGCGATCCTTGGACTGACGTGGCGGTTCTGGCCGCGTGCGGGGCAGACCGGCTGGACAGACGTCAAATCGGGGCTCAGCATCCGGTCGGCGCTGGCGGAACTGGTGAACAGATCTATCGGCACCCGCGTTCTGGCGCTTGGCGCGGTGATGGCGGGGGGGACCACCTATATCACCGCCATCGGTCTGCTGTTTGATCAGACGGCCGGGCGCGGGCCCGCCGATGCCTCGCTTTACATCGGGCTGGTGGCGGGGCTTGAGGTGCCGTTCATGCTGTTCATGGTGCCGATGCTGCGCGCCATGTCGCGCACGGTTCTCATCCTGATCGGGGCCGTGCTGTACGCGATGCATCTGGCACTGCTGCCGGTGCTGGCCGACAGTGCCGTCGTGTGGGTGTTGGTGCTGCCTGCGGCCATCGGGGGTGCCCTGACCCTAACGCTTCCTATCGCCTACATGCAGAACATGATGGCCGACAGGCCCGGTGCGGGGTCGTCGCTGATCACATTGCAGCATCTTGGCGCGCATGTGATCGCTGCCGCCTGCTTTGCCTTTGGCACATGGGTCTGGGGCTATGGCAACGTCACGGTTCTGGGTGCCGCTGTCAGCGTCAGTGGCGCAGGCTGGCTCCATTGGGCGGACAGGCGCAGGGCCATGGCGTCGGGCGTCAGCTGAAAAAACCGGGCCCCGCCTGCCCCAAGAGATCGGCCGCAAGTGCCATGCCAAGCGCCGCACCATCGCCCGCCACACCGCGCAATTCCCCTGTAATCACGCGTGATCCGTCAGGACGCAGGATTTCACCGCGCATCCACAGGCTGTCGCCATCCAGCACAGCAAGCCCGGCAATCGGCGTTTCGCAGGATCCGTCCAGCCGCAGCAAAAACGCCCGCTCCGCTGTCAACCGCAGGCCAGTGTCATGGTCATGGATTGCGGCCAGCATGTCGGCGGCGCGGGGGTCGTTGATGCGCCGTTCGATCCCGATGGCACCCTGGGCCACGGCGGGAAGCATCTCTGTCACGTCAATGCCGCCCCGGGCCATGTCGGCAAGGCCAAGCCGGTTCAAACCCGCCATCGCCAGAAACGTAGCGTGCGCCACCCCGTCATTCAGCTTTTTCATCCGGGTCTGCACGTTGCCGCGAAATTCCACCAGTTGCAGATCAGGGCGGCGATGCGCCAGTTGCGCCCGCCTGCGCAGGGACGACGATCCCACAACGGCGGCCTGCGGCAAATCAACAAGCGTGGCAAAGCCCGGCGACACGAAGGCATCCCGCACGTCCTCACGCGGGAGATAGGTGTCAAGGACCAGCCCGTCGGGTTGCAAGGTGGGCATGTCCTTCATCGAATGGACGGCAATATCGATCTGCCCCGCCAAAAGCGCCTCTTCGATTTCACGGGTGAACAAACCCTTGCCGCCAATGTCTTTCAAGGCGCGGTCCAGAATCTGATCGCCCAGAACCTTGATGACGGCGATGTGAAACGCCTGTTCCGGCAGATCAAAGGCCGCCATGAGCCGGTTGCGGGTTTCGTAAGCCTGAGCAAGGGCAAGGGGCGATCCGCGCGTGCCGATGTTCAGGGGATGTTCGGGTGTGGGAAGCGAATATGTCATGCGCATATTGCTAACGGTGTCAGCGGGTGCTGACAATCCCGCCTTGACAACAGGCCCTGCAGACGTGACGCATCGGAAAAATCTGGGGGGATCATGACCGACAAAACCATCCTGCGTGCCCTGCGTGGCGAAACATTGCCCACACCGCCGATCTGGATGATGCGGCAAGCCGGGCGTTACCTGCCGGAATATCGTGCCACACGGGCACAGGCCGGTGATTTTCTGAAACTGTGCTACAACCCGGAACTCGCCGCCGAGGTGACGTTGCAGCCGATCCGGCGGTTCGGCTTTGATGCGGCGATCCTGTTTGCGGATATCCTGTTGTTGCCACAGGCGCTTGGCGCGGACTTGTGGTTCGAAACCGGCGAAGGGCCGCGCCTGTCCACCATCGGCGATATGCCCGGTGTGCAGGCGCTTCGCCCGGTGGGCGACATTCACGAAACGCTGTCGCCGATTTACGAGACGGTGAAAATCCTGTCGCGGGAACTTCCGCGCGAAACCACGCTGATCGGGTTCGCGGGCGCACCCTGGACAGTGGCCACCTACATGATCGCCGGGCGCGGCACACCGGATCAGGCCCCCGCCCATGCCTTCAAGGCGCGCGACAGGGCCGCCTTTGCTGCACTGATCGACCGGATCGCGGATGCGACTGTCGAATATCTGTCGATGCAGGTTCAGGCCGGGGCCGAAGTGGTAAAGCTGTTCGATTCCTGGGCAGGGTCGCTCAAGGGTCAGGATTTCACGGATTTCGCCGTGGCCCCTGCGGCGCGGATCATCGCGGCCCTGAAGGCCCGCCATCCGGGCCTGCCCATCATCGCCTTCCCGCGCGAGGCGGGGCAAGGCTATGTCGGGTTCGCCCGCGCGACCGGTGCCGATTGTGTGGCGCTCGACAATTCCGTCACGCCGGAATGGGCCGCTGAAAACGTGCAGGTCGATGGCTGTGTGCAGGGCAATCTTGCGCCCGGTCACATGGTGACGGGTGGCGACGACCTTGACCGCGAAACCCGCCGCGTGGTGGCTGCGTTCAAGGGCGGGCCGCATATCTTCAATCTGGGCCACGGCATCACGCCGGATGCAAACCCCGACAACGTGACCCGGATGATCGAGGTTGTGCGGCAGGGATAGGGTTCGTCAGGTGCGGGCGAGCATCCAGACGGCAACCCCGGCAAGCGCCAGTGACAGAATCCGGCGCGTGATCGCCGCGCGCGCCTGATCCTGCAGGAAAACCTGCGCAGACCCCGCAAGGGTCACGATCATGGCATGCACAAAGGTGGCCACCGCAACATAGATCGCGGACAGCAGTGCCGCCTGCCCGATTCCCCCGCCCGGCGTCAGGAAGGATGGCAGGACGGCCACATAGAACACCGCAGCCTTGGGATTCAACAGATTGGTCACAAGGCCGCGGCGAAACCAGACGCCAAGGGGTGACCCGGCGGCGGTGGCATCCTCGGCGGCTTCGGCCCCGCGCCAGCCCTGCCAGGCCAGCCACAAAAGATACCCGACCCCCGCCCAGCGCAGGACCTGATACGCCACAGGCGAGGCGCTGATCACGGCAGCAAGGCCCCCCGCCGCAAGCGCCCCCAAAATCGCGAGCCCAAGTGCCACCCCTGCCACGGCAGCATACCCCCGCCGACGCCCTTCGGTCGCGGCAACAAGGGCAAGATAGGCCATGTTCGGCCCCGGCGTCAGTTCCACAATCAGGCAGGTCGCCGCAAAAGCCGCGATCCCCGCCGTTTCCACCCGGTCAGATCCACTTGGCCAAAGGCGGCAGGCTCATCAGCACCGCGTTGGCGTCATGTCCGGTTTCCAGCCCGAATTTCGTGCCCCGGTCCCAGACCAGATTGTATTCCGCATAAAGTCCACGGTGAATCAGTTGCACATCCCGCTCGGCCTCGCCCCAGGGCAGGTCGCGGCGTTTTTCGACCAGCGGCACGAAGGCCGGCAGGAACTGACGGCCGACATCCTGCGTAAAGGCGAAATCCGCCTCCCAGTCGCCGGTGTTCAGATCATCGTAAAATATCCCGCCCACACCGCGCGCCCGGCCCCGGTGCGGAACAAAGAAGTACTCGTCCGCCCAGGCCTTGAACCGGGGGTGATAGGTGGGGTCATGCGCATCACACGCCACCTGCATCTGGGCATGAAAATGCGTGGTATCTTCAGGATATTCGATACAGGGGTTCAGATCGGCGCCACCGCCGAACCAGCTTGCATGCGGGGTCCAGAACATCCGCGTGTTCATGTGCACGGCAGGGGCGTTCGGGTTCTGCATATGCGCAACAAGGCTGATGCCCGACGCCCAGAACCGCGGGTCTTCTGCCATGCCGGGAACGCCGCGCGCAGCCATCGCCTTTTGCGCCCGTTCGCCCAGAGCGCCGTGCACGGTGGAGACGTTGACGCCGATCTTTTCGAACACCCGGCCATTGCGCATCACGCTCATCAACCCGCCGCCGCCGTCTTCGCGCGTGGTGGGCGTCACCTCGAAAACACCTATGGGGCCCGCCGCCACCGACGTGGACTCAAGATTTTCGAACGAGGCCACGATCTGATCGCGCAGCGTTCTGAACCAGGCAGCGGCGCGGGCTTTGCGGGTGTCAAAATCGTCGGCCATTCAAACAACTCCTGTCATCCGCGCTCTCACTATCACGTGATCAAAAGGCCGCCAACGCGCGAATTGGCGCGGGGGCCGGGCGGTGCTAGGGTTAAAGGATCATGCGGATGCAAACACGAATCATACTGGTCGCCTGCGGGCTGCTGGCCGCCTGTGGCACCCCGCAGGAACAGTGCATCGGGCGCAATACGCGGGATGCCCGTGTGGTCGAACGATTGATCACCGAAACCCAAGGCAATCTGACGCGGGGTTATGCCCTTGATCGTGTGACGGTCAGCACGCCTGTCTGGACGCTGTGCGAAACGCAGTCCTTCACCGAAGGCCGCAAGAAAAAGCCGCCGACGCCGCGCTATTGCTGGGAAGACAGGGATGAAACCGTGACGCGGCCGCGGGCGATTGACCTTGCCGCAGAACAGCGCACCCTGAACGGCCTGATTGAAAAACGCCGCGCGCTGCTCGCCACCGCCGCCCCCGCGATTGCGGCCTGCAGGGCGCAGTATCCGGAATAAAGCGCGGGCCTAATGGGCCGGCACGTTCACGCTGTCGATCAGGCTGCGCCCGCCGTCCAGTGTCAGGATCTGCCCCGTCATGAACCCTGCCGCGTCAGACGCCAGAAACTGCACTGTTTCGGCCAGTTCGGCGGCGCTGGCGATCCTGCCCTGCGGCGTGCCGTTCACGATCAGGTCACGAAAATCGGGGTGGTCGGTCAGGCTGTTCTGCAAACTGGCGCTCAGCACCGACCCAAAGGCCACACCGTTCACGCGGATGCCCTTGGGGGCAAGCGCCACGGCAAGGCTTCGCGTCATCTGATCCAGTGCTGCGCAACTGATCGAATAGGCCAGAAGGTCGGGATGGGTGCGCGTGGCGGCGATGGACGACAGGTTGATGATCGACCCTGCGACGGGCTTTTCCCCGCCCGACTGCGCAATCATCCGTTTCGCCGTCATCTGCGTCATCCGCAGACTTGTCATCAGGTTCTGCTGCAACAGGGTTTCCACCCCATCCCGCTCGATGCTCAGCGGCTCGGAGGTCACGATCTGGCGGCTTGCGTTCACCAGAATGTCCAATCGTTCAAAGGCGTCGACCGTGGCCGACAGCAGATTGGCAATGGTCAGTTTCTGCCGCAGGTCACCCGCAAACAGGCGGATCGCCCCTTCGCTGCGCGCCTGCGCGCCAACTTCGTCTTCCAGCCGGTCCTCATCCATGTCGGCAAACATGACATTGGCACCCTGTTCGACGAAATGCCGCGCAATGGCCAGACCGATGCCATTGGCCGACCCGGTCACGATCGCCGTTTTTCCCGCGATGGATATAGACATGACAGGCTCCGGTCGTTCAGGGGCGGGGGCGGTGCGGATGGGTGGCGTGGATCACGCGGAATGACGGATCGGTGCCAATTTCGACAACCTCCCGAAACAGCGCCTTGGCCGTGGCGACATAAGGCAGCGTCCGATTGGCCACCAGCCACAACTGCCCATGCGGCGAAAGGATCCGCGAGGCGGTGGTCAGGAAGGCAAGGCCAAGCGCCGGGTCAGCAGTGCGCCCCCGGTGAAAGGGCGGATTGCACACGACATGATCGGCATACCCATCCGCGCGGAACTGCGTGGCATCGCCCCAGACGAATTGCGCGCGGGGGTCGCTTACATTCTTGCGCGCGCAGTCGAGCGCAACAGCATCCGCCTCGACCAGATCAACCCGCTTGACGCCAGCACGCTCCAACACGGCGCGGGCCAGAAACCCCCAGCCGGCACCCAGATCGACGGTATAGCCGGGCATCCGTGCCGGCAAAGCTGCCGCCAGCAGAACCGAGGCCTTGTCGGGCGCATCGGCGGAAAACACGCCGGGCCGCGTGATAAATCCGCCTTCGACCACGGTTTCCTGCGCGGCCCACTCGTCCAGTTCGTTCCCGGCGGGAAAGGCAAAGATGCGGCCATGCGCCTTGGCAATCGCCTCGGTCGCGGCGACCCTGCCCTTCAGCTCACGCCAAAGCGGTTCGACGCCGTCTGTCTTCGCACCGTCCACGATGATCAGACAGCCGGGCACAACACACCGCGTTGCCGCCTGCAGCATGGCGTGCGCCTGCGCCTTGGCACGCGGCAGGCAAACCATGGCGGCCGCGTGCCCCAATCCGGGGTCTGTCGCAACCTTGAAGCCTTGGGCGGCCAGCGCCGTGTATTCGGGAAAGAACGCCGTCACCGCCAACACACGGTCAGCAGGCAGCGCCATCAGATCATCCGCGCTTTCCGGGCCAAAAACGGCGATCGTGCCCGTCTCAGGCAATTGAAACAGGCCGCTTTCCAGCGCAAAAGTCATTCGGGCAAAGCGCATGAGCGGCCAGACGCGTGGCCTATTCCTTTTCCAAAGTGCATTGGAGCGGATGCTGGTGACGGCGGGCGAAATCCATCACCTGCGCCACTTTGGTTTCGGCCACTTCGTGCGAAAAGACGCCGACAACGGCAAGCCCCTTCTTGTGAACCGTCAGCATGATCTCGAACGCCTGTGCATGGGTCAGGCCAAAGAAGCGTTCCAGAACATGCACCACGAATTCCATCGGGGTGTAGTCGTCGTTCAGCAACATGACCTTGTAGAGCGGCGGGCGTTCGGTCTTCGTCCGCGTCTTGGTCAGCACCTTTGCATCATTGTCGGATCCGTTATCGGAGTCTGACATGTTGAGCGGGCGATAGGACACGTGCAGGCTCCGTTCAAGCGGGCGACAGGGGATTCGCAAGGGTTGATACCCTTTGCAATATAGTCGATTTTGCCCGCCGGGAAAGAGGGCAGCAAAAAGCAAAGCAGCACGGCCAGTTCATGCGCCCGAAAAAGGACCAGATCGACATGCCCAAAGGCCTGACAACCATCGGTTTCGACGCAGACGACACCTTGTGGCAGAATGAAACCTTCTTTCGGCTGACACAGGCAAGATTCGTCGAATTGCTGAAGGATCACGCCGGGGCGGCGGACCTTGACGCAAGTTTGCTTGCGGCCGAACGGCGTAATCTGGGGCACTATGGCTATGGCATCAAGGGATTCACCCTGTCGATGATCGAAACCGCGCTGGAGGTGACAGGCGGCGCCGTGCCGGGTTCGGTCATCGCTGAACTGATCGCGGCGGGGCGCGAGATGCTGGAACATCCGATCCATCTGATGCCACACGCGGCAGAATCCGTGACGGCGCTGCGCGAATCGGGGTTTCGCGTCTTGCTCATCACAAAGGGCGATCTGCTGGATCAGGAACGCAAACTGGCGCAGTCGGGGCTGGGTGACATGTTCGACGCTGTAGAGATCGTGTCAGACAAGACCGCCGCCATTTACGAACGCATCTTTGCGCGCCACGGCGACGGCACAGAACATTCCATGATGATAGGCAACTCGCTGAAATCCGATGTGCTGCCTGTATTGCAGGCTGGCGGATGGGGCGTCCACGTCCCGCAAGACGTGACCTGGGCGCTTGAACATGCTGAACAGCCGGTCGGGCTTGAACGGTTCCACACCCTTGCGCATCTTGGTCTGGTACCCGATCTGGCAAGAATACTCGCATAATGGCGCATCATCTTGTGTCTGGGCGGCGTGAAGGCCCAAAATATGCACTGTTGCCGGAAAAGCAGATCTCGTGCCTGCCGCAAAGTCATTGAAAAGAAGATATTTTCTGACCAGTTTCCTTGTGTTAGCCTGACCTCAGGCAGAATGGCCCCCGGACGTAATGCGGGGCTGAAAAAGACCGAGGCAAAAAGGGGCAGGCGACGTGAAATCGCTTTTGATGCGTTATACGCGCAGTTTCATCGTATTGGTGGGACTTGGCGTTCTGACAGCGTGTTCAACACCGCAACCGTCAGGTGCAGCGCCGTTCGCGGCCTATGTCATCGACGCGCGAACGGGTGAGGTTCTGTACGAAAAGAACGCCGACGCGCGGTTGCACCCCGCGTCCCTGACCAAGATGCTGACCCTGTACATCGCCTTTGATGCCATCGAACGCGGCGAAATCACGCTCGACACCGTGGTGACAGTTTCCAAACATGCGGCCAGCGAACCGCCGTCCCGTCTGGGGCTGAAGGCCGGTCAGAAAATCGCCATGCGCTATCTGATTCGTGCGGCGGCCATCAAATCTGCCAACGACGCTGCGACAGCCATTGGCGAGCATATCGGCGGGTCCGAGGCAAAGTTCGCCGCCCGGATGAACCGGACGGCCAAGGCGCTGGGCATGGACAGCAGCAGCTTCAAGAATGCCAACGGCCTGACACGCGATGGCCACCTGACCACGGCGCGGGACATGACCATTCTGGGGCGGCACGTCTTTTATGATTTTCCGCAATATTACAACATTTTCTCCCGTCGTTCGACAGACGCGGGGCTGGCCGAAGTCGCCAACACGAACCGCCGCTTTCTGGACGCCTATGAAGGCGCGGACGGTATCAAGACCGGGTTTACCAATGCCGCCGGTTTCAACCTGACAGCCTCGGCCCAGCGTGGCGGGGTGCGTTTGATCGCGACTGTGCTGGGAAGCCCGTCGACTGCCGCGCGCAACGCCAAGATGGCCGAACTTCTGGACCTTGGCTTCAAACGTGCACCTGCCGGGGCATCCGTCATTCCGCCCGCTCCCCCCGCCTATGAGGCCGGGGCAGACGAACAGCTTATCGTGGAACTGGAAGGCACCGGCGTTGCGGTGCAGCCTGCCAAAACGATCCGCGTCTCAGGCACAATCGCCACCTCGCAACGGCCAAAACGCCGCCCCGACGCAGCACTTCCCTTTGCTGTCGCGGCAGCAGAGCCCCCGCCCCTTCCGTTTGCCGTCGAAGGCGCGACAGACTCCGCGGTTCCGGATGATGCGATGGAACAGGCCGTCGCCGCCATGCAGGACGACATCGCCGGTGCGCTGGCCGAGGCTGGATTGGCCGCCGCTGAACAGCCCGCTACGGCGCCTGACGTTGCCGTGGCCGCCGCGACCCCCCCTGCCACCGACCTGCCGACCGAGGCTGTCGAGGTTGCTTCTGCCGTCGCGGACCCCCTGCCCTTCGCGCTCGTCGATCCCGACACGCTTGAAGTTATCCCGCTCGCCTCGGCAGGGATGCCCCTTGCACCAGCCGTCCAGCCCGCCAAACGCGCAGCCCCGGTCATTCACACCACAACCCCGAATGGCGATCAGCAAAGCGAGATTCAGGTGGCCAGCGCCGCACCAGCCGAACCGCAACCGATGGCAGAGGCAGAAGTGGTGACCCGCATCTCCACCTCGGGCGGGCGGCACTGGGGCATCACCATCGGGCGTTTCGACAGCCGCGCGGTTGCGGAACGGGCGCTGATGAAAACGATGTTGTCGGAAAGTGCCACGCTGAACGACGGGTTGCGCAAGATCGTGCAGAAGAATGGCGGCTATGACGCCAACTTCATGGGTCTGACGCAGGATCAGGCCGATCTCGCCTGTCGCAGGCTTCAGGCACGCGGAACCACCTGCTTTACCCTTGGGCAGTGATGTGATGACGGGATTTGCGATCCCGCCGCAGCCGCAGGCAACTGTGGCCGTTGACGGCACCAACGCCCGTTTTCCGGTGGCCCGCATCTGGTGCGTGGGCCGCAACTATGCCGACCACGCGCGCGAGATGGGGCATGACCCGGACGCCGAACCCCCCTTCTTCTTTGCCAAGCCCGCCGATGCCGTGATCGACAGCGGTTTCGCCATCCCCTACCCCACCGCCACAACTGATTTTCACCACGAAGCGGAACTTGTGGTCGCACTGGGCGCAGGCGGGTCGGACATCGCCGAAGCTGATGTGCCCGGATTGATCTGGGGCTATGCGGCGGGCAATGATCTGACGCGGCGCGACCTGCAGGCCGCAGCCAAGGCCGCGCGCAGACCTTGGGACATGTCAAAAGGGTTCGACCAATCGGCTGTCGTTGGCCCCCTTGTCCGTGCCAAAGGCGGCGCTGTCCCAGACGGCGTGTTGCGGGCCCACGTCAACGGCACGCTTCGGCAAGAGGCGCGCCTTTCGGACATGATCTGGTCAGTGCCCGCCCTCGTCAGCGCGCTGTCGCGGCTGATCACATTGAAGGCGGGCGATCTGATCTATACCGGAACGCCTGCCGGGGTTGGCCCCTTGCAGCGCGGCGATACCTGTGTCGTCAGCATCGACGGAATGCCCCCCGCCGCCGTCACGATCCGTTAGGATTTCGCCTGCGGCCCGTGCCGTTCGACAAATTCGACCATCCTGGGCAGGCAGTTTCCGCGCAGATCATACCCGTCCAGGATCGTCTGCCGCGCGGCGGCGCGCAGGTCCATGAACCTTTGCGGATGCGCCAGCGCCTTGGTCAGCAGGGCCGCCCACCCCTCGACATCAAAGAAATCGACCAGCCGCCCGTTCACCCCATCGTTGATCAGTTCCTGCACCGGCGGCGTGCGCGATCCGACGACAAGCGCCCCTGCCGACATCGCCTCCAGCATCGACCACGACAGAACGAACGGATAGGTCATGTAGGCATGAACCCGCGTCACCTGCATCAGTGACACGAACACGGGATAGGGCACTTTACCCATGAAATGCACGCGGCTCAGGTCGATGCGACCTTCCACTTCCGACAGGAAGGTCTGTTTCCACGTTGTGCCCTTGGGGGCCGGGCGGCCATAACTCACATCATCACCCCCGACGATCACCACCTGACAATCAGGCCGCGCCGCCATGACCTGCGGCAGGGCACGCATGAAGGTGTGATAACCCCGGTAGGGTTCGAGATTCCGGTTCACAAAAGACATGACCTCATCCCCCGCCTGCACAACCCTGCCGTTGGGCAGGGTCAGGCGCGCCTCGGGGTTCGGCTTCATCACGGCGGTGTCCACGCCGTCAAAGATCACTTCGATCTGGTCGCGCAGCACCGGGGGATAGGTGCTCGCCTGCCATTTCGTCGGCGAAAGCCCCGCATCCGCATGCAGCAACGATTGGCCAAGATGCGTGGTACGCCCTTGCGCAATCATCACCTGATCGAAACTGGGCTTGTCGAATTCGGGATCGAAACCCACGTCCGCGCCGCGCCCCTTGTAGTAGAATTCGGCATACACAAGCAGTTTCGCCTCGGGCCAGACCTCTTTCAGGAACAGCGTTTCACCCCAGCCGGAATGACCAAAGATCACATCGGGCACATAGCCTTTCTGTTCGCGGAGCGTCAGGGCGGCACGGGCCACCGTCACGCCACGGTCGCTCATCAGGGTGTAGTTGCGGCCAAGACGGGTCACTGCCGGGTCAGGCTGGGGCGCATCATGCTTGTACTTGACCACCGGGATGGCCGACCCCCGCGCATTCGCCGCATCGGTCAGGGCGAGGCAGTCATGCCCCCGCCGTTGCAGTTCCGGCGCAAGGTGAAGAAATTGACCAGGGAAATTCTGGTGAACAAACAATACTTTCAAGATACCCGCCCGGTTAGGACTGCCCGAATGCGGCAGCCATCAAGGCTTTCGTATAGTCGGTTTCAGGCGACTGGAAAACCTTTTGCGCAAGTCCCTGTTCGACGACGTCACCATCCTTCATCACCATCACCTTGTGGGCAAGCGCGCGGATCACGCGCAGGTCATGGCTGATGAACAGATAGGCCAGGCCATGCCGCGTCTGAAGATCGCGCAACAGATCGACGATCTGCACCTGCACCGTCATGTCAAGCGCGCTTGTCGGTTCATCCAGCACCAGCAATTTCGGGCGCAGGATCATGGCCCGCGCAATCGCGATGCGCTGCCGCTGGCCACCGGAAAACTCGTGCGGATAGCGTGACATCATGCCGGGGTCGAGGCCGACTTCCGCCATCATGGCCGCCACCATCGCGTGCCGGTCCTGCCCTGCGTCAACCCCGTGGACGCCCAGCCCTTCGGCGATGATCTGCTCCACCGTCATGCGGGGCGACAGGCTGCCGAACGGATCCTGAAACACAATCTGCATGTCACGGCGCAAGTGGCGCATCTGCGACGATCCAAATCCCTGCACATCGCGCCCCAACAGGACGATCGGCCCCTCGGCGGGGATCAATCGCAGAATAGCCAGCGCAAGGGTGGTTTTCCCCGATCCGCTTTCACCGACGATGCCCAGCGTTTCGCCCGCGCGCACAGACAGGCTCGCGTCGTTGACGGCCTTCACGTAACCGGTGGTGCGCCGCATCAAACCGGTCTGAATGGGAAACCATATCCGCAACCCTTTGGTGTGCAGCACTTCGGGCGCATCTTCCGGCACCGGCTGCGGCTGGCCCTTCGGCTCGGCCGACAACAGCTTTTGCGTATAGGGATGCTGCGGATTGGCAAACAACGGGGCGGTTGGCCCCTGCTCCACAATCTCGCCGCCCTGCATCACGCAGACCCGGTCGGCAATCCGCCGCACGATGCCAAGGTCATGGGTGATGAACAAAAGGCTCAGCCCCTCGCGCCGTTTCAGATCGGCCAGCAGGTCAAGGATTTGCGCCTGTATCGTGACGTCCAGCGCCGTCGTCGGCTCATCCGCGATCAGCAGGTCAGGGCCATTCGCCAGCGCCATGGCGATCATCACCCGCTGACGCTGACCACCCGACAGTTGATGCGGATAGGCGCCAAGGCGGCTTTCGGCGTTGGAAATGCCCACTTTGTGCAACAGTTCCAGTATCCGCACCCGCGCGGCATTCCCCTTCAGTCCCTGATGCAGCCCCAGACTTTCCGCCAACTGCCGTTCAATGGTGTGAAGCGGGTTCAGGCTGGTCATCGGTTCCTGAAAGATGAAACTGATGTCGTTGCCGCGTATCTTGCGCAGTGCGGATTCCGGCACGCCGACCATGTCTTTCCCGGCATAGCGGATGGTTCCCGTCACATCGGCACTGTCCGGCAACAGGCCAACTGTCGAAAGCGCGGTCACGGATTTGCCCGACCCGCTTTCCCCCACCAGCGCAACTGTTTCACCCCTGTTGACGGTGAACCTGACACCCCTGACGGCCTGTATGATCCGCCCTTCCTGACGAAATCCGACGGAAAGATTGTCTACGGCCAACAGCACTTCGGTCATCGAAACGTCTTTCGCGGGTCAAACGCATCCCTGACACCTTCGAAGATGAAGACGAGCAACGACAACATGATGGCAAAGGTCGCAAAGGCGGTAAAGGCAAGCCAGGGTGCCTGCAGGTTCTGCTTGGCCTGCTGTGTCAGCTCACCCAGCGATGGCGAACTGGACGGCAACCCGAACCCCAGAAAATCAAGCGCGGCAAGCGAGCCTATGGTCCCCGTGATGATGAACGGCAGCATCGTCGCCGTCGCCACCATGGCGTTCGGCAGGACGTGACGAAACATGATGACGCGGTCTTTCATACCCAGGGCGCGGGCCGCCCGGACATATTCGAAATTACGCGCCCGCAGGAATTCCGCCCGCACCAGCCCAACAAGCGCCGTCCACCCGAACAAAACCATCAGCCCGACCAAAAGCCAGAAGTTCATCGGGATGATCGCCGCCACGATGATGATGATGTAAAGGCTGGGCGTCGCCCCCCACACTTCGATCACCCGCTGCAGAACCAGATCAGTCAGCCCGCCGAAATAGCCCTGAACCGCCCCCGCCGCGACCCCCACGACAGAGGTGAGGGCCGTCACGATCAGCGCGAACAGGATCGACAGCCGAAACCCGTAAATCACCCGCGCCAGCACATCGCGCGACGTATCATCGGTGCCAAGCAGGTTCTGCCTGTCCGGCGGGCCGGGGGCCGCGCCATCCTTGTCGACAATGGTGTTGTAACTGTACGGAATAGGCGGCCACAGGATCCAGCCGGGCTCGACAACCTGCCCCGCCGCCGTGCCCGCCGTTGCAACTTCGGCGATGATGTCTTCGGGCGTGTCGAAACAGGCCACTTCGCCCGCCGATCTGATCAGGCATTCGACGACGATGTCGTGATACTTGGCTTCCGTGCGAAAATCGCCGCCAAAGGCCGTCTCGGGATAGAACTTCAGAAACGGGCTGTAATAGTCGCCCCGGTATTGCACCAAAAGCGGTTTGTCATTGGCAAGCATCTCGGCGAACAGCGACAGGCCGAACAGCACGGCAAAGATTACCAAAGACCAGACCGCACGGCGGTTCGCCTTGAAATTCCGCCAGCGGCGCTGCGCAAGGGGGGACAGCGCCATCTATCCGCGCCGCCCGAAATCAATGCGCGGGTCGATCCAGACATACATCAGATCCGACAGGATACCCACCACCAGACCCATCAGCCCAAACACGAACAACGTCCCGAATATCACCGGAAAATCCCGCGCAATCGCCGCCTCGAACCCAAGCCGCCCCAACCCGTCGAGCGAAAAGATCGTCTCGATGATCAGACTGCCGCCGAAGAACACGCTGACAAACACCGCCGGAAACCCCGCAATGACAATCAGCATGGCATTGCGGAACACGTGCCCATACAGCACTGACGATTCCGACAGCCCCTTGGCCCGCGCCGTCATGACGTACTGTTTCTTGATCTCGTCCAGAAAACTGTTCTTGGTCAGCAACGTCAGCGTGGCAAAACTGGCAATGGTCGATGCGATGATCGGCAGGCACATGTGCCAGGCATAGTCGACGATCTTGCCCCAGACCGACAAGGTTTCCCAGTTGTCGGATGTCAGGCCGCGCAGCGGGAACCACTGGTAATAAGACCCCCCGGCAAACACGACAAGAAGCAGGATCGCGAACAGAAACCCCGGAATGGCATAGCCCACGATAATGGCCGCACTTGTCCATGTGTCAAACTGCGAACCGTCCCGCACCGCCTTGCGGATGCCCAGCGGGATGGACACCAGATAGGCAATCAACGTCGACCACAGGCCCAGCGAAATCGATACCGGCATCTTTTCCAGCACCAGATCCAGCACGCTGATCGACCGGAAATAGCTTTCCCCGAAATCAAAACGCAGATAATTGCCCATCATGATGAAGAACCGCTCCACCCCGGGGATGTGCTCCTTTTTGCATTCCGGCGCCTTTGTGGTGGCAGGCCCGGTATAGCCTTCGGCGCACACGATGCGGGCAAAGCCGAACTGCGCCTCCAGTTGGTCGATGAATTCGGGTGGCAATCCCCGCGCTCCGATATAGCCGCTGTCCTGCGCGTCGCCGCCAGACTCCTGCCCCGCATCCCCACCGCCCGCGATGTTTTCGAACGCATCGCCGCCGCCTTCAAGACGGGACAGAACCTGTTCAACCGGCCCCCCCGGCACGAACTGCGTGAGGGTAAAGTTGATGACCATGATGCCGAACAGGGTCGGGATGACCAGCAACAACCGGCGAAGGATATAGGCGCCCATGGGAGGTGTTGGTCCCGGTCTACTTGAGAACGCCGCCGGCCACCAAAGCCTCGGCCTTTTGCGGGTTGAACCACCAGAAGCTCAACTCGCCCAAGGCAAACGGCGGAAGCGTTTCCGGGTGTTCGTACATGTCATAATAGGCAACCGTGTGGGTATCCTTGAACCATTGCGGCACCCAGAACTGTTCGGCGCGCAGCACCCGGTCAAGCGCCTTGGTGGCGGTGGTCAACTTTTCATTGGTGTCCGCCGCAAGAACCACCTTGATCAATGCGTCCACCGCAGGGCTGCGAAGGCCCATGGTGTTGAAGGTTGAATTATCGGCGGATTCCGAACCGTAATATTGCTTCAGATCCGCCCCCGGCACATAGTCGCCCAGCGCCCGGTCGGTGACGATGTCGAAGTCAAAGGCCGGCGGACGCACGCGTTCTTCCATCTGGGCATCGTCGACGTTGGTCATGCGCGCATCAATGCCAAGCGCCCGCAGATTTTCGACATAGGGGTTGATCACGCGGTCAAAGCTCGGGCTGTCATTCAGGAACTCCACCGCCAGCACCTGCCCTGCGGCGTTCCGGCGCATGCCGTCGTCACCCACAGTCCAACCCGCATCCTCCAGCAGCGCACTTGCCTTGCGCAGATTGGCGCGGTCAAGCTGGCGGGCGCTTGATGTCGGCGCCATCACGGCCTCATCCGTCAGGATGGACGGCGCGAGCAGGCCCTGATCGACAAGCGGTTGAAGAATCGCGATTTCATCCGGTGTGGGCACGCCGGTTGCCGCCAATGTGGAGTTTTCCCAGATGGAATTGATCCGGGCGTAAATCCCATAGAACAGCGTTTCGTTCGACCATTCAAAGTTGAACATCAGCGCAATCGCCTGACGCACGCGGATATCCTTGAACACATCCCGGCGCAAGTTGAACAGAAACGCCTGCCCAGGTGCCTTGCTGCCATTGGGCAGTTCGACCTTTTTCACATAACCGTTGGTCACCGATGGGAAGTCATAACCCGTGGCCCAGATGATCGACGACGCCTCGTTCCGAAAGGTGTAACTGCCGCCCTTGAACCCTTCGAAAGCCGCGTTGTAGTCGGAATAATACTCGATCCGGATCAGATCGAAATTGTTCTGACCCACGTTGATGGGCAGCTTTTCGCCCCAGTAATCCGGATTGCGGCGGTAGACGACCGTTTGGCCCACGTCCATCCGATCAAGCATATAGGGGCCGGACCCCACAAACGGCTCAAGGCTCGATTCTTCCAGATCGCGGTTGTTGGCTGTGTAATCAGCCTTCGACATGATCGGCAGACTGCCCACGGTGGCGGGCAGGTCACGTGTCGGAAAGTCGGGCATGAAAGTGAATTTGACACGGTGCGGACCCAGCGCCTCGGCACCCTGAACCTGCTGGGAAAAGACCTGACGAAAATCGCTCAGCCCCTTGTCGCGGAAGGTTTCATAGGAAAAGACCACATCTTCGGCGGTCAGGGGCGTGCCGTCCGAAAACCGCACTTCGGGCCGCAGGTTGAAGATCACCCAGGAACGATCTGCGGGGTATTCCATCGTGCTGCACATCAGGCAGTAGGCCGCGCCGATTTCGTCACTGGTCGTGGCCAGAATGGATTCGTAAAGCGCCGATGACAGCGACGCGGCACGCCCCTTGACCGAATAGGGGACCATGGAATCAAAACCGCCCATCGCCCATTCCGAAATCTCGCCGCCTTTGGGCGCATCGGGGTTGACGTAATCCAGATGCGCAAAGTCGGCCGGGTATTTCAGGTCGCCAAAAGTGGAAATGCCGTGACTGACAATCACCGAATCCGCCGTTGCCGGTGCCGCAAGCACAGCCGCCGCAAGCGTGGCCGCGCAAAGTTGCGCCATGCGCCCGATCTTCGTTTGCGCCGCGATGCCTGTCATGCTGCGGTCCCCCTGTCTTTGCGTTGCGTCGCGTCCCTGTAACATAGGTAATGCGCAAACGCCCCAAGGCTCAAGTTGCGATTGTGTGACCGGGCCTGCGACAAATGAAAAGGGCCGCCCCACAAGGCAGCCCCACCATCGTTAAGGCACTGTGTGCCAATCAATTCTGCGTGGCAAGCCATGCGATCACGTTGGCGCGATCCTGTTCCTTGGGCAAACCGGCAAACGACATTTTCGTGCCGGGCGCATAGGCCTTGGGGCTGGTCAGAAATCCATTCAGGTTTTCCGGTGTCCAGGCGTCGCCCGCCATCGCCAGCAAAGCCTCGGAATAACCAAAACCTTCGACCGATGCCTTGGCACGGTCAACCACGCCGTTCAGGTGGGGACCAACGCCATTGGCACCATCAACCTTGTGGCACGATGCGCATTTCCCGAAAACCTTTTCACCCGCCCCGACATCCGCCGCCGCGAGCAGTTCGGCAAAGGGCGGGCCCTCTTCGGCGGGGGCCGCCGGTTCGGCGGAAGCCACCTCAATCGTGTAGGCTTGTGCAACCTCTTCGCCGCCGTGCGCCTCGGCACCCGTGGTATAAAGCGATTCTGCTGCCCAACTGCCCAGAAGGAACACCAGAAGCGACCCGCAAAGGGCCCCGATTACCTTGGTCATCGTCATTGTATCGAACATCGTTGGTCCCAATCTGGCAGTGTTTTGGCAACGCTATGTATCCGCTTCCCCCCTTGAACTTCAAGGTGTACTTAGCGCGACCAATCGACCCTTTTCAGGGTAAAGCAGTGACAGGGAACAAAATGCCGGGACGGATCGCTTTTCAGGGGGAATTGGGTGCCTATTCCCATCAGGCCTGCCAGCAGGCCCGTCCGGACATGGAACCGGTGCCCTGCACCACATTCGAGGATGTGGTGGAAATGACGCGCAGTGGTGGCGTCGATCTGGGCATGTTGGCTGTCGAAAACTCCACTTATGGCCGCGTTGCCGACGTGCATTCCCTTTTGCCGAAATCCGGGCTTCATATTGTGGACGAGGCGTTCGTGCGCGTGCATGTCAATCTTTTGGGCGTGCGCGGTGCCGTCATTGCAGACATCACCGAAGCCCACGGCCATGTTGTCATCCTGCCGCAATGCGCGGGTTTCCTGCGCAAACACAACATCCGGGGATTGGTCAGTTCCGACAACGCGCGGGCAGCCCGCGAAGTGGCCGAGGCGGGCGATACATCACGCGGCGCGCTGGCAAGCGAACTTGCCGCGCAGATCTACGGCCTGGATGTGGTGGCACGCCATATCGAGGATCAAGCCAACAACACGACGCGGTTTCTGGTGATGTCCCGCCACGCCGATCACACGCGGCGCGGGTCAGGACGGATGATCACGACCTTCACCTTCCGCGTCCGCAACATTCCCGCCGCACTTTACAAGGCGATGGGCGGTTTCGCCACGAACGGCGTCAACATGACCAAGCTGGAAAGTTACATGGTCGGCGGCAGTTTCACCGCGACCGAATTCTATGCCGATATCGAAGGCCACCCGGATGACGCCAACGTGGCCCGCGCCTTGGAAGAACTGCGGTATTTTACCAGCGAACACAGCGTCATCGGCGTCTATCCTGCCGACACACAACGAAACTGATCCGTCAGACTTCGTAGCTGATCCGTTCCGCAAGGTCGATCAACAGCGCACCAACCCGTTTGTCGAACCGTTGCTTGATCGACTTTTTGGCCAGCTTTGCCGACTGCAGCATGATCCGCGCGGCCAGTGTGTTGGGCTTGGTTTCGACGGAAATCGACACGCGTGTCTTGCGGGCCGAAAGCTCAATCAGATCCACGGACAAGTTGGCACTGAACAGGGCTGATGTCGCCTCGGTCACGATCTGGCTGGGCCGGGTGACGTCAACGACGGCAATCGTCAGATCACGGACCTTGCCCCGGAACGATGCCTTGACAGCCCAGGCGGCACCCACCGCCAGATCACGCCCTCCGTCAGTCCGGTTCACCGTCATGCCGCGACGAACGGCGGCGCGTTCCCATCTGGTGGAGTCGGACAATACCTTGAAAATGGTATCAACGGGCGCGACGATATCGTGGTGGGTCGCAAGCTTCATCAGGGTTCCCGTCCTTCAGCACATTCCGCTGGCGGTTCTCGCGTCATTCCAGCCGATCTGCAAGCCAGTTTTCGATCAACGTCTGCGCAATCGCGCCCTTGCGGGGCGGGCGGACAACCGGGTGGGTTCCCCCGAACACCTGAACCAGATCTTCCCGCGACAACCAAAGCGCGTCTTCGATTTCCTCGGGATCACAACTGATTGCGTCCGACGTGGCCACGGCAAGGCACCCAATCATCAACGATGCCGGGAAGGGCCACGGCTGCGTGGCGATCACGCGCACATCGCCCACCATCACACCGGTTTCTTCGGCCACTTCCCGTCGCACCGCCGCGTCAAGCGTTTCCCCCGGCTCCACAAAGCCTGCAAGACAGGAATACATGCCTTCGGGCCAACCCGGCGACCGCCCCAGAAGCAGGCGATTGCCCTTGGCGACAAGCATGATGACAACAGGGTCGGTGCGCGGAAAGTGATGCGCCCCGCAGGCGGCGCACCCGCGCTGCCAACCCGCCGCCTCGGGCTGGGTCGGCGCGCCACAAGCGGCACAGAACGCATGGCTGCGATGCCAGTGCAAAAGGGCCTTGGCCGTGGCCACCAGTTCGCCGTCGCGTGGCGACAAGGCCGTCATGACCCCGCGCAGTTCGACAAATGCGCTATCGTCAGGTGCCGCAGGATGGCGTTGCAGGGTCGAATCAAAAAAGCCCTGCTCCACCGCATCGGCCCCCGCCTCGGGTGACCAATCGGAAATGTCGCAGGCGAACCGCGCGATACCGTCGTCAAGGCCCAGAAACACGGGCCGCCCGGCAGATTTCAAAACAGCGCTGTCCGGATCGACCCAGGTCAAGAAGGTGCCTGTCACCAACGGCTTCCCCCGCCAAAGCGGCAGCACCCGCGCCGCTTTCCAAAGGTCCGCAATCCGTGCGTCATCCTTCCGCAAGTGCGCCGCACGGTCAAGCGCGCTGCCCCCAAACGCCATGCCATCAAAACCGCGCATCCAAAAGCCCCACCTTGCCCAGATGTGTGGTGCCTTACGACGCCGCAAACGGCAAGGGGCCGCAGAGACGCCGAACAACTGTCACAAAATCAACGCAAAGTTGAATGAAATCCGGAATAATTCGCAAAAGGATGCATGGACGACGATGCCTCCTGCTTCGAAGTGGCCCATTGCAAAGGTACAGGGGAAGTTCGCCCGTTCGCCTCCAGACACAGACAACCAGCCCCCCCTTGATCCAGACCAAAGGCCGCCTTGACGATGTTCAGCCCTGACCCCACGCCTTTGCCGGGCCCGCTGGCCCAGCTTCGGATCATGGCGACAAGCGATCTGCATGTGCATCTTTTCCCCTATGATTATTACACTGACCAACCCGACGATACGGTCGGCCTCGCGCGGACGGCCACGCTCATCGCGCAGGCGCGGGCCGAGGGTGGCGCGTCCGTCCTGCTCGACAACGGCGATTTTCTGCAGGGCAACCCGATGGGTGACTATGTGGCGCAGGGCCGTGGCCTGACCTTGGGTCAGGGGCCACACCCGATGATCGCTGCGATGAACGTGCTTGGCTACGACGCGGTGGCGCTTGGCAACCACGAATTCAACTTTGGGTTGGACTTTCTGGATCAGGCGTTGGCGGCGGCGCAATTTCCCGTCGTCTGCGCCAATATCGCCGGCATGTCACCGGACGAATCGGTGCTGCCGCGTGTGGCCCCCTTCACGCTGCTGTCGCGCGACCTGACATTGTCAGACGGGTCGACCCATCCCATTCGCATCGGCGTGTTCGGCCTTGTGCCGCCCCAGATCATGCAATGGGACAAATGCCATCTCGACGGTCGCCTCACGGCGCGTGACATGATCGATGTGGCAACCCGGACCATCCCGGAAATGCGCGCGGCGGGGGCAGATCTGATCGTGGCGTTGGCCCATTCCGGCATAGGCAAACCGGTGGTGCGGCCCATGACGGAAAACGCCGCGACCGCACTTGCCGCCTTGCCCGGCATAGATGCCGTGATCGCCGGGCATTGCCACCTTGTCTTTCCCTCTGACCACTACCTTGGCCATGATGGCGTGGACGTCGCGGCTGGCACATTGATGGGTAAACCTGCCGTCATGCCGGGGTTCTGGGGGTCGCATCTTGGGGTGATTGATCTGACGATGGAACGCCGCCATGGTGAATGGCGTGTTCACGCCTCCCACAGCGAGGCGCGCCCGATTGTCGAACAGCAACGGCCCGCCCCTGCCATCCGCAAACCGGTTTTCAGCACTGCATCAATACTGAACGCTGCCGCCCGGGATCATGCGGCGACGCTCACCTATGTGCGTCGCGCCATCGGCGTGACAGATCGCAATCTGAACACCTATTTCGCACAGGTGGCCCCCTCTGATTGCGCGCGTATCGTGGCCGCGGCCCAGCACGCCCATGTCGCGACCTGCCTGCATGGCACCCCCCATGCGTCGCTGCCCCTGCTGTCGGCCACGGCCCCGTTCAAGGCAGGCGGGCGCGGCGGCCCGACCTACTACACCGACATCCCGCAAGGTGACCTTGCACTGCGCCATCTGGCCGATCTTTACCTGTTTCCGAACACCATCCGCGCCGTGCGCGTCACGGGGGCTATGGTTGCGGACTGGCTGGAACACAGCGCCGGCATCTTTCGTCAGATCACACCCCGGTCATCGGACAGTATGCTCGTCGACCCGGCCTTTCCCTGCTACAATTTTGACACGCTGTTTGGCCTGTCCTACCACATCGATCTTTCCGTCCCCGCCCGGTTCACCATGTCCGGGCTGCGCACCCCGGGCGATCACCGCCGGATCACCCAATTGCGTCTGAATGGACAGCCGCTTGACCCGGACGCCGAGGTGATCGTGGCCACCAACAACTACCGCACGGGCGGCGGCGGCGACTTTCCACCCTTCGCGGGCGCAAACCGGGTGGTTCTGGACAGCCCCGACACCAGCCGCGACATTCTGGTGCGTCACGTTCTGTCGGGGCGCGGCGCAAGCCCCTTTGATCAGGGGAACCCGGTCTGGCGGTTTGCCCCCTTGCCGGGAACCAGCGTGCTGTTCGACAGTTCCTCCCGCGCCCTTGGCCATCTGGCACAGCTTCCCGCGCATCTTGCGATCGATCCGGCAGGCGATGGGGCCGATGGTTTCGCCCGCTTTCGCATCCACCTTTGATCTGCTAGGCGGCAGACGCACACTTTTGCCCCGGATAGCAGTCCAATGACGCATGACCACTCTTTCGACGCCGCAATCTTTGATCTCGACGGCACGCTGATCGACACCGAAAGCGTGGCGCTGGTGACGGGTCAGGCCGCATTTGCCCGGTTCGGGCAGGACGTGGATCTGGATTTCATGCACCGTCTTGTCGGCCGTGATCTGCCCACAAGCACCGAAATGATCCTGACCCACCGTCCGGGCATCGACCTTCCGGCGCTGAACGCACTGTGGCGGGCGGAATTTGACGCGCGCATCGCCGAGGATCTGCAATTAAAGCCCGGCGTGCTCGACCTGTTCGCGCAACTGCAGTTGCCCCGCGCGCTGGCCACTTCGTCAGGTCGGGCGGGGGCACATTACAAACTGGGGCTTGTCGGGCTTGATCAGGCGTTTGCCCATGTCATCACGCTTGACGATGTGACACAGCCGAAACCGGCACCCGAACCTTTCCTTCTCGCCGCCATGCGGCTGGGGGTCGATCCCACGCGCTGCGTCGCGTTCGAAGATAGCGAAACCGGCGCAGAATCGGCGCACCGTGCCGGGATGCACGTCGTGCAGGTGCCCGATGTCGTGCCAACGCAGGGGCGTTTCGCGCATCATGTGGCGAGCGACATCCTGTCAGGTGCACGCGCCGTAGGCCTGCTTCCGGCCCTGTGATCCTGCAAAACGCGGCTTGCAAGGATGCGCCCCTGCCCCTATATCGCGGGGTGAGAGGTTGGCGCGGGCAGGTGCCTCGCCAACCCGGTCAGGTCCGGAAGGAAGCAGCCGTAACGAGCCCCACTTGGGTCGTTGTCAGCCTCTCACCCGATACCCTTGCAGGGGTCGCTGCGATCAATGGTCGCCATCCAGAAAATCCTCTTCCTCGTCGGCCACATCAAGGCCCATCGCCTCCAGCCCGGCCTCAAGATTTTCGGCAAGATGCGGCATTCCGCTCAGATAGGTCTGGGTCGGTGTTGTGGCTTCGGCCCGCGCCGTCGCCACTGCCTCATCGAACTCTTCGGCATCAAAGGCCCCGCGCCCGACCCAGGCCAAGGCCACAAGATGCACTTTTTCATCGTCGTTCAGTCCTTCGATGAACGCCTCAAGCTCGGCCATTGCCAGATGACCTTCGCGCGCCAGAAAGATGACATGCACAACTTTTTGCGAACTGATTTCGATCATGGTGCGCCCCCCTGTTCCGGCTGGGGGAACATTGAACCTGCACCATCCGCCGCGCAAGCGTCATGCAAGGTGGACGCCGTGACCCAGCCCGCCTAATCTGGCATCCACCGAATCCAAAGAGGCCGCAGTGACCGACACCCCCGACCAAGGCTATCAGGTTCTCGCGCGCAAATACCGCCCGCAGACGTTCGCCGATCTCATTGGTCAGGAAGCCATGGTGCGGACGCTCAAGAACGCCTTTGCCGCAGACCGCATCGCCCATGCCTTCGTGATGACCGGCGTGCGGGGGGTGGGCAAGACGACCACCGCCCGCATCATCGCCAAAGGCCTGAACTGCGTGGGGCCTGACGGCAACGGCGGTGCCACGACCGAACCCTGCGGCGTCTGCGATCAATGCGTGTCCATCGCCGAAGGCCGCCACGTCGATGTGCTGGAAATGGACGCCGCATCCCGCACCGGCGTCGGCGACATCCGCGAAATCATCGATTCCGTGAACTACCGCGCCGCCTCGGCGCGCTACAAAGTCTATATCATCGACGAAGTGCACATGCTGTCGACGCAGGCGTTCAACGCCCTGCTGAAAACGCTGGAAGAACCGCCGCCGCATGTGAAATTCATCTTTGCCACCACGGAAATCCGCAAGGTTCCGGTCACCGTTCTGTCCCGCTGCCAACGGTTCGATCTGAAACGGATCGAACCCGAGGTGATGATGGCCCATCTGGCCCGCGTGGCCGCACTGGAGGGCGCAAGCCTCGCGCCCGACGCCATGGCGCTGATCACCCGCGCCGCCGAAGGCTCGGTCCGCGACGCGATGAGCCTGATGGATCAGGCGATTGCCCATGGCGCAGGCGAAACCAGCGCCGAACAGGTGCGCGCCATGCTGGGCCTTGCCGACAGGGGCCGGGTGCTCGATCTGTTCGACCTGATCCTGCGGGGCGACGCCGCAGGCGCGCTTGCGGAACTTGCGGGGCAGTATTCCGACGGTGCCGATCCGATGGCCGTCCTGCGCGATCTGGCCGATGTCACGCACATGATTTCGGTGGTCAAGATCACACCCGAAGCTGCCGATGACCCCACCACGCCCCCCGACGAACGCCTCCGCAGCCTTGACATGGCAGGCCGCCTGCCGATGCGGGTTCTGTCGCGCATGTGGCAGATGCTGCTCAAGGCCATCGAAGAACTGGCCCTTGCGCCCAATGCCATGATGGCCGCCGAAATGGCGATCATCCGCATGACCCATGTGGCCGATCTGCCCGATCCCGAAACCCTGCTGCGCAAACTGCAATCGGCCCCGATGCCCGCAGCACCCCGGCCAGCGCCAAATGGCACCCAGCCGCCCGGAACCCCCGGCCCCCGCATGCAGTCACAACCTTCGGGGCCAACGGGCGTTTCATCCGCGCCCCGCAATGGCGGTGGCCCATCGGCAGCACTGGCCTTGGCCGAAGGCGGTGTGCGGCAATTCGCATCCTTCGATGCCGTTGTCGAACTGATCCGCGAAAAGCGGGACATGACCCTTCTGGTGGAAATCGAAACCAACCTGCGACTGGCACGGTTTTCGCCCGGCCGCATCGAATTCGAACCCACACCCGCCGCCCAGCGCGATCTGGCACCCCGACTGGCCGCGCGCCTGCAGGAATGGACGGGCACACGTTGGGCGGTTTCGGTTGTCGGCACCGGCGGCACCGCGACGATTGCCGAAGCCCGCGATCAGGTGCTCGCCACAGCCAAGGCCGACGCTGCGCAGAACCCCCTTGTTCAAGCGATCATGGCCGCCTTTCCCGGCGCGCACATCGCCGCCGTTCGCCCCCTGAACCCAGAGGCCGAAGCAGCAGCCGAGGCACTGCCCGAGGCGGACGACAATTGGGACCCGTTTGAAGACAGCTGAGGAAACAGGAATGTTCAAAGGATTGGGCGGCATTGGCGACATGGCCAAGATGATGAAAGCCGCACAGGACATGCAGGCCAAGATGGCCGACATGCAGGAAGAACTGTCCCGCATCACCGTTGTGGGCGAGGCGGGCGCCGGCCTCGTGCGCGCCACCGCCACCGCCAAAGGCGAACTGACCCGGCTGGAGATTGACCCGTCGATCCTCGTCGCGTCCGAAAAAGAGATTGTCGAAGATCTGATCCTTGCCGCGATCAAGGATGCCCAGGCCAAGGGTGCCGCGCGCGGGGCTGTCGAACTGGAACGCCTGCAGGAAAGCCTTGGCCTTCCCGCCGGTTTCAAGTTGCCGTTCTGATGGCAGACGCAACGCGCGACGTCGAAGACCTGATCGAACTGATGTCGCGCCTTCCAGGGTTGGGCCCCAGATCGGCACGCCGGGCCGTGCTGGCGCTGTTGAAAAAGCGCGGCGCGCTGATGGCTCCGCTGGCGCATGCCATGGCGCATGTCGCGTTGACGGCACGGGAATGCGCCACTTGCGGCAACATCGGCACGTCCGACACCTGCGCCATCTGCGCCGATCCCAAACGGGCAACCGGCGAAATCTGTGTCGTCGAAGATGTGGCCGACCTGTGGGCGATGGAACGCGGCGGCGTGTTCAAGGGGCGGTATCACGTCCTTGGCGGCACATTGTCCGCACTTGATGCCGTCGGGCCGGATGATCTGCATATCCCCAAACTGGTGGACAGGGTTCGTGAGGGCGCGACCGAAGTCATCCTTGCGCTCAACGCCACGGTGGACGGTCAGACAACCGCCCATTACATCGCTGACGCGCTGGGGCAGACAGGCGTCACGATCACCTCACTTGCCCAAGGCGTGCCGATCGGTGGCGAACTGGACTATCTTGACGACGGCACCATCGGCGCGGCGCTGCGCGCGCGCAAGGCATTCTGACAAGGAACGGACATGACAGACGTGACGACGGCGGCCCATTCCCTGCTGGATGAACCTGATCTCTATTCGGCCCTGCGCCGCGCCGGGGCGGGATTGAACGACGCAGATATCGCACCCTTTCTCGCCACCATCCTGTCAGCCCTGCCCACTATGGCTGGCGGTCAAAAGGTTGCTGACCGGCTCATGTCGGCAGATCAGGCTCTTTTGCGCGCGATCCTGCGCTCTGGCGCGGGTCTTCCCGCCGTGCCGGGCGCAGCCGCCCTGCGCGACCATCTGCGCAGCGTTGACGCGGCCCCCCTGTTCCAACCGCCCCTGGAAACCGCGCCCACCATGGCACTCCTGACGGCGGGTGAACGTCCGGACATGCCCGCGTTCAGTGACCCCGCCTTTGACGACTGGTTCGCGCGGCAAGGCGTGACCTATGGGCTGGGTGCCTACGGCGAACATCGCACCGTATATGACACACCACAATTTGCAGACGCCGCAAGCACCCTGCGCCGCACCGTCCACACCGGGATCGACGTTTTCGCCCCCGCAGGCACCCCTGTCTTTGCGCCCCTCGCCGGTCGCGTCGTGTCTGTCAGCTACAATGCAGACCCGCTCGATTACGGGCACACCCTGTTTCTTGAACATTCGTTCGGGAAACAGGTGTTCTGGACGCTTTACGGCCATCTCGGTGCCACCCTGGCCCATCTCTGCCGCGCCGGAGATGCAGTTTCCGCGGGCCAGCACATCGCCGATCTGGGCTATTGGCACGAAAACGGCGGCTGGGCCGCGCATCTTCATTTTCAGGTCATGTCAACTTTGCTGGATCAGCGCCCCGGCAACTTTTTCGGCGTGGGTCACGCCCATTTGTGGGACGTCTGGGCCGATATCTGCCCAGACCCCAACCTGATTCTGCGCCTTGACCCGTCACGTTTTCAGGTGTGACCCGTTTCAACTGTGCCGTGACCTATGGCCGATCTCGTAGTAATTCCCTGTTTGAGTCTTCAGATAGGGGCCAAGGGGAATGTCTTCCTGCTTCAGAAAACCCTGCGACGGCAACGCGCCATCGCGCACCATCTGAATCACCGCCACAACCGACGCCGACGTTGTCCACGCAATCGCGGTTCGGCTTTTTCCATTGATCACAATGGGATAATAGGCCCGAACGAATTCACGACGGCGCAAACCATCGTCCGTCTTGCCCTCGGCGGCCACGTGAACATAAACCACGTCATCCTCCACCGGGGGCTTTGCGTTGGTCAGAATGCGGCCCGCTTCGGCCCGGTTTTCCCGCATCAGAAGTTCGTGGAAAAAGAAGTTCATCAGATCGACGTGCCCGGGATAGCGCATCGTCTTGTAATCCAGATTGGCAATCCTGCCCGCATAGGTTTCACACATCGTGCCAAGACCGCCGCTTGTGGTGAACGCCTCAAGCTGCATGCCGTCGATGTAGATGGTTTCCGTCCATTCCATCGCACTGACGGTTTTCAGAACGCCTTCCTCGATCACTTCGCAATCATTCAGATATTCATTGACCACCCCCTCTGGTGACCAGTTGAACGCATATCCCAAAAGCCCGGTCGGGTTCTGCGGCAACGCCCCCACGCGCAACTTGATCGACCGTATCTGATTGAACTGCCCCGCCAGATCTGCCGCGACGATGCCGACAAAACCCGGCGCCAGCCCGCATTGCGGGGCCATCAGCCCCGTTGCAGTCTTTGCCAGTTCGCGGATATGCCGCGTAGTGGGGACGTCTTCCGTAAGATCAAAGTAATGCAGGCCAAGGGCATGCGCGATGGTCGAAACGCCGATGTTCAGATGATAGGGCAGGCAGGACAGAACCGCCTGCTGCCCGGCCAAAATCGTTCTGACAGCGTCCAGATTCGCAAGATCAACCACACGCGTCGAAAAATCCGCCACCGCAGGCCGGCTGTCCACCCCCGTCACGTCAAACCCCGCCGCCACAAGAAGCTCGGCCGCAAGATGCCCGACCTTGCCCAGCCCAAGGACGGTGATTTTACTGAAACTCATGTAATTCTATCCTTAAAAATCAAACTTCACGCCCTGCGCAAGCGGCAGATTGGCGGAATAGTTGACGGTGTTGGTCTGCCGCCGCATATAGCCTTTCCACGCGTCCGAACCGCTTTCGCGGCCTCCGCCGGTTTCCTTTTCGCCGCCGAACGCCCCGCCGATTTCCGCGCCCGACGGGCCGATATTGACGTTGGCAATGCCGCAATCGGACCCGGCAGAACTCAGGAAGCCACCCGCCTCGCGCATGTTGAGCGTGAAGATGCACGATGACAGGCCCTGCGGCACGTCGTTCTGCATCGCAATCGCCTCATCCAGGGTGTCATAGCCCATTACATACAGAATCGGCGCAAAGGTTTCCTGCCGCACCGACGCCGTTTGACCCGGCATTTCCACCAGCGCCGGTGCAACATAGGCCCCGGCAAAGCCTTCGATCACTGCGCCGCCATGAACCCGCCCGCCTTCCGCGCGCGCCTGTTCCAGCACCGCCTGCATCCGGTCACGCGCATCGATGTCGATCAGGGGGCCGATCAGGGTGCCCTCCGTGCGCGGGTCACCAATCGGCAGGCTTGCATAGGCCTTGGCAAGTTTCGCCACCAGATCATCCTTGACCGATTTGTGAACGATCAGACGGCGAAGCGAGGTGCAGCGTTGCCCGGCGGTTCCCACGGCGGAAAACACGATGGCCCGCACGGCCATGTCCATGTCCGCCGACGGGGCCACGATCATCGCGTTGTTGCCGCCCAGTTCCAGAATCGCGCGCCCGAACCGGGCCGCAACTTTTGGCCCAACGATTGACCCCATCCGCGTCGATCCCGTGGCCGAGATCACCGGCACATCCTTCGACGCCACCAAAGCCTCACCCACCGCCGGGCCCCCGATGACCAACTGCACCAGTCCCGCAGGCGCATCGCCAAACCGTGCCAGCGCACGCTCCATGATCTTCATGCAGGCCATGGCCGTCAACGGCGTCTTTTCGGACGGCTTCCAGATCACCGGATCACCGCAGACAAGCGCCAGCGCCGCGTTCCACGACCAGACTGCAACCGGGAAATTGAAGGCGCTGATGATGCCCACTGGCCCCATCGGGTGCCAGCTTTCCATCATGCGGTGCCCCGGGCGTTCGCTCGCAATCGTCAGACCGTACATCTGCCGCGACAGACCAACCGCGAAGTCGCAAATGTCGATCATCTCCTGCACTTCGCCCAGACCTTCGGATGTGATCTTGCCCGCCTCAAGCGTGACAAGCGCACCCAGTGCCGTCTTGGCCGCGCGCAGTTCCTCACCCAGCAACCGGACCAGCTCGCCCCGGCGGGGCGCAGGCACATCGCGCCACTGCCGGAACGCCGCCTGCGCCGCACCAACGATGCCCGGCATATCGTTAACCGTGGTTTCGCGCAGGCTGGCAAGATGCGATCCGTCGATAGGTGAACGAACGTTCAGGGTGCCCCCGGAAAGATCACTTTGCGTCAGGCCGGCGGCGGCAAGAATTTCGGCATTGGTCATTGGAATACTCCTTCAGGTCACGGTCGCGCGCTGGTCGGGCAGGCCCATGGACACCAGAAGCGGGTTGGTTTTTTGGCGGGTTTGGAAATCGGTCTTGTTCGTCATGCCTGACCAGTTCGCCAGGATCAAGGATTGCGCCACGGCACCGCCCAACGTGGTTCCCGGCCCGGTCACGATGAACAGGTCGGGCGCGAATTCGCGCGCGGCTGTGGCGATGGCGTGGGTAAAGTCATAGGGTTCGGTCACCTGATGGCCCAATGTGTAATCCCACAGCGCCACAGGGTCAGTCGCCCCCGGCCACCAGACAGTGCCGCGCCCGTCAACAAGCGGCTTTTGCGGTTGTGCAAACAGATCGGCAGACAGGCGGGCACGGCCTTCGCGCGCCACCGGGACCTGCATCGCCGTGTGAAACGCCGCGTGGTTGACCAGACGCATCGGGAACCGGTCCTGCCGGGGCACTGCCGCCTCGAACGCGGCAAGGCCCGGCTCGTTTCCGGCAAGAACCAGCATCCCGCCCAGATCAATCGACAGCGCAAGGATATGGTCAGGGCGCGCATCAATCTCTGCCGCAATGGCCAGAAGCCGCGCCTTGGCGGCGTCATCCGCCCGCCAGTCCGGCCCGACAAACGGGTAAAGCACCTGCCCCCCGATCAGGCTTTGCTGCATCAGGGTTCCCATGGTGTTGACCACCTCGAACCCTGCCATCGCGTCAACGGCACCAGCACAGGCCAGTGCCGAGTACCAGCCCATCGAATTGCCGGTCACCGCGACAACATCTATATCCTTCAACGACAGGGCATCGCCCAAGGTGCAGGCGTAAATCAGGGCGCTCGCATTGTCGCCGCGCGAATGACGCGCCACCGACCACTCCGCCGCCGCGTCAAGCGTGCTTAGCGGTTCCTGCCCAAGTGCAGCCCGTGCCGCATCGAACTGGCCCAGCAGCCCAGCATCCGGAAATGTCCGCGCCAAAGTGCCCAGTTCGGCCTTGCCATAGGTGCCGCGCCCCGGACAGACAAGAACCGCCGTCCTCATGCGCAGATCCCCCGGGCGGCAGCCACAATGCTGTCAGTCGACGGCATGGTTGCCGCATAGGCTGGGCCCGTCGCGATGAAACTGTCTTGTGCCGTCACCCGCACGGGCGCGTGCCCCGCCTCGGCAAGCAGCGCCATCAACCCTTCGGCGGGGCCACCCGAATGGCGGCATTCGTCCACAATCAGAACCCGGCTGCACCCCGTCACGGCGGCGATCAGGCTTTCCTTCGGCAAAGGCGACAGCCACCGCAAATCAACAATCCGCGCGTCGATGCCTGCCGCCGTAATCTGCGGCAGGGCCTGCTGCGAAAGATAGTGGCCGTTGCCATACGTCACGATGCACAGATCCGTGCCCGCACCCGTTACCCCAACCTCGCCGAACGTCAGGCGTTGGTCGGGCGCGGGATAGGTGTTCATCCACGCGCCATCCTTTTCGGCATGCAGGTCGCGCATCGGATAAAGGGCAATCGGCTCCAGAAATACCACCACCCGCTGCTCCTCACGCGCAAGCCGCACGCATTCGCGCAGCATCATCGCCGCGTCCTGACCGCAGGACGGAATGGCCAGGATGATGCCCGGAATGTCACGCAGCACCGCGATGGAGTTGTCGTTGTGAAAATGCCCGCCGAACCCTTTTTGATACCCCAAGCCCGCAATGCGCAGAACCATCGGGTTGGTAAACTGACCGTTCGAAAAGAACGGCAAGGTCGCCGCCTCGCCGCGAAGCTGATCTTCGGCGTTGTGCAGATAGGCCAGAAACTGAATCTCCGGCATCGGCACAAACCCGTTCTGCGCCATGCCGATGGCGAGCCCCAGAATCGATTGCTCATCCAGCAGCGTGTCGATCATCCGGTGGGCACCAAACCGCGCCGTCAGTTTCTGTGTGACCCCGTAAACCCCGCCCTTGCGACCCACATCTTCGCCCATCATCACGATCTCGGGGTATTCCAGCATAAGGTCCGTCAGCGCCCAGTTCAGAATACGGCTCATCGGTTGCGGATCGTTCATCGACCGCAGGTCTGATCCGAACGCCGCCTCCCGCGCCGCCGCAGAAGGCCCGTTCGAAGGCTTGCAGCGCCGCGCCGGGGGGATCAGCGACGCCATCACGTCCGCCCCTGTCTTCAGACCCGGCCGGGTCACGGCCTCGGCGGCCACTCGGTTCACCCGCGCCGCCGTTTCGGCATAGATCGCCAAGGCATCTGACGGGGGCATCACCCCGGCCGCATCAAGCAGACGGACGGAATGAAGCAGCGGATCCTGCGCCTCCTCGGCCTCCACCTCATCGCGGCTCAGATAGGTCGTCGGCACATCGGCCCCGGCATGGCCATAAAGCCGGATGGCGCGCAGGTGCAGGAATGCAGGCTTGCGCCGCGTCCGCACATAATGCGCCGCCTGCACCGCCGCCCGATAGGCATCGAACATGTCCAGCCCGTCACCGGAAAAATACGCAAGGCCCGGACGATTGGAAAACCCGGCCTCGATCCAGCCCTTTGGCGTCTTGGTGGAAATGCCAATTCCGTTGTCTTCGCACACGAACAGCAATGGCATCGGGATGCTTTGATAACTTGTCCAACCCGCCGTGTTGAATGCCCCCTGCGCCGTGGAATGATTGGCCGACGCATCGCCAAAACTGCACATGACAATCCCGTCATCCGCCAGCATCGCGTGTTCGGGCCGGTTGCGCCGCGCGGCCCCGATGGAATAGGCGGCCCCGATAGCCTTGGGCAGATGCGATGCAATCGTGGACGTCTGCGGCGGGATCATCAGGGCGCGTGACCCCAGCACCTTGTGTCGGCCACCCGAAATCGGATCATCGCTCGACGCGGCAAACGACAAAAGCATGTCCCACAGCGGCGTCTGCCCCGGCACCTGCGTGGCCCTCTGCAACTGAAACGCGGCATCGCGGTAATGCAGAAACGCCATGTCATCGGGCCGCAGCGCCGCCGCAACGGCTGCCATCCCCTCATGCCCCGACGACCCGATGGTATAGAACCCCTGCCCCGCCTTCTGCATCGCGCGGCTTGTCCGGTCTAACGCACGCGTCAGACAGGCCGACCGAAAGATCGCAACGGCATCAGTTGCCGCCAGCGGCCCGGCAGGCGGGCGTCCGGCTGGAAAGTCATGCGCAGCAACGCGCCGCAGAAAATTCTCGTGAACGATATCGGCGCGGTCCATACAAGCTCATACAAGGAAAAGGGACGGTAAAATCGGCTTAAAAGAAGGCCTGCAGCCCGGTGATGGAGCGGCCCAGAATCAGGGCATGAACGTCATGCGTGCCTTCATAGGTGTTGACGGTTTCAAGGTTCATCATGTGGCGCATGATCTGATAATCTTCCTGAATACCATTGCCCCCATGCATGTCGCGCGACCACCGCGCGATATCCAGCGCCCGGCCACAGTTGTTGCGCTTGACGATGGAAATCATCTCCGGTGCCGCATTCGCCTCGTCCAGCAACCGGCCAACCCGCAACGACCCCTGCAGGCCAAGGGCGATGTCCGTCATCATGTTGGCCAGCTTCAACTGGAACAGCTGCGTCTGCGCCAAAGGCTTGCCAAACTGCTTGCGGTCAAGCCCGTATTGGCGCGCGGCATGCAGGCAGAATTCCGCAGCGCCCATCACCCCCCAGGAAATACCATACCGCGCCCGGTTCAAACAGCCGAACGGCCCTTTCAACCCCTCGACGTTGGGCAACAGCGCGTCTTCCCCAACCTCTACATCCTTCATCACAATCTCGCCCGTGATGCTGGCGCGCAGCGACAGCTTGCCGCCGATCTTTGGCGCCGAAAGGCCCGTCATGCCCTTGTCGAGCACAAAGCCCCGGATCTTGCCGCCATGCGCCTCGGATTTCGCCCACACGATGAACACATCGGCAATCGGGCTGTTCGAAATCCACATCTTGGCACCGTTCAGCACATAACCCGTGGCCGTCTTGCGCGCGACAGTCTTCATGCCTGCCGGATCAGACCCCGCATCAGGCTCGGTCAGACCAAAGCATCCGATCCATTCCCCCGACGCCAGTTTCGGCAGATATTTCATCCGCTGCGCCTCGGAGCCATAGGCATAAATCGGATACATCACGAGACTGGATTGAACCGACATCATCGACCGATACCCGGAATCGACCCGCTCCACCTCCCGCGCGATCAGGCCGTACGCCACATAGGAACTGCCAAGCCCGCCGTATTCTTCGGGGATCGTCACCCCCAGCAGCCCCATTTCCCCCATCTCGCGAAAAATCGCCGGATCGGTGGTTTCGTCCCGATAGGCCGCCGTCACGCGGGGCTGAAGCTTTTCAACGGCATAGGCGCGCGCGCCATCGCGCAACATGCGTTCTTCTTCCGTCAACTGGTCGTCCAGACGGAACGGATCTTCCCAGTCAAACCGCCCAAGGTCAGGCGCGTCTTTGGCTTTCAGGGCGGGAACAAGATCTTTCATGACGGCACCTCTGGCTTACATCTATGTGTATAAGGGATTGTCAGTCGCAAAGATAACGCTGATTGTGGGGTTATATATGCGTAAAGGTCATACATGCCCACCCCACGTCGCTTGCTTCCGTCCACCTCTGTGCTGACAGCATTCGAAGCTGTCTGCCGCGCCGGATCCACCCTTGCCGCCGCCCGTGACCTTGATCTGACGCAAGGGGCCGTCAGTCGCCTTGTCCAGACCCTTGAACAGCAACTTGGCGTCAAACTGTTTCTGCGACAGGGGCGCAGGCTGGTGCCGACAGCAGCGGCTTTGGCCTATGCACGCGATGTGGCGCGGGCGATGGACATTATCAGTCGCGGTGCAATGCGTGTTCGCGCGGGCGGCGTCGCGGGCACAGGGGGCACGCTTGCGCTGGCCATCCTGCCAACCTTCGGCACGCGCTGGCTCGCCCCGCGCCTGCACAGCTTTCTGTCGGCCTATCCCGGGGTCACGATCAATCTTGGAACGCGCCTGCGCCCGTTCGATTTCGCTGCCGAAGGGTTCGATGCCGCAATCCACTTTGGCGCGCAAACCTGGCCGGGTGCGGGGTATCAAAAATTGTTCGATGAACGGCTGGTGCCCTGCTGCGCACCGGCCTGGGCGGCCTCTCATCCGATCCACACGGCGGCCGATCTGGTGGGCCTGCCCCTAATGCAACTGGAAACCCGGCCAAACGCATGGTCAGACTGGTTTGCAGCCCATGGCGTCATGAATGCGGGCGGTCAGGGGATGCTGTTCGATCAGTTCGGCCCGATGATTCAGGCGGCGATCTACGGTGTAGGCGTGGCCCTGCTGCCCGAGTTTCTGGCAAAGGGCGAACTGGCCGACGGCAGGCTGACCAGCGCCTTTGGTGCGGCAATGCCCAGCGCAGGCAGCTATTACCTGACTTGGCCCTTGGAAGCGGCGGATTACCCGCCGCTTGTGGCCTTTCGCAACTGGCTTCAAACGGAAACGGACGGCACCGCCCGCGAAGATGTCGTGGCCTGGTAACCAAACGCCACGTCAGCGGTCGGTTTCGTCGTCGTCATCCTCGTCGTCGGTCGCGCCTTGCGGCATGGTGAAAAAGCTTTCGGCATCCGAATAATCGGCGGGCTTTTCTTCTTTTTCCGTCAGGCCGAATTGTTCAAGCGAATTGGAATTCGACGGCATCTTGGCATCCGTCGTCATGCCAAGCGATTGTTCCGTCGACACCAGCTTGCGGCGTTCGTCATCTGACATAACGGTGCCCTCGCCCGCTTTCTTGCGGGCCGCCGCTTGCACGGCGGCGTCAAGTTCGGTCTGCCGGCACAGGCCCAAGGCCACCGGGTCAATCGGTTGCAGCGTGTTGCTGTTCCAGTGCGTCCGCTCGCGGATCGACAGGATCGTCGGCTTGGTCGTGCCCACCAGCTTGCCGATGGCCCCATCGCTCAGTTCCGGGTGAAACTTGACGAGCCACAGAATGGCCGAAGGCCGGTCCTGCCGCTTGGACAACGGGGTATAGCGCGGGCCGCGCCGCTTTTCCTCACCCACCGCCGACGCGATGAATTTCAGTTTGAGCGCATAGGACGGATCTTTCTGCCCACGGTCGATTTCGACTTGATCCAACTGGTTGTTGGCAACCGGGTCAAAACCCTTCACGCCCGTGGCAACATCCCCATCCGCAATGCCCTGAACTTCAAGTTCGTGCAGCCCGCAGAATTCGGCAACCTGACGGAACGTCAGTGTCGTGTTGTCCACCAGCCAGACGGCTGTGGCTTTGGCCATGAGGGGCTTCGACGTCATAGCGGCATTCCCTTTACAAATCTCTCCCGGGCCGGGAAAACGGCTGCGAACCCTTGTTCGCGTCTTCTCGTTTTCGGGAAGTTGCGGGGTATATAGGGTGGTTCCGGCCCAAGGGGAAGAGAAAATGCATAAGGCGCTTGCAGGCTTGGTACTTCTGCTGTCCGCACTGCAGGCACAGGCCGAAGGCGAACGCGCGGGACAGTTCGATTACTATGTCATGGCCCTGGGGTGGAGCAGCACCTGGTGCAGCCTGACAGGCGACGCGCGCCGCGATCCGCAGTGCGACGAAGGGCGCGGGTTCAGCTTTACGCTGCACGGTCTGTGGCCACAATTCGAACAGGGCTGGCCAAGCTATTGCCGCACAACTGCGCGCGATCCCTCCCGCACCGAAACGGCGGCGATGGCCGATATCATGGGCGGCGCGGGGCTGGCCTTTTATGAATGGAAGAAACACGGCCGCTGTTCCGGCCTTGCCGCCGCCGATTACTTCGCCCTGTCGCGCCGGGCCTATGACAGCATCACCATCCCCGATGTCCTGGATGATCTGGCACGTGATCTGACGCTGCCCGCCTCGGTCGTCGAAGATGCGTTTCTCGAATCCAACCCCGCCCTGACCCGCGACATGATCACAGTCACCTGCGAGGCGGGAAGAATCGACGAAGTCCGCATCTGCCTGTCACCCGACCTGTCCCCCCGCCAATGCGGCGCAGACGTGATCCGTGATTGCACCCTGACTGATGCGGTGCTGGAGGCGGTGCGGTAAGCGCGGTTCAGACCTTCAACACGATCTTCCCGACATGGCCCGAGCTTTCGATCCGCCAATGCGCCTTGGCGGCATCGGCCAGCGCAAATTCGCTGTCGATCACCGGCCGCAGGGCACCCCGTGCGATCATCGGCCAGACATGTTCTTCCAATTCGCGCGCATAGGTGGCCTTGGCCAGATCGGATTGCGGACGCAGCGTCGATCCGGTAATCGACAACCGTCGCACCATCAGATCGGCAAAGTTCACCTCCACCTTGGCACCCTGCAGAAACGCGATCTGAACAAGCCGCCCGTCCGTCGCCAGCGCCATAAGGTTGCGCGGCAGATACGGCCCCCCCACCATGTCAAGGATCAGGTTGGCACCCCCTGCGGCCTTCATCACCTCGACGAAATCGGTGGTGTGATAATTGATGGCAACCTCTGCCCCCAGCCCCGTGCAGGCCTCGCACTTGATGTCCGAACCGGCCGTCGCGAACACCCGCGCGCCCATCGCTTTGGCCATCTGGATGGCGGTCGTCCCAATCCCCGATGACCCGCCATGAACCAAAAACCGCTCTCCCGCCTTCAGGCGTCCCCGCCGCACCATGTTGGACCACACGGTAAAGCAGGTTTCCGGCAGGCAGGCCGCCTCACGCATGGTCACACCGTCCGGAATGGGCAGAGCATGATCGCCGTGGCACAGCGCATATTCGGCATAGCCCCCACCGGGCAGCAGGGCGCAAACCTGATCCCCGACTTTCCACCGGCCAACGCCCGGCCCCACGGCGGCCACAACGCCCGCCCCTTCCAGCCCCGGCAAGGGCGAAGCACTGGCAGGCGGCGCATAGGCACCCGCGCGCTGCAGCGCATCGGGCCGGTTGACCCCGGCGTATTCAAGCCTGATCACAATCTGCCCATGCCCCGGCACCGGCACCGGAAACGCCCCGGGATGAAGCACATCCGGGCCACCCGGTTCCGGAATTTCGATTGCCAGCATGGACAGGGGAAGGGACATCAGAACCGCCTTTTACCGATACGGGTTTGGGGCCGTACCCATTCCCGTCTTTCCCGGCAGATCATCAGGCATCGCAGGGGGTTTGATCCAGCCGAAAATGCGCCCTGCACCCGCGCTGAACCCTTTGGACAGCGGATTTTCGCGAAACTTTGCCTTGAACTTTTCAATCCGCATGACGTCTTCGATGCGCCGGTCCAGAAATTCCCAGGTGGCTTGATGATCCGTGCTGTCGTCGCCCAGCCAGAACAGAACCGTGGCCCCGTAAACAGCCGACAGCGTGGCGCGTTTCGTGTACCAGTTCACATCGACCGATGTGTCGCCCAAGGCGCGCCAGATGGCATCCGCCGTGCCCCAGATGGCGCGCGCACCATCGGCGGCGTGATTGGGCAGGGCGAACAACGTGCTGCCACGGCGCACCAGTTCCTTGTCGCCTGCCACTTCCAGCCTGATCCGCACCGCCATAGCCACCCGCTCGCTGTACCGCATCGCGGCAAGGTCCATCGCGGCCATCCGCTCCATCATCTGCGCGTCGCCCCGCTGATGATAGGCAAGCGCCAGATCAACCGCCCCGCGCGGGAACAACGCCCGCGCCAACGCATCGGCGGTGCCCGTGTCGGCAATCGCCGCCTTCAGGGTCGTGTGTGACCAGCCGTCAAACGGCACATGCGCCAGCGCCGCATCCAGCAAGGCATCTTTCGTGGTATCCGCCGACGTTTCCTGCATCATTCGATTGCCCTTTCCGCTGTGCTGGCCACCAAGGTGGACAACACATAGCGCGTTTGCTATAGGCCGCCAGCCTGCACAATTTGTGCAACTCTAGCTTAGGAAGGTGGTGAAAACCACATGCAGGTCAGCGTCCGCGACAACAACGTCGAACAAGCCCTTCGGGCCTTGAAGAAAAAGCTGCAGCGCGAAGGGGTGTTCCGCGAAATGAAGCTCAAGCAACATTTCGAGAAACCCTCCGTCAAAAAAGCGCGCGAATCCGCAGAAGCCGTTCGTCGTGCAAGGAAACTTGCGCGGAAGAAACTTCAGCGCGAAGGCGGTTTGTAAGCTTTCGACATGCGATGCTGGGCCGGGCAACCGGCCTTTCGATCAGCCCCCGTCCGTAAGGCCGGGGGTTTTTTCATTCATCGCCCGGCGCGATGACGGGAACAAGGCCTTCGCCACCACAAGGCCCAGCCCGGCCCCAAGCGCTTGCCCCACAAGAAAGGCAGGAACATCGGCAGGCCGGATGCCTGCAAACGTATCGGTGAACGCCCGCGCCACGGTCACGGCGGGGTTGGCAAAGCTGGTGGAGGCGGTGAACCAATAGGCCGCCATGATATAGGCCGCGACCACGCCGGCGACGTTGGCCGATGGCGCGCGCAAGGCACCAAATATCACCAGCACCAGCCCGAATGTGGCAACAAACTCTGCCAGCGCCTGCGCCAATCCGGTCCGCACCGCCGCCGAAACCTGTACCAACGGCAGTGCGAACATCGCATGGGCAAGCACCGTTCCCGCCAGCCCCCCGGCAAACTGGCACACCACCACCGCCAGACAGAAACGATGCGACCACCGCGTATCCGCCCGCAGGCACAGCGTGACGAACGGGTTGAAATGGGCACCCGACACGGGCCCAAGAACCGTGATCAGCACAAACAGCGCCGCCCCCGTTGCAACCGTATTGGCCAACAACGCCAACGCCACGTCGTCTGTCAGCCGTGCCCCCATGATGCCTGACCCGACCACCGCCAGAACCAGCAACCCCGTGCCCAAGGCCTCGGCCGCCAGAATCCGGCGGGCGGCGTTCATGCGTCCTGCCCGATATCCGAAAGACGCCCGCGCAATGTAAGCTGATCCAGCGTATCGATCGGCAGCGCCACAAAGGCCCGGATGCGGTTGCGCAACATGCGGTACGTTTCCGCAAAGGCCAGCGCCTTTTCGGCATCGGTCCCCTGAACGGCGGCAGGATCAGGCAATCCCCAATGCGCCGTCATCGGCTGCCCCGGCCAGAACGGACATTCCTCGGCGGCAGCAGAATCGCAGACTGTGAACACGAAATCCATCTTCGGCGCGCCCGGTGCCGCGAATTCATCTCAGTTCTTTGACCGGGCAAAAGCAGTGTCGAACCCCTCACGCGCAAGCAGTGCAAGGGCAAGGGGATGTGGCTTGCCCGCAGGCCGCGACCCCGCCGAAAAGGCGTGAAACCGCCCCTCACCCTCCCGGCTCAGGATGGCCTCGGCCAGAATCGAACGGGCAGAATTGCCCGTGCACAGAAACAGCGCATTCCAAGGTCGTGTCATTGCTCGGCACTTTCGGTGCAGGCGCAGGCAATCTTGGCGATCACCGGCGCGCAGGTTTCGGGGGAACCGCCACAGCAATCCTGCAGCAGCCACGACAGCAGCGCACGAATGCCCGCAGGGTCGGCGGAATAGCGGATGGTCCGCCCCTGCCGCGCCGCGCGAATCATCCCGGCCTGCAGCAAGATGGACAGATGGCTGGACAGGGTGTTCGGCCGCGTTTCCAGCAAGGCGGCGATGTCGCCCGCAGCCAATCCTTCGGGGCCAACCGTCACAAGATGGCGAAACAGGCGCAAACGGGTTGCCTGCCCCAATGCCTCGAAGGCGCGGATTGCATCTGACTGTTCCATGATTCGGGAAGTATCGAAGCAACGTAACACCCAAATGACAGCGCGGCGTGGCGGTCAGATCATGTCGAAATCCGCGAACGTCAGTCGGATATTCGTGTCGATCACCGCGAACAGCACCTTTGCACCTGCCGCAGATCCATCCGCGTCATACCAAAGCCTGCCCGTCGCGCGGTCATAGATCAGCCGGTCATTTCCGTCCTCGGCCGCGATGCCGAAGCGCAGTTCACCCACCGTGACAGCGGCCCCAAGGGCGCCAAACGCCGCGTCATCCAATTGAATGATGTCCACTCGCGAAAAGTCCGCCAGATGGTCAAAGCTGTTTTTCGAAGGCTGGGCTGTAAACACAAACGCATCGGCCCCCGTCCCGCCCCGCAGATAGTCGCGTCCCGTACCGCCCTCAATCGAATCGGTGCCGTTGCCACCAAACAGACTGTCGCGACCCGAACCGCCATCCACCACATCGGCACCAGAAGCACCACACAGCGTGTCATTGCCGCCAACACCTGCAATCGTGTCGCCGTTTGCAAAGTTGGTTCCGACAAACTGGTTTGCCTTGTTCGTCCCAGTCAGCAAGATGGGGTCGAGGCGTGGATCAAAAAAACGACCCTGCATGTAATTTCCATCGGCCTCACCGCTTTCCCAAGTGAAAAGGATGCGGCCATCCAGCATTGCCGTCACATCGGATGAGTTCTGGCGCGCATTGACGTCCTTTAATTGAAACGGATCGCTGGTCGCAACACCCGTACTGTCATAGGTCCTGCCATAGACACGCGGGTTGTTGTTCAGAACCTCGGTCCAAGTGACCACAAATCCGCCATCTGGCAGGGCCGCGATCTGTGCACCCGATACAAAATCTGCTGTTCCCGTTCCGACCAGAGCAGCTGCGTTGTTCCCGATCTTGATGGTATTGAAAGTGTTCTGCCCGACCGAGTTCAGCCAGACGATTCCGGTTTGCCCCTGACTCACCGCGATATCGCTCATCCTGCCAAAGGCAGAAAGGTCCTCGTCCGACACCAGATCACCCTCGACTGTGTAGTCGGCCGTCGGAAATTCCGTGAAACTGCGGGAAAATATCCCCCCCGTTCCGGCCGGCTGACCCGTGATGCTGTCGGCCCACGCGGCCACATATCCCGCGCCGTCATTCGCCAGTTTCGGACCGCTGTCAAAACCCCCGCCGTCGGTGATCCTGATCGGACCAGTTCCCAGCGCCAACCCGTTGCTGTCAAACTCGCGGGCGACACCATCGTTTGTCTGCGATTCCTGCCACCCGATGATGAACCCGCCAGACGCTGTTGAAACCACGGACGATGCCGCTTGGGGTTCCGCCGTTTCAATGGTGATTGCTTTGCTGATGGCTTTGCCCGCCGCATCATAAACACGATAGCTGACATCCGCCCCGGTCGTGTTGCTCAGATAGTTGGTCCAGACAAGAACAAAGCCGCCCCCCGCCAGTGCGGCGATCGACACACCTTCCTGACTGCCCCCCATTCCACCCGTCGCGATCCGACTGCCGGTTAAAGGGCTGCCATCCGCATTCAGGATGCGGAAACCGATGTTGTAATCAACCGATCCATTACCATAGTCGGTCCAGCCCACAACAAACCGGCCATCGGCAAGCTGTACGACCTGCCCACCCGACGGTGTGGCGATTGAATCGAAGTCTACTGCAAACACATCGCCAAATGCTGGGGGAACGGGCATCAACTTCTCCTGCCAAACCATGCCGGCATGGTGCGCGAAGCGGCCCGAACCCGCATACCCCATCTGCAGTATGCGGCCCTAAACAGTGATGGCAGTCGTCTTGACAACGGTGCGCAGTGCGAACGACGACTGCATCTTAGACACACCCGGCAATCGCGACAGATACTGGCGGTGGATGCGCGCAAAATCTTCGGTGTCTTCGGCCAGAATCTTCAGCAGATAATCCGCCGTGCCCGCCATCAGGTGACATTCCAGAATGTCCGGCACCCGCGCCACTGCAGTCTCGAACGCATCCAGCAGATCGTCCGCCTGCCCCTGCAGCGTGATCTCGACGAAAACCGTCGTCGGCTTGCCAAGCCTGCGGGGATCAAGAAGGGCGACATACCCCGCGATAAACCCGTCTTCTTCCAACCGCTGAACCCGGCGGTGGCAGGCCGACGGTGACAGGTTGACGATCTCGGACAGATCCGCGTTCGTCATTCTCCCGTCCCTTTGCAGGGCGGTCAGGATACGGCGGTCTGTTGCATCAAGGTCTGCCATGGCCGAAGCAATCTGCACAGTTTGGCAACCCCGCGCAACAACCTTGCGCATGGGCCATCTTTCCCCTGCCACTTGGCAAAGCTTTTGCAGCCCGACCGGCGCAAGCTGTAATCATCGCTCAACGCCCAAACCCGGTCAGGAACAGCATGAAAATCGGTTGCCCCAAGGAAATCAAGCCGCAGGAATACCGCGTCGGAATGACGCCAAACGCCGTGCGCGAGGCGGTGGCCCATGGCCATACCGTCATGGTCGAAACAAACGCGGGCACAGGCTCCGGCTTTCCTGATGCCGATTATCAGGCGGCTGGCGGCCAGATCGTTGACACGGCGGCGCAGGTGTTCGCGCAGTCCGACATGATCGTTAAGGTCAAGGAACCCCAGCCCGCCGAACGCGCCATGCTGCGCGAAGGTCAGGTGCTGTTCACCTACCTGCATCTCGCCCCCGACCCGGATCAGACGCATGATCTCTTGAAATCCGGCGTCACGGCGATTGCCTATGAAACTGTGACCGATGATCGCGGCGGCCTGCCGCTGCTCGCCCCGATGTCCGAAGTGGCCGGGCGGCTTGCCCCACAGGTCGGCGCATGGACGCTGCAAAAGGCCAACGGCGGGCGCGGCGTCCTGCTGGGCGGTGTGCCCGGTGTGGCCCCGGCCCGCGTTCTGGTGATCGGCGGCGGCGTCGTCGGCACCCATGCCGCCAAGATCGCCGCGGGCATGGGGGCGGATGTCACCGTCCTTGACCGGTCAATCCCGCGCCTGCGCTATCTTGATGACGTGTTCGGCGGCCAGTTCAAGAACGGCTATGCCAGCGCCGGCAATACCATCGAACTCGCCCGGCAGGCCGACATGATCATCGGTGCCGTGCTGGTTCCGGGGGCCGCAGCCCCCAAACTCATCAGCCGGGCGCAACTGTCGGAATTGAAACCGGGGGCTGCCTTGGTGGATGTGGCGATCGATCAGGGTGGCTGCTTCGAAACCAGCCATGCCACCACGCATCAGGACCCGATTTATGACGTCAACGGCATCCTGCACTACTGCGTGGCGAACATGCCGGGTGCCGTGGCGCGCACGTCGACACAGGCGCTTGGCAATGCGACGATGCCCTTTCTGCTCGCACTGGCAAACAAGGGTTGGAAACAGGCCTGCGCCGATGACCGACACCTGCTTGCAGGGTTGAACACCCATGCGGGCCATCTGACCTATGCCGCCGTCGGCACCGCCCTCGGCCTGCCAGTCATCAGCGCACAGTCGGCCCTGACGATGTAAGGCGGAACCGGCCCCGGCACTTCACCGGGGCCGATCCCTGAACCATCAGGCCCGCGCCTTGAGCGTATCGCGGATCTGGGTCAGCAGTTCTTCGGCCGTAGGCCCGGTGGGCACGTTCACCGGGGCAGGCCCCTTGAGCCGGTTGACCGCCTTTACAAGCATGAACACCACAAAGGCGATGATCACGAAATTGATCACCGCTGTGACGAACGCACCATAGGCAAACACGGCGGCACCGGTTTCCTTGGCCGCCGCAAACGAGGCGGGGGCAGTGCCGGACAGATCGATGAACATGTCCGAAAAATTGACCCCACCCAGAATCAACCCGATGATCGGATTGATCAGATCGCCCACAAGGCTGTTGACGATCGCCGTGAAGGCCGCGCCAATGATGATCCCCACAGCGAGGTCCATGACATTGCCTCTGGCAATGAAGTCCTTGAATTCTCTAATCATATCCCAGTCCCTTTTTGTTGTTATCGGCTGCTGACCTGCATTTCCCCTGCATGCGCGCACAGCAATGAACATCCGATGGCATTTTTCAAGCGTTAAGGTTCCGGGGAAAATGCGTTTTGCTTTCCCCCTTCACAGGAGTTCTCAAATGCTCGACACATCCGCATTTCCCATAGCAGCCCGCTGGACCCAACGCACCGAAGGCGCGATCCAGCTGTATTCCCTGCCGACACCGAACGGCGTGAAGGTTTCCATCGCGCTCGAAGAACTTGGCCTTCCCTATGACGCCCATCTGATCGATTTTGCCACGAACGATCAGACCGGCCCCGAATTTCTGAGCCTTAGCCCCAACAACAAGATTCCGGCGATCATCGATCCCGACGGCCCGGGTGGCAAACCGCTCGCCCTGTTTGAAAGTGGGGCCATCCTGATCTATCTGGCTGAAAAGGCGGGGCGGCTGCTGCCCGATGCCAACCGGTATGAAGTTCTCCAATGGCTCATGTTCCAGATGGGCGGCATCGGCCCGATGTTCGGGCAACTCGGCTATTTCCACACCTTCGCGGGCAAGGAAATCGACGATCCCCGCCCCAAGGAACGGTACCGCGCCGAAACCGCCCGCTTGCTGGGCGTGCTGGACAAGGCGCTTGGCGACAACGACTGGATCGCGGGCGACTACTCCATTGCGGACATCGCGATTGCGCCATGGCTGCGCGGCGCGCGGGATTTCTACAAAGTCGGCGACATCACGGGCTGGGCAGATCTGCAACGCGTGCCCGCCTATCTTGAACGCTTTCTCGCACGGCCCGCCGTCCAGAAAGGCCTGACGATCCCGGCGCGCGGCTAACGCGGCGCTGCCGCACGGCGCAGGCGGTCATTGATCGCCTGCCCAAGCCCTTTATCCGGAACGGGTGCCACCGCGATGGTCCCGCCCTGCCCCGCCATGGCATCGGCCTGATGCAGCATCTGGAACAGGTGCAGCGTCGCCTCGTCCAGATTGCCCGTGGGCGACAGGTTCAGCACCGCGCCCGCACAGTCTGCCCCGAACCCGATCCACACATCCCCCGGCAAAGGCCGTTCCACATTCAGACGCACCGCCGCGCGCGGCGCGTAATGCGATGCCATCTGGCCGGGCGCTGTGATCCTGCTTTCCGCCGCCAAAAGCTCGTGGCCCAGCACGCGTTCAATCGCTTCGGCATCAATGCCCCCGGGCCGCAACAGCCGCGCGTCGCCGTTCAGTCCCACAATGGTGGATTCAATGCCCACCGAACACGCCCCGCCATCCAGCACAGCATCGATCTGCCCCCCCAGCCCGGCCAGAACATGCGCCGCCGTGGTGGGGCTGATCCGGCCCGAAGGATTGGCCGATGGTGCCGCGATTGGCCCCGCAAAGGCCGCAATAACCGCGCGCGTGTCGGGATGGGCGGGCACCCGCACCGCAACTGTAGACAGGCCCGCAGTCACCAGTGCCGACAGTCCCGCACCGGGATGCAGCGGCAAAACCAACGTCAACGGCCCCGGCCAGAACGCCTGCGCCAAGGCACGCGCCCTGTCGTCGAACCGGGCAATCCGCTCCGCAGCGGCCAGATCCGGCAGATGCACGATCAGCGGGTTGAAACCGGGCCGCCCCTTTGCCGCATATATGGCCGCCACGACGGCATCAGACCGCGCATCCCCCGCCAGCCCGTAAACCGTCTCTGTCGGTATCGCCACCAATCCGCCTTGCCGCAGAATGGCAACGGCGCGGTCAATGCCGCTGGCATCGGGGGTCAGAAGGTCTGTCTGCATGGCATTGCACCCTTGGGTCAACGTCCCATACCCACAGCCGCGCCGCTTCACAATACAGCAGGCCGCCATTCCACCCCGTGACAGGCGGGCAATCTGCTGCTAGACGCAGGCAGAACAGCGAACTCCGGAGATCGACGATGGCCGAGCACGAGCATGGCAGCATGGACACGAAAGCCCAGGAAAAGGTTTTTGCAGGCTTTATCAGAATGGTGTCCTGGGGTGCCGGGATATCCATCGGTATCCTGATCTTCATGGCACTTGTGAACGCCTGACCTTGTCGATGCGCATCCTTGCCCTTTGTCTTGCCGCTTCGCTCGCGTTGTCGGCCTGCGGCGCGCCGCCCGCCCCGAACGCCAGCGATACCGAAGTCGCGATGGCACAGTTTGTGTCGGATCAGCCGCCCTCCGTGACCCTGTTCACGGTTGTTCGCAACAGCAGCGGGGCCGGCGCACATTCGGGGCTTCTGATCAACGGCTCACAGCGCGTCATGTATGATCCCGCAGGCTCGTGGACCCACCCCCGCCTGCCCCAGCGCGGTGATGTGTTCTTCGGAATGACCGACAAGATGGTCAGCTTTTACATCGACTATCACGCACGCGAAACGTTCCGCGTGACGGAACAGACTGTCCCGGTATCTCTCGCCACCGCCGACCGCCTGATCCAATTGGCCGTCGGCCGCGCCCCTGCCGCCAAGTCGACCTGCACGCAAAGCACGACGGCGCTGCTCCGTTCCGTCCCCGAATTCGCGTCGGTGTCGTCGACATGGTTCCCCCTCGCTGCGCAAAAGTCATTCGCCACCTTGCCGGGCGCCACGTTCCGCACGATCACCGATGACGACGATGATGAAAATCACGGGGTTCTGATCGTCCAGATGGGCGATCCGCGGCTGGAATGATCTGATCTGGCAGTTGGTTCGGGGGCAAGGTGCGGATCTTTGGAGTTGTTCTTGCCGGCGGATCAGGCACGCGAATGGGCGGGGCCGACAAGGCCATGCTGCCGTTTGGCGACACGACCCTGATCGGCCACTGCACCACCCGCCTGCAACAACAGGTGACCAGCCTCGCGATCAGTGCGAATGGCGATGCCGCGCGATTCGGATTGCCCGCCATTCCGGTTCTTCCCGATACCCTGCCGATGGGTCCGCTGTCCGGCATGCTCGCCGGGTTGACCTGGGCCGCAGCGCACGGCGCGGCGGGGATCGTGACCGTGGCCGTCGATACGCCGTTCTTTCCGGCCACACTGGTCGCGCGGCTGACAAAGGTGCCGGATCAACCTGCCATTGCCATTTGCGGCGGGCGCGCCCATCCCACCTTTGGCTTCTGGCCCGCAGCACTTCGTGACGACATGGCCGATGCGCTGGCCAACGGTCAGGCAAAGCTGATGCGATTTGCCGAACATGTGCAGGCCCGTCACGTCCTCTTTGACACGGCAACGCCCGACCCGTTCTGGAACATCAACACGGCACAGGATCTTGCCCACGCGCGCGCGGGTCTGGCCGGATGACAGACCGGGGTTTCGATACCGTCATCGTCGTTGACTGGTCGGCGTCCGGCAAACCATCCGCGGCCCGCCCCTCGCCCGATGCCATCTGGATCGGCGTCGCAGGCCCAACGCCCACGGCACCCACCTACCACCGAACCCGCCGCGCAGCAGAAACCGCCCTGACCGCCCTTCTGGACGACTGCGCACAGACGGGGAACCGCGTCCTTCTTGGGTTCGATTTCCCGATGGGCTATCCGCAGGGCTTTGCCACCCGCCTTGTCGGCACGCCCGGTGCTGCGGGGGTGTGGGATTGGCTGGCCCGGCATGTGACCGATGCAGACAACAATGCCAACAACCGCTTTGACGTGGCACAGTCCGTCAACCGCATGTTCGGGGGTGCCGGCCCCTTCTGGGGCCGCCCGTCATCACTGGCCCTGCCGCAGCTTTCGGAACGCAAGACCGTGGATTACCCGGGCCTCGGACTGGCGGAACGCCGTCGCGTCGAATTGGCAATTCCGCGCGCGCAATCGGTGTGGAAACTTTTCACCACCGGATCTGTCGGATCGCAGGCCATTATGGGCCTTCCCTGTGTCGACAGGCTGGCGCGGCGTCCCGATACCGCCGTCTGGCCGTTCCAACCCACTGAGCACGCCGCATTGGTGATCGCCGAAATCTACCCATCCCTCGTCGACCCCATGGTGCGGCGGGCGGTCAATGGCGGCATGATCAAGGATGCCGCACAGGTGCAACTGCTGGCAAGCGCACTTTGGCGATTGGGGCGCGGGCGGCATGATCTTGCCTTGATGATGCAGGATGTTCCAGACTGGGAAGGCCGCAGTGACGAAGGCTGGATTCTGGGTGCAGGGCATGCGGCGGCCCTGAATGGAGCGTTGGAATGAGGTACGAGGTCAGCCTGGGCCTGCCCCGCGATCTTCGCGCCGATGCGGCGGCAATCTACTGGCAGGCCTTTGGCGGCAAATTGGGGCGTGTGCTTGGCCCCGACACGCGCGCCATCACCTTCCTGCAACGCGCCTTGCGCAGCGAATTCTGCATCATCGCGCGGTCGGACACCGGACGCCTGCTTGGCATCGCCGGGTTTCAGACGGCCAACGGCGCGTTTGCCGGGGGCACGCCGGGCGACATGCGGGCCATTTACGGGCGGTTCGGGGCCATGTGGCGCATGGCGGTTCTGCGCATGCTGTCGCAAGACGGCGAAGTTCAGCGTTTTCTGATTGATGGTATCTGCGTTGTGAACGACGCACAGGGCCACGGCGTTGGCACGGCCATGTTGCGCGCCCTTGCGGTCGAGGCGCGGTCGCGCGGTTATCCCTCTATCCGGCTGGACGTTGTCGATACAAACCTGCGGGCGCGGGCGTTGTATGAACGGCTGGGCTTTCGCCCGACCGACACCACCCACATAGGAATGTTGCAACACATCTTCGGGTTTACTGCCGCCACCACCATGGTCAAACCGCTGGGTGACGCGGCGTTCTAGTCCTTTCAGTCGAACGTCCCGGTCACCCGCCCGATCAACATGAAGGCGCGGGCGGTGCGCGTCACGGCCAGATCACTGATTTCGCTATCGGTCGCGTTGGGTTCAAAGGCGGCAAAGGTACGGTCGAACGTCCGCAGAAAATGATGCCCCGCATCCCGGAACACCGGGTCTTCCCGCATCCGCGCGGATGTCAGGGCAAGGCTGGACCGATCCCTGATCCCGGCCAACGCCGCCACCGGACGCCCGCGCTCACCCTTGGCGAACTGACGCCAGACCTCGGCAGGCGCGTGATCCGGCTTCAGATCGTCCATGTAGATGCCTTCTTCAGACAACAGCGTCAGCACATCCTGCGCCGCACGGATCAACCGTGCCACTGTGCGATCCTCCAGCGCAAGGCGCAGGGCGCGAAACCCATCCTTGTCGTCGGCGCTTTCGGGAAAGTTCAGTGCCTGAATGAAATCCGACATCGACAGCGGCGCACGAAAATCCTCGACCGACGTGCCAAGCGCAAGAACAGGCTGCTCGTCGGCGGATGCAGGTTTCGGCGGGGCAACCAGTGCTGCGCGCCGATCCGAAGGCGGTGCCATCTGCGGCACCTCTCGCCGGGTGACAAACCCTGCCAGCACCGATTCCGTCTGCCGCGTTGCCGCAGCGATTTCGTCAAGCCGGCGTTCAACCGAAGGCTTCAACCCGCCTGTCGCCTGCGCCTGCTGATTGGTCAGATAGGCATTGCGAAGCGATTCGACTGTGGCCTGCAATCGCGCCGCCTCATCCCGCAACAGGCGGACAGTTCGCATCGTGCTGACCGAAATCCAGATCAACGCCAAGGGCAACAACAACAAAAGCGCGGTCATCACCAGCCCCATGCCCTGATCCGCATCGCCCTCCCGCGGCTGCAGCGTGAACATCACGACGGCCCCGACCCAGACAAGCCCCAGCACGCCCGCCAGCACTTCGGACAGGTGCAGCGACCCACCCCCCGCGTCTGACCGGGCCTTGAAGCCAAGTTCGGGCTGCTTGTCCCTGCCGTCAGCCATTCACATCCCCTGTTGCAGGCTGCCGTCAGACAAAACGAATGCTCACAACCTCATAGCTGCGCTGCCCGCCGGGGGTTTTCACCTCCACGCTGTCGCCTTCGTCCTTGCCGATCAAAGCCCGCGCCAAAGGCGAGCGGATGTTCAAAAGCCCGCGTTCGATATCAGCCTCGGGTTCGCCGACAATCTGATAGGTCTTCTGCTCTTCCGTTTCTTCGTCCAAAAGGGTGACCGTCGCGCCGAACTTGATCGTTCCCGACAGTTTCGTCGGATCAATCACCTCGGCCAGCGACAGCGTCGCCTCAAGTTCCTTGACACGGCCCTCGATGAAACTCTGCTTCTCGCGCGCCGCGTGGTATTCCGCGTTCTCGGAAAGATCCCCGTGCTCGCGCGCTTCGGAAATGGCGCGAATGACGGCAGGGCGTTCCACCGATTTCAAAATCTTCAATTCAGCATCCAGCGCGTCGTGGCCGCCCCGGGTCATCGGAATTTTTTCCATTGGCCTTCACTTGAAAAATAAAAGCCACAGCCCTTTTCGGCCATGACCTTGCTACACATTCTGTTTCAACTGACCCCACACGCGCAAAGAAAGCAAGGGGGTCAAAAAGGCGTGGCGCGGCAATTCGCTGCAGGATGACGTTCTGCGCCGCTGATGTGACGCGTTTGCATTGCCCCAACCCTTCGGTTGCGATAGGCACGGTGCGGACCTTGGATAGGGATCGGATGGATGGCCGATATACAGCGCGAAGCGATGGAATACGACGTGGTGATCGTGGGGGGCGGCCCCGCAGGCCTGTCTGCCGCGATCCGGCTAAAGCAACTGAATGCCGAACGCTCCGTCGTCCTGCTGGAAAAGGGGTCCGAAGTCGGCGCCCACATCCTGTCGGGTGCCGTGCTTGACCCGGTTGGTCTGGACGCCCTTATCCCCGACTGGCGCGAACGCGGTGCCCCCATCCGCACGGCTGTGACGCATGACAACTTCTATGTGCTTGGCCCCGCCGGGCAGGTGCGGCTTCCCAACTGGCCGATGCCGCCGCTCATGTCCAACCACGGCAACTACATCGTCAGCATGGCCAACGTCTGCCGCTGGCTGGCGCAGCAGGCCGAGGCGCTGGGTGTGGAAATCTTCCCGGGCATGGCCTGTTCCGAACTTGTGATGGACGGCGACCGCGTGGCGGGCGTCGTCGCAGGCGAATTCGGCCGCAACGAAGACGGCACCCCCGGCGCGTCCTATGAACCGGGGATGGAATTGCGCGGCAAATATGTGCTCCTTGCCGAAGGCGTGCGCGGTTCACTGACCAAGGAAGTGCTGGCCAAGTATGATCTTTCTGCCGGCAAAGACCCGCAGAAATTCGGCCTTGGCATGAAGGAAATCTGGGAGATTGATCCAGAAAAGCACAAGGAAGGCACCGTCACGCACACGATGGGCTGGCCGCTCGGCTCGTCCGCGGGGGGCGGGTCGTTCATCTATCATGCGGAAAACAATCAGGTCTATCTGGGGCTGGTCGTTCACCTGAACTACGAAAACCCGCATCTTTATCCGTACATGGAATTTCAGCGGTTCAAGCATCACCCGATGGTCGCCGACCTGCTGAAGGGCGGCAAACGCGTGGCCTACGGCGCGCGGGCAATCTCCGAAGGCGGATGGCAATCCATTCCAAAGATGGTGGCCCCAGGCGTGGCCCTGCTCGGTTGCAGCGCCGGTCTGGTCAACCTTCCCCGGATCAAGGGCAACCACAACGCCATGCTGTCCGGCATCGCCGCCGCCGAGGCTGCAGAGGCCGCCATTGCCTCTGGCCGCTCGGGTGATGAGCTTACCGCCTATGAAACCGCTGTTCGCGGCGGTGCCATCGGCCGCGATCTGCGCCGCGTGCGCAACGTCAAACCGCTCTGGTCCCGCTATGGGCTCACAGCATCGCTGCTTTTGGGCGGGGCCGACATGTGGGCCAACACCTTTGGTCTGACCGTCGTGGGAACCCTGTCGCATGGCAAGACCGATGCCGCGGCCACAGCCAAGGCCGCGGCCTTTGCCCCCATCGATTATCCCAAACCGGACGGTGTGCTGTCGTTTGACAGACTGACCAACCTTGCCTTCAGCGGCACGCATCACGCGCCCGGCCAACCATCGCACCTTACCCTTCGGGACGCATCGGTGCCCATCGCCATCAACCTTCCGCAGTTCGCCGAACCGGCACAGCGGTATTGTCCGGCAGGCGTTTACGAAGTCGTGTCCGATGCAGGGCGCGACCCAAGGTTCGTGATCAACTACCAGAACTGTGTCCACTGCAAGACATGCGACATTAAGGACCCCAGTCAGAACATCGTCTGGAAAACGCCGCAGGGCGGCGATGGCCCGAATTATCCCAACATGTGACCCAAGGGCAGGCCTTCGCATCACGAAGGCTTGCGCAAATCGGTGACGATTGGGCCGCCGATCCCAAAGAGCCGCATTGCCCAATTGGCAGCAGGTCGTTAGTTTTTGTCCATCCGGGTTGGAGGACCACGCCTAATGCCTAATCTGCCGCGCGTCTGTTCGCTGCTTTTGTGTCTCTCACTGCCCGTCGCCGGCTGGTCGCAAGAGGCAACCCCACCCGCCGCCGAACCCGAAACAACCGCGCCGCAACCCGGCCCGATAGACGCTGGCGCGTTTCTGGCGGCGCGCATCGCGGGCATGGAAAGCGATTTCGTGGCAGGCACCACATGGTTCACCCGTGCCCTGCTGTCCGACCCCGCCAATCCCGAACTGATGGAAGGCGCTGTCGTGTCCGCCATCGGTGCAGGCCGGGTCGATAACGCCGTCACCATGGCAAACCAGTCTGCCCCCGAATTACGCAGCATCACAGCCCAGATCATCCTGCTCGCGGACGAGGCAAAGCGTGCCGATTTCGAAACTCTGCTGGCCGATACCAAGGCCGGGCGTCAGACAGCCACGCTGATCGATCAGCTTGCCGTCGGTTGGTCCGAACTCGGTGCCGGCCGCATGTCCGAGGCACAGGCCGCCTTTGACAAACTGTCCGAAACCAATGGCATCGGCGTCTTTGGCACCTTCCACAAGGCCTTGGCGCTGGCATCGGTCGGCGATTTCGAAGGCGCAGACGCCATCCTGTCCGGCCCTGCAGGCGGGTCGATCAAATCCCTTCGGCGGGGCGTCATCGCCCATGCCCAGATTCTAAGTCAGCTGGAACGCAACCCCGATGCCATCGCCCTGCTCGATGAAATGTTCGTGCCGGGTCAGGATGCCGTGATCACATCCCTTCGCGCGCGGCTGCAGGCTGGCGAGCCTGTTCCCTTTGACGTTGTCCGCAATGCGACGGACGGGATCGCCGAAGTGTTCTTCACCCTCGCCACCGCCCTCAACGGCGAGGCGGACGATACCCAGACGCTCATTTACGCCCGCATCGCAGCCTGGCTTCGCCCGGATCATACCGAGGCACAGTTGCTTGCAGCAAGCCTGCTTGACCGCCTTGGGCAGCCGGAACTCGCGACCGAAGCCTATGCGTCGATTGCCCCCGACGACCCCGCCTTTGTCGAGGCGGAACGCGGGCGCGCCGATACCCTTTCACGTTCGGGCAAGACCGAGGCCGCCATCGAAGTGCTGACCACACTGGCGCGCACCTATCCGAACATGATCGACATCCACCGGCAACTGGGCGATCTTCTGCGCCGCGACGAAAAGTTCGAGGCGGCGATCACCGCCTACGATGCCGCGATTGCCCTGCTTGGCCCGGTCCCCGGCCCGCGCGACTGGACACTGTATTACATGCGCGGCATCGGCCACGAACGCCAGCAACGGTGGGACAAGGCCAGCGCCGATTTTCGCCGCGCGCTCGTCCTGCAACCCGATCAGCCGCAGGTGTTGAATTATATGGGTTACGCCATGCTCGAACGTGGCGAAAATCTGGACGAGGCGCTGTCGATGATCAAACGTGCCGTCGCCGCCGAACCTGAAAGCGGTTATATCGTCGACAGTCTGGCCTGGGGCTATTTCCAGCTTGGCCGCTATGAAGACGCCGTTGTTCCGATGGAAAAGGCATCCCTTCTGGAACCTCTTGACCCCGTCGTCACCGACCATTTGGGCGATGTCTACTGGGCCGTCGGACGGAAACTGGAAGCGCAGTTTCAATGGCGGCGCGCCCTGTCTTTCGAACCCGAAGAAAAGGATGCCAACCGCATCCGCCGCAAGCTGGAAATAGGGCTGGACGCGGTGCTTGCCGAAGAAGGCAAAGCCCCGATCGAGGCGCAGACCGCTGCCGATGGGATCTGAGCACGACCGCGAATTTGCGCCCGCCAAAATCAACCTGACCCTGCATGTGACGGGGCGGCGGCCCGACGGTTACCATCTGCTCGACAGTCTGGTGGCCTTTGTCGATGTGGGCGACGTCTTGTCCTATCAGCCCTTCGCAAATCTGCGGCTCGCCCTCTCCGGCCCTTTCGCCGTTGGCCTGACAGCCGAACCTGACAATCTGGTGCTGCGCGCCGCCCGCCTTCTGGGCCAGCACAGTGGCGCAGATTTGGAACTGATCAAAAACCTGCCCATCGCCTCCGGCATCGGTGGCGGGTCAAGCGATGCCGCAGCCACGCTCCGCCTGCTGGCGCGGGTCTGGCAGTGCCCCTTGCCCCCGCCAGCGGCCCTCCTGACGCTGGGTGCCGATGTGCCTGTGTGCCTCACACCCCGGTCCGTCCGCATGACAGGCGTGGGGGAACATCTACAACCCGTATCCCTGCCCGCCGCCGATATTGTTCTGGTCAATCCCGGCGTTTCCGTTGCCACACCATCCGTGTTTCGCGCGCTCGCCCGCGCGACGAATGCGCCGATGCCCGAAATCCTGCCCGAAATGCCAGATGTGGACGCGCTGTGCGATTTTCTGGCCGCCATGCGCAATGATCTGGAAGCCCCGGCAACAGGCCTCTGCCCAGAAATCACCACCGCGAAAACCCGGCTTGCCGCTCAGAAGGGTTGCCTGCTTGCGCGCATGTCAGGCTCGGGTGCCACCTGTTTCGGCCTGTTCCGCAATCAGGCCGCCGCCCGACAGGCGGAAAGCGCGATCCGCCAAAACCACCCGGCGTGGTGGGTCGCCTCGGGCCGCCTCGCCGATCAGGAAATCCGCGCGACGACGAACGCCGCCAGATCCTGAAACATCTCCCGCATCGGCCCCCGGGGCAACGCGGACAGCGCGTCCTGCGCCTTGGCCGACCAGTCCAAGGCATCCGTCCGTGCCGCCTCCATCGCGCCATGCCGCGCCATGATGCCAAGTGCTGTTTCCAGGTCACCGTCCCGCTGATCGCCCGCTTCGATCACGCGCTGCCAGAACGCACGCTCCTCCGCCGTGGCACGGGAAACCGCCTTGATCACCGGCAAGGTCAGCTTGCGTTCGCGGAAATCGTCCCCGGTGTTCTTGCCAATCGCCGCGTCAGACCCACCGTAATCCAGCAGATCGTCGACAATCTGGAACGCGATCCCCAGCGCATCGCCATAGGTGAACAGCGCCCTGACCTCTGCCTCAGACGCGCCGGCGATCACCGCCCCCACCTCTGTCGCCGCCGAAAACAGCGCCGCCGTTTTCCCCCGAACCACCTGCAGATAGATGGCCTCCGTCGTCGCCAGATCCTGCGCCGCGGTCAGTTGCAAAACCTCGCCCTCGGCAATCGTGGCGCTGGCGTTGGCCAGAATGTCCATCACCCGCAAACTGCCGGTTTCCGTCATCAACTGAAAACTGCGCGCAAACAGGTAATCGCCCACCAGAACCGACGACTTGTTGTCCCACAACAGATTGGCCGTCGGACGCCCGCGCCGCCTGTGGCTTTCGTCCACCACATCATCGTGCAGCAACGTGGCGGTGTGAATGAACTCCACTGTCGCCGCCAGATGCACATGATACGGCCCAGCGTACCCGAACATCCGCGCCGCAGCCAAAGTCAGCATCGGGCGCAACCGCTTGCCCCCCGCCTCTACCAGATGCGCCGTCACCTGAGGAATGCGCGGCGCATGTTCCGACGCCATCCGTTCCCGGATCAGCAGGTTCACCGCCGTCATCTCCTCGCCCAGCGCCTGCGCCAGTTGATCAAGCGGGTTTGCCGTGCCTTCGTCCAAGCTCATCAAAGTTCCTCAATCGTCCACTCTCGACAAGCGGCGAGGCAGGCGTTTATCTGTCCACATGAAGGAACTTCTGCGCAGCGCCGACCCGACGATCATTGCCTTTGCCGAAGCCATGCTTCAGGGCGAGGATATAGCGGTGTTTCAGTTGGACGTCCACATGAGCATCCTCGATGGCTCCCTTGGCATTTTGCCGCGCCGTCTGATGGTTGCCGACCGCGATCTTTTTGTGGCGCGGGCCATTCTGGCAGACAACGACATCCCCACGGGACTTTAGATGTTTGCCGAAACCGATATCGGCCTGGATGAATTTCTGGGCGGTCGGGTGCAGTTGTGGCAACCCAAACGGGGCTATCGGGCGGCCACCGACCCGGTTCTGCTGGCCGCCGCAGTTGATGCAAGGGCAGGCGAAACGGTGCTTGATCTCGGCTGCGGTGCCGGTGCTGCCGCACTGTGCCTCGCGTGGCGCGTGCCGGGGCTGGCCTTGGCGGGGCTTGAACTGCAACCGGCCTATGCCGACCTGGCCCGCCGCAACGCCGCCCACAACGGTTTGCCCTTCGACGTCCATCAGGGCGATCTGACCCAGATGCCAACCGCCCTGCGGCGCGGGTTCGATCACGTCATGGCGAACCCGCCCTATTACGCGGAAGAAGGCTCCCCTTCCCCCGACACGGGCCGCGATCTTGCGCTGCGCGTGCAGGACACGCCCCTGTCCACCTGGGTCGCCACGGCCGCGCGCCGCCTTGTGCCCGGCGGCTGGCTCACAATGATCTTTGCCACCCCGATGCTTCCCCTCGCCCTTTCCGCGCTGTCAGGATGCGGGTCCGCCGTCGTTCTGCCCCTCGCCGCCCGCGAAGGCCGGGCTGCCAAGCGTGTGATCCTGCGCGCCCGCAAAGGCGGGCGTGGCGCGTTCCGACTGCTGCCGCCTTTGCTCCTCCACGAAGGATTGGTGCATCAGGGCGACCGCGAAGCCTATTCCGCCGAAGCCGCCGCAATTTTGCGTGGCGGAGCCTCTTTGGCAGACAAGTTTAGGTAGAATTTCGCCGAAACTATCGCGGGCATGTCAAGATTTGATGACACGACTCAAACTCTGTGGTGCACTGTCCCTATCGGCAGCATCAAAGGAGGACGAATATGACCATCGCTTCGCACTTGCAGGAACTGCGCCGCAAGCATGAAAACCTATCTTCCATGGTCGAACAGGCCCAGCGTCAGCCCGCAACGGATGCGTTGAAGATTGCCAATCTCAAAAAGCAGAAACTCAAGCTGAAAGAAGAAATTACCCGCCTTCAGCAGGGTTAGGGTCACGTCTGCCACCGGCGCTTGCCATCGCGGCCAGAACGGCCCCGCCCGTGATCAGAACGGCAGCGACAGCAAGTGTCGGGGACAGCGGCGAATAGCCAGCGGCAACCAAAACCGTCGTCGACAAAAGGGGCGCAGCATAGGACGCCACCCCCAAAAGCTGTATGTCGCCATGCTTCATGCCAACATCCCACGCAAAGAACGATGCGCCCACCGGGCCCAATCCCAACCCGATGACGGCTGCCCAGCCCAATGACGATTGCGGCCAGACTGTCGTTTCCAACAACAGATGGGCGACAGCCGAAAGCACAGCGCCCACCAGAAAATAGATCGTGACACTTTCACTCGGCGCACCCGCGAACCGGCGCGAGATGACGGAATACCCCGCCCAGGTTACCGCGAACAAAAGCGCGAACACATACCCGCCAAACGCCCCGGCGTTCACCGCAACCTCCCCTCGCAACACGATCACCGCTGCGCCGACAAACGCCAAAAGCGCGCCAATGATGTGCAACGGTTTCAACCGCTCGCCCGGCAAAAGGCCTGACGCCAGCACGATCAACAGCGGCCACAGATAGGCGATCAGCCCGGTTTCCGCCGATGGGGCAAGGCGAAAGGCCGTGAAATACAGAAAATTCGCCCCAAACAGGCCAATCGACCCTAAGGCATATACCGGCCACGGCACCTGCCGCAACACGCCAAGCCCGGCACCCCGCACCGTCCAGATCAACCCGATCAACCCGCCGATGCCAAAGCACAGCGCATTCAACTGCAATGGCGGCACCGGGCTTGACCCGATGGTGAAAAGCGCCAGAAACGCCCAGCTCAGAACCGCAGCGAACCCGATGGCAGTGGCAGTACGACGCGGCATTTTACCCTGTCCGAACAGTTTACATGCCGTCTTGTGCAAAGTTTTGCCGTCCCCAGCAACCCGGCACTAGACGACGAACTGCCCGCCATTGGCGCTGATCGTCGATCCGGTGATGAACCCCGACGCGTCAGAAGCAAGGAACGCCACGATCCGCGCGATCTCCTCCGGCTCGCCCAGACGGCCCACGGGGATAAGCGGCAGGATCCGCTCCGCCAGCACCTTTTCGTCAATCGCCTTGACCATTTCCGTGGCGATATAGCCGGGGCAGATCGCGTTCACCGTGATACCCGCCCGCGCGCCTTCCTGCGCCAGCGCCTTGGTGAACCCCAGATCACCCGCCTTGGCCGCCGAATAGTTCACCTGCCCCGCCTGCCCTTTTTGCCCGTTGATCGACGAAATGTTGATCACGCGGCCAAACTTGGCATCGCGCATCGCGGTCCACACCGGATGGGTCATGTTGAACAGGCCCGACAGATTGGTGTCGATCACCTCGCGCCAGTGCTGGGGTGTCATCTTGTGGAACATCGTGTCGCGCGTGATCCCGGCGTTGTTAACAAGAATGCCGATTGGCCCGTGCGCGGCCACCACTTCGCCAATTCCGGCAACGCAGGCGTCATAATCGGCCACAGACCACTTGTAGGCAGGGATGCCCGTTTCGGCCGTGAACGCGGCGGCGGCGGCGTCATTCCCGGCATAATTGGCGACAACCGTATGCCCCTCTGCCTTCAATGCCGTCGAGATCGCGGCACCGATGCCCCGCGTTCCGCCCGTGACCAATGCAACCCTACCCATGATTCCCCCTAACACCTTGTTTATGTGCCAAGACTAGCTTGGCAAGCAATCGGGCGCAACATTGTTGCGCCCGATGCTGCATCCGCGAAATTTTGCTGCGACTGCAGCGTCACTCCCGCTCAAGACACATGGCAACGCCCATGCCGCCGCCGATGCATAGCGTGGCCAGCCCGCGCTTCGCGCCCTGCCGCTTCATCTGATACAGCAGCGTGTTCAAAATGCGCGCGCCCGATGCACCGATGGGATGGCCGATGGCGATGGCGCCGCCATTCACGTTTACGATCGATGTGTCCCAACCCATGTCCTTGTTCACGGCGCAGGCTTGCGCGGCAAACGCCTCGTTCGCCTCCACCAGATCAAGATCGCTCACCTTCCAGCCTGCCTTTTCAAGCGCCTTCCGGCTGGCATGAATGGGACCAGCCCCCATGATCGAAGGGTCAAGCCCCGCCGTCGCATAACTCGCGATCCGGGCCAAAGGCACAAGTCCCCGCCGCGCCGCATTTTCGGCCGTCATCAACAGAACCGCCGCCGCCCCGTCGTTCAGCCCCGATGCGTTGCCCGCCGTCACCGACCCCTCTTTCGCAAAGGCCGGGCGCAGTTTGGCCATCGCGTCCATCGTGGCCCCGTGGCGAATGTATTCATCCGCATCGACTGTCACATCGCCCTTCCGCGACTTGACGATGAACGGCACGATTTCATCGGCAAAGCGGCCAGCCTTCTGCGCCGCTTCGGCCTTGTTCTGGCTGGCCACGGCAAATTCGTCCTGCATATCGCGCGAAATCTGCCACTGGTTCGCCACGTTTTCCGCCGTCTGGCCCATGTGATACTGGTTGAACGCATCCCAAAGCCCGTCGCGGATCATGCTGTCCACAAAGGCCATGTCGCCCATCTTCTGCCCCGCCCGAAGATGCGCCACATGCGGCGACAGCGACATGCTTTCCTGCCCCCCCGCCACAATGATATCGGCATCACCCAACTGGATATGCTGCGCGCCCAGCGCCACCGCCCGCAGACCCGATCCGCAAACCTGATTCAGGCCCCAGGCCGACGCCTCTTTCGGCAGACCCGCCTTGATATGCGCCTGACGCGCCGGGTTCTGCCCCTGCCCCGCCGTCAGAACCTGCCCCAGAATGGTTTCCGACACTTCGGCCTTGTCGATCCCGGCGCGGGCGACGACCTCTTCGATCACCGCCGCCCCCAGATCATGCGCAGGGGTGGAGGCGAAGGCCCCGTTGAAACTGCCCACAGCGGTACGCGCGGCAGACACGATCACGACATTGGTCATAAGAGGCTCCCCAAAAAACCGGCACCAGACGGCGGCACCTTTGTTCAAACGGGTAAGCCGCAGTCCTTCAAATCGCAAGCGGTTTGGCAAATGGCGCGTCCGTCAGGCAGACTTCTGCGCGCCCGATTGCAGAAAAGCGGGCCGCACCGTGGGCGCGCCGATCAGATATCCCTGCATCGCATCGACTCCGATCTGGGTCAACGCTTGCGCCTCGGCCGGAGTTTCGACGGCTTCGGCCACCGTCAGCATGTCAAAATGCTTGGCCAGAAGAACCATGCCCCGGATCAACATCTGATTGTCCGGGTTCGCTTGCAGGTTCCGGCTGAACTGCCCGTCGATCTTGACGATATCGAAGTACGAATCCCGGAATTGCTTGAGCGCTGTCAGCCCCGCCCCGAACCCGTCGAGCGCAAAGGTCACCCCCTGCGGCTGCAAACCCCGCATGAATTCCGCCACCAGTTCAGGCAACAGGTTGACCGAACTTTCCGCCATTTCAAGGATCAGCCGTTCACCCAGCGTCGGGCTGGCCTTCAAACCCCGTTGCAGCGTGCGAACCCAACGCGGATACCCGATAGACCGCGCCGACATGTTCAGCGACAGGCGCAATTCCTTGTGCCGCAACAACACGCCCAGCCCAAGCTCCAGCGCGGCGCAATCGATCAGACGCCCGATATCCTGCTGTTCCACCGCCCCCATGAAATCGCGGGCCGGGATGATGCGCCCGGAGGGGTCGAGCACCCGGATCAGCCCTTCGTGGAACGCAACCTGCTGGGGCGCACGCGTCAGCACGATGGGCTGAAACGCCAGCGCAAGCCGCTTTGTTTCCAGCGCCGTGCGCACCATCAGGATGGTTTGCTGATCGCTTTGCGACACGGCAAAGCTGACGGGATCTGCGTCAGGTGTCCGCAGGTCGACGTCCCTTGCACCGTTGCCCTGTCCCTGCCCTGTCATCACGTCACCGTTCCTGTGCTGCACGTCTCGACAGACTGCGACGTCATCGGTAAACACCGAATGAACATTCCACTTTTGTTCTAATTTTTAGGTATATGCCGATGATTGCAAACACCGCTGACCGCTGCCCCTGGTGCGGCACCGACCCGCTTTATGTCTCGTACCATGATACCGATTGGGGCGTGCCTGAACGGGATGGCCGCGCCCTTTGGGAAAAGCTGGTTCTCGACGGCTTTCAGGCGGGATTGTCGTGGATCACCATCCTGCGCAAGCGCGAGGCGTTCCGTCTGGCATTTGACGGTTTTCAGCCGGAGATCGTCGCGAACTGGGGTGAGCAGGAAGTGACACGCCTTTTGGGCAACGCGGGTATCGTCCGCCACCGCGGCAAGATCGAAGGCACCATCCTGTCGGCGCAGGCCTGTCTGCGGATGGGCGGGCGGCAGGCGTTTGCAGACTATCTGTGGAACCACGTCGGAGGCAGCCCGCAGCAGAACCAGTTTCAACGTATGGCGGACATTCCGCCCTTTACCGACAAGGCCGCTCAGATTTCAAAGGAACTTAAGGCTTTGGGATTCAAGTTTTGCGGCCCCACCATCGTTTATGCCTTCATGCAGGCCTGTGGGCTGGTGAATGACCACATGATAGACTGCCACCGCCATGACGCGGTGAAGAAACTGGCGCGTCCCGGCCCGACTGATGACATCGTCCCCCTGTCACGCACAAAATAAGATCGCTGCATGAATCTGTTTCAGCTCATTCGCAGCCGGATGTCGCCGTCGCGGACCTTCGT
>JANPIX010000021.1:0-62798 GCA_031425195.1 Gemmobacter sp. | reverse complement strand
TTTGCGGCGGCCCGGGTCAACCTTGATCGCCCGGTGATAACCACCTGCGGTTCGGGCGTTTCTGCGGCGATCCTGTCGCTTGCGCTGGAACGGCTTGGCCACCGCAACCACGCGCTTTACGATGGATCGTGGGCGGAGTGGGGCATGTACGACGATCTGCCGATAGAAAAGGGCTAAACCATGTTTCAAGCGTTGAAGCAGCAGCCGCAGGACAAGATCCTCGCCTTGATCCAGATGTACAAGGATGATCCCCGCCCCGACAAGATCGACCTTGGCGTCGGCGTCTACAAGGATGCGAAGGGCCAAACGCCCATCATGCGCGCGGTCAAGACGGCGGAACACAGGCTGTGGGAAACCGAAACCACGAAAACCTACACAGGGCTGGCAGGCGACCCGGCCTTTAACGTCGCCATGGCCACTTTGATCCTTGGCGACGAATTTGATCCATCGCGGACGGCATCGGTGGCGACGCCGGGCGGAACGGGGGCGGTTCGGCAGGCGCTTGAACTGATCCGGATGGCGGCGCCGGGGGCCACGGTCTGGATTTCTGATCCGACCTGGCCCAACCATCCGTCGATCATCCGTTATCTTGGGATGCCATTGGCCGAATACCGGTATTTCGACAGTGTCGCAGGTGCCGTCAATGTCGCGGGAATGCTCGACGATCTGGGGCGGGTGTCGGCGGGCGACGTTGTTCTGCTGCACGGCTGCTGCCACAACCCGACAGGCGCAAACCTGAATGCCGTCGAATGGCAGGCTGTGGCCGATGTGATTGCCGCTCGCGGGGGCATTCCCTTGATCGACCTTGCCTATCAGGGTTTTGGTGACGGGCTGGATCAGGATGCGATGGCCACCCGAATGATCGCCGCCCGTTTCCCTGAGGTGCTGATCGCCGCAAGCTGTTCCAAGAATTTCGGTATCTACCGCGAGCGGACCGGCGTGCTGATCGCGCTGGGCGGGGATCGGACAACAGTTCAGGGCAATCTCGCCTTTCTGAACCGCCAGAATTATTCCTTTCCGCCTGATCATGGCGCGCGGCTGGTGACGATGGTGCTAGCCGATGCCAGGCTACACGCCGACTGGAAGGCCGAACTGGAAGAGGTTCGGGCCAACATGCTGGGCCTTCGGTCGGCCCTTGCCGATGCGCTGCGATCTGAAACGCGGTCTGACAGGTTCGGGTTCGTGGCAAGCCACCGCGGCATGTTCAGCAGGTTGGGTCTGACTGGTGAACAGGTCGAACGGCTTCGCACTGAACATGCCATCTATATGGTGGGCGACAGCCGGGTGAACATTGCCGGGCTGAACGCCAGTTCGGTGCCCGTGCTGGCGCGGGCAGTGGCGCAGGTCATGGCATGTTAAACTGCCGCGGGCGTCTGAAACGATCTGATGGTTTCGGCGGCCCCAACCGCGAACGGCGTGGCATCAGACCAGAAGCGCCGGGCGAATTTGGTCGAATCGACATGGTACGGCCTGTCCCAAGTAAAGCGCATTTCCACCAGTTCTTTCGCGAAAGCAACGAACAACCCCATCAGTGGCATCAGGGACATAGGCACAGCAGACATGCGCAGTTTCGCCCCTGCAACCTTTGCGCCAAGTTCAAGGATCTGGCGCGGGGTCTGGATCGGCGCGCAAGGCACATGCCATGCCTGCCCGAAACAATCATCGGGTGCGTCGAGCAGACTGACGACGGCACGGCCAAAGTCGGGAACATAGGCAAAGTCGTGCGGAATATCCGGTGAAACAAGCAATGCCGCGCGTTTGCCTTGCGCGATTGCCTTGAATCCGCTGTCGCCCAGATGTGAAACAGTCACGCCGGGGCCATAGAAGTCAGGCGCGCGTACAGCAGCCACCTTGACGGCACCTGTCTGACCGGCCTCCATCCACTGACGGGTGACCGCACTGCGCACCGCAGGCTTGACGCCGTAGTTTGACAGCGGCGTATCTTCGCGCAGTGGCGCATCCTGCGGCCCGTACATGTAAAGCCCGTCAACAAACACCAGTCGGGCCGACGCGGCCTTGCAGGCGTCCAGCACATTGGCCATCAGCTTTGGCCAAGATGCCTGCCAAACTGTGCCAACGTATGTCAAACCGATGGCCAGCACGACCTGCGATGACCCTTCGATGGCCCGCAGCACAGAGGCAGCATCCATCACATCCGTTGCACGAAATTCAACCGAAGCCGGAAGGTCGGCGGGGCGGGTCCGTTGCCCGATGCGGACGATATCGCCACGGGCCAACAGAATATCAGCAGCGGCCCTACCCACAGGTCCAAAGCCAAGAATTGTGGTTATGTTTGTCATGTCACTTCTCCATTTATCTTGTGACCTGAATAACTGACGCAGTTGCATATCAAAAATGCATAGTTATTATAGAGTGTATGCGTAAAGTGAATTTGCAATCGCTCGACCTGAACCTTCTGCCTGCGCTTGATGCATTGTTGCGGCTGAAGAACGTCACGCTTGCTGCCGAAGATATCGGGATGAGCCAGCCTGCGATGAGCAGGGCACTTGCCCGCCTGCGCGGCGTTTTGGGCGATGTTCTTCTGGTGCGGGTGGGAAAGACATTCGCCCTGACTGAACGCGCGCGTGAATTGCAGCAGCAGGTCGGACCCGCGTTGGAACGCGTGGCTGCGCTGTATGCCCCGCTTGAATTCGACCCTCGTCTGTCAACCCGAACAGTTCGGATTGCCGCATCTGATTCGCAGACGGTTTTGCTTGTGCCCACCGTGATGCGGCGGCTGGCCTTGGCTGCACCACAGGTTCACTTGGCCGTCACCGGCTATACGCGGGACATGGTTGCGCGAATGGAAACAGGTGAACTTGATTTCGCCTTTGCCTTATCAACTTCGCCTCTGCCGGCTGGCGCGGCGAGCATGGCGCTCGCACGTGACCGTCTGGCGCTGGTGATGCGCCGGGGCCATCCGGCTGCGGGCCGGACTTTCGAAATCACGGACTATGGCAGGTACGACAATGTCACGATCAGTCTTTTCAACGATGGCCAGTCCGAATTTGATGCTTTGCTCGCTGCGCACGGCGTCAAGCGCAAGATTGCGCTGACCACCCCACACTTCATGGCCGCCCTGACAGCTGTCAGTGCCACAGACATGGTTACCACACTGTCCCGCACGTTGGCGCAGCGCTTTGCCGATACCCTTGATCTGGAACTCCACGACCCGCCCATCGCCGATCCTGATATGAACCTCGTCCTCGTCTGGGCGCAGATCAGGGGGCATGACAGGTTTCTTGTCTGGCTGAGGGAGGTGATCCGCGATGCCGCAGTCGAGGTTTTTGGCACGACCTGAACTGAAAACGGCCCCGGACAACGATCCGGGGCCGTGGTTTTCTTGCATTGGGGTTACGGCCCCAGTTGGTCACATGTTGTAGGCGCTTTCGCCGTGCGATGTCTGATCCAGCCCCTGACGTTCGTCTTCGACGGTCGGTCGCAGGCCGAAGACAAGCTTGATCACATAGAACAAGACCAGCGAAACGACACCCGTCCAAAGCACGGTCACGCCGACCGCCCAAATCTGGGTCATCACTTGCGCGCCCATGTCATAGGCACCTGCCACAGCCGGGAACACGGTATAGTCGTACCAACCCTGACCACCCAGCGCTGGGTCGGCCACGATGCCTGTGCCGATGGCACCGACAATTCCGCCCACGCCGTGCACACCGAACACATCAAGGCTGTCGTCATAACCGAACGACTTTTTGACGGTGGACACAAAGATATAGCAGATCGGCGAGACGATCAGACCAAGCATCAATGCACCCATCGGCGAGGCAAAGCCCGACGCTGGCGTGATGGCCACAAGCCCGGCCACAGCCCCCGTTGCCGCACCAAGCAGTGACGGACGGCCATGGCGCAGTTGTTCGACAACAGCCCAGGCCAGCGTTGCCGCCGCAGTTGCCACAAAGGTGTTCAGGAAGGCGAGCGCCGCCAGCCCGTTGGATTCGAGGTTCGAGCCGGCGTTAAAGCCGAACCAGCCCACCCACAGAAGCGAAGCGCCCACCATCGTCAGTGTCAGGCTGTGCGGAGGCATCGGTTCCTTGTTGTGGCCAATGCGGTTGCCGATGACGATGCAGCCGACAAGCCCGGCAACACCAGCGTTGATATGAACAACGGTCCCACCGGCAAAGTCCAAGGCACCCCAGCCCCACAGCAGCCCATGGTCACCCGGCAGATCGGCCAGGAAGTCTGGGCCGGCCCAGTACCAGACCATGTGTGCGATCGGGAAATAGGCGAACGTCAGCCAACCCACCACGAAAACCATCAGTGGCCAGAATTTCACCCGCTCCGCAAAGGCGCCAACGATCAGTGCTGGCGTGATGCAGGCAAAGGTCATCTGGAACACGACGAACGCGTATTCGGGAATATAAACGTTGTTGGAGAATGTCGCAGCGAAGGTACCCGTGTTCACGCCCGACAGAAACGCCTTGGAAAAGCCGCCGATGTAGGGTGACCCCGATGTGAACGCGAGGCTGTAGCCATAGACAACCCAGACGATGGCCGCGATGGATACGATCATGAACACCTGCATCAGCAGGCTGAGCATGTTCTTGGTCCGCACCAGACCGCCATAGAACAAGGCCAGGGCCGGGATCGACATCATCAGCACAAGCGCCGAACTGATCAGCATCCAGGTCGTGTCGCCTTTGTTGACCATGCCGGCCATCGCCGCCGCGTCGGGATTCTGGATAGGGCCGGCGGCGTCTTGCGCCCAGGCGGGCAGGGCGGAAAGCGCCGCCAGCGCACCCATTCCCCACGGTTTCCAATTATATCTCATCTTTTTGTTATCCCCTTCCCGTTCGCGTCTACAGCGCGTCATCGTTGAGTTCGCCAGTGCGCACGCGGACGGCGTGTTCCACATCCAGCACGAAAATCTTGCCGTCACCGATCTTGTCGGTCTTGGCCGTCTTTGCGATTGTCGCAACCACCTGATCGGCCAGCGCATCTGCGACGACGGTTTCCAGGCGCACCTTTGGAACAAAATTTACGGCATACTCGGCGCCACGGTAAATCTCTGTGTGTCCGGACTGCGAGCCAAAGCCCTTGATCTCGGTCACCATCATGCCGCGCACACCGATTGCGGTCAGCGCTTCGCGGACCTCTTCGAGCTTGAACGGCTTGATCGCTGCGATGATAAGTTTCACGTGAGTCCCTTTCTGTTCGAGGAAAGCAGCCCCGACGGCTTTCTTGCCCCTATGACAAGCGGCAAAGCCACAAGGTGGCACAAGCGTTGCAACCGGCGGCACCTTGCCATCCAAGCGGTCTTTTGCCCAAAATTTGTACTTTTTGTGCGACTTGGTTAAATTATAGGCGTTCAGAAATTCCGAATCGTCTGACTGGCCACTCCCCTTTTTCCGCGGAAGCAGTTAAGGTCAGCGCAACAAAAACGCGCATAGGCGGGCAGGCAGGCATGGCTGGAACAGGAAAGGGGCGCAAACCCCTGGTGGCGGACAAACGTTATGCCGCATCACGGGCCGCAGCACCGACGCCCCCGAAAAAACCAGCAACTCGCAAGCCAGCGCCGCGCCGCACAGTGCGCAAGCGGGGGTTTATTTCCGGGCTGATTGTCGGGTTTTTCAGCCTGATCTGGCGCGTCATCTGGGGCGTGGGCTGGCGTGTGACGGCCTTTGGCTTTGCCGGCCTTGCAGCAGTGGTGTTCTATTTTTATGCCCAACTGCCGCCGATGACCGACCTTCTTGATGCCCGCGCGCGCGGATCCGTGACCATGCTTGACCGCGAAGGCGATGTGTTCGCCTGGCGAGGCGAAACCTTCGGCGGTCAGATCACCTCGGACACCGTGTCGGATTATTTGCGAAACGCCGTCATCGCGACCGAAGACAAGCGTTTTTACAGCCATCTTGGGATCAGTCCGCGCGGTATCGCGTCGGCCATCCGCATCAACATGTCCGAGGGGCGTGGCCCGCTGGAAGGCAATGGCGGGTCAACGATCACGCAACAGGTGGCAAAACTGCTGTGTCTTGGCGTGCCCTATGATCCAACAAAGTGGAAAACCGAAGCCGACTACGAAGAAGATTGCCGTGGCGGGGGTATCTGGCGGAAACTGAAGGAAATTCCCTACTCGATTGCAATGGAGCTGAAGTATTCCAAGGCAGATATTCTGACCATCTACTTCAACCGCGCCTATCTGGGCGCTGGTGCGCGGGGGTTCGAAGCGGCGGCCCAACGCTATTTCGGCCGGTCGGCCAATGAGGTCAGCCCCGCCGAAGCGGCCATGCTGGCCGGATTGTTGAAGGCGCCGTCCCGATATGCCCCCACGAACAACCTGCAGCGCGCGCAGGACCGTGCCGCGGTCATCATCGGGCTGATGCGAGAACAGGGATATCTTACAGAAGACGAGGCTGCAGATGCCTTGACGAACCCCGCGCGCCTTTCGGCGGCTGCGGCGGCAAAATCGGGCGGCTATTTTGCCGACTGGATCATGGAAAGCGGCCCCGCATTCCTGACCAAGGAAACGACCGAAGACGTGGTGATCCGCACGACACTGGATCAACAACTGCAAAAGGATGCGGAAGAAGCGCTGGCTTATATCTTCGAGACTAAACTGAAAGACGGATCCAAGGCGCAGGCCGCCGTTGTCGTGATGTCGGCAGACGGGGCAGTCCGCGCCATGGTGGGCGGACGCAACATCGACGGCGCGGGCAGCTTCAACCGCGCGACCCAAGCCCTGCGGCAGACCGGATCGGCGTTCAAGCCGTTCATCTATGCCGCCGCGATGGACCTTGGTTATAGCCCGGCTGATTATGTCGAAGATACGCCGCTTTGCATGAACATTGCCGGGTCGGGGGAATGGTGCCCTGACAATTACGACAAGCAGTTCAAGGGGATGATAACCCTGACCCAGGCCCTTGCGGAAAGCAGGAACATCCCTGCTGTTCGTATCTCGGAATTCGTTGGGCGGCCGAATGTGATCAAGGTGGCCAGTCAGTTCGGCATCGCCCGCAACATCGCCGACACCCCTGCAATGGCTCTTGGCGCGTCCGAGGCCACGCTGTTGGAAATGACCGGGGCTTATGCGGGCATTTTGAACGGGGGGTCATCGGTGCGACCCTATGGTTTGACGGATCTGCGGTTGCAGGGTGAAAGCGAACCCTTGATCGGGCAGGATGGCGGCATGGGCGAACGCGTGATCAGCCAGCAATCGGCCGAGCTTTTGACCTATATGATGTCACAGGTCATCCAATCAGGAACCGGCTCGCGTGCAAAACTGGAAGGCCGCGATGCAGCGGGCAAGACCGGCACAACAACCGCCGCCAAAGACGCATGGTTCGTTGGATTCACAGCCGATTACGTGGCGGGCGTCTGGATGGGATATGATGACAACACCCCGCTTACCGGTGTGACCGGGGGCGGATTGCCTGCCGAAATATGGCATGAGGTGATGGTTCGTATCAGCAAGGACCTTCCCGCCCGCCCGCTGCCGATGATCGTGCCCGAACCACGCCTGCCGCCGGGTTCGCAAACGCAGGAATACGTCGATCCCTATGTCGCGGAACTGCCCCAGGAACCACAACAACAGCGCCGCCGGTCGGATCCTCTGGGCGATGCGTTGCGCGACATCTTTGGCGGCGGCAACAACTGAAAAAGGGCGCGTGTTGCCACGCGCCCCATTCTATCTGTTGCTCGTCTGCGGATCGTCAGGACTTTTGCAAATCCTGAATCAACGCATCGATATCGCCGCCGCGCGCGTCCAGCAGGGCACCCACTTCGGTACGCTCGGAAGCGAGCATGTTGACGCCTTCGATGATGATGTTGAAGAACAGGTCTTTGCCGGACTTGTTTGACACATGCCAACGCAGGTCAAACGGCGATTCGCCCTGCAGGTAGGCCACCGAAATAACCTCGTAATAGCTTTTCACCGGGCGGGCATCGGTCACTTCGATCTTGCCGCCGATGAATTCACGGAACCTCCGCCCATACTTCCGCCCGATATAGCCCTGATAGGCAGTTGTGAAGGCTGACATCTGACTGGCCGACGCGGACCGTGCAGCAACGCCCAAGGCGGAACGCGCGATCACAGGTACATCGGCATAGCTGGCGAAAATCTGTTCGAAATCCTTGTACATGGCAGGCTCTGCCTTGCCAGAGTTGATGACGGAATTCACGTCAGCAATGGCCTTGTCAATCAGGGCGCGGGCCGAATTGACGTCAAGGGCAAATGCCGCGCCGGGCACCAGCGCCATCGCGGCACCGCCGGCCAAGGCTGCGCCAAAGATGCGGCGTGTCAGAACCGCGCGGGAAAAGGGATCATTGCGCATAAGGGTCCTCGTAGGGGTCAACAAAGGTTGCGTCACTTTCGGCTTCCGTCTGGCCCAGTTCAAAGCGGCGCTTCTGCAGATACAGCAGCCGCAACTGCGCATAACTATCCGCACTTTCATACAGAAGGGAGTCTACAGTGTTCGAAAACCTGTTGCGATCACCCAGTCTTGATCCGATCTGTGCCGCTGTGTCGATGCCGCCCGCCACATCGGGCACGATCTTGCCCGCAGGATTGGTGACAAGGTCGACCACAAGGCCGACAGCATCGCGGCTGGTGGACGGCCCAAATCCGGGCAGTTCTACATAAGACCCTTCGCCGACACCCCAGACATGCAGCGTCTCGCCAAAGTCGGTTTCAACACCCGGCAGCCCGATGGCCGACGAAAAGTCGAACAGGCCGCCGATGCCTGCAGTGGTGTTCAGTGCAAAGCGCATTGTGTTCTGCAACGCGAATTGCGGTTTACCCTGAAGGATGTTGTTCACGACATCGCCCGGCACGTCGAGGTTGCTGGCGAAATTCGAAACGCCCGCTTCGACTGGGGCAGGAAGAATTGCACCATATGCTGTCGACGCAGGCCGAACGAGCGCCCGGTCCAACCCGACATTAAAGCTGTGGAAGCTGCGGTTCACGCCCTCATTCGGGTCATTGATCCCGGAGGGCGTTGGCGCGACAGCACAGGCTGACAGCAGGGTAAACAGGGCCAAATAAATTGTGATCTTCGACGTCAAGGTGCTAGTTCCTGTGCAAGACCGGCCGACACCCTTGCCGCGGTCAACCGCTTTTCATCCGCAAAGCCGCCGTTGCGCGGTGCTTTGCAAGAAATAGACACCCTGCTGCCGTAAGACAATCGCGAAACGTGACCTGATCGCCACCATTCGGCGGTTTCCGCCGAGGCCGGAATGCCTTATTACCGCCAGAGAGTTCGCCGAAACAAAGGCGCAATTTATTAGGGGGAACCAGCCATGCGGGCTGAAACAGCACCAGGTCAGGCGGAGTTGCGGGCAGCGCGCCGCGAGTCAGGCGCACTTATCCTTGCTGTCTTCCTGTTCAGCATCTTTGTGAACATCCTGCAACTGACAGGCTCCCTTTACATGCTGCAGGTCTATGACCGTGTGCTGGGAAGCAGGTCCGAGGCGACGCTGGTGGCGTTGTCGGTGCTTGTGGTCTTTCTGTTCCTGATGATGGGCGTTCTAGACCATGTGCGCGGTCGTGTCATGTCACGCGTGGGTGCAAAGTTTCAGGATCGCCTTGACCGCCGGGTGTTCGAAGCATCCATGAAGCGCATGTCGATGGCCCCCGGCGACCCCGCCGCACAGGCCGCGCAGCGCGATCTGGAATCGATCCAGCGGCTTTGGTCATCGCCCGTTCTGCTCGCCGTGTTTGACGTGCCGTGGACCCCATTCTTCATCGCCGCGATTTTCATTTTCCATGCCTATCTCGGATATCTTGCCATCATCGGCGGTATCGTTCTGGTGATCCTGACGATCCTGAACCAGTCGATGACGAAAAATCCGATGAACCGCGCCAATATGGCGACGCTTCAGGCAGAACGGATTTCGGACAACCTCAAGGCAGAATCCGAAGTGGTTCAGGCTCTGGGAATGACGGGAACCGGGTTCGACCGTTGGCAAAAGGCGCGTGGCCGGGCGTTGGGTGAAAACATCGAAGCCGCCGACATGGGTGGCGCTTTTTCAACATTGACCCGGACGTTTCGCATGTTCCTGCAGTCGGCGATGCTTGGCCTTGGGGCCTGGCTTGTGCTGCGCGGTGAACTGAGCCCCGGCGCAATGATCGCGGGCTCCATTCTGATGGGCCGCGCTCTGGCACCGATCGAAACCGCCGTAAGCCAGTGGGCCGTGGTGCAGCGGGCGCAGGAAGGTTGGGCGCGCCTTGCAGAACTGTTCACACGCCAGCCAAAGGAACCAGCAAGAACCGCCCTGCCGCGCCCCCGTGCCGTGCTTGAGGCGCAAAATCTGACGGTGGTGCCTCCGGGTGAACAGACCGCCGTGCTGCGCATGGTCAACTTCAGGCTGGAACCGGGGCAGGCGCTGGGCGTGATCGGCCCGTCGGGTTCGGGCAAGTCGACGCTGGCGCGCGCTTTGATCGGAACTTGGCGGCCTGCGGGTGGCAAGGTGCGGCTGGATGGTGCCTCACTCGATCAGTACGACCCTGACACGCTGGGCAGCTATGTCGGCTATCTGCCGCAGCGCGTGACCTTGTTTGAAGGCACGATTGCCGAAAACATCGCACGTCTCAGCACGCAGCCCGACGGCGAAAAGGTTGTCGAAGCGGCCAAGAAGGCGGCGGCGCATGACATGATCGTCAAACTTCCCGATGGCTATGACACGCGTGTTTCGGCGCTGGGCGGCAGATTGTCGGGTGGTCAGATCCAAAGGATCGGCCTTGCCCGCGCCATGTATGGCGACCCGGTTTTCCTTGTGCTTGATGAACCCAACTCCAACCTCGACAACGAAGGGTCTATGGCATTGAACATTGCCATTCGGTCGATGAAGGACGCCGGGCGCATCGTTCTGATCATGGCGCACCGCCCTGCCGCGATTCAGGAATGTGATCTGCTGATGGTGATGGAAGACGGCACCCGCCGCGCCTTTGGGCCGCGCGATCAGGTTTTGCGTGACATGGTCAAGAACCATACGGAAATTGTCAAAAGTGCGGGTCCGGGGGGCGTCACATGACCGAAAAGAAACCGGCTTGGTCGGCAACCAAGCACATCGCCATCGGGTTTGTTTCGGTGGCCGTGCTGGTGGGTGGCTTTGGTGGCTGGGGCATGATGACCGAAATCGCCGGCGCGATTGTGACCTCCGGGCGGCTGGAAGTTGAACAGAACCGTCAGGTGGTGCAGCACCCTGATGGCGGCGTCGTCGCCGAAATCGCCGTCAAGGAAGGCGACACCGTCAAGGTAGGCGATCTGTTGCTGCGGCTTGACGGCGCAATGCTCGAATCCGAATTGGCGATTGTCGAAGGTCAGCTTTTCGAAATCATGGCCCGCCGTTCGCGCCTTACGGCGGAACGCGACGATGCCCCCGACATGATAGTCGGCGAAGAATTGCAGAAGATGGCAGCCGAACGCCCCGACGTTGCCGAACAGCTTGACGGCCAGCAGCGCCTGTTCCGCGCCCGGCTTGATACGCTCGCACGGCAAACCGAACAGTCCGCCGAACAGCGCAAGCAGATCGAAAGCCAGATTGAAGGTATTGATGCACAGCGGGCAGCACTAGACGAGCAGGTCACGCTCATCATCCGTGAACTGAGCGATCAGCAAGCCCTGCTTGACAAGGGTTTGGCCCAGGCAAGCCGCGTTCTGGCCCTTCAGCGCGAGGAATCGCGGCTCAAAGGTCAAGTGGGCGAACTTGCCGCCTCGCGGGGTCAGGCGCTGGAACGGATCACCGAAATCGAGATCGAAAATCTGCGCCTTGCCGCAACCCGGCGGGAAGAGGCCAGCACGCAGTTGCGCGATATCGGCAGTCAGGAACTTGAACTTGCCGAGCGTCGCCGCGCGCTGACCGAACAGATTCACCGCCTTGTGATCCGTGCCCCTGTGTCTGGCATCGTTCTGGGCATGCAGGTCAACACGCCGCAGTCGGTGCTTCGCCCGGCGGACCCCGTGTTGTACATCATCCCGCAGGACCGGCCTTTGGTGATCACGTCGCAGGTGCCCACGATCCACGTCGATCAGGTTCACCCGGGGCAAGAGGTGGAACTGGTGTTTTCCGCATTTTCCACGCGCACGACCCCACATCTGAAAGGCCTTGTCGAAAGCGTGTCGGCAGACGCCTTCACCAATGAACAGACGGGCCAGTCGTTCTACCGCGCGGAAATCATTCTGGAACCGGGCGAGCAGGAAAAACTGGAAGACCTGACCCTTGTGCCCGGCATGCCGGTGGAGGCGTTCATCAAGACAGATGACCGCACGCCACTTGCCTATCTGGTGAAACCGTTCACCGACTACTTCAACCACGCCTTCCGCGAAAGCTGATCCCCGATGACCGTATCAAGTGACCACCCCATCGCCCGTCGCCTTGCCGAACTGGCTATCGAACTTCCCGATGCGCCCGCCCCTGCCGCGAATTATGTGCCCTACGTCCAGTCAGGGCATTTGTTGCACGTGTCCGGCCAGATCAGCCAGCATCAGGGCGGTTTGATCAAAGGGCGGCTTGGCGGGGATCTTGACGTTGCCGAAGGGGCGCAGGCCGCCCGTGCCTGCGCGATCAGCCTGCTTGCCCAGGTCAACAAGGCGTGCGGCGGCGACTGGTCGCGGTTGGTGCGGGTGGTCAAACTGGTGGGTTTCGTGAACTCCACCGCCGATTTCATTGACCAGCCCAAAGTCATCAATGGCGCTTCTGACCTGATGGTCGACATCCTTGGCGATGCCGGTCGACACGCGCGTTCTGCGGTTTCGGCTGCAAGCCTGCCGTTTGGCGTTGCGGTCGAAATCGAAGGCGTGTTCGAAATCGTCTGATGCCGGTGCCCCTGCCCCCCACATTCCTGACCCGTCCACTTGCCCACCGCGCGCTTCATGATGTGGCGCACGGCCGGCCCGAAAACTCGCGCGCGGCTGTTCAGGCTGCAATCGCCGCTGGTTACGGGATCGAGATTGACGTGCAGCTTTCTTCAGACGGGCAGGCGATGGTGTTTCATGACGAAACGCTCGAACGGCTGACCGCGCAATCCGGGCCACTTAACCTGTACGCGGCGGCTGATCTTGCCAATATCCCCCTGCTCGGCGGACGGGAGGGTATCCCGACCTTGCCTGAAATCCTTTCTCTTGTGGCCGGGCAAACTCCTATCCTGATCGAGATCAAGGATCAGCAGGGGCAGATGGGTCCGACCGATGGCCGTCTTGAACGTGCCGTGGCAAAGGCATTGGCGGGCTATGCCGGTGACGTGGCCATCATGTCGTTCAACCCGCACAGCGTGGCGTGGATGGCCGACATTTCCCCCGAAGTACCGCGTGGCCTGACGACATCAGCCTATGACCATGACGATTGGGTACCGTTGCAGCCCGCCGTCTGTGATGTTTTGCGCGACATTCCAGACTATGACCGTGTCGGTGCCAGTTTTCTGTCGCACGAATGGCGCGATCTGAACCGCCCGCGTGTCCGGGATCTTGCCCAGCGGGGATCGGTGATCCTTTGCTGGACAATCAAATCGCCCGGCGAAGAACAGTCGGCCCGTGCCTTGGCGCAGAACATCACGTTTGAAAGGTATCTGGCACCTGTGCCTGCCGCTTGACGCCGCCCCTCCGCGCGCCACCTTGCGCCTTGGCACCCCTGCCAACGCGTAAAGACCAAAGGTCGAAATGTCCGGATCAGAATTTGATGTTGCCCTGCTGTCAGGAATGGCCGATGTGTCCGCCGCCGAATGGGATGCACTTTCCCATGACGAAGGTGGGGCCTCGCCGGAACGGCCCATCGACCCGTTCACCACGCACCGCTTTCTGCTCGCGCTCGACAAATCGGGGTCCACGGGCACCGGCACGGGCTGGCAACCGCGCCCCCTTTGCCTGCGCAGGGATGGCAAACTGATCGCGGCGACACCCGTTTACGTCAAGGGGCACAGTCAGGGCGAGTATATTTTTGACCACAACTGGGCGCAGGCTTACGAACGGGCCGGTGGGCAGTATTACCCCAAACTGCAAATCGCCGTCCCGTTTACCCCCGCCACGGGCCGACGGTTCCTGACGGCGCCCGGGTACGAAGCCGCGGGCCGCAAGGCCCTGATCGAGGCGGCAGTGAACCTGGCGTCGTCAAACGGGCTGTCATCGCTTCACGTCACGTTCTGCACCCCGGATGAGGCGGGCGCGGGGGCAGAACTGGGGCTTTTACACCGGGTGACCCAACAGTTTCATTGGGAAAACCGCAACTATGCCTCGTTTGACGCCTTTTTGGGGGATCTTTCGTCGCGCAAGCGCAAGAAGATCCGCAAGGAACGCGAAACAGCGCAGGCGTTTGGCGGTACCATCCATGCCCTGACCGGCGATCAAATTACCAACGCGCATTGGGCCGCGTTCTGGAAATTCTATCAGGACACGGGAAACCGCAAATGGGGCACCCCCTATCTGACCCGCCGCTTCTTTGACGAAATCCACGAAACGATGCGCCACGATGTGCTGCTGGTTCTGGCCGAGCGGAACGGCCGACCCGTCGCAGGTGCCCTGAACTTCATCGGACGCGATACGCTTTACGGGCGCTACTGGGGTTGTGTCGAGGATCACCCCTGCCTGCACTTCGAACTTTGCTACTATCAGGCCATCGACCATGCCATCGCACAGGGTATGCAGCGCGTCGAAGCGGGGGCGCAGGGCGAACACAAACTGGCGCGCGGGTATCTGCCGGTTGAAACCCATTCGTTGCACTGGATTGCCGACCCCGGTTTCCGCCGCGCGATTGCGAGCTATCTGGAAGCAGAGCGTCAGGCTGTCGATGAAGAGATTGAGGTTCTGACAGGCTATGGCCCGTTCCGGCGGGGCGAAATGCAGCAGGAAAGGGATTAGGCCATGGCGAACCTTTTGACAGGGGAAGAACGGACTGCAGCGCTGCCACCACTTGGCCAGACCGGCTGGGTCGCTGCCGCTGACCGTGATGCCATCCGCAAGGTTCTGAAATTCAAATCCTTTTCCGAGGCATGGGGCTTCATGTCCCGCATCGCGCTGATCGCGGAAAAGATGGACCACCATCCTGAATGGCGCAATGTCTACAACATCGTGGACATCACGCTGACAACGCATGACTGCCACGGATTGTCAGATCTTGATCTTCAACTTGCGGCCAAGATCGACAGTGTGGCGGGGGATGTCACTGTTCAACGCGACCACGGTGCAGCAATTGAATGTCTGTGCGAAGTGAAAGCCCGAAAGTAACGGCGGGCCGCGCGGCCCGCCTTCACCCCGTCATCAAATGGCAGCCAAAAGTGCCTCGCCGCCCGATACCTCGCAGGTGCCGGGGCTTTCTTCCAGATGCAGCACGCGCACAACGCCATCTTCGGCATACATTGCATAGCGTTTGGACCGGTCGACGAAACCGACCGGCGGCGCGCTGAAGTTCAGGCCGATCCCGGTGGTGAATGCGCTTTCCGCGTCACCAAGCATGGTAATGCCCGCCGCGGTGGCACCGGTAGATTCGCCCCAGGCCTTCATCACGAAGGGGTCGTTCACGGAAACGCAGATGATTTCGTCAATTCCCTTGGCCTTGAATTTGGCAGCGGTCCGCATGAAGCTTGGAACGTGTGCCGTTGTACATGTTCCGGTAAAGGCGCCCGGCAATCCAAAGATCACCACTTTGCGGCCTGTCAGCCGATCCGCGATCTGAACCGATTCCGGCCCCTTTTCGCCCATGACCAGAAGCTGTGCGGCTGGCAGCTTGTCCCCGACGGAAATTGTCATCAGTCATCCCTTTGCGTTGCGTTTCTGTTTGGCCCGGATATAGGTTTTCCGCCAAGCGTGACCAGTGGGGAAATTGTGGATGCCGAATATCGTCGTGATCGGTGCAGGACAAGCCGGGGCATCGCTTGTCGCCCGTTTGCGCGCCAAAGGGCATGCCGGAAAGATCACACTGATCGGTGAAGAACTCGCGGCACCCTATCAGCGCCCGCCGCTGTCGAAAGGCTATCTTCTGGGGGAAATGGGGGCCGAACGTCTGCATCTGCGGGCCCCGGAATTCTATACCGAAAACCAGATCGACTTGCGGCTTGGCACCGCTGTCGCCAGCATTGATCCTGCCACCCGCACCATCTGGATGGCCGGGGGCGAGGCTGTGGCGTATGACCATCTTGCCCTGACCACCGGATCGGTGCCGCGCCGGTTGCCAACAACGGTGGGCGGTGATCTGTCGGGTGTCTACACCGTCCGGACATTGGCCGACGTGGACGCCATGCGGGCAGAGTTTCAGCCCGGACGGCGCGTGTTGATCGTCGGGGGCGGTTACATCGGGCTGGAGGCGGCTGCGGTGTCGGCCAAACTGGGACTGAATGTGACAGTCGTCGAAATGGCCCGCCGCATTCTGGCCCGCGTCGCCGCTGCGGAAACATCCGACTATTTCCGCGCGCTGCATCTGAAGCACGGGGTCGGCATTCTGGAAGGTGTGGGTTTGGAAAGGCTGGTTGGCAACGGTCTGGTAAGTGCTGCGGTTCTGTCAACGGGCAAGGAAATGCCCGTCGATTTCGTGATTGTCGGTGTGGGCATTCAGCCTGCAATCCGTCTGGCCGAAGCTGCGGGATTGGCCATCGACAACGGCATCAGAACCGACAGCCATGGCCGCACCTCGGACCCTTACATCTGGGCCGCGGGCGACTGCGCGAGCTTTCCAAACGGGGCAGGCCGTTTGCGCCTGGAATCCGTGCAGAATGCCATCGATCAGGCCGAACTTGTTGCCGACAACATGCTGGGCGAACTGTCGCCCTATGATCCCGTGCCGTGGTTCTGGTCGGATCAATACGACACAAAACTGCAAATCGCGGGGCTGAGTGCGGGTTACGACCGTATCGTGACGCGCGGGCCTGATGGGGATGCCGTGTCGTTCTGGTATTTTCAGGGGCAGCAACTGCTTGCCGTCGATGCGATGAACGATCCGCGCGCCTATATGGTGGGCAAGCGGCTGTTGGAGATGGGTCGGACTGTCAATCCCGAAGCCTTGCGTGACCCCGCCACCAATCTGAAATCGCTGCTCGCCTGATGCGTATCATCGGGGGGGATCGCCGCGGCCTGCATCTGACGCCCATCGGGGCCGGTGACCCGGCGGCCCACCTTCGCCCCACATCGGACAGAGTGCGCGAAGCCATCTTCAATCTTCTGATCAACAGCCGATTGTCCCAGTCGCAAAATTCGGTCACTGGCGCGAGGGTGCTTGATCTGTTTGCCGGCACTGGCGCTTTGGGGCTTGAGGCGCTGTCACGCGGTGCGGCCCATGTAACTTTTGTCGACAATGGCGCGGCGGCGCAGGCGCTGATCAAGGCAAACATAGCGCGGATGCAGGCCGGACCTGTCACCGAAACGCTGCGACAGGATGCAACCCGATTGCTGCCAAACCGCGGCGCGGCCTGCACGCTCATCTTTCTTGATCCCCCTTATGGCAAAGGAATGGGCCAGATGGCGCTGGCCACGGCCATGGCTGGGGGATGGATCGAACCCGGGGCCACGATTGTCTGGGAAGAGGGTTCGCCGCCGGTGCTGCCTGCCAGCGTCGCGCTGCTCGATCAACGTAAATACGGCGATACAGTGGTCACCATCGTGCGCGCGATTGGTGCCTGACCGTCAATCTACCTGCCTGATCAGCTTGCGTTCCAGAACCATCAGAACAGCGGTCAGATCATGGCCACGCCTTAAGATCTGCCCGTCCATGCCGACGACGGCATACATCCCCTGTCTGCTGCGCAGCTTTGGCCGTTTCTCGATACGGTAAAGCGGATGTTCAGCCGTGCGTCGGAACACCGAAAAGACCGCCATGTCCGACAGTGCGGAAATCCCGTAATCCCGCCACTCGCCACTTGCCACCATGCGGCCATAGACGCGCAGGATTGCACCCAGTTCGTGCCGGTCAAAGTGGACCTGTTCCACCGTGCGGTCGTGCAAGGGAAAGGGGGTGGGCATGTTCATACCCAAACCTTAGTCCCTTGGCCTGCCAAATCAAGCCTGCACAGGCGCGTAAGCAGTCGGTAAAATCGGCACCTCAGGGAAAGGTGGCCACGCCCCGCAGTTCGGCCGCCACCATGCCACGCCAGTTGTGCTGGACTGCGTTCAATCGTTTCCGTGCCGCAGGATGTTCGGCGTCCAGCGCGCCCGAACGGACAAGAAGTGCCACAATCGCCGCTTCTGCGGCCCGGGTGCCGCCATCCGTGATCTTGAGCGCGATGCCGCGTTTCTGATCCGGCAGGATCGCCACGAAAACCGCCTCGGCACCCGTCTTTATTGCAACACGCCCAATCATCGCGCGCATCAGTTCGGTGCAGGCCCGGCCCTCACCTGCGACCATCTCTGGATAGGTTGCCATCGCCCGCGTCAGCCGCCACGCCGCCCGCTGCCGCCCGTCGCCATCCTCTGTCGCGCCGGCAAAAAACGCCATGGCGCGGGCCAGCCCGGTAACGCTGGTCGCGTGGTTGGGGGCAGAGCATCCGTCGATGCCAAAGCCAGGGCTTTCCTCGCGGGTGACATCCTCGGTCGCATCCTTCACAGCGCGCTGCACGGGATGATCGGGGTCGATGTATTCCGAACTGCCGCCAAGATGCTGGTTCAGTGTCAGGAACCCTGCATGTTTACCCGAACAGTTGTTGTGGTACTGGCACGGGCTGGTGTCCGTCTTGATGAGCCGGTCGCGTTCTTCGGTATCAAAGGGTTCGTGCGAACCGCAGCGCAGATCAGCCTCGCCAAGGCCCAACGCCCCCAACCATTCGGACACCGCATTCACGTGAAGGGCTGCACCCTGATGACTGGCGCAGGACAGCGCAAGCTGACGATCCGTCAGGCCCGCCGCATCTGCCGCACCACTTTCGACAAGTGGAAGCGCCTGAATCATCTTGCACGACGACCGCGGAAAGATGATGGCCGAAGGATCGCCCCAACTTTCGAACACGTCCCCGTTCATGTCGCAAATGACGGCATGCCCAAGATGTCGGCTTTCCATCATGCCGCCGCGCCAAAGTTCGGCCATAGGAACGGGATTGGTCATGGTCTTCCCCTGCTGATGCGCGATTTGTTGCCCATGGGGCTTTCGCGACGCGCTGCTTTCGCGCTATGACGTGGTATCGGTTTGAACATGCCCCTGCCACTGGAAAAGCGCAGCAAATGACGCATTGTGTCGGGGTCAAAGGCAGATGGACGGCAGGATAGAATGGCTGAGATGAGTTTGAGTTTGCGGCGCGTCATTACGGGCGCAATTCTGGTTGCGGCGCTGAACGCGCCGTCATTCGCGCAGGAAACCGATGCGCTTGTCTCCGTGCAAACGGATTGGAGCGTGTTTAACCCGCCCGAAGAACCAAAGGAATGTTTTGCCGTCACGCAACCGAAGGAAACCGTCAACTCCAAGGATGGTCAGCCTGTATCGGTGCAGCGCAGCGAAATTCGCCTGTTCGTGACGTTCCGTCCCGGCGCGGGTGCTGCCGGTGAGATTTCGTTCACAGGCGGCTATCCTTTCGCGCCCGGATCCACGGTGAACGTGACCATCGACGGCGCGAGCTTTGAGTTGTTCACCGAAGGTGAATGGGGCTGGCCGGGCAGCGCCACGGATGACGCGGCACTGCTTGCCGCGATGAAGCGCGGGACAACGGCCGTGATGACGGCGCGGTCGGCCCGTGGCACCCAGACGCAAGACACGTTCAGCCTGCGCGGGTTTACTGCCGCCCTGACCGAGGCCGAAAATCGCTGCAAATAAGCAAGCGTGTTGATTATTTGACGCCCCGGCCAGTCCGGGGCGTTTTGTTTTGTGCGGGAACCGCTTATATCCCCGGCAACCCCCGAGGACATGATGAACATACCCGCCCCGATTACCCCCGACGTTCTGACCGTGGCGCGCAAGTTGCCAGAAGGGGGGCTCGTAAACATCGTCGGGCTGACCCGCAACCAACTACACGAGGCGTTCATCGCCGCAGGCACGCCAGACCGGCAGGCAAAGATGCGCGTCGGGCAGGTTTGGCAGTGGGTGTATCACTGGGGTCTGCGCGATTTTGACCGTATGACAAATTTGGCTAAGGATTTTCGCGCCCTTCTTGCCGCCAACTTCACCATTACACTGCCCGAAGTGGCGACGCGCCAAATCAGCACGGATGGAACCCGGAAATACCTTGTCCGCATCGCCGGCGGTCACGAGGTGGAAGTGGTCTACATCCCGGAAACTGACAGGGGTACACTTTGCATTTCGAGTCAGGTTGGCTGCACCCTGACTTGTTCCTTCTGCCATACCGGCACTCAAAAACTCGTCCGCAATCTCACGGCCGCCGAAATCGTGGGGCAGGTGATGCTGGCGCGCGATGATCTGGGTGAATGGCCGATCCAGGGTGCGCCCAAGTTGGAAACCCGCCTGATCAGCAATGTCGTGCTGATGGGCATGGGTGAACCGCTGTATAACTTTGAAAACGTCCGCGACGCGATGAAGATCGTGATGGACAACGAAGGCATCGCCCTTGGTCGGCGTCGCATCACGCTGTCCACCAGCGGCGTCGTTCCGGAAATCGCGCGCACGGCGACGGAAATCGGCTGCCTGCTGGCGGTATCGTTCCATGCGACAACCGATGCCGTTCGTGATCAGCTTGTTCCCATCAACAAACGCTGGAACATCGCCACCTTGCTTGATGCATTGCGCGCCTATCCGGGGTTGTCCAATTCAGAGCGCATCACCTTTGAATACGTGATGCTGCAAGGGGTGAATGACAGCAAGGAAGACGCCTACCGTCTTGTCGAACTGTTGCGCGGTATTCCCGCCAAGGTGAACCTCATCCCGTTCAATGAATGGCCGGGGGCACCTTACAAACGGTCGTCGGGCAACCGGATCCACGCTTTTGCCGACATCATCCACAATGCGGGCTATGCCTCGCCCATCCGCACCCCGCGCGGCGAAGACATCATGGCTGCGTGTGGCCAATTGAAATCCGCCACCGAACGCGGCCGCAAATCATCGCGCGCCATTGCAGCCGAGTTGGGGCAAGCACCTGCATGACAGGCCAACCCGATGGTGCCACGGTGTAAAATACGGCGTTGGTGGACCGTGGACCTGGCAGAGTAACGTCGAGACATTCTCTGCTCCGGCGGCTGCTGGCCGAGCAATGACAGGCATCAGAACAAAAACATGATCACCTTGTTTGAACACCTTACAACCAGAGGAGTTGGTGTCATGATCCTGAAATCCATTATCGTGGGGGCCGCCCTGCTTTCATCGGCCGCCCCGCTTTTTGCACAGTCTGACGTTTCGCCGCCGTCCGCCGAACAGATGGAGGCGGCGATGACCACCGCTGCAGCCTTCGCCGAACGTGTCGCCTCGTCGAACCAGTTCGAAATCCAGTCAAGCGAGCTTGCGCAGCAGAAATCGCAAAACGCCGAAGTGATGTCGTTCGCCGAGCAAATGATCGCAGATCATACCGCTGCAACCGAAAAGTTTACAGCAGCGGCCAGCAGTGAAAGCGTGACTGTCGCGACGACTCTGATGCCCGATCATCAGGAACAACTGGACAGCCTGAACGAAGCGTCGGCCGACCAGTTCGATCAGGCCTACCTCGCGGCGCAGGTTGCAGCCCATGTGGAGGCAGTAGACCTGTTTGGTGGCTATGCCGAACGTGGCCCGGAAGGCGATCTTAAAACGTTTGCCGCAGAAACGCTGCCGATTTTGCAAAACCACCTGACCGAAGTGCAGGCTTTGGCTAACCAGTAACTGCCAAGGCGGGGGCCCGGATCGTCCGGGCCTCTGCCCTCAGACCGCCGGCGTTTCGGTTACAACGGCGGCTGTTTCACGCTTTTCACACCTCTCCACCAACCAAAACAGCACCGGATTCATCAAAATAGACAACAGCGCCCCGGCGACCACCAGATCGCGGCCTTCCGGTGGCACAATGTCCAAATTGACGCCCATGACGATCAGGATGAACGAAAATTCGCCAATCTGCGCCAGGCTTGCCGCGATCGCCAGTCCCATGCCCCGATCCTGCCCCAGCAGCCGCATGATGCCATAGGCGGCCAGTGATTTTGCCCCGATGATGATGAACACGGTTGCCAACAACGCAAGCGGGGCATCGGCAACCACGCCCGGATTGAACAACATTCCCACCGAAACAAAAAACAGAACGGCAAACGCATCGCGCAATGGCAGCGTTTCCTTCATCGCCTGTGTCGACAGCGTGGATTCCGCCATCACCATGCCTGCAAAAAATGCGCCAAGGGCAAACGAAACACCAAAGAACGTGGCCGAACCAAACGCCACGCCCAGCGCCACGGCCAGAACGGACAGGCGGAACAATTCGCGCGATCCGGTGTGCACAACATAGTGGAGTACGGCAGGAATGACCCTGCGGCCAACCACCAGCATGACCCCGACAAAGGCCGCAACCTTTACTAGCGTTACAAGCAAGGTCGCCACAACCGGTGCCACACCCCACTGTGCCACCTCCAGCGCCTGATCTTCTAACGGGACGGCCGTGCCGCCCAAGACCCCCGACAGCGCCGGGATAAGAACCAGCGCCAGGACCATCACCAGATCTTCCACGATCAACCAGCCAACCGCGACCTTCCCCCTGTCGGTGGTGACCAGCCCCCGGTCCTGCAAGGCCCGCAAAAGAACCACAGTTGATGCGACTGACAACGACAGCCCGAAGATCAGGCCTGCCCCGATGTTCCATCCCACGGCCCACGCGACGCCCATCCCAAATGCCGTCGCCACGGTGATCTGACCAAGGGCCCCCGGCACTGCCAATTTCGCGACCGACATCAGATCACGCACCGAAAAATGCAAACCGACGCCGAACATCAACAGCACCACACCAAGTTCCGCCAACTGATCCGCAATGGCCTGATTTGCGACATAGCCCGGTGTGAACGGCCCGATGATGACCCCCGCCAGCAGATATCCCGCAATCAGCGGTAAACGCAGGCGCTGGGCGATCAGCCCCATGACAAAGGCAAGGCACAGTCCGGCAACAATGGTCGCAATCAAGGGGGCTTCGTGGGGCAAACCTGTGGTTCTCCTCAAAATGGGGCAAAGGGAATGATCTGGGATGGCAAGCCCCGGGGACGAGGCCGCCTGCGCAACAAAAATGACCTTTGCACGCATGTGATACAACCGCGAAAGGCACCGGACCCGTTCACAATGATGCAGGGTATCTTTCACTGTGTTACCAAAATCGCCTTCCCGCATCCCTTCGGCCCGTATTGACCAGCCGACTACGCCTGTTAAGCCTGTCGCATGGCCCTTCCCGTGCTTTCAAACCCAGCCGCGCGCCGCCTGTTTCTGCATCGCCATGCGCTTGCCGAAGCGCCCGACGGGGCGGCCACAGGGGCGGACCTTCTGGCCCTGATCGACAGAATCGGCTTCGTTCAGGTTGACAGCATCAACACTGTTGAACGCGCCCATCACATGATCCTGTTCGCGCGGCGGAAGACGTATCGACAGTCCGCACTCAAATCCCTGCTGGAGGTGGACCGCGGCCTTTGGGAACATTGGACGCACGACGCCTCGATCCTGCCGGCAAGCGTATTCGCCCATTGGAAACATCGGTTTGCGCAAGATCGCACCCGGTTGGTCGAACGCTGGCAGGGGTGGCAGCGCGATGGATTTGCCACCAAGTTCGACACCGTCTTGCAACAAGTGGCCGACCATGGCCCAGTCACATCGTCTGACGTCGGCGCTGATGAAGTGCGGGGCAAGGGGGGCTGGTGGGATTGGCACCCGTCGAAGGCCGCGCTCGAATACCTGTGGCGCGTTGGCGAACTGTCGGTCACTCGCCGTGACGGGTTTCAAAAGGTCTATGATCTGACGGAACGGGTGCTGCACGCCCATCATCGCGCCCCCGAACCCTCTGCTGACGACACGCTTGACTGGGCCTGTCGTTCCGCACTCGACCGGCTGGGTTTTGCGACAAGCGGCGAACTGGCGGCCTATTGGGCCATCATATCACCGCAGGATGCCAAACAATGGGTAACGCGCGCCCATCTGCAGGGCGAGGTGACAGAGATCGCAGTTGAGGGTGCCGACGGAACGCTGCGCCGCTGCTGGGCCAGACCGGATGTCCTGACGGATGCGGCCATGGCACCTGAACCCCCCAGGCGGATACGCATTCTTTCGCCGTTTGATCCGGCCCTGCGGGATCGCAACCGCGCCGAAAGGCTGTTCGGTTTTTTCTACCGGATCGAGGTGTTCGTTCCCGAACCTAAACGCCAGTACGGCTATTACGTTTTTCCTGTGCTCGAAGGGGCCGACATCATCGGACGCATCGACGCCAAAGCCCACCGCGACGCTTCCGTGTTGCGTGTGCGGGCCTTCTGGCCCGAACGCGGGCTGCGCTGGGGCACGGGGCGGCAGGCCAGGCTGATGGCCGAGCTTGACCGGCTGGCCCGCTTTTCAGGCTGCGACCGTGTGGAACTCATGGACGGCTGGTTGCGCGCTTGATGCGTCAGCCGGGCGTGGTCCAGCCGTCGATCGCGGCTATGGCCTCTTCTGCGGTTTCGACGAATTGAAACAGGCGCAGGTCTTGCGGCGCGATCACACCCGCATCTGCCAAGGCCTGCCAATTGATAATGCCTTCCCAAAATGCCCTGCCAAACAGCAGAAAGGGAATACGGTTCATCCGGCCCGTCTGGATCAGCGTCAGACTTTCGAACATCTCGTCCAATGTCCCAAATCCACCCGGAAACACGCAGACCGCCTTGGCGCGCATCAGGAAATGCATCTTGCGGACAGCGAAATAATGAAAATTGAAACACAGGTCAGGCGTGACATAGGCGTTCGGCGCTTGTTCGTGCGGCAGCACGATGTTCAGGCCGATGGATCGCCCTCCGGCCTCGGCGGCACCGCGATTGCCCGCCTCCATCACGCCGGGGCCGCCACCTGTGATGATGACGTCGTCAAGCCCGCCATTCGCCATGCTGCGCGTGGTGATCTGATGGGCAAACCGGCGCGCCTCGGTATAAAAGGACGATAGAGGCGATGCTGCGCCTTCGCGGATGCGCGCACCGCCGAACAGAACGATGGTCGATTTGATCCCGGCGCGGTCAAGCGCCATTTCCGGCTTCAGCAACTCCAACTGCAACCGAACGGGCCGCAGATCTTCGTGCGTCAGGAAATCCGGGTCGGCGAAGGCCAGACGATAGGTGGGGGCCAAGGTCTGAGGCGTGTCCGGCATGCGGTCTGCGGCACGCACATCCTGCCGGGACGAACGAAGCGGGTGTTTGCGGGTGGTGTCAGACATGTCGGCCTTTGGATTGCTTGGGTGGCATACAACGCTTATAGGCAGGCGGAATTGCCTTCCACCCCGAAAGGAACACCGATGCCCGACAACGCCCTTGCCCCTGCCATCGACGCCGCTTGGGAAGCCCGCGACACGATTAACCCGGCCACCCGGGGCGAAGTTCGCGATGCCATCGAAACGACGCTCGCAGCACTGGACGCGGGCACGCTTCGCGTCGCTGAAAAGCAGGGCAATGATTGGCACGTCAACCAGTGGGCCAAAAAGGCCGTGCTGCTCGGGTTTCGGCTGCGTGACATGGAGGGGCAGTCCGGTGGCGCACAGGGCGGCATGTGGTGGGATAAGGTCGACAGCAAGTTCAAAGGCTGGGGCGAAAACCAGTGGCGCGCGGCGGGCTTTCGGGCGGTGCACGGCTCGGTCGTGCGCCATTCGGCGTTCATCGCAAAAGGCGTCGTCCTGATGCCATCCTTCGTCAACCTTGGTGCTTTCGTTGACGAAGGCACGATGGTTGACACCTGGGCGACGGTGGGCAGTTGCGCCCAGATCGGCAAGAACGTCCATCTGTCGGGCGGCGTCGGGATCGGCGGAGTGCTGGAGCCGATGCAGGCCGGACCGACGATCATCGAGGACAACTGTTTCATCGGTGCGCGTTCCGAAGTTGTCGAAGGCTGTATCGTGCGGGAAGGCTCGGTTCTGGGGATGGGTGTGTTCATCGGCAAATCGACCAAGATCGTGGATCGCGAAACCGGTGCCGTGACCTATGGCGAGGTGCCAGCCGGTTCGGTTGTCGTGGCGGGGTCGATGCCGTCAAAGAACGGGATAAACCTGTACTGCGCCGTGATCGTGAAAAAAGTGGATGCGCAAACCCGCAGCAAGACGAGCATCAACGAACTGCTGCGGGACTGACGCATCATGTCGGACCTTGTCATCCCGTTTGATCTGACGCGCATGATCTTTGGCGATGTGCATTGGCTTTACTATGCCGAGATTCTGGTCCGGACCTGCGTGATCTACGGCTATACCCTGATGCTGCTGCGCTGGATCGGCGGGCGCAGCATCGCGCAACTGTCAATAGTCGAATTTCTGCTTGTCATCGCGCTCGGTTCGGCTGTCGGTGACTCGGTCTTTCTGCCCGATGTGCCGCTTTTCCACGGCATGTTCGCCATCACGGTGGCGGTGTTCTTTGCCAAGGGCGTCGAACTGTTGACCCTGCGATCATCAAAGATGGAAACGATGATCAATGGCGAACCGTCCTGCCTTGTTCAGGACGGCGTGACCGATATGGATGCGCTGCGGCGGTTGAACCTGACAGTGGGCGAATTGCGGTCGGGGTTGCGCATCAACGGCATGACGTCGCTGGGACAGGTGCGTGCGGCCTATATGGAACCTTCGGGCGATCTGTCTGTCTTTGCGGCGGAACCGGCCCGCCGCGGCCTGCGCATCGAACCGCCGCCGGAACTGGAACCTTATGCCCCTGCAGGGGCGGGGCCGGACAAGTGCTGCACCGCCTGCGGTCTGATCCAACCTTCAGTAACACCCGGGCTGTGCCGAAACTGCAACTGCGACGAATGGACAGATCCGACATGACCGATGATCCCACAGAAAAGCCCAAACGCCCGCAGCAGGTCTTCACGCTGGTGGTCGAAGTGGGCCGCAAAGTCGGTGACGGCCTGCCCGATAATGCTATCGGGGCCGCATTGATGATCTATGCCAGTGGTGTGGACGAGGCCGAGGCTGTGCGCGAAACGGTGGCCGTGCTCAAGGTGGCAGACCTTAACCCGATTGATGTTTCGGGCTATGGCACGCTTGATGAACGGATCGAAGGCGGTGACGAGATTGACCCCGAAGAACGCGCCCTGATGCAGCGCGCACTTGACGAAAACTCGGTCGTTGTGGCTCAGATGACGCCGTTTTTTGAATAGGCTGACAGGATGACCCCGCTTGACCCCGTTTCCCTGACAGCAGACCTGATCCGCTGTTCCTCTGTCACGCCCGACGAAGGTGGCGCGCTTGTATTGCTGGAACAGGTGCTGACGGACGCAGGCTTTGCCTGCACCCGCGTGGACCGTGGCGCGGTGTCCAACCTGTTTGCCCGATGGGGTGCAAAGGGGGCGAAAAAGGCCTTTGGGTTTAACGGCCACACCGACGTTGTGCCTGTGGGCGACAGGGCCGCGTGGACGCATGACCCGTTTGGCGCGGAAGTGGTGGACGGCTGGATGTATGGCCGGGGTGCGACCGACATGAAATCAGGCGTGGCCGCCTTTGCCGCCGCCGCTGTCGATTTTGTGCAGGATACGCCCCCTGACGGCGCGGTGATCCTTGCCATCACTGGTGACGAAGAAGGCGTCGCCGTCGATGGAACCGTGGCACTTCTTGACTGGATGGCGACGACGGGTGAACGGATGACGCACTGCCTTGTCGGCGAACCGACCTGCCCCAACGTGATGGGCGAGATGATGAAGATCGGCCGCCGCGGCAGCACGACCGCGCATATCACCGTGCGCGGTGTGCAGGGCCATTCCGCCTATCCCCACCGCGCCAACAACCCTGTCACTGCCATGGTCCGCCTGATGGACAGGCTGGCCAGCCACGAACTTGATACGGGGACCGACCATTTTGACGCGTCCACGCTTGCGATCACGACCATCGACACAGGCAATCCGGCGAATAACGTGATCCCCGCCCTGTGCCGCGGGACGGTCAATATCCGTTTCAATGACCGCCACAGCGGCGCGTCCTTGTCGAACTGGCTGCACAGCGAAGCGGCAGAAGTTGCGGCGCAGACCGGGGCGGAAATATCGCTGGCGATTTCGATTTCGGGTGAAAGTTTCCTGACTGCCCCCGGGCCTTTCAGCGACCTGGTCGCCAAGGCCGTCGCTGCCGAAACCGGAGTCGTGCCGCAATATTCCACAAGTGGCGGCACGTCAGATGCGCGGTTCGTCAAGGATCACTGCCCTGTCGTCGAATTTGGTCTTGTCGGTCGCACGATGCATCAGGTTGATGAACGGGTCAAGGTGGCGCAGATCCACCAGTTGAAGGCGATCTATAGCCGCATCCTGCGCGACTATTTCGCATGAGCTTTACCATCGAAGTGACCAACGACATCCCGACCTGCCGCTGGCTGCGGCGGGTGGTGTTCATCGAGGAACAAGGCGTGCCCGAGGCGGACGAGATTGACGACAAGGACGATCTTGCCATCCATCTGCTTGCCACCATGGCGGGGCGGCCCGCCGGGTCTGCCCGCCTGTTGCGCGATGGGGTTACGGGCAAGATCGGGCGGGTCTGCGTGATCAAACCATTGCGCGGCGTGGGTCTGGGTGCTGCTTTGATCCGCGCCGGGGTGGATCAGTTTCGTGCCATGCCGGGGATCGCCCGCGTGAAACTTGGCGCGCAGATTCATGCGACCGGGTTTTACGAACGCCTTGGCTTTCGGGCCTTTGGCGAAGAATACCTGGATGCCGGGATTGTCCATCGGGACATGGAACTGCCACTGTAGTCAGGCGTATATGCCGCGTTTCGGGGTGACGCCCCGCCCGCCCTATGCTACGGCCCTGACATGGAACAGCTTCCCGACAAGACCCGCATCCTTGAGTGGATCAAGGAAAACCCCACACTTGCCGCCAAGCGCGACATCGCAAAGGCATTCGGCATCAAAAGCGGTGCCGGCAAGGTTGAACTGAAACGCATCCTGCATGAAATGCAGGACGACGGTTCGCTGGCCAAGAAACGCCGCACCTATCGTGAGGCGGCCACGTTGCCACCCGTGTCGATCCTGATGGTGACGGGGCCGGACAGTCAGGGCGACCTGTTCGCCAAACCGATGGAATGGGATGGCACGGGGGCGGAACCCCGCATCCTTCTGGTGACCCGCACCGGCGACACTGCCATGGGCGCGGGTGATCGCATCCTTGCCCGTCTGACCGAAGTCACCGACCCCGGCCACAGCCACGAAGCACGCCTGATCCGCAAGATCGGGTCGAACCCCATCCGCATGCTGGGTATCTTCCGCGAGGCGTCCGACGGTGGCCGTATCGTGCCGGTGGACAAGGGCAACGACAAGGAATGGCGCGTCGCCCGCGATGCCACGCACGGCGCCAAAGACGGCGAACTGGTCGAGGTTGAACAGGCCGGGCCGAAACGTCTGGGCCTGCCAATGGCGCGCGTTGTCGAACGGCTGGGCGATCCGATGGGCGCGCGCGCGGTCAGCCTGATTGCCATCCATCAGCACGGCATCCCCGATCACTTTCACGACGCGGCCATTGCCGAGGCTGAGGCTGCGAAACCTGCCCCCCTCGACACCCGCGAAGATCTGCGCGACCTGCCCCTTGTCACGATAGACCCGGTCGATGCCCGCGACCGCGATGATGCCGTTCTGGCGCAGGTGGATACCGACCCGAAAAACCCCGGCGGGTTTATCGTCTGGGTCGCGATTGCCGATGTCGCCCACTATGTCCGCACCGGCGGTGCACTTGACCGCGAGGCGCGCAAGCGTGGCAATTCTACCTATTTCCCCGACCGCGTCGTACCCATGCTTCCCGATGTCCTGTCGGGCGATCTGTGTTCCTTGCATGAACATGTGGACCGCGCCTGTCTTGCGGTTCGCATGGTGGTCAGTGCGGGCGGCCACAAGGTATCGCACCGTTTTGTCAGGGGCCTCATGCGGTCGCAAGGCAGCCTGAACTACGAACAGGTGCAGCGCGCCATTGATGGCACGCCTGATGCCGTCACTGCCCCGTTGCTCGAACCCGTTCTTCGCCCGCTTTATGCTGTATACGAGGCGACAAAGGCCGCCCGGGCCGCCCGCGAACCGCTCGATCTCGATCTTCCCGAACGCAAGATCGTTTTGGATGACGCGGGCAAGGTTACCTCTGTCGCCTACCGCGACAGGCTGGACGCCCACCGCCTGATCGAAGAATTCATGATCATGGCAAACGTCGCTGCCGCCGAGGAATTGATACGCCTCAAGACACCGCTGCTGTTCCGGGTCCACGAAGAACCAAGCCCGGAAAAGCTCGACGCGCTGCGCGATGTGGCCGAAGCGTCGGGGTTCGTGCTTGCCAAGGGGCAGGTTCTGAAAACCGCCCACCTCAACCGCCTGCTTGCGCAGGCGCAGGGCACCGAATTTGCCGAACTGATGAATATCACCACGCTCCGGTCCATGACGCAGGCCTATTACCACCCGGAAAACTTCGGGCATTTCGGTCTGGCGCTGCGGTCTTACGCCCATTTCACCAGCCCGATCCGCCGCTATTCCGATCTTGTGGTGCACCGCGCCCTGATTTCGGCGCATCGCTGGGGCGCTGATGGCCTGTCCCCGCAGGATATCGAGGATCTGCCCGAAACCGCCAAACAAATCAGCGACACCGAACGCCGGTCGATGATTGCCGAACGTGATACCAACGACCGCTATCTCGCCGCATTTCTGGCGGATCGCGTCGGCGCGGAATTCACCGGCCGTATTTCGGGCGTTCAACGGTTTGGCCTGTTCGTCAAACTCGATGAAACCGGGGCGGATGGCCTTGTTCCCATCCGGTCTGTCGGGAATGAGTTTTTCCATTTCGACGCCGATGCCCAGACGCTGATGGGTGGCGACAGTGGCATCGTCCTTGGCATGGGTCAGCGTGTCACCGTGCGTCTGGCCGAAGCTGATCCCTTGACCGGCGGCCTGATGCTGGAGATTGTGGAACTGGAAAACCGCGCGATGCCGTCGGGCGCGTCGGCCAAGCGCGGGCGTTTCGTGCCGCGCAAACCGGGTGCCGCCGCCGCACGCGATGCCAAGCGGAAGGTCATTCGTCGACGGAAATAGGGGCAACCATTGCAACGCCGAATGGCAGTTTTGGGTGGGCTGATGTGTGCTGCCGCCGTGCTGACCGCCCGCGCGCAAACGGTTGGGGTCAATACTGTGACAGGCCGACAGATGGATGATGCCGCAGACCCTTTGGCAAACTGGCTGCCCGGCTTTCGCGCCCGCTCCCGCGCCGCAGGGATATTGCAGAACACACTCGATTTGGCTTTGGGGGATGTGCAGTTCCTCGCGGGCGTAATCGCCAAAGACCGCAATCAGGCCGAGTTTTCCAAGTCCATCTGGGATTACCTTGACAGTGCTGTCAGCACAGATCGGCTTGCCGATGGTCACACCGCCCTTTCACGGCACCAGACCCTGCTGGACCGGATCGAAGCCAGATATCCCATCGAACGCGAGGTTCTGGTGGCGATCTGGGGGCTGGAAAGCCGCTATGGCACACATCGCGGCGATATCCCTGTCATTTCGGCGCTGGCGACGCTTGCCAGTGACGGCCGCCGCGCCGCGTTCTTCGAAACCCAGCTTCTTGCCGCCTTGCAGATCATTCAGACGAAAGACATTTCGCCTGACCGGATGCTGGGCAGTTGGGCTGGCGCAATGGGCCACACCCAGTTCATGCCCACGTCCTACCTTGCGCATGCCGTGGATTTTACCGGCGACGGGCGGGGCGACATCTGGGCGGATGATCCGGCTGATGCCTTGGCCTCTACTGCAGCCTATCTTCTTGCTGCGGGCTGGCGGCATGGCGTTCCATGGGGGGTCGAGGTTGCCTTGCCTGCCACCTTTGATCACGCCCAATCGGGCAAATCGCAGGTTCACACCACAGACGTCTGGCGGCATCGCGGGGTTCTGCAAGTCTCGGGTGCGCCTCTTGAGGATCATGGGCCATGCGCCCTGCTGCTGCCCGCTGGCGCAAATGGCCCGGCGTTTCTCATCACTTCGAATTTTGCGGTCATTGCCGCCTACAATGCCGCCGATGCCTATGTTGTCGCGGTGGGTCATCTTGCCGACCGTCTGGCCGGGGGTCAGCCCATCCATTCGCCTTGGCCACGCGGCGAACGCGCCCTGACCTTGTCTGAGCGGAAGGAACTGCAAACTCGCCTGACAAAGGCAGGTTTCGACGCTGGCGCGCCTGACGGAATATTCGGCCCCAACTCGATAAATGCCCTGCGACGGTATCAGAAACTGATGGGCCTGCCGGCGGACGGTTATGCGAACCTCGCCATTCTGGAACGCCTGCGCTGAACGAAAAAGGGCAGGCCGATGGCCTGCCCTTCATTCACGCTGCGCAACACTCAGCTGCGGTTCAGGATAACCTGCAGTTTGCCAGCCGGGTTGTTGCCGGCTTTCAGGTTGTCCGAGGTCAGCAGAAATTCGATCGCCGTCACCTGGGCAGGTGTCAGGTTGCTGAGATCTGCCGAAGGCACAAGGCGCTGTGCTTCGATGCGGTCGACTTCCGACAGTTGGCCTGCGGACATGGCCGCCACGGACGAAACCGATGCACCGGCGATCAGGGCGGCGAGGATGAGATTTTTCATGGTATATTCCTGTTTTCTTGGTTGAGCTGTAACGGGCACTATGCCCAGGGTAGAACTGTGCGCTGATAATCAATAGGGTCCGACGCGGACGTCGTGACCCCCGATATGATTACGAACGCTCCAGGATTTTTGCGATTTTGCCTGCCGGATTTTCGCCAGCGCCCAGATCTTCGGAGCTCAGCAGCAGCAGGTCGATCGCCGTGACCTGAGCGGGGGTCAGGTTGGTGAAGTCGCCGTTGGGCACAAAGCGCTGCGCTTCGATACGGTTCACTTCCGACAGTTGTGCAGTGGTCGTCATGGCGAAAGCGGACGACACAGAGGCGCCGGCAATCAGCGTGGCAAGGATCAGGTTCTTCATCATATTTTCCTATTCATGTTAAGTGGTTGAGCCACTGTGTTGCGGCCCGTGAAGCCAAGATGGGTGGTCAGGTGCCCAATGTGAAATCACGGTTTGATCGCTCTGAATCGCGGAAATGTGTGCACCTGTGCGACACTTCGGGTGCCTGACTTTGAATTCCCTCATTTCCTTTTGTTTCCGCCTGCTGCGCCATGTTTCAGCCGATCACGACGTTACGGAAACCAACCCCGAAGCATGGTGTTGCGACCTGACCCTGCATTTTCGCACAGACGACTTTTGCAACTTCGATCCTGAAGAATTCGTTCTTGACCGCTTGCCGTGGGAACCGGCCGACCTGGCCGGAGTAAGCCGTTGAAAATGAACAACAAACAGCCGAAAACCGCGATTGGATCAAGCTAGATCTGACATTTCCGTGATATTCCTTTGATCCGACTATGGTCTGTAGATGAAATCGAAACTGTCCGTATAGTTGCGACAAGTGGTCCCACAGTTGAAAGGATATGAATGATGAAGTTCCTGTTGAAAGTCGTTGTTGCCGCGTCGCTTGGCCTTGGCACGGTTGCCTATGCCGAAGCCACTGATCCGAACGTGATTGCGCGTCAGGACATCATGAAGACGATGGGCAAGAACGCCAAGATTCTGGGCGAGATGGCCGGTGGCAAGACCGCCTTTGATCAGGCCGCTGCCGACGCTGCAAAAGCCGAACTTCTGGCCGCCGCCGGCGAGATCCCTGCAAAGTTCGAAACGCAGGCGATGGATGATGACAGCGAAGCCAAGCCCGAAATCTGGACGAACTGGGAAGATTTTGTGGCCAAGAGCGAGGCACTTGCGTCGGCCGCAGGTGCCATCGATACCGCATCGGTCGAAACGATCGGTGCGGGAATGGCCAACGTCGGGGCCGCCTGCGGCGCGTGCCACAAGGCATACCGCGCGGATTGATACCGCCGCGATGACGGGCGCCCGGCGCATAGCCGGACGCCCGTTGTCTTAGCCGCAGGTCACAGCGTCGATCTTTTCCGCCGCATTGACACGGATGTTCAGCCGCTCCGCCGAGTAATCCATCGTCACCATCGTGTCGGGCCGGATCATCCGAACAGGCTGGCCGAACCGCATCGTATCCAGAACCGCCGCGTCACGCCCGACCAAAGACTGAAGCTCTGTTGCGCCGCAGGTGCCAACGTCGGGGGTGACAACCGGCGGTGGGGCTATTTCCGCACAGGCCGACAGCATCAGCAAAGCCAGGGCGATATGTTTGTAGGTCAATCCAATTCCTCCTGTTTGAACAATCTGCCCATATCATCGCATGGTCTGCCCGCCGGGTTCCAGTTCAAGCCTTGCGTTGTGGCGGGATCGCGCAATTCCCGCGTTGCAAAATCGGCGGCTTTGGCACATCCCTTGAAAAAAGACTGGAGGGAAAAGTCATGCGCACTCGTGCTGCCGTCGCCGTTGCTGCCGGAAAGCCGCTCGAAATCATGGAGGTGAACCTTGAAGGCCCGAAATGGGGCGAGGTTCTGGTGGAGATCAAGGCCACCGGCATCTGCCATACAGATGAATTCACCCTGTCTGGCGCAGACCCGGAAGGCATGTTTCCCGCCATTCTGGGCCATGAAGGCGCGGGCATTGTGCTTGAATGCGGGCCGGGCGTTACCAGCCTGAAGCCGGGTGATCACGTCATACCGCTCTACACCCCCGAATGCCGCCAGTGCCCAAGTTGCCTGAGCCAGAAGACCAATCTTTGCACCGCCATCCGGGCCACGCAAGGGCAGGGACTGATGCCGGATGGCACAACCCGGTTCTCCATGCTGGATGGTACGCCGATCCTGCATTACATGGGCTGCTCCACCTTTGCCAACCACACCGTCCTGCCCGAAATCGCGCTGGCAAAGGTGCGCGATGATGCCCCGTTCGACAAGATCTGCTATATCGGATGCGGTGTGACCACTGGCGTGGGTGCCGTCCTGAACACCGCCAAGGTGGAGGTGGGGGCCAAGGCCGTCGTCTTTGGTCTGGGCGGCATCGGCCTGAACGTGCTGCAGGGTCTGCGCCTTGCCGGGGCCGACATGATCATCGGGGTCGACCTGAACAATGATCGCAAGGCTTGGGGCGAACAGTTCGGCATGACCCATTTCGTCAACCCGCGCGAGGTCGAGGGCAATCTGGTTCAGCATCTTGTCAACATGACCAAGACTCCGTTCGATCAGATTGGCGGCGCGGATTATTCTTTTGACTGCACAGGCAACGTCAAGGTGATGCGCGACGCGCTGGAATGTACCCACCGCGGTTGGGGCGTTTCTGTCGTGATCGGTGTGGCCCCCGCCGGTGCGGTGATCGAAACGCGCCCCTTCCAGCTTGTCACTGGCCGCGTCTGGAAAGGCACCGCTTTTGGCGGCGCGCGGGGCCGGACAGACGTGCCCAAGATTGTCGATTGGTATATGGACGGCAAGATCCAGATTGACCCGATGATCACCCACACCATGCCACTGGAAGACATCAACAAGGGCTTTGACCTCATGAAGGCTGGCGAAAGCATCCGCTCTGTCGTGGTCTACTGATCTGGTTCTGTGCCGACCTTGGGTTTAGGTCAGGTGCGGTCGAATACCGCTTCTGACCCCCCTTCAACCTTCCGGGCAAAGCGCTTACCTTGGCCCCAACTGACCGTGTTACCACGAAAGGAACAACCGATGATGCATCGCATGTTGGATGAAGGCGAACCTGAAAAGGGCGCAAAGGAAGACAAGGACGAACGCACGACCTCGCCTGTGGAACAGATGTTCTTCAAGACGCGGACTGTGGTGATCACGGGCGAAATCAATGACAAGCTGGCCGCCCGTGTCGTGACGCAGCTTTTGGCGCTGTCGCAGGAAAGCGATGCGCCGATCAACATGTTCATCTCGTCCCCCGGCGGTCACGTCGAAAGCGGCGACATGGTCCATGACATGATCAAGTTCATCAAACCGAAGGTTCGCACCATCGGGTCTGGCTGGGTATCTTCGGCCGGCGCGCTTATCTTTGTGGGTGCGGAACGGGAAAACCGGTATTGCCTGCCCAACACCCGCTTTCTGTTGCACCAACCCTCGGGCGGGATCTATGGCAAGGTGACGGACATGGCGCTTCAGGCGCGCCAGATCATGATCATGCGCGAACGGCTGACCGACCTTTTCGCGGCGGCAACCGGACAGACTTCGGAACAGATCGCCAAAGATACGTCGCGCGATTTCTGGCTCAACACGGACGAGGCGATTGCCTATGGCCTGTTGGGCAAAGTCGTCCGCTCGATGGACGAACTCGTCTGAACAAAGGGACCGCCATGGCCGATGTAAAGTTACTGGCGGTCCTGATCGACGCGGATAACGTGCCCGCCCGGCACGCCGCCGCCATCCTGAAGGAAATCACCTCGTTTGGTGAACCCGCCCTGAAACGGGTTTATGGCGATTGGTCCAGTCAGGCGCTTGCAGCTTGGAAGGAACAGGCCCGCGATCTGGGCATGGTGATGCATCAGCAATCCGCCAACACCAAAGGCAAGAACGCAAGCGACATCGGCCTTGTGATCGACGCCATGGATATTCTGCATCGGGGCAAATTCGACGGCTTCGTCCTTGTGTCGTCGGACAGCGACTTTACCCGCCTGGCCAGCCGCATCCGCGAAGACGGGCTGGAAGTGATCGGCATTGGCGAGGCGAAAACCCCCGATGCGCTGGTCAATGTCTGCAATCGGTTCGTGCGCATCGAAAACATCGTGGCCCCGACGGAATTGGTTGAAAAGCCCGGCGCCGTGGTGGCAGGCGTCCGCCCGGCCGAACCCGCGACGCCCAAGAAAGACCCGCCGTCCAAGGCCATCCCCCTTATTCTCGATGCCATGAAGAAGATCGATCCGGATCAGGAATGGTATTCACTGGGTCAACTTGGCCAGTTCATCATCAAGTCGAAACCCGACTTCGACCCGCGCACCTATGGCAGTGCCAAATTGTCCGACCTGCTAACGAACACAGGGCGGTTCGAGGTCAGTTCCGGTGGCGGCAACCACCTTGCGGCCCGTGACAAGGCCTAGCTTTCGACGGGTTTCGACGCGCCGTATCGGGCCATGAACATCTCCACAGCGCCCCGGATCACGCGGTCGATATCGCCTTGTCCGATTCGCCTGTCCATTCCCAGAAGCACCCTGTTGATCACATCCGCGCGGCACAGTTCGCCGAATTGATCCGACGCAAGGTCGATATCGTCGATCTTCAACTCTCCCCGGCCCATCGCTGCCCGCAGATAGCGGCCAAGTGACGTGCGCAGGACCATCGGACCACTGGCATAGAACGCCTGCCCGATTTCGGGGAACCGGACGCTTTCGCTCACGGCCATGCGGTAAACCTGCATCCCAAAATCCGAAAGCATCTGATCCAGTATACGCCCCGCAGCCAGCCTCAGAATCTCGGCGACAGGCAGGGCTTCGTCAATCTGTGCCTCGGCCTCGTCTTTCTGGCGCAGGCATTCTGACCGGGCAATCTCCAGAAACAGCAGCCGTTTGTCAGGGAAATAGGCGTAAAGAGTGGCTTTCGACACACCCGCCTCGCGTGCGATGTCATCAACCGACGCGCTTTCGAACCCGTCACGCAGAAAAACGCGCCGCGCCCCGTCAAGGACTTGATCGTATTTGCGGCCTCGGCGAATTTCAGGGTCGGCGATGTGCATGCGTGCCTCCGTGACCGAAGGCTATCCGATGCAGCGTTCACGCCGCAAGCGGAACGCCTTGCAGTGCCGCTGCATGCTGCTACATTAGAACTGTTCTAACTACGGTGCCCACCATGATCCCTGGCCTGTCCAACCGCCGCCGCTTTTCCGACCTGTCCGAACAGGAGGTGCTGGCGCTCGCCATTTCCAACGAAGAAGACGACGCGCGCATCTATCGGTCTTATGCCGAACATCTGCGCGCCGATTATCCCGCGTCGGCAGCGGTGTTTAATGCGATGGCGGCTGAAGAAGACGGTCACCGCCAACGCCTGATCGATCTGCACGACACGCGTTTCGGCCCGGTCATCCCGCTTATTCGCAGGGAACATGTGGCGGGCAGCGCGCAGCGCAACCCCATCTGGCTGACCCGGAACCTGGGGCTCGACAGGATCAGGTCCGAAGTGCAGGGCATGGAAACATCGGCCCGCCAGTTCTACGAACGCGCCGCCGCATCGGCGCAGGATAGCGCGACCCGCAAACTTCTGGGCGATCTTGCAGCGGCCGAGGCGGGGCATCAGCGCAAGGCGGACGACCTGGCTGACCTCCACCTGCCCGAAGACGTGCGCAGCAGCGAAGATCAGGTTGACCGGCGCAAGTTCATCCTGACATGGGTGCAGCCCGGTCTTGCCGGCCTGATGGACGGATCGGTCAGCACCCTTGCGCCCATCTTCGCCACGGCCTTTGCCACGCAAAACACCTGGACGACCTTTCTTGTCGGATCCGCTGCCGCAGTCGGCGCAGGCATTTCCATGGGCTTTACCGAAGCGGCGCATGACGACGGCGTGCTGTCAGGCCGGGGCAGCCCCCTGAAGCGCGGACTTGCCAGTGGCGTCATGACGACTGTGGGCGGGATGGGCCACGCGCTTCCCTATCTGATCCCCGATTTCTGGACGGCAACGATCCTTGCCATGGTCATCGTCTTTGTCGAACTTTGGGCAATCGCATGGATTCAGAACCGCTATATGGAAACACCTTTCCTTCGGGCGGCCTTGCAGGTGGTTGTCGGGGGTGCTTTGGTCTTTGCGGCCGGGGTGTTGATCGGCGGTGGCTGACGATCGCCCGACGTGCAGGAAAGGGACCAACTGGTGAAGACCATTTCGGAAAACCGCGCCTTTGGCGGAGTGCAGGGCGTGTACAGCCATCAGTCCGCCGTCACAGGCTGCGACATGACCTTTGGCCTGTTCTTGCCGCTGGAGGCCGAAGACGGCCCGGTGCCGGTGCTGTGGTATCTGTCGGGCCTGACCTGCACGCATGAAAACGCCATGGTAAAGGCCGGCGCACAGCAGTTTGCCGCAAAGGCGGGGATTGCCCTTGTGTTTCCAGACACCTCGCCACGCGGGCCGGGGGTCGCCAACGATGATGCCTTTGATCTGGGGCAGGGCGCAGGGTTCTACGTCAATGCCACCGAAGCGCCTTGGGCAGCCAACTACCGCATGTGGGATTATGTGACTGATGACCTGCCGTCGCAGGTGTTCGGCCAGTTCCCATTGGAGCAGGGGCGTCAGGCCATTACCGGTCATTCGATGGGTGGCCACGGGGCGCTGACCATTGCGATGGGCATACCCGGCCGGTTCCGGTCCGTTTCCGCCTTTGCCCCGATCTGCCATCCGGCGGCAAGCGAATGGGGCCGCAAACAGTTCACCGCCTATCTTGGCTCTGATGAAGGAAAGTGGGCAAACCATGATGCCACCCTCCTGATGCGCAAGCGCGGCTTTGACGGGCCAATGCTGATTGATCAGGGGGCCACGGATCAGTTCCTTGACCGGCTGATGCCGGAACAGCTTGGTGCGGCGATGCTGGCGCGCAGGCAAGACGGGGCGTTCCGGATGCAGAAAGGCTATGACCACAGCTATTTCTTCGTCTCCACCTTCATGGAAGACCACATCGCCTTTCACGCCACGGCCTTGTATGCCTGAGGTGCTGATCGACGCAGATGCCTGCCCCGTGAAGGCCGAGGCGGAACGCGTCGCCACCCGGCACGGCGCGCGGATGGTTCTGGTATCGAACGGCGGCATCCGCCCTTCGGCCAACCCGCTTGTGGAAAGCGTCTTTGTCGAGGCAGGCCCGGACGAGGCCGACAAGTGGATCGCCGAACGCGCAGGCCCGCAGTCGGTGGTCGTCACGACAGACATCCCCCTTGCCGCGAAATGCGTGGCGGCAGGCGCACGCGTGATAAAGCCGAATGGCGAAGAATTGACCCCGGCAAACATCGGCAACGTTCTGGCGATGCGCGATCTGATGCAGGATCTGCGCAGCGCCGACCCCTTTCGTCAGGGCGGTGGTCGCCCGTTCAGCAAGGCAGACCGGTCCCGGTTTCTTGAAACGCTGGATCGCGTGCTGGGTGCATTGGCGCGGGCGACGTGACGTCAACGGCGGGTTGCTGACAACGGTGTCGCGTCAGGACTAGACGCCGCGTGGCAGAGTTGATTCTGTACTGCCATGACGCCCCTTTCCCCGCCATCAGCCAAAGCAGACCCGGTCAGAACGCCACTGATCGGCATCCTGTTCGCCCTTTGTGGCAGCGCCACTCTGTCGGTCAACGATGTGGCGATAAAGTCATTGTCAGAAAGCTATGCCCTGCATCAGGTGATCCTCGTGCGCTCGCTCATCGGGTTGGTGGTCCTCGCCGTCCTGATGTTGGTCAGCCGGTCGGATTTCCGCCAGCTGATCACCCGCCGCCCACGGGGGCAGTTGCTGCGCGTAACATTTGTCATGGTGTCAAACGTGGCCTATTTCCTTGGCCTTGCCGCACTACCGCTGGCCGATGCCGTCGCGATTGCGTTTGTCAGCCCCCTTCTTGTGACCGTCCTTTCCACCCTAGTGCTGGGCGAACGGGTCGGGCCGCGCCGCTGGGCCGCCGTCGCGGTCGGGCTGCTGGGTGTTGTCGTGATGCTTCGGCCCGGGTCAGGCGTGTTTCAACCGGCCGCTATCCTGATCCTTGTATCGGCCTTCTGCTATGCCTCCACCCACATGATGACGCGCCGGATGAAGGATACCGAAAGCGCCTTCGCGCTCAACTTCTATGTGCAGATCGGGTTCGTCCTTGTCAGCAGCACGATGGGCCTGATGGTGGGCGACGGGCATCTGTCGGGATCGGCCAACCCGTCGCTCGCCTTTCTGTTCCGCGACTGGATCTGGCCACCCGTTGCAGATTGGCCGGCGTTTCTTGCCACCGGCCTGTCGGTCGCCGTTGGCGGCATGCTTCTGTCGCAGGCCTACCGCACGAACGAGGCCGCCCTGATCGCACCCTTTGAATATGCCGCCATGCCGCTTGCCATCTTCTGGGGGGTCACGGTATTCGGCACCTGGCCCGACGCTATCGGCTGGCTGGGCATTGTGCTCATCGTTGGGGCCGGTATGTACACCCTTTGGCGCGAGACGAGGCGACGGAATGCAGGTTAACGCAGTCATCTTCGATATTGGCAATGTGCTGATCGAATGGAACCCCGAACGTTTTTATGACAGCCGGTTGGGCGCGGAACGGCGCAAGGCGCTGTTTGCGGCGGTTGACCTGATTGGCATGAATGATCGGATCGACGGCGGTGCCCTGTTCCGCGAAACGGTCTATGACTTGGCACAGGCCCACCCCGAATGGGAAACCGAGGTGCGCTGGTGGCATGATCACTGGATCGACATGGCCAGCCCCCGGATCGAACAATCCATCGCGCTGATCCCGGCCTTGCAGGCACGCGGGGTTCCGGTGTTTACGCTTACCAATTTTGGCATCCATAGCTTTGCCTATGCGCAAACGCAATATGATTTCCTGACCTGGTTTGACCGCTTCTATGTGTCCGGCCAGATGGGTGTGATGAAGCCCGACCCGGCGATCTTTGCCATGGCTGAGGCGGACTGCGGGCTTGATCCCGCCACCCTATTGTTCACTGACGATAAGGCAAACAACATCGCCGCCGCCGCCGCACGCGGTTGGCAGACGCATCACTTTACCGATTGGCAAGGCTGGGCCGCACGGCTGGTGCAGGCCGGGCTTCTGACGGAAGCGGAGGCTGGTTTATGACCGCAACCATGATCGGACCAGAGGCGGACAGCCTTTTGGATTGGGCCGCCCTGACAAATGCGATAGAGGCGGGTCACCGGCTTCCCCGCGCTGAAATCCGCGATGCGTTGCTGTATCGGGGGTCTGACACTCTGTTGAACCGCGCTGCCTGGATCGACGGGCTCGGTCAGCTTGTCAAATGCGCGACGATCTTTCCGGGCAATGCGCGTCTGGGCAAGCCTGCCGTCAACGGGGCAGTGACACTGTTTTCCGACACGACGGGCGAACTGTCGGCGGTGATCGACTTTCACCTTGTGACCAAATGGAAAACCGCGGGCGACAGCCTGCTTGCGGCCAAGCACCTCGCCCGCCCTGACAGCCGCACCATTTTGCTGATCGGGGCCGGTGCTGTGGCCCGTTCCATGGTGGACGCCTATCGCAGCCACTTTCCGGACGCGGCCTTCCTTGTCTGGAACCGGACACCCGCCGCCGCGCAGACCATGGCCGCCAACCTTGCCGGTGTCACCGCCGTCGATGATCTTCCTACCGCCGTCGCACGTGCCGATATCATTTGCACCGCTACGATGAGCAGCGACCCCGTCCTGCAGGGCCAATGGCTTCGCCCCGGCCAGCACGTCGATCTGATCGGCGCTTACCGCCCTGACATGCGCGAAGCCGACGATCTGGCCTTGCAACGCGCCACGATCTTTGTCGACGCCCGCGCCTCGACCATCCACCACATCGGCGAACTCAAAGACCCCATCGCGCGCGGCGTGATCACCGAAAACGATGTCACCGCCGATTTCTATGACATCGCTGGCGGCACCTTCCGGCGCAGTTCCGATGATCAGATCACGCTGGCAAAAAACGGCGGCGGGGCCCATTTTGACCTGATGACAGCCGCCTACATCCTGCGCGCCACGGGCCACTAAGAACGAATTTCGGGATTTTGGTCGGAGCGAGAGGATTCGAACCTCCGACCCCCTGCTCCCGAAGCAGGTGCGCTACCAGGCTGCGCTACGCTCCGACCGTGGTGGCGAATTAGACGGTTCGCAGGCCGTTTGCAAGGCAGTTCAATCGCTTTTCGAGCGGACTTCGAACCGCCGAAGCATCAGGCTCAGCCTTGGCATGGCCCCGGTTTCGGGCCGTGACCGGGTTTCCAGCACGGGGCGGTTTTCCGAAACGCGCGGCTGACCTTCGCGCAGAACGATATAGATACCCGACGCGATGATGACGCCCGTGCCCACAAAGGTGAAAAGGTCGATGGTTTCGCCGAAAAAGAGATAGCCGTAGAACATCGCCCAGATGATCTGCGAATATTGCATCGGGGCCACGATCACCGCAGGCGCACTTCGATAGGCGGCGATCGACAGCAAGGTGGCAATGAACCCCAACCCCGCGATCACACCCATCAGTCCTAAGTGTTCGATGGGCATGGGTCGATAGACAAACGGCAGGGCAAGCCCCATTGCGATGATGCTGGCCACCATTGGATACAATATCAGAACCGCCGAACGTTCGTCTTTTCCAATCTTGCGCACGATGATCGACGTCATGGCCCCGGTGCAGGCCGCGCTCAGCGCCGCAAGATGCCCCACGCTCAGCGGGGCATTGCCGGGCCGCAGAACGATCAACACGCCGATCAGACCGACAAAGACTGCAAGGCCGCGCCGGATACCCACCTTTTCGCCCAGCATCGGGATCGACAGCAGGGTGATGATCAAAGGCATCGCGAACATGATCGCATAGGTCTGCGCCAACGGAAGCTGCGAAAACGCAAAAAACCCGGCCAGCCCCGTCATCACCGCTGTCAGGGACCGCAAGGCCGACCACCAGGGATGGCGCGGAATAAGGTTGCCGCCGCGCCGATCGCCCAGCAGCATGATAGTGACCAGTGGAAAGCCCAGAAGACCGGAAAAGAAGATGATCTGAAAGGTGGAATAGGATTCGCCTAGAAATTTGATGACGACGTCGTGTGTCGCATAAAGACCAAAGGCTGCGAGCGCGTAAAGCGCGCCGCTCAGGTGTGTTTTATCGCTTGGCATGTTGGACCGTTGGCCTCGGTCAGGGGAAATTCCCTCCGTGGCCCGCCCACCTTTTGACGGCGAACCGGGCCACGCGCAAGGCCTGCCGGGGTCTGATCTGCGACGAAATGACGTTTGCCGCCAACGTCACGCATCAGCGGCAAATCAGATCAAAGCGACGCGTCCAGTGCTGCCAGAACAGCATCGCCCATGGCACTGGTGCTGATCGGCGATCCGCCTTCAGGGCCCAGAAGATCGGCGGTGCGCAGACCATCGGCCAGCACCTTTTCCACTGCCGCCTCGACGCGGGCCGCATCGTCGCCCATATCGAACGAATACCGCAGCGCCATCGCGAATGACAGGATGCAGGCAATCGGGTTGGCCTTGCCCTGCCCGGTGATATCGGGCGCAGACCCGTGCACCGGTTCGTAAAGGGCCTTGGGCCGTCCGTTCGCCATGGGTGCACCAAGGCTAGCCGATGGCAGCATCCCAAGGCTTCCCGTCAGCATCGCCGCCGCGTCTGACAACAGATCACCGAACAGGTTATCGGTGACGATCACATCGAACTGCTTGGGGTTGCGGACCAACTGCATGGCCCCGTTGTCTGCGTACATATGCGTCAGGGCAACGTCGGGATATTCTTTGTCATGCACTTCCTGAACGACTTCGCGCCACAGTATGCCGGATTCCATGACGTTGGCCTTTTCCATCGAGCAGACCTTGTTCGACCGGCGGCGCGCCAGTTCAAATGCCGATCGGGCGACACGTGCAATTTCAGACTCGGTGTAACGCTGCGTGTTGATGCCAACCCGCTCGTTCCCTTCAACAAAGATGCCGCGCGGTTCGCCGAAATAAACCCCGCTGGTCAGTTCGCGCACGATCACAATATCAAGCCCCGCCACGATATCACGCTTCAGGCTGCTGAAATCGGCAAGCGCGTCAAAACACTGCGCGGGGCGAAGGTTCGAAAACAGGTCCATTTCCTTGCGCAGCCGCAACAGCCCACGCTCTGGCTTTACGCTGAAATCAAGCTTGTCATACTTTGGCCCGCCCACAGCACCCAGCAGCACCGCATCAGCCGCCTGCGCCTTCGCCATCGTCGCGTCGGTCAGGGGCGTTCCGTGTGCATCATAGGCGCAGCCTCCCACCAGATCTTCGGTCACGTCGAACACCACGCCCCGTTTCGTCCCGAACCAGGCGATGATCTTCTTGACCTCGGCCATGACCTCGGGGCCGATGCCGTCTCCGGCCAGAATAAGAAGGCTTGGATTGGACAAGATGACACCCCGATGCTGTTAATTCATTGGGGCAGGGCCTAGCCAATGGTCAGGGGCGGGTCAAGGAAGATCAATGTCGATCCAGATCGGCCTGTGCCGCGACGCCGCCTGCAACACGGGCAACATCGGGTCGCCCTGCGCGGGCCACATCACACCGGATGCAATCACGTTCACATCGCGTGAGGGCAGAATGACATCGCTGCGCAACGCGCCCGGCCCGTTTCGCGCCGTGAAATCCGCAGTGGCTGTGCCCATCGCCCCCGCAGGCTTTGGGTCTTGCAGCATCGGATGGCTGAAAAGCTGGCGCATCGCTTCGGGCAACCCGTCGCCCCTGTCGGGGTCCATGTTGGGTTGCCCGATAAGTACAAACGGCTCCTCTGGCGGCGCAAATGGCAACATCCCGTTGATCAGCGCCAGCCAGAACGCCGCTTCGTCATGGTTGCGACGCCCATTGCGATCTTCAGGGCCGTCGAACACGGGCGGCGTGGCGTGCCAGATCAACAGATGGACTGTCCGCCCCCCCGCCAGCGTGACGGGCACATCCCAATGCACGTTCGACGACAAACGCTGGACGGCGGCCACATCAGGTGGGGTGTCGATGGGCATCAGATTGCCCGGCAGATCCCGCCACAGAAACCCTGAAAAGTCGCGCACTGCCGCACTGTCAACCGGAAGGCGCGACAACACCGCCACACCACCTTCCCCTGCAAAACGGCCATACCCCATGGCATCGCGCGGCCCGCCCTGCCGGCCATCGCCATCCAGATCTAACCCGGTTGCCACGCCCGCATTCGGCGCAGCGGCGAACAGCGCCGGATAGGGGGCCCCGGCCTTGCCCAGCTCACCGGAAAGAGCGGTCAGTGCGGCCAACCCAAAGTCATAATCAACCCCGGTCAACACAAGCACATCGGCATCCAGATCCGCCAGAACCGCGACGACAGACGCCACCTGCGCATCTTCACCCCGTGCTATATCGCGCAGCAAAAGACCGGGGCCACGCCGGTTCAGCTCCACGTTCCAGAAGGCCAGCCGAAAACTTTCCGCCGACAGCGGCGTCAGCCCCCCAAACAGCAGAACCGTGGCAAGTGCCAGATTTCGGATCAAGCGACGATATAAGCCGAACTGTTCGCCATGCCGTTCAACCGCCGCTTTTCGCGGATCATGTCGGCGATCTTGCCCATGGCGATCCCCCGCATGAACAGACTTGCAGGAAGGAAGGCCCATGCTGTCATCATCCAGATCAAGGTCTGCGGTGTGGTCAAAGTCAAAGGCTCGAACCCCGAACTGCCGATCTTGACCATGGCTGGAAATACAAATGGCAGCACAAACCCTAATGCAATGTTAATGCGCGCGTCCCGGTCAAGCCGAACCACGACATCACCGCCCGCCGTCGGGTCGAATGTCGGCAGATTGACCCAGACATTGAACGCCCCCCAGCGGGTTGGCCATTCATAGATTTTCAGCAATATGACAAAGATGCTCAGCCCGACGAGGGAAATCAGATAGGCCATTCCCGCCGCCGTCCGCACCGCATTCACTTGCGCCGCGTTTGCGCCATCCGCCATCATCAGGGTGGCCAGACGCACCGGACTATAGGGGAAATCCATCGCCTGCCCGATCAAAACGCCCACGGCCTTGGCCAGAATGGAAAGGGAATTCGGGTCTGTTTGCGACTTTTCGATGATCGTCAGCAGGAAAACCGTCATGAACAGCATCGCAAACCGCACGCGATTGAACGGCGGCGCATCGCGGAATTCGATCAGGCCGGGATAGGTGGCGTTGTATTCCATGAAGGTCAGCGCACCAGCGAACAGGCAGACGAGCGCCACCATCTGCTTGCCGTCCGGCCCGATGCCGGGCAGCAATACCGAAGGCGTTGCCACCAGAAACATCACCAGAAACGCCCGAACCAGCGCGCTTGTCATCCGCGACAGCGATGTCTTTCCGTCCTCGACCATCGAGGACATCCGGCTTTTCATCACTTCCCGACGGAACGTCGTCCGCCACCAATGGCGCAGTGCCGCGATCTTACCCAAGTCTTCCCTCGTTCAGCCTGTCACGGCACAATTATTTGATTCGATGAACAAACCAAATAATTGTGGCGCTTTCAGGAACATTTTCGCGGGCCTGTGCCCCGGAACCATACCTATCAGGTAGAATCGTTCAGGCTGCAACAACTTATGGTTGCAAGTCAGTCACACCCAAGGCCGAAGCGTCGCCGCCTGCGTTTCAAACGCCGCGATAGAGGCGGATTTTTCCATCGTCAGCCCGATGTCGTCCAACCCGTTCAACAGGCAGTGCTTGCGAAATCCGTCAACTTCAAACCCGAAGGTCTGCCCGTCTGACGTCGTGATCGTCTGGGCCTGCAGGTCCACCGTCTGCCGCGCATTCGCCCCGCGCTGGGCATCTTCCATCAGGATGTTGACCTGTTCCTGCGGAAGGACAATCGGAAGAATACCATTCTTGAAGCAGTTGTTATAGAAAATATCCGCAAAACTGGTCGCCACAACGCAGCGGATGCCGAAATCCAAAAGCGCCCAAGGCGCGTGTTCGCGCGACGACCCACAACCAAAATTGTCACCCGCCACGATAATCTTCGCATCGCGGTACGCCGGCTGATTCAGAACGAACTCCGGAATTTCCTTGCCGTCCAGCGTATAGCGCATCTCGTCAAACAGGTTCACCCCAAGCCCCGACCGCTTGATGGTCTTCAGGAACTGCTTGGGAATGATCATGTCCGTGTCGATGTTGACCAACGGCATGGGTGCCGCGATACCGGTCAGGGTGGTGAACTTTTCCATGTCTGCATCATCTTTCGCAAAAGGCTTGTTTGTCGGCAAAGGGCGGGACGGCGGCCGGTTTATCCGGCCACCCCGATTCAGCCGTGCGCCATCACATCCCGCACATCCACCAGATGCCCGGCAACCGCTGCTGCGGCGGCCATGCCCGGTGACATCAGATGCGTGCGCCCGCCCCGGCCCTGACGGCCTTCAAAGTTGCGGTTGCTTGTTGCCGCACAACGTTCGCCGGGCGAAAGCTGGTCCGGGTTCATGGCAAGGCACATCGAACACCCCGCCAGTCGCCATTCAAAGCCTGCATCGATGAAGATCTGCGCCAGCCCTTCGGCCTCGGCCTGCGCGCGCACCAACCCCGATCCGGGAACCACCATGGCGCGCAATCCATCCTTCTTTTTCTTTCCCTTCAGGATCGCTGCCGCCACGCGCAGATCCTCGATCCGCCCGTTAGTGCAGGATCCGATGAACACCGTGTCAATCTTGATATCCGACAGCTTTTGCCCCGGCGTCAGCCCCATGTAGTCGAGCGAGCGTTGAACCGCCTCCACCTTGCCGCCGGTGAAATCCGTGGGCGATGGAACCACGCCTGTAATCGGCAGCACATCTTCCGGGCTGGTGCCCCACGTGACGACAGGGGCGATGTCTTCGCCTTTAAGTGTCACCACCTTGTCGAAATGGGCACCTTCGTCCGTGAACAGGGTTTTCCAGTAGGCCAATGCGGCGTCCCACTGTTCGCCCTTGGGTGCATGCGGACGGCCCTTGCAATAGGCATAGGTCACGTCATCCGGGGCAATCAGTCCCGCACGGGCACCGCCTTCGATGGCCATGTTGCACACCGTCATGCGGCCTTCCATCGACAGTTCCCGAATGGCCTGCCCGCAGTATTCGATCACATAGCCGGTGCCGCCTGCTGTGCCCGTCACGCCAATCACTGACAGCGTGATGTCCTTTGCCGTCACACCGGGGCGCAGTGACCCGGTGATTTCGACCTTCATGTTCTTGCCCTTGCGCTGGATCAGGGTCTGCGTCGCCAGCACATGTTCCACTTCGGACGTGCCGATCCCATGCGCCAGCGCGCCAAAGGCCCCGTGTGTCGCGGTATGACTGTCACCGCAAACCACCGTCATGCCCGGCAGCGTCCACCCCTGTTCCGGGCCGACGATATGCACGATGCCCTGACGCACGTCCGACACCGGGTAATAGTTGATCCCGAATTCCTTGGCGTTCGTGTCCAGCGCATCAACCTGAATCCGCGATTCCTCGTTCATGCCGCCATTGGCACGGTCAAGCGTCGTGGGCACGTTATGATCGGGCACAGCAATGGTCTTTTCCGGGCTGCGCACGCGGCGCCCCGTCATCCGCAAGCCTTCGAAGGCTTGCGGGCTGGTCACTTCATGAACCAGATGCCGGTCGATATACAGCAGGCAGGTGCCATCTTCGGCTTGGTGGGCAACGTGATCGTCCCAGATCTTGTCATACAGGGTTCTTGGAGCAGCGTTCATGGCTCTCTCACTCGCATATTGGCGGAAGGGGGATAGGCTGTATCGCCGCGCGGCGCGGCAGGCGGAATCATCCGCGAAGATGCGCGCAGACCGTCCGGTTCAACCGGGCGAACCGCCAGGGCAGGCGGGTGCGGTCATCAAGGATCACAAGGCTGTTCATCGCGCGATAAATACGCTTTCCATATGCCGCTGGCAAGGCGGCCCTTGTATTGGCCGCCGAACGGGGCTATCCGCGCCAACTTGCCTGCCGAAGCCCCCCTTGTCCTTGTCGCGATTGAGATTTGGCTGTCGGGGTGCTAGCCTGACCCTGCGCTTTTGCCGCGCCTTATTGGAGGACGATGTCCTGTCTCATTCTGATCCCACAACCGGCTTGCCGGTTGGCCAGCGCGTACCCCGCGTGAACACCGATATCAGCAGCGAGGATTTGCTCGCGCGGGTCATCGCATCGCTCGAAGACGACAAGGCCGAAGAAATCGTCCAGATCGATTTGCGCGGCCGCTCGGACATGGCTGACTATATGGTCATCTGTTCCGGCCGCTCGACCCGTCAGGTGGCCGCAATTTCGGAAAAACTGGTTGACCGGCTAAAGCAGGAAACCGGTCGTCTTTGCAGGATCGAAGGCAAGGACACGGCAGATTGGGTTCTGATCGACGCGGGCGATGTGATCGTCCACGTTTTCCGCCCCGAGGTCCGCGAATTCTATCAGCTTGAAAAGATGTGGATGCCGGGGGCTGCCCACAGACTTGCTGGCGACTGATGCGCCTGCATCTCTGCGCAGTCGGGCGGCTTCGCACCGGGCCAGAGCGCAGTTTGATCGACGATTACACGCAGCGGTTTGATCGCACGGGGCGCGCACTGTCGCTTGGCCCGCTTATCGAACACGAAGTCGAGGATAAACGCGGCGGTGGCATGGCCGCCGAGGGTGAATTGCTGGCGCGCGCTGTGCCCGCAGGGGCCTTGCTCGTGGTTCTGGACGAACGCGGGAGTGTTCTGGCCAGTCCCGACTTTGCCGCCCATCTTGGCGGCTGGCGCGATGCCGGGCGACAGGACGCCGCCTTTGTCATCGGCGGCGCGGACGGCATCGATCCCGCTTTGCGCGCCCGCGCCGATTTCGCGCTTTCGTTCGGCCGGATGGTCTGGCCGCACATGCTCGTCCGGGTCATGCTGGCGGAACAGCTTTACCGCGCCGCATCGATTCTGGCCGGCAGTCCCTATCACCGCGCGTGATCGCAACGCAGCACAACCCGCCCCGCGCAGATGGCGAGGTTGTGTGTTGCGACGGGCCGTCCGGTCTGGCAGGTTCGCGCCATGCAAAGAATTCGTGTATTGACTGTCCTTGCCCTGACGCTTTCGCTGACCCTTGTGCAGGGCGCGCGGGCGCAAGAAGCCTTGGCCAAGGCCATGGATATGACGATTGGCAAGAAATGGCCCGCCGCACTGGCCCTTGCCGAAACCGAAGGCCCGATTGCGCGTGATATCGTGGAATGGCAACGCCTGCGCGCAGGCGATGGCCAAATTGAGGAGTATGAGGATTTCGTTCAGCGCCGCGCCGATTGGCCCGGCCTGACCCTGCTTCTCGAAAAAGGTGAACTGGCGATATCGCGCTCTGCCGACGCACCGCGCGTGATCCAGTATTTCGAACGTCAGGAACCACAGACCGGCAAAGGGTCCGTCGCCCTGATCCGCGCGCTTCAGACCACGGGCCGCACAGCCGATGCCGTGGCCGAGGCGCGCCGCGCCTGGCTGTCACTGCCTTTCGCCGCCGAAGACGAAGCCGCGCTGATGGCTCTATTCCCGGGTATGCCCGCCGAACGCCATGAACAGCGGCTTGACGCCCTGCTGTGGGAAGATCGCCTCGTCGAGGCGAACCGCATGCTGCCCCGCGTGTCGCCCGGCTGGCAGGCGCTTGCCCGCGCGCGCATCGGTCTGGCGCAGGATGCGCCCGGCGTGACCGCCCTGATTGCCGCAGTCCCGCCCGCCCTGCAGGGTCATCCCGGTCTGGCACAGGCGCGGTTCATTTGGCGAATGAAAAAAGACCTGTACCCCGAGGCGACAGAGCTGATCATCGCCCAAAGTGCATCGTCCGATGCGCTGGGCCAACCCGGGGCCTGGGCTGATCGTCGTGCCGTGCTGGCGCGGGCATTGATGCGGGCTGGCAAGGCGGCAGACGCCTACCGCGTTGCCGCATCCCACCACCTGACCAACGGTGCCGATTACGCCGATCTGGAATTTCTGTCCGGCTTCATCGCCTTGCGCAAACTGGATGATCCGGGCCGCGCCTTGCCGCATTTCGTGGCAATGCAGGCCGCAGTCTCCACGCCGATCAGCGAAAGTAAGGCGCTTTACTGGCAGGCGCGGGCACTTGATGCGCTGGGACGGGGGCAGGATGCCTTGGCCGCCTACACCACCGCCGCGTCGCATCAGACGGCGTATTACGGCCAGTTGGCGGCGGAACACCTTGGCCTGCCGCTCAACGCTGCACTACTCAGCGACACACGCCCGCCAGATTGGCGCAACGCCGCTTTCGTCAATTCCTCTGTCCTCGAAGCTGGGCTTCTTTTGCTGCGCGCGGGCAACCCTACCCTTGCAAAACGCTTCCTTCTGCACCTTGCCGAAACGCAGGAACCGCTTGGCCTTGACCAGATGGCCGACATGGCCTTGCAAGTGGGCCAGCCGCACATCGCGCTGCTGATCGCCAAGCAGGCGGCAGAACGCGGAATCATCCTGCCCCGCGCGTATTTCCCCACCCCTGATATCGTGCCCGATGGCCTCGCCGTCAGCCGTGCGCTGGCCCTGTCAATCGCGCGCCGCGAAAGCGAATTTGACCCTGCAGCCCGCAGCAGCGCCGGTGCACGCGGCCTGATGCAGGTGATGCCCGACACCGGCAAACACATGGCCGATAAACTTGGCGTCGCCTTCGAAGCGTCCATGCTCACCGAGGACCCGGCCTTCAACACCCGCATGGGAAGCGCCTATCTTGCCGGTCTGATCGAACAGTTCGGCCCCTCGGTCGCCATGGTGGCAGCCGGATACAACGCCGGACCCAGCCGCCCGAAACGCTGGATCACTGAATTCGGCGACCCCCGCCGCGATGATGTGGATGTGGTGGACTGGGTGGAAACGATCCCCTTCGGCGAAACCCGCACCTATGTGATGCGCGTCGCCGAAAGCCTTGTGATTTACCGCGCCAAGCTGAAGGGTGAGGCAGGGCCAGTGCGCCTGTCCGAAGAATTGAAAGGCTGAACCGTCACCCGGCCCGGCCTTTCAGCATCTCAGCCTCATCCCGCAATGCCGCCATCAGGGCCCTGACCTGACTGGCGCTCCGCTCCTCTTTCAACCGCCCCTCTGGCGAAAACGCATCGCGCGAATGGGCGATCATCACCTCAGGCGCCGTCAGAAGCCTCGGACGAAACGCCGTCAGGCACAGCCGCAGCGAATATTGCGACCGCTCCCCCCCGGCGCGTCCGTCCGCCGCCGACAGGATGGCAGTTGGCTTGCCCGTCCATGGACCACCCTTTGTCCGGCTGATCCAGTCGAGCGCGTTTTTCAGAACGCCCGGCAGGGCCTTGTTGTATTCCGGCGTGCAGATCACGATGGCATCCGCAGCGGCCACCTGATCGGCAAGCCGCTGGACATCCCCCGGAATACCCCCGGCAATCTCCAGATCCTCGTCGAACAGAGGCAACCGAAGGTCTGCCTCCACATAGGTCCCAGGCGCAAAGGCCAGCCTGCACTCCGCCAGCAGCAACCGGTTCGTTGACGCCGCACGCAATGCGCCGCAGATGCCCAGCAAGGTCAGGTTGGTCATCGGTCCAGTATCTTTCTGAAAGTGATGCTCGTGGGCTGCGCATAGCCCTCATGTGCGGTCAGCTCTATCTGGCGAAATCCCAAAGCGGCAAAGGCCGCATGGTTTTCGATCAATTCGACCCGGCTTTGCAATTCCAACGCGCCAAGGCCAAGCGCACGTGCACGATCTTCTGCCACCGCGATCAGACGCCGTGCGTGGCCCCGGTTGCGATGGCCGCTCGCCACCGCGATCTTGCCCAAATACAGCGCACCGTCGCGCGGCGTCAGAAAGATGCAGGCAATCGCGGGGCTGCCGATAACCCAGATTTCCCCCGTTTCGCTTTGCCGCGCGATGGCATCCACGTCCATGCGCGCAATCGACGACGGCGGATCGATCCGCCCCTCCATCCCGGCGAATGCAGTAGCGATCAGCCGTAAAAGGCTGGCCCAGTCATATGGGGCGCGCACCCGATGCGGCGTCACCAGACGGGTGCGCCGCCCTGCGCGGGAAAGAAAAATGCAAAAAACACCATGCGCAAAAGATGCGGCACAGCAGCGTCAGGTCAAGAACAATGTTCGGCCAAGATGTTGTGGATAAGCGGCGTCATACCGCCATATGCAGGGTAACTCTGGTTGACAGGGGGCACTGCGCACCCGACGATACAGGCTGAACCGGAATCACGGGACAACATCGGTGCGATTCACCCGCCTGCGCCTCAATGGCTTCAAAAGCTTTGTCGATCCAACCGACCTGATCATTCATCAGGGTCTGACCGGCGTTGTCGGCCCGAATGGTTGCGGCAAATCCAATCTGCTGGAGGCGCTGCGCTGGGTGATGGGCGAAAACCGCGCCAGCGCCATGCGTGGCGACGGGATGGAAGACGTGATATTTGCCGGCGCGTCCAGCCGCCCCGCCCGCAACTTTGCCGAGGTTGCACTTGTTCTCGACAACGCCGACAGACTCGCCCCGTCCGGCTTCAACGAGGCGGATCAGATCGAAATCGTGCGCCGGATCACCCGCGATGCAGGCTCTGCCTACAAGGTCAACACGCGTGATGTCCGCGCGCGCGATGTGCAGATGCTGTTTGCCGATGCCTCAACCGGCGCGCATTCCCCGGCCCTTGTTCGGCAGGGCCAGATCAGCGAGCTGATCAACGCCCGCCCCAAGGCCCGCCGCCGCATCCTGGAAGAGGCGGCAGGCATCAGCGGCCTGTACCAACGCCGCCACGAGGCGGAACTGCGCCTGACGGCCACGGAACAGAATCTCCTCCGCCTTGACGATGTGTTGGAAGGTTTGTCCGCCCAGATCGCCACCCTGTCCCGGCAGGCTCGGCAGGCCGCCCGTTACCGCGAGATTGGCGAAGAACTGCGCCGCGCCGAAGGGATGCTTCTGTTTGCCCGCTGGCGCGAGGCGGATCTTGCGCAGGCCGAGGCTGATACCGCGCTGCGCGCCCGCCTGATTGCGGCCAGTCAGGCCGAGGCTGCGGCCCGCGCGGCGACAACCGCCCGAACGGCGCGCGACGCCGAACTTCCCGCCCTGCGCGAGGAAGAGGCGATTGCCGGGGCCGTCCATACCCGCCTTCTGCTGCAGCGCGATGCCCTTGTCGCGGATGAGGCACGCGCCCGCGCCACGATCAGTGACCTGACCGCCCGCATCGCGCAATTCGCCCGCGACATCGACCGCGAAACCGGTCTGAACCGCGATGCCGGTGAAACCATCGCCCGGCTGGAATGGGAACAGACCCAGCTTTTGAAGGCGCACGACGGCCACGAAGATCGCCTTTCCGCCGCATCGGAAGCGGCCCGTCTCGCCGCATCTGCCCTGTCCGCCAACGAAGCCGCCTTGTCACAGCGGACAGAGGACATGGCCCGCCTTGCCGCGCGCCATCAGTCCGCACAACGCCTGCTGGCCGAAGTGGGCACCGCCGTCCAACGTGCCGACAGTGAAGAGGCCCGCGCCCACGCCGCCGTCGCCACCGCCCGCGCCGCACAAGACGCGGCCGCACTCGCCTTTGCCCAGTCCGAAGCGGCCCGCGACGATGCCGTTGCGGCAGCCGCCGCCGCCGATGCCCGGCTGGCCGAAACCGAAACCGCTCGCGCCGACGCCCAATCCCGCGAAGCCGACGCCCGCGCCGCCCGGTCATCCGCCGAAGGCGAAGCAAACGCCCTGCGCGCCGAAGTCACGGCCCTCGCGCGTCTGGTAGACCGCGAGGCGCAGGCGGGCAGTCAGGTGATCGACAAGGTGCAGGTCGTTCCCGGGTTCGAGGCGGCGCTGGGGGCCGCCCTGGCGGACGACCTCCGCACCCCGGAAACCACAGGCAAGGGCGGCTCCGGTTGGGCGTCACTCGCACCCTATGACGCAGAACAGCCGCTCCCCGCCGGGGCCACGCCCTTGTCTGCCCATGTCACCGTGCCCGCGGCCCTGCACCGCCGGATGTCACAGATCGGGCTAGTCCCCCGCGATCAGGGGGCGGCCTTGCAACCTGGATTGCTGCCCGGCCAGCGGTTGGTGAGCGTCGAAGGCGACCTGTGGCGCTGGGACGGTTTTGCCACCCGCGCCGAAGATGCATCTTCGGCGGCTGCCCAAAGGTTGCGCCAGTTGAACCGCCTTGTGCAGTTGAAGCGTGATCTCGAAGAGGTCGCCGCGCGTGCCGAGGGCGCGCGTCAGGCCCACGAACTCCTCCACGCCCGCCTTGCCGATCTGACCCGCACAGATGCGCAGGCGCGCGACGCCCGCCGTCTTGCCGATGCCCGCGTGACCGAAGTCAGCCGCGCCGCCGCCCGGGCCGAGGCTGATCAATCCATCGCGGCAGGCAAGCTTGACGCAGCCAATCTTGCCGTCACCCGTTTCCGGGACGAGGCGCTGCAAGCCCGCACCCGTCTGGCCGAGGCCGAGGCAGGGGTGCGCGATCTGCCCGATCTTGCCGCCTCGCGCGCGGCTGCCGAGGCGGAAAAGACCGTGGTCGAAGCCGCCCGCATCACGATGATCACCCGCCGTTCCGCGCAAGACGAATTGCGCCGTGAAGGCGAGGCGCGGCTGCGGCGCAAACAGGAAGTAACAACCGAACTTTCCGGCTGGCGGCACCGTCTGGACACGGCGGAAAAGCGCATTTCGGAATTGATGGTGCGCAAGGCCGAAGGTGAACAGACTCTCGCCCAAGCGGCGACTGCACCAGATGACATCGCCGCCAGTCGCGCCAAACTGGCCGAGGCGATTGCTGACGCCGAAACCCGTGGCCAGGCTGCCGCCGACGCGCTGGCCGTGGCCGAACAGGCACAGCGCACAGCCCAGATCGCCGAACGTGACGCCGAGCGTCTGGCGAGCGAGGCGCGCGAAGAACGCGCCCGCGCCGAAGCCCGGCTTGATGCCGCCCGCGACCTCGCACAGGCCGCAACGCAGCGCATCTTGGACGAAGCAGGCTGCGACCCTGCGACCCTGCTGGACCAGCTTGCCACTGACCCCGCCGCGCTCCCGGCCACCGATGCGCTCGATATCGAAGTCAACCGCCTGAAACGTCAGCGCGAATCGCTCGGCGCGGTCAACCTGCGCGCCGAGGAAGACGCGATCACCGTGCAGACCGAACATGACACGCTGAAACAGGAAAAGCAGGATCTGGAGGATGCGATCCGCAAACTTCGTGCCGGCATCGCCGGGTTGAACCGCGAAGGGCGCGAACGTCTGCTGACGGCCTTCGAACAGGTCAACGCCAACTTTGCCACACTGTTCACCCATCTGTTCGGCGGTGGCGAGGCCCGCCTTGTTCTGGTGGAAAGCGATGATCCCCTGGAAGCTGGGCTTGAAATCATGTGCCAGCCCCCCGGCAAAAAGCTGTCGACGCTCAGCCTTTTGTCAGGCGGCGAACAGACGCTGACGGCGCTGGCCCTGATCTTCGCCGTGTTCCTTGCCAACCCCGCCCCGATCTGTGTGCTGGACGAGGTGGACGCCCCGCTTGACGATGCGAACGTCACGCGGTTCTGCGATCTGCTGGATGAAATGACACGCCGCACCGACACCCGTTTTCTGGTCATCACCCATCACGCCGTCACGATGGCCCGGATGGACAGGTTGTTCGGGGTCACCATGGCCGAACAGGGCGTCAGCCAGTTGGTCAGCGTCGATCTGAAACGCGCCGAAACGCTGGTCGCCTGACCAATCACCGGCCCCGCAGCGCCGCCACCTTGGCCCGCAGGTCAAGGACCGTTTCCACCAACAGGCCCGCGTCCCGCAACAGCGCGATCTTATCGGGCGGCATCTGATGCACCTGCCGGTGAAACGTGTACAATCCGTCTTCGCCCAGCGACAGAAGATGCGCCTGCAATGCCTTGCGAAACCGGTAAGCACCTTTCGCAGCGCGGTAGGGTGCCGCCGTAACCCAATCGCCCGGATTGTCCGCATGAAAGTGCAGCAGCGCAAGGTCGGGATGAAACGGCAGGTCAAGGGATGATTGCTCGCCAATCTCCGCATGATGAATTTCCGGGATCAGCCCCGCAATCCCGGCGCGAAAGAACGGCTTGCCCCGCCTGTGGCTCAGCATCCCCGCCGTCAACATCGGGGCTAATTCCCCGAACACCTGCACAGCAAGGTCACTGTCGGTGATCTCGGCCCGGAACTGGCGCGCGGTAAAGATATCGTCGGGCAAATCAGGGTCGTACAGCGCCTCGTAAGGGGCGGCCTGCACCACGGGGTCACGCGCCGGCGCGGCCGCCAGAATCTCGGGGATCGGCCGCCCTGCGATCAGAAATTCATCCACATCCACATTCAAAAGCCAGTCAAACGCCGTCGCGCGATAGGCTTTGCGCAAGATCCGCCGCTGCCGTTCCTGATGCCGGTCAGGGCGTCCCTTGCCCAGTGCCGCCCAGAACGCATCGTTGCAGACGGTGACGTGAACCCGGTCAAACCCCGCAAAGGCCGCAACCGCCGGGTCGGTGGGATTGTCGACGAACAGATCAACCCGCTCCGCCCCCAGCCCCAAGTAATGCGCCACAAAGGCCCACACCTGTTCGACCGGATTTTTCGTCATCGTAACGGTGCCCCAGGTGGTCATCGTGCCCCTTGCCTTGCGTTGAACGTCGCCCCGGTTCTCACCCGCGCGCCGCACCGCGTCAAGCGAGCCACATTCCCGCAAGGCACAACACAATCAGACCGGCCCACACCCGCCACAAGACGCGCACACTCGCATCAATCTCGTCCGGGCCAATATCCCGCCGTCCTTCCGGGTAGACAAAGGGAAATGCGTTTTGCTGTCCGCCGTAACTGCGCGGGCCTGACAGGGCGATGTTCAGAACCACCGCCATCGCCGCCTCGGGCCAGCCCGCATTCGGCGAACGGTGCATCGGCGCATCGCGCAAGATCGGCTGCGCTGCATCCACCCGCCCATGCGTCAAAGCAATCAAAACCGCGGTCAGACGGGCCGGGATCAGGTTCAGCAAGTCATCAAACCGGGCCGCCGCCCATCCGAACTGTTCAAACCGTGCCGTGCGATGGCCGATCATGCTGTCGGCAGTGTTGGTGATCTTGTAAAGGATCAGACCGGGAAGCCCCCCCACCAGAAACCAGAACGCCGGGGCGACCACGCCGTCGGACAGGTTTTCGGCAGCACTTTCAATCGCTCCACGCGCCACATCAGCAGGCTGCATCTGCCGGGTATCACGTCCCACGATCCGCGCCACCATGCGCCGCCCATCGCCCAGCGACAGGCGCAGCCCATCGGCCACCGCCTTCACATGATCCACCAGACTGCGCTGCGCAATCAGGATCGCGGCCACCACAACCTCGATCACGCCGCCGTCGGGAACAAGGTGAATGACCCAGCCCAACAGCAATCCCCCCAGCCCAAGGGCCAACATCACAGCGGCACCCTTTGCGCGCCGCATGCCCCCGGTGTTGAAACGCCGTTCACACCAGTCGATCGCGCGGCCCATCAGAATGGCCGGATGCGGGTATCTGTCCCAAAGCCAGCGCGGCTCTCCCAGAACGGCATCCAGAACAAGCGCCGCAAGCAAGATCAGTGCCGTCATTCCATGTCCTTCAAGGCCGCCGTCAACCGCGTCCATTGGTCGGGTGTCGCGGGCAGTCCAAGCCGCAACCATCGCTGGTTATAGGGGAACACCCGTGTCCAGATATGATGCCGTGCCAGATGATCCTGCCAGTGACGTGCCGAACCAACTTCATACAGGCGGAACAGATCGCATCCGCCCACCAGTCTGGCCCCATGCCGTTGCGCCAGACTGTCCAGCAGACCCGAATCCTCGGCCAGTCTGGCCCGCGTCCGTGCCGCCCACCCGATATCCAGAAGCGCCGCGGTCCCGATTTCCAGCGCCGGGCCGGATACAGGCCACGGCCCGATCTTCTGCCGCAACCGTCCCACCAGATCGCCGTCACCAATCACGAACCCCAGCCGCAACCCGGCCAGCCCCCAGAACTTGCCAAAGCTTTTGAGGATCAACGTCCCCGGACGCGATGCCAGCGCCATCAGACTGGCATCAGGCATCACATCGCAAAAGCTTTCATCGATAATCGCCAGCCCGGCCTGCACATCGCCCTGCGTCCACATCCGGCCATCAGGGTTGTTCGGATGCACGACGACCTGCGCTTCGCCGCCACTTTCGCCAACCTGCCACCCCGCCGCAAGAAAGGCGCGCGCGTGTTCGTTGTAGGTCGGTCCGGGAATGGCGATCCGCCCGGGCGCCCGCAGCTCCGGGATGCGCGCAATCAACGCCGATGCCCCCGACGCGGCCAGAACATCGGCATCGTCCGGCACCTGCCAGAACAGGCGCGCCGCCCGTTCCAGCCGCTCTGTCGCCCGGCTGTCCGGCAACTGGGTCCACTGTTCCGCCCGCAGATCAGGGATCGGATAGGGCTGCGGATTGATCCCCGTTGACAGGTCGACCCAGTTTTCCCGCGGCCCGCCATAGCGCCGGACTGCGGCATCAATCCCGCCGCCATGATCGGCAGGCAGGGCAGGATCGGGAAGCATCTGGTGGAATGTTCGGGCCATATCGTGCAGAAACCCGATTCTTCATCGTTCCGCAATCGGTTGTGTGAAGTCCGGGTTTTTGGCGCGCGCCATCGCAATAATCGGCCTGTCTGCCGTCCAAGTGTCGCAAATTTGGCAATAAATACCCCGTTTTCACATTTTCCTTACCGAATGGCTTGATCTTGCACGGGTTGAAGTCAAAATTGACCCGAGGTCAGGGGGCCAGAATGCTTGAGTTTCTGCCAAAAGAACTGAGCGATGGGCTGGAAGCGGCCCGGATCAGCAAACTGAAACGCAAATCCCGGCTGCGTGTCGAACTTGGCGGCCAGATTTTCCCGATCCTGCGGTTCTGGCATGACGGTTTTTCCGTGGATGCCGCACGAACCGCCCATCTGCGCGGGCTTGTCGATATTCACGATGGCACGCGGCACATCTTTCAATGTCTGATCGTGGCGTCGACGGTCGAAAACGGCGAACTGATGTGCGATTTCAAACGGGCCACCGCAGTGCGCGATGGCCCAGCCCTTGATTTCTGGCGCGACGAAAACGCGCCGATCGCGTTTCTGTCAAAACTCTGACTGCTACTGCAGGTCGGCGAACGACTGCTGCAGCCGCGCCACGGCCTCGGCCACCTGCGCGCGCGGGGCGGCAATGTTGAAGCGCAGATAGGATTGCCCGCCGGTGCCAAAGGACGTCCCGTGATTGGTCGCGATCTGCGCGCCCTTTTCGACCCGCGCGATGAATTCTTCGGCGGGCATCCCGGTGCCTGAAAAATCGATCCACGCCAGATACGTCGCTTCCAGCGGGGTCGACCGGACGCCCGGTATGGCGTTCATCCCGGCGTCGAACACCTTGCGGTTGCCGTCCAGATACGCAACCAGCGCATCCACCCATTCGGCCCCCTCGGGCGAATAGGCGGCGGTGGCCATGGTCATGCCAAACGAATTCGGCGAAATCCCAAGCGCACCCATCTTCAACGCAAACATCGCCCGCAGTCGGGTATCGGGAATGATGACATTGCCGATATGACTGCCCGCGATGTTGAACGTCTTTGTCGTCGCCGTCATCATGATCAGCCGATCCGCAATGTCGGGCGCGGCAAGCGGCATGACCGTGTGTTTGGCACCCGGCATCACGATGTCATGATGAATCTCGTCGGAAATCAGGATCAGATCGTGGCGGATGCAAAAGTCGGCCACGGCGCGCAATTCATCTGTCGTCCAGACCCGGCCCCCGGGATTGTGGGGCGAACACAAGATCATCATGCGTTCGTTGCCTGTCATCTGCGCGTCCCAGGCGGCAAGATCCATCTCGGCCCGGCCATTCTCAACCCGCAACGGGCATTCCACGACCTGCCGCCCCGCATCCTTTATGATGCGCGCAAAGGCATGATACACCGGCGTCATCAGAACGATGCCCTCACCCGGCTTGGTGAAGGTATCGATGCAAAGCGCCGTCCCGTTCACAAGGCCATGCGTCGTAAAGATCGCCTCACGCGGCACATCCCAGCTGTGCCGCGTCGACATCCACCACTGGATCGCGTCCAGATACTTGCTGTCGTCCCCGAAATAGCCATAAACCCCGTGGTCCAGCATCCCCTGCAGCGCACGCTGAACACAGGCCGGCGGGCGGAATTCCATGTCGGCCACCCACATGGCAATGCCCGTATCGGCAGGGACGCCATAAAGTTTTTCCATCAGATCCCACTTCACGCAATGGGTGCCTTTGCGCAGGATAGGTTCGTCAAAGTTCATCTCGGCCTCGGGGCAGGGGGTTTCCGTTCGATTTATCGGGAAAGGCGTGGCCTGTCAAATTGTTCTGATTTCATCTGCATAACCGGAAGGATGATCCACGTATACCTTCGAAACGCCAACGCTGTTCCGAAAAGCGATGTAAAGACGGTCTAAAAGTCCGTCGCAATGCTGCGATGTACCCCTATCATGCCCCCATTGCGCGGCAAATTCGCTTCCCTTACATCGGGGGCATGATCCGCCCCATCCTGATCCATCCCGACCCCCGGCTCAAGAAGCCTTGCACAGCGGTGACCGACATCACCGCCGATCTTGTGATCTTGGCGCGTGACATGCTGGAAACCATGTATGACGCGCCCGGGGTCGGACTGGCGGCCCCGCAGGTCGGCGTGACAAAACGCCTGTTCGTCATGGATTGCATCAAGGACCCCGAGCTTGCGCCCCGGCCCATCGTGCTGTTCAACCCGGTGATCACCTGGTCGTCCGAAGACATCTCCACCTACGAGGAGGGCTGCCTGTCGATCCCCGAGGAATATGCCCCCGTCGAACGCCCTGCCGAAGTGCGCGTGCGCTGGACAGGCCTTGACGGCGTCGAACAGGAAGAACAGTTCGCAGGCCTTTGGGCCACCTGCGCCCAGCACGAAATCGACCATCTCGATGGCAAGCTGTTCATCGATTACCTTGGCCCGATGAAGCGGCAGATGATCACGCGCCGAATGGAAAAGCTGAAACGCGAACGCGCGCGGGAAACGGATTAGAAAAGACCCGGACGATTGTCCGGGCCTTTTTTGATCTATTGCGATTCTCGATCACTCGATGATTGTCGACACGACGCCTGCGCCGCCCCGAGTGCCGCAAATCATCACTCGATGATTTTCGACACGACGCCTGCGCCGACGGTGCGGCCGCCTTCGCGGATGGCGAAGCGGAGTTTTTCTTCCATCGCGATCGGGGCGATCAGCGCCACGTTGAACTTCAGGTTGTCGCCCGGCATCACCATTTCGGTGCCTTCGGGAAGCTCAACCGTGCCGGTCACGTCCGTGGTGCGGAAGTAGAACTGCGGGCGGTAGTTCGCGAAGAACGGCGTGTGACGG
>JANPIX010000020.1:0-1729 GCA_031425195.1 Gemmobacter sp. | reverse complement strand
CTGGGAACGCGGTCTGCTGAAAATGCGCCTTGCGATGGCGGATGGCGCCAAGGCCAGAGCGCGGGGCGGCATGGCGGGCCGGGTCGGCAAGATCACCGCCGGCGCACGGGCCGGGCTGGCCTTTGCCGGGCTGTATCTGATCCCGGTCAAAAAGAACGTGGTGCCCGCCAGCCCGCGCATGGTTCCAACCTACTGATGACGGGTGCGATGGCCCCTGTTCTGGTCGCCCTGTTCATCTGGTGGTTTTCCACCGGGGCGATCCTGATGGTGGTCAGACACGCCGACCGGGGCGGGGTGAATGCCCATCTGCGGTCGGTGCTGTTCGGGGTGCCGGTGCTTCTGGCCGGGGTGTGGGGTTTCGACACGTCGATGCGCGATGCCTCGGCGTTCGGCGTCTACATGGCGTTTCTGTCGGCGCTGGCGGTCTGGGGCTGGGTGGAACTCGCGTTCCTGTCGGGCATCATTACCGGGCCGAACACGCGCATCTGCCCGCCCGGCGTGCCGCAGCCCGAACGTTTCCTGCGGGCCTGGGGGACCATTGCCTATCACGAAACGCTGCTGGTGCTGATCCTGGTGGCAATGGCGATCATGTCCTGGGATGCGCCAAATCCGTTTGGGCTCTGGACATTCGCGGTGCTGTTCGCGGCCCGGATCTCGGCCAAGCTGAACCTGTTTTTCGGCGTGCCGAAGATCAATGTCGAATTCCTGCCGACGCCGCTGGCGCATTTGCCCAGCCATTTCCGGATCAGTCGGATCAGCCGGATCTACCCTGTCAGCATCACGTTGCTGACACTCGCGGTCGGCTGCTGGCTGGAACGGCTGGTGGCGGGCGAAACGGCGATGACAACGGTGGGGTTTTCGCTGCTGGCGGCGCTGACCGCGCTGGCGCTTTTGGAACACTGGTTCATGGTTCTGCCGCTGCCCGATGAGAAACTCTGGCGCTGGATGCTGCCTGCTGCAAAAACAGCGCCCAATCTGACACAAGAAAAACGGCTACGCGAGGATGCCCATGGACTTTGACGCCCTGTTCCAGAGCCAGCTTGACGACCTGAAAAGCGAAGGCAACTACCGCGTCTTTGCCGAGATGGAGCGTATCAGCGGCTCATTCCCCCGGGCGCGCAACTATGGGCCGGACGGGGTTCGCGATGTGACGGTCTGGTGCTCGAACGATTATCTCGGCATGGGGCAGAACGCCAAGGTCACGCAGGCGATGAAGGATGCGATCGATGCCTGTGGTGCAGGATCCGGCGGTACGCGCAACATTTCGGGCACCAACCACCACCACCTGCTGCTGGAGGCCGAACTGGCCGACCTGCACCACAAGGACGCGGCGCTGCTGTTTACCAGCGGCTACGTGTCGAACTGGGCGGCCCTGTCGACGCTCGGCAGCCGGTTGCCGGGGGCGGTGATTGTCTCGGACGCGCTGAACCACGCCAGCATGATCGAGGGCATGCGCCACAGCCGCGCCGAAAAGGCGATCTGGCGGCACAACGACCCCGAGGATCTCGACCGCAAACTGTCGCGCCTTGACCCCGAACGCCCCAAGATCGTGGCGTTCGAAAGCGTCTATTCGATGGATGGCGACATTGCCCCGATCCGCGAGATCGTGGAAGTGGCTGAAAAGCACGGCGCCATGACCTATCTCGACGAGGTGCACGGCGTCGGCCTTTACGGCCCGCGCGGCGGCGGCGTTGCCGAACAGGAAGGGCTGATGGACCGCATCACCCTG
>JANPIX010000019.1:0-97965 GCA_031425195.1 Gemmobacter sp. | reverse complement strand
AACCCGCCCCCCACGGCCCCCGCCGCCGTCATGTTGACGGCCTGATGCAGCGTGACATCCCCACCCTCGGCGCGGCTGATGATCACCACATCCTCCATCTCGATCAGGTATTCCTTTTGCAGCGCTACCAAAGCGGCCCGCGCCTCAAACGCTGTCGCCTCATCGGGAAAGGCAACGATGATCAGGTCTGACATAGGGTTCTCCACCACGACTGGCCGTCACTTCGAGTCTGTGCGGCATTCATAGTCTACCACGTCCAAAGCGGTTTGGGCGAAGCAATTTGGATGTTATGGATGCGAATGATCGGCAGATCGACAGCCCTTCAACTGGAAACACTTGGTATGACAGCGACGGAACCGTATCTGACACCAAGAAGCTAGTCGCGAACATTGCCAAGAATGTCACCAACTTTGATGGGCTTCATCTCATCATAAACTGAACCCAGTTCAGTTACTCCCCGACAGCAGCGGATGAAACGCTTGTGTTGACGGAGCGCCAATGTCCTTGACAGAATCGGACCATTCCCCAATTTTTCGGCATCCATTTGCAATAAGGAGCCGAAACATGGCCGTATTTTCCCTCACCGCAAACCAGTCTTTTTCGACGACGACTTTTAGTTTGCAAGGTTTGCTGGATAGCGACAAAAGCACTCATCTGACCCGCAACTCCGAAGCTCTTGTCGTTGACGTTGGTGCCGATTTCACCCTGTCGCTTCAGGGGGACGGTCTGCGTTACGTCCTGCAAAGTGGTGTGCTCAAGGATGTTGTCGGCGGGCGGATCAATTCGTTTATTGCCGCACAGAATGGTTCGGCCGTCGCCATCATTTCGGGTCTCGACGTATCGGCGGAAAAATTGTTCAACCTTTATGCGCAGGGCAAGCAGAATGCCTTGCTCAACCTGATCTATGGCGACAGCGACACGATATTTGGTACGGAATTTGGCGATCTGTTGCAGGGCCGTGGTGGCAACGACACCATCTACGGCGGTCTGGGTGAAGATGATCTAGTCGGCGGCGCGGGCCGTGACCGCCTCCTTGGCGGTGGGGACGGCGACACGTTCGTGTTCAACGCAGCGCCCGTAAGGGGCGCAGCTGACGTGACCGATGCCTACGTCGAAGGCGATCTTGATACCCTCGTCTTCGACAACGATGCCTTCGCAAGGATCGGTCCTGTGGGCGCGCTGTCCTCGACGCGCATCGCGTTTGGCACTTCTGCCGCCGACGCCAACGACCGGCTGATCTACAGCGCGGCAAGCGGCCGCCTCTGGTACGACGCCGATGGCACCGGGGCAAAGGACCAGATTCTGGTGGCCATTATCGCCAAAGACCTTTTGGCCGCCGCATTTGCCGGCACCATCCAGATCATCGACTGACCCGAAATCGCGCCCCAGTCCGGGGCGCGATGCCATTCTTGCGTTTATTCTGCCGGAACGGCTTGCCGCTCGTCACTCAGGGGATGGGGCAGGTGAACCAGCATTTCCTTCGGGCAGACCTGCACAAAGTTCGACCGCTCCACAGCCCAGTTCGCCAAAATCATCTCCGCCTTGCGGCTTCCGGTTTCCGCCACATGCCGTTCGATCAGGCCGCGCAACTGCGCTTCCCAATGGGGCTGGGTCACAGCACAGGTTACAAGCGACTCCGGGTTGATGAAATCTTCTGCAGTTCCCTCGGGGTCGTGGATATAAGCCATCCCGCCCGTCATGCCCGCGCCAAAGTTGGCCCCGATGCGCCCCAGAATGACGGCCACACCGCCCGTCATGTATTCGCAGCCGTTGGTCCCGCAGCCTTCGACAACCACCGACGCCCCCGAATTGCGCACCGCAAACCGCTCGCCTGCGCGCCCGGCGGCGAACAGGTAACCATCGGTCGCGCCGTAAAGAACGGTGTTCCCGATGATCGTGTTGTCGGCCGCCACCAGCGGCGATGACATCATCGGCCGCACCACGATCAGCCCGCCCGACAGCCCCTTGCCGACATAGTCATTGGCATCGCCCATCACTTCCAACTTCAGGCCCCGCACCGCGAATGCACCCAGCGACTGGCCGCAAGATCCGGTCAGCTTGATGTTCAGATGGTCGGGCTGCAAACCATTGCGCATCCCGAACTTCTTGACGATGTGGCTTGATGCACGCGTCCCGATGGTCCGATGCGTGTTCCGCACCGCATAGGAAAGCTGCATCTTTTCCCCGTCCTCAAAGAACCGCGCGCCATCCTTGACGATTTCCGCGTCAAGCGTATCCGGCACCGCATTGCGCGGCTTCGTGCGGTCATAGGTGATCCGGTTCGACGCATCGACGGTGATCAACAACGGATTAAGGTCAAGATCATCCAGATTGGCCGCCCCGCGCGAAACCTGCGTCAACAGGTCGGCGCGTCCGATGATCTCATCCATGCTGCGCGCGCCGATCTGCGCCAGAATCTCGCGCACCTCCTGCGCATAGAAGGTGATCAGGTTCACCACCTTGTCCGCCGTGCCAGTGAACTTGGCGCGCAATTCCGGATTCTGCGTGCAAACGCCAACCGGGCAGGTGTTTGATTGGCACTGCCGCACCATGATGCAGCCCATCGCGATCAGCGCGGCGGTGCCAATCCCGTATTCCTCGGCCCCCATCATCGCCGCCATCACGATATCGCGCCCGGTCCGCAACCCGCCATCCGTGCGAAGCGTCACCCGTTCGCGCAGGTTGTTCATCGACAGAACCTGATGCGCCTCGGTCAGGCCCATTTCCCATGGCAGACCCGCGTATTTGATTGACGTGCCGGGCGACGCGCCCGTTCCGCCGTTGTGCCCGGAAATCAGGATGATGTCGGCCTTGGCCTTGGCCACCCCCGCCGCAATCGTGCCCACGCCCGACGACGACACCAGTTTCACCGTCACCTTGGCGCGCGGGTTGATCTGTTTCAGGTCATAGATCAACTGTGCCAGATCTTCGATGCTATAGATGTCATGGTGCGGCGGTGGCGAAATCAGCGTCACCCCCTTGGTCGAATGCCGCAGCCGCGCGATCAACTCCGTGACCTTCATCCCCGGCAACTGCCCGCCCTCGCCGGGCTTGGCACCTTGGGCCACCTTGATTTCCAGTTCCTCGCAGGCGTTCAGATATTCCGCCGTCACCCCAAACCGCCCCGAGGCGACCTGCTTGATCTTGGCGCTCGGGTTGTCACCATTCGGTTCCGGCGTGAAATGCGCCGGGTCTTCGCCGCCCTCGCCACTGTCCGACTTTGCCCCGATCCGGTTCATCGCCACGTTCAGCGTCTTGTGCGCCTCGGGCCCGAGCGCGCCAAGGCTCATCCCCGGTGTCACGAACCGCTTGCGGATCGACGTGATGGATTCCACCTCCTCGATCGGGACAGGCTTGCCCAGCGTCTTGATGTCCAAAAGGTCCCGCAGGTGAATGGGCGGGTTCGCCCGCATCGCTGCACTGTACTGCTTCCAGATGTCATAACTGGCCCGGTCGCAGGCAGATTGCAGCATGTGCATCGACGATGCTTCCCAGGCGTGCTTTTCCCCCGACCGCCGCGCCTTGTAGAACCCGCCGATGGGCAGTACATCCGCGCCCCCCAGCCAGCCCTTGGCATGAACCTCTTCCAGCTTCTGTTCGATGCCCGACACGCCGATCCCGGAAATCCGGCTGTGCATACCGGGGAAATACTCGGCCACCATCGCACGCGACAGCCCCACCGCCTCAAAGTTCAGACCCCCGCGATAGCTGGAGATGACGGAAATCCCCATCTTCGACATGATCTTCAACAACCCTGCATCAATCGCATCACGGTACCGGCGCATCGCATCGGTCAGGCCGCCGTCGATCAATCCGCGCGCGACGCGGTCCGCAATACTGTCCTGCGCCAGATAGGCGTTCACCGTGGTGGCACCGCATCCGATCAGCACCGCGAAATAATGCGGATCAATGCATTCCGCCGACCGCGTGTTCAGCGACGTGAACGTCCGCAACCCCTTGCGCGTCAGCCACGAATGCACCGCACTCGTCGCCAGGATCATCGGCATCGCCACCTTGGCCGGCCCCTGATGTTCGTCGGTCAGCACCAGATGCGCCGCCCCCGAACGCACCGCATCCTCGGCCTCGGCCCTGATCCGCTCCAGCCCCTGACGCAAATCGTCAAGCCCCGCACCTACGGCAAAGGTGCAATCAATGAACGCCACCTGTTCGCCAAACTGGCGCACCATCACGTCAAACTCGGCATTCGCGATGAACGGGCTTTCCAGTACCAGAATTTCCGTCTGGCTGGAGTTTTCGTCCAGCACGTTGCGCAGATTGCCAAACCGCGTCTTCAGGCTCATCACCCGGCCTTCGCGCAAACTGTCGATCGGCGGGTTCGTCACCTGACTGAAGTTCTGCCGGAAGAAATGGCTCAGCGGCCGGTAAACCGAAGACAACACTGCCGACGGCGTGTCATCCCCCATCGACGCGATCATCTCCTTGCCGTCCTCGGCCATTGGCGCCAGAACCTGCTCCAGTTCTTCCAGCGTATATCCGGCCGCAATCTGCCGCCGCCGCAACTCTGCCCCGGTGAACATTGCCGTTTCCGGCACATCGCGCAGCAAACCGTTCAGTTCGACAACCTTTTCGATCCACTCGCCATAAGGCTGGGACGCGGCCAGTTTGTTCTTCATGTCGGCGTCGTGATACAGCCTGCCCTCGACCATATCGACGGCGATCATCTGCCCCGGCCCCAAGGCACCCTTTTCGCGCACCGTGGCTTCGTCCACGGGAACCATCCCCGCCTCGGAACCCGCGATCAGCAAACCGTCCCCCGTCACCACGTAACGCATCGGGCGCAGCCCGTTTCGGTCCAGCCCGCCGCAGACCCACCGGCCGTCCGTCATCGCAAGTGCGGCAGGCCCGTCCCACGGCTCCATCACGCTGTTGCAATAGGCGTACATGTCCGCCCAGGCCTTCGGCATGTCGGTCGTGTTCTTCGACCACGCCTCGGGCACCATCATCGTTTTCGCCATCGGGGCCGAACGCCCCGACCGCACCATCACCTCGAACACCGCGTCAAGCGCACCACTGTCCGACGTGCCTGCCGGGATGATCGGCTTGATATCTTCCGCAGCCTCGCCAAAGTTGTTGCTGGCCATGCGAATCTCATGGCTGCGCATCCAGTTCACGTTGCCTTTCAACGTGTTGATCTCACCGTTGTGGGCCAGCATGCGGAACGGCTGCGCCAGCCACCACTGCGGAAACGTGTTCGTGGAATACCGCTGGTGATAAATCGCAAAGGCGGATTCAAACCGCTCGTCCATCAGATCGGGATAGAACACCGCCACCTGTTCGGCCAGCATCATGCCCTTGTAGATGATGCTGCGGCACGACAGGCTGCACAGGTACACGCCCTGAATCTGCGCCGAAAGCGCGGCCTTTTCGATCCGGCGGCGGATGATGTACAACTCCCGCTCGAACTGTTCTTCGTCGATGTCCTTGTCACAACGGATCAGGATCTGCTCGATCTCGGGCCGCGTTGCATTGGCCTTGTCGCCCAGAACCGACGTATCCACCGGCACATGCCGCCAGCCATAGATGTAATGCCCCATCCGCAGAACTTCGGTTTCCACGATGGTCCGGCACCGTTCCTGCGCACCGAAATCCGTGCGCGGCAAAAACACCTGCCCCACCGCGATCAGCTTGTTCATGTCCGGTTCATGCCCGGTACGGCGCACCTGATCGTAAAAGAACTTCACCGGAATCTGCACATGGATGCCCGCGCCATCGCCGGTCTTGCCATCGGCGTCCACCGCACCCCTGTGCCACACGGCCTTAAGAGCGTTGATCCCGTTTTCCACTACCTTCCGCGACGGCTTGCCCGAAATGGAAACCACCAGCCCCACACCGCAGGACGCATGTTCGTCGTCAAGCTTGTAAAGCCCGTTCGCATCAAGCCAGGCACGCTTGGCCTCTTCGCGGGCAGCCCAGTCGGCGTCATGGGTCATGGTACATCTCCTTCGACAAATTGGTTCGTCGTCTCATACTCCGCCCCGGTCGTCCGGCGGTGATCACCTTCAAGCCGGAATGCGGCCATTGCGCGGTCTGCATAGACCTCTGACCGCAAGGGCCAACCCAGCGCATCGTCAAACAACCCCGGCGTCAATTCATAAGGCGCGTCATCCCGGTCTGTATCGCGAAACCAAAGATGCGTTCCGCACGTCGGGCAAAAGGCACGTTCCGCGAAATGCGACGACGCGAACCGCGTGACCGGACCATCCACCGCGACGGCCCCCGCGTCGGCGTCAAAGCCGCTGAACATACCACCCGACCAGCGTTGGCACATGCGGCAATGACAGGCCCCGATACGCGGATCATGCGCACCGTCCACGCGGATCGTCACCGCCCCGCAAAGACAGCGCCCGATCATCATGGCAAACTCACCGGAATAACATCCGATGCAGGCCCCTCTGCCGTCAGCGCATCACACTCGAACAGGGGCTCCGTCGCCATGTAACCGGGTTCGCCCGGAAAGATGAATTGCACCGGGCTGCCGTCCATCGGCACCCAGTTGCCATCGCCAAAGTCGAACTCCCCCGGTCCGGAAAAGAACAGACGCCAATCCGGGTTGACGTATTCGTTCCCGCGTGACCGCCGCAGGATCGTGCCCATCGCGTCCGTTTCGGTGAATTCGTATTCCGTCTGCTGCAGCGTGATCCCGTCAATCGTCGTGCTGTTCCCCGTCAGCTTGTCCTGCCCGGAAACCCGGCTTGCCGTGCCATCATCCTTGCTCAGCCCGAAGGCAAAGCTGTCGACACCCTGCGACAGCAATCCCGAAAAAGAAGCGGGGTCTGCTGCGCCGGGGTCAAGCGTCTGGGTAATCATCGCGGGAACTTCGATGCTGGTGATCCACTCCGCCTCCGCGTTGATCTGACTCAGGAAGTAGACCCCTTCCTGATCAAAGTCCGCGCGCCACTGATCGCCGGGCGCGTCGGCGCTGCATTTGTAATAGTTCGACACGCGGCAGGATCGCGACTGAACCGTCATCCATCCGGTGCACCCCTCGGGTGGGGTAAAGCTGGACGCCTGGGCGGGGCTGGCCGCCAAGAACGGCACCATCGCCGCCGCAAAAATCGTCGCGGCGGCGTATGTACGGATGGCATACGATGTGAATACGCAAAGCATACGGGATGAACCTATTCCGCAGCGACGGCTGCCGGTTGTGAGACATAGTCAAAGATTGCGTCGGCGGCTTCGCGTCCGTCCCGGATCGCCCAGACCACAAGACTGGCCCCCCGCACGATATCGCCCGCCGCATAAACGCCCGGCAGGCTTGTTGCATGGGTGGTGAAATCGGCCCGAATGGTGCCCCAGCGGGTGACGGTCAGCTCTGGCACACCCCAAAGCGATGGCAGCGGCTCAGGCTCGAAACCCAGTGCGGTAATGGCCAGATCGCAAGGTTCGACATAGTCGGCACCTTCAATGATTTCCGGTACTTGCCGGCCGGACTGATCGGGCTGGCCAAGGCGCATCTTCTGCACCATCACGCCGTCCACGGCGACCCCGCCCGTGAACCCGCGCGGCGCAGAAAGCCAAACAAATTCAACGCCTTCCTCTTCCGCATTGGCGACTTCGCGCTGGGATCCCGGCATGTTTGCGCGGTCGCGCCGATACAGGCACTTGACCGAAACCGCACCCTGCCGGATCGCCGTGCGCACGCAGTCCATCGCCGTATCGCCACCCCCGATAACCACAACCCGCTTGCCCGCCGCATTCAGTTCGCCGCTGTCGAATTCGGGCACGTCGTCGCCAAAACTCTTGCGATTGCTCGCCGTCAGGAAATCGAGCGCCGCAACAACGCCCTGCGCGCCAACGCCCGGCGCTTCCAGATCGCGCTGCTTGTAGACGCCCGTCGCAATCAGCACCGCATCATGCTGCCCGCGAATGGCGTCAAAGGTCAGATCGACGCCAACAGCGCAATTCAGAACGAACTGAACCCCGGCCTGTTCCAACTGCTCAATCCGTTGCATTACAACGGGTTTTTCCAGTTTGAACCCCGGAATCCCATAGGTTAGCAACCCCCCCGCACGGTCGTAACGGTCATAAACGGTAACCTGCACACCCCTGCGGCGCAGAAAATCTGCGGCGGCAAGGCCGCCCGGTCCCGCGCCGATAATGCCAACGCTTTCGCTGCGTTCCACCATCGGGCGGATGGGTTTGACCCAACCGTTTTCCCAAGCGATATCCGTCAGATATTTTTCCACCGACCCGATTGTGACTGTCCCGTGGCCCGACTGTTCGATGACGCAGTTCCCTTCGCACAGGCGGTCTTGCGGACAGATCCGGCCACAGATTTCGGGAAAGGTGTTTGTCGCCTGACTAAGCTCGTACGCTTCCTGCAGCCGTCCTTCGGCGGTCAGGCGCAGCCAGTCGGGAATGTTGTTGTGCAGCGGGCAGTGGGTCTGACAATAAGGAACGCCACACTGACTGCACCGGCCCGCCTGTTCGGCAGCCTTGGACGCCGCATATTCGCGGTAAATCTCATGAAAATCCTGCGCACGCAGCGACGGCGGACGCTTTTCCGGCATCTGCTTGTCGACCGTCACAAACTGAAGCATCCGCTGTTTCGCCATGGCCTGATCCCCGCGTGTGTCCGTGCGCGTTGATACAGCGACTGTAAACAACTTAAAAGTCAAACATACTGACCTATTATGGGGTAATTTGTCTTTTGGTGTTCAGCCTAACTAGTTTTTCGCCCAAAATAGGTCAGCCCGTTATACCTAGTGTCAGAATCCTAACGAAAGTGCCGCAAGGGCAACGCCACCAACAATGATTCGCCACCAGCCAAACAACGCATAACCGTTCTTGCTTACGAATTCCAAAATCCATCGGACAACCAGAACGGCCGTTACAAACGCTATAACGAAGCCGACAGCGATATCCGAAGCGGCCGCCCAATCCAGGACATCACGGTTCTTGTAAAGATCATAAGCAAAGGCGCCGGCCATGGTTGGCATTGACAGAAAGAACGAAAACTCGGCAGCCGCGCGCCGCGATGCACCCAGCAAAAGCGCACCAACGATGGTTGCGCCAGACCGGGAAACCCCCGGTACCAGCGCCAGACACTGAAACAGGCCAATCGCCAGTCCGCGCAGTGGGGGAATGTCTTCGGCCACCGAAAACCGTGGGCTGGCAGCAATCCGATCGACAAACAGAAGGACGACACCACCCACGATCAACATCACGGCGATCAGGCGGGGGGATTCGAACAGGACTGTCTTGATGAAATCATGCAGAAGGACGCCCGCGATGACGGAAGGCACAAAGGCCAGCAACACCGCCAACACAAACCGGCGCGCGACTGGATCGTTCGGCGCTGCCGAAAACACCTGCCAAAGACGCGCCGCGTAAACCGTCAGAACGGCAAGCACGGCACCAAGCTGAATGACAACCTCGAAGGTTTTCCCCGCCGACGAAAACCCAAGGAAATGCCCGATAAGCAGAAGATGCCCTGTAGAAGACACCGGAATGAATTCGGTCAGACCCTCGATCAAACCAAGAAAAGCCGCGACAATTGTGCTTTCCAAGGTCAGTCCTTCAGGTTCTTGGCCGATTCCTTGATGGCATGGTACTGACCAGACGGCCGATACCGCCACAGGTAATCGGGCAGCACGCTTTCCATAGCGGTTGGCGAAATTCCAAGATCGGAAAATCCGCGTGCCCCGGGGGCAACCACATTGTCACGCGCAAGGTTGCGAACCTGATCGCGGGTGATCATGCCATTGGGGATCAATCCGCCGGTGACAAACTGCAGGAAATCAAATCCGGCCCCCATAGCCGAGGCAGCAAAGAAAGGGATGTTCAGCACAAGCCTGCGCCGCTTGATCACCGCGAGCATCTGAGTCATCAGCTCGCGGAAGGTGGCGATGTCGGGGCCACCCAGTTCGTAAACGCCCGGCGACGCCGACCCAAGCACGCCCTTGACGGCGGCGGCGGCCACGTCGTCGACATATACTGGCTGAAACCGAGTATCCGCGCCAACGACGGGCAGCATCGGCCCAAGCCGGGCCATTCCCGCAAAGCGGTTGAAAAAGCCATCTTCGGAACCAAAGATAATAGAAGGCCGCAAGATCACGGCGGTTGGAAACGCGGCAAGAACGGCAGCTTCGCCCTGTGCCTTTGTGCGGGCGTATTCACTGTCAGACCGGTCGTCGGCACCGATTGCGGAAACATGCACCATCCGCGACACACCCGCCGCAGCGGCGAGTCGCGCGATCCGTCCGGCACCTTCGGCCTGCACAGCCGCAAACGTGTTGCGGCCAAGGCCGTTCAAGACGCCAACGCAGTTCACCACAGCCTCGGCATCGCGCAGCACAGACTGGACAGAGGCATCATCCCGGATGTTGCAAAGCACGGGTTCCACCTGGCCGACGGTGCCGTAGGTGCGGACGAACAAAGCCTCGTTCGGGCGGCGCACGGCCACGCGAACGCGCCAGCCTTCCTTGGCCATACGACGGGCGATATAGCGGCCCACAAAACCCGATCCGCCAAAGATCGTGACCAGCTTGTTCATGTTGCGCGCCCCTGTCTGATGCCAACGCCATGTGATGCGGCCTGAATAGCCACAGGGCCGCCGCCAAACAAGGCGCAAATGGACGCAACGATTTTGCCCTGACCCTGTTGACAGCGCCACCCCGCCCCATTAGCTAGCCCTCCACGACACCTGCCCAGGTGGCGGAATTGGTAGACGCGCACGGTTCAGGTCCGTGTGCCGCAAGGTGTGAAGGTTCGAGTCCTTTCCTGGGCACCACGTCGCTGGCCTTCCTGACGGCCATGAAAGCCCCCCTCGCCGGGGGCTTTTTCATGTGTTGGCAAGCCGTGCCATCGCGTCGGCCGTTTCACGCAGGTCCATGGCCATCCGGCTTCGTCGTTGCGACGCAGTTGTATCGCCTGCCGTCTGGTGAAGATCGGCGAGCATTTCGTGAACTTCGGGGGCGTTCGGGGCGAAAACAAGCGCGCGCTGCGCCAGACACAGCGCGAGATCAAAGCAGTCGGCATCCCTTGCCAGTTCCGCGGTGGCCAAAAGCGGGGCGTGGCGGGTTGAACTGACAAGCAATGACTGTTCCGCCATGGCAAGTGCCGCGATTGGCCCGCCTGTTTTGCGCGCCAAGGCCGCAGCTTCACGGAGCACGGACACATTTGTCAGGCTGATGCCGCGCGCGGTGGCGCAGACAGCAAGCGCCGCATCATGCCGGTTGAGTGCAGCCAACACCCGCGCATGAAGAAGGTGCAGGCGCACATCCTGAGATGAAACCGCAAGGGCCGCCTTGACATGGCGAAGCGCCGTAGTGGCATTGGCGGGCCGGTGTCGGCGTGCAATTGAGGCCAGACGGGCGGCGGATTCGAACTGCTGATGGGCGTGGTTGAACCCCTTTTCCATCTGGCGGATCGCAAGGTTCAGCACCAGTTGCGCGGCAAATTTACGACCTCGCCCAAGTGAACCGTGGTGCCGGATCCAATCTGCCGCGTCGCGGCGCGCCTTGTTCAGGCGAACGTTGATCCAGTCTTTCTCGTCGCGAAAATGAATGGCGGACCGTATTGCCCGTCTTCGTATGTCTGACATCAATTCCCTGATGGAACCTGGCGCGGGGTGGGTACAGATCACATCGCCCGCCCAGACGGGGCGTGCCAGCCGGTCCGCACGGCGGTTGAAGTGTTCGTCTTCGGCGGCCCGCAGGCCCGGTGAGAAATAGCCTGCCTGCTGCAGGAATGTGCGCGTGTAAGACCGGCCGAAATGAATGACACGGTCGGCGGGCGAAAGGGGATCCCGTGCGCGGAAGTAAAGAGCCTGCATGACGATACTGGTGATCGAGCGCGGAGTGTCGGGACGAACCGCCGAAGACACCATGTGCGCCCCTGCCGTATGACGGGCGACCCTGCCCGAAACCCAACTTGGCTGTGCCACGCAATCACCCGCGAGAAAAGCAACATACCGCGCGCGGGACGCGTCGATCCCGATGTTCCGGGCGGCACCCACGAAAAGGCGTTCAGGAATATCAAACAGGCGGATGTGCGGCAGATGTTGCGCCAGCAGCCCGGCGGCATTGCCCCCGCCCGAGTTTACGACAACGATTTCCACAGTTGCGTCCTGATCCCGTATGCTTTGCACGGCGCGTGGCAGACCAGCCTGGGCCTTGTACCCGATCACGATGGCAGTCAGCGGGCCCGTGCCGTTCCTTGGCCCCTCAAGCACAGTCGCATTGCCCTTGATCCAATTGCGCCACAATGCACCGAGCCCATGAAAATCTTGATCCGGACCAGATAACCGCGATTCTTCCCGACGCAGCCAATCTGAGTCGGGCGCGTAAAGCCGCGCCGTTTTCATCTTGGCCAAGGCAGCGTCATGGTTGCCTGCCATCGAAAACGCCTCAGCCGCCATCAGAAGGGCGGGCAGGGGCGGACGGGTCAGGGCGAGCGGGGCAGCCAACAGTGCAAGCGCCCGATCAGACTGGTGGGCCAGAAGGGCATGGCCAGCGGCGACAATCAACATATCCGCGTCACCAGTGCCGGCGCGCGCCATATCTTCTGCTGCGATCGAACTGCTGACGGCCCCACCTGATGCCAAGGATCTGGCGATGTATTCGACTGTCTTTGCAGGCGGATCTGGCGTTATCGGCGCGTCACGCGGTGAAAGTTCAGGTGCCCAAAGCTGGCCATCGTCGAGGTGTGGGGGGCTAAACCCGCGGCCCGGTTCAATTGACGTCAGGTTCATGGCACGACGATCGGCCAGATAGTCATAGCCAAACGCATGATATCGCCGTTCGGGATCGGCAATGGCGTAGGTGTCGCGCCGATGCTGGCCGCGAAGCGGTTCGATGTGCCGGAGGTGATAGAGGTTGATGCCACTTGGCCGCATCGAATAGTCAGGAGTGATCAGGACAAACGGGCCGTGAAGTTCCCGGCTGACAGATTGCTGCGCAGCGCTTGCCGGATAGAGGCGCATCTGGGTCTTGAAGCCCCAGACACCATCTGAACGCCAGTCGTTTGCGGTGAACATTTCCCTAAGCTGAAAAGTCCACAGAACGCGGTTGTCATGGCCCTGTGTCAGATCGGGCACCTTGTTGGCCATCGCATCCTCGAACCGCTCGTCAGGATCGACGCCCAATATCCAGTCCGCGCCCATCGCAAGGGCGGCGCGGTTCAGGTGGTTTCGGCGGTTTGGTTCACCCCCCGTGGCAGGCCCGGCGGCTCGGTCGTCCCAGTAGGCATAGCCGTGCACGAAAGGGCGGATATTTTCCAGCAAAGCAGCAACGAGATGCGCCTCATAGCGGAAGGAAAAGATCGCAATGATCTTTGACTTTGCCTTGAGCGGCGTGGCAAAATGGATACAGCTAATGGGTTCAGACACTGCGACGCCCGACAATGAAATTGCTAGGCACGGAACCACGCCCGCCCGTCACCGACAAGCCCATTTCATGAGGCGGCCTGCGGCGATTGACCCTGCCGGGCCATGGGATTAAGGCTGACGCAGCGCGCGTCGGGCCCGCGCCTGCCTGTTTCCATCCATGACCTGAAGGACATTCCGTGACTGTTCATCTTTACAAAGGCGATTTGCCCGATGGTTTGAACCTGGGCAATGTTGTCGCCATCGACACGGAAACGATGGGTCTTGACCCCCGCAGGGACAGGCTTTGCCTAGTGCAACTGTCATCGGGTGACGGGCATGCCCATCTGGTTCATATTGCCAAAGGTCAGACAAGCGCGCCCAATCTGGTACGGATGCTGACGGACCCGGCGGTGACAAAGCTGTTCCATTATGGCCGCTTTGACATTGCTGCCCTGAAGACGGCCTTTGGTGTTCTGACGGCCCCTGTGTGGTGCACCAAAATCGCGTCGAAACTGGTGCGAACTTTCACGGACCGGCATGGTCTGAAATATCTGCTCGTCGATCTCGCGGGCGTCGACATTTCCAAACAGCAGCAAACCTCGGACTGGGGGGCAGAAACGCTGACGGAGCCGCAAAAGGACTATGCGGCGTCTGATGTGCTGTATCTTCACAAGCTGAAGGCCGAGCTGGAAATCCGTCTGAACCGCGAAGGCCGGATGGAGCTGGCACAACGCTGTTTTGATTTTCTGCCGACACGGGCCGATCTGGATCTGATGGGCTGGGACGAACCAAATGACCTTTTCCACCACTGAGTTTCTGGCAACCGGCCGGCGCGTCATCTCGCGCGAGGCCGAGGCGCTTGCCATGCTGTCGGACAGTCTGGGGGAAAGCTTTGTTCAGGCCGTCAACCTGATCCTCGCGTCGAAGGGCCGCGTTATTGTTTGCGGCATGGGCAAATCCGGCCACATCGCGCGCAAGATTGCGGCAACCTTCGCGAGCACGGGTACGCCTGCGCAGTTCATTCATCCGGCAGAAGCGAGCCATGGTGATCTGGGCATGGTCATGCGGGGCGACGTGGTTCTGGTGCTGTCCAATTCCGGCGAAACGCCTGAACTGGCCGATATCGTCGCGCATTCGCGGCGTTTTGACATCCCCTTGATCGGGGTGGCCGGGAAGGAAGGGTCGACGCTGCTGCGTCAGTCTGACGTTGCCATCCTGCTTCCCCCCGCGACCGAGGCTTGTGACACCGGCATCGTGCCCACGACCAGCACGACAATGACGCTTGCACTGGGTGATGCGATGGCAATTTCGCTGATGGAGCATCGAAAGTTCACGCCCGACCAGTTTCGGGTGTTTCACCCCGGTGGCAAACTGGGTGCCCAACTGTTGCGTGTGCGTGATCTGATGCATACGGAAATTCCCATGGTTACGGCCGATACGATGATGGGTGATGCGCTGCTTGCCATGACGGCCAGCGGTTTCGGCGTGGTGGGTGTGACGAACGGCCTTGGTCATCTTGTCGGTGTCGTCACCGATGGCGATTTGCGGCGACACATGGATGGCCTTTTGTCGCTGACGGCAGCCGAAGTGATGACCAAGGCGCCCAAGACGATTGGCCCAGACATGTTGGCCGAACGTGCCGTCGCCGCCATGAATGATCGCAAGATCACATCACTGTTCGTGCAGGAACCGGATGCGGCAGGCCCGGCCATCGGGTTGATCCACATCCACGATTGTCTGCGCGCCGGGGTAGTGTGATGGCCCTGTTCGGGGGCAAAGGGGCACATTCGCGCATCGTGGCCTGGCTCAAGGTCGGATTGCCTCTGATCGCGCTGGGTATACTTTCAACTCTGTTTCTTGTGTCGCGCAGTATCGATCCTTCCGATGCCATTCCCTATGCCCGCGTTGATATCGAAGACCGCATCCGCGAACCGCGCATGACATTGCCCAGCTTTGCGGGCGTTACCGCCGATGGTGCATCAGTCACCCTGACTGCGATAGAGGCGCGCCCTGATGCGGGGGATGGGGCGGGGGCAAACGCCGCCGGGGTGACGGTTGCAGTAACCACGCCAAAGGGTGCGACGACGCGTATCAACGCCACGACGGCCCGGCTTGGCGCGAACGCAGACACGCTCGATCTGACAGGGGGCGTGCAGATTTCCACGGCTGCGGGCATGATGTTGCAGACCGATGCCCTGACTGTTGCGACCAACCGCACGTCCGTCACAAGTGGCGGGGCGGTTACGGCCTATGGACCGTTGGGGCAGATAAGCGCAGGCAGCATGACGCTGACACAAGAAGGTCACGATGGTGATTATGTTCTGATGTTTGAGAACGGCGTGAAACTGGTGTATCAGCCAAGGACCAATGATTGACCCGGAAAGACATTTATGACCCTGCGCCGTGCCCTTTTCCCCGTGTTGATGTGTCTGGCCCTGCCTGTCTGGGCGCAGCAGGCCAATATCGCACTGGGCGGGTTGAAGCAGGACCCAACGCTGCCCGTCGAAATCGGTGCGGATCAGCTTGCCGTCAATCAGTCTGACGGAAACGCCACGTTTACCGGCAATGTTGCCATTTCGCAGGGTGCGCTGAAACTGGCGGCGTCCGTGGTTGTGGTTGAATACACCGAAGACGGGCAGGGGATCCGGTCGCTTCACGCGACGGGGGGTGTCACGTTTGCCAACGCCAACGATGCCGCCGAAGCGCGCGAGGCGGTTTACACGATCGACACGGGGCAGATCGTGATGACAGGTGATGTTCTGCTGACGCAGGGCAGCAACGCGATTTCCGGCCAAAAGCTTGTCATTGATCTGACCGCAGGCACCGGAGTGATCGAGGGGCGCGTCCAGACCGTGTTCCAGCCGGGGGCGTCGAATGGCAGCCCCTGAATTGACCGTCACGCAGGGCGATGCAGGGCTGCGCGTCTTGTCGCTGCGCAAAAGCTATCGCAAGCGGCCTGTTATCCGTGATGTGTCGATGCACCTGAACCGGGGCGAGGTGGTGGCCCTTCTGGGGCCGAACGGTTCTGGCAAGACGACCTGTTTCTATTCCATCGCAGGGTTGGTTACCCCGGAAGGCGGGCAGGTCATTATCGACGGGCAGGATGTGACGATGCTGCCGATGTATCGCCGGGCACGAATGGGCATCGGGTATCTGCCGCAGGAAGTTTCCATTTTTCGGGGGCTGTCGGTTGAAGACAACATCCTTGCCGTTCTGGAAATCCGGGAGCCGGACCGTCACAAGCGGCGCGAACGTCTGGAGGAATTGCTGAGCGAGTTTTCGATCACCCATCTGCGCCGCACGCCGGCACTCGCCCTGTCAGGCGGAGAGCGGCGGCGTGCTGAAATCGCGCGCTGTCTGGCGGCCGAACCGAAATACCTGCTGCTTGACGAACCCTTTGCCGGGGTCGATCCGATTGCCGTGGGGGAAATCCGCCATCTGGTTTCCGATCTGAAAAGTCGGGGAATTGGTGTTCTCATTACCGATCACAATGTTCGCGAAACGCTCGAAATCGTCGACCGCGCCTATATCCTGCACGACGGCAAGGTTCTGATGAGCGGCACCACAGACGAAGTGATCCGGGATGAGACTGTGCGCCGTGTCTATCTGGGTCAGAACTTTCGAATCACGTGATCGGCAGGAATGGGCGGCACGGGCGACGTGACTGTTGACAACCGGGCCGGGTGTGCCGCCAATAGATGAAATGCGTGTAACTTTTCGCCACACCTGTTGCCCCCTTGCGACCGCCCCGGCGCGGACATGCACCCTGAAAGGCTTGCCCCGCCCAACCCGAAATTGACCCGCAAAGCGGGGCTTTGCAGGTTCGGCATCGCCCCGTCCCCATCTTCAAAGGAGACGCTATGCGATATCAGATCAGCGGAAAACAGATCGACATCGGCGAGGCGCTGCAAACCCACGTCAAGGCGGAACTGGGTGAAATTGTTGAAAAGTATGCCCAACGGCCGACCGAAGCTGTCGTCGTCTTTTCACGCAACGGATACGAACTTCACTGTGAATCGATCATTCATCTTTCCACCGGTCTGACAGCACAGGCGAAAGGCACCGCGACTGAAATTTATGCCGCGTTCGAAGCCAGCCGCGAAAAGCTCGACAAGCAACTTCGTCGCTACAAGCGCCGCTTGCGCAATCACCACAAAGACCGTGCAGAGCCGGTTGAATTCGACGGAGGAGCCTCGTATATCCTCGCCGGATCGGAAGATTATCAGGAAACCGAACCTGAAAGCCTGCAACCAGTTGTCATTGCCGAAATGGAGACAAAGATCCCATCCATTACCGTAGGGGAGGCGGTCATGCAGTTGGAACTTGCAGGTCAGCGAATGCTTGTCTTCCGGAACGAAGGTCATGGTGGCGTCAACGTTGTCTATCGTCGTGAAGACGGCAATATCGGCTGGATCGACCCTCGCAACAGCAAATAACGCCATTGCATAGCGCATGGGCCAGGATCATCGGACCTTATGGAACTTTCCAAACTTCTTATTCCCGGCGCTGTTCGGGTTGTAGCGCAACTGACCAGCAAAAAGCGGTTGTTCCAGGAACTGGGCGAAATCGCGGCCCAGGCCTATCAGCTTAACGGTGCTGTCGCAGTCGACGGTTTGCAGGAACGTGAGAGTCTGGGGCCAACGGGCGTGGGGCATGGCATTGCCCTGCCTCATGCGCGGCTGGAAGACCTGCAGCGCATCGTCGGTGTCTTTGTCCGGCTGGAGCGGCCACTTGATTATGACAGCGTTGACCGACAGCCCGTCGACCTGATCTTTGGCCTGTTCGCGCCCAAGGATTCGGGCGTCGATCACCTCAAGGCGCTGGCCCTTGTATCGCGCACGATGCGCGATCCGGCGATCCTGTCAAAACTGCGGGCCAATACCGACCCGTCCAAACTGCACGCCATCCTGACCGAAGCGCGGGCGTCATCACAAGCGGCCTAGGCAGGACGCCAAGGCGCAAAGCCAAAACCTTGGTAGTCGCGTTTGTAGGCCATCTGGACGGCCTGTTCGATCTGCGCATCATAAATGGCTTCCAACATCTCCGGCCCTGTAACAGCAGCGAACGCCGGGGCAGGGTAAATGCCGACTTCTGCCGCAAGATAGGCGAGACCTTGTGGCAAGCGATCTTCGCGCAGGATCAGATCGGGCGGCTGAACCTGTGACATCGCATCGACACAGGCGGTCTGTGTTGCCCAGTGCGGCGGGACACGCAAACCCGTTTGCCCCGCCAGCGTCATGCCTGCAAACCTGACAAAGGCAAGAAACCCACTTTGCTGTGCGTCAGCTGGCGCATCCGGATTCGGGATGGGCAGGTCATGTCCCTGAACCATGAGCCGCCGGAGATCGGGCAGATCGCCGTGCTGTATGGCAAGGTAAGCATCAAACGCCCTGACCACCGGGTGCTGCAGCACTGTAAAGGCCAAAGGCGCTGACCAGCGTTTTTTCCATTGGCGCAGGTTCTTTTGGCTGAACCCGGTTTCCGTGCCGCCTGCCCCCAGTTGCGAAAGCCAGTCCTGAACCCGGTCTGTCGGCGCGCCACGAACGGGCATGAACAAAAGCCCGGCCCCCGAGGATGCAATGAACCCGGGTACCATCGGCGCGCGGGCTGGTTCAAACACGGGCGTCCGGGAAAGACCGAACGGATCAAGCGCTGACAGCGCCTGTTCCATCTGATCGGGGTTGTCGACCTTGGCGGACAGATCGCCAGGGTTCTGCTTTTTCAGCTTTGGGTCCAGTTGTTCCAGCCGGCCCGCCACGACCAGAAAGGCCGCAAGACCATTCAGTACGTCAAGATCAAAAAGGTCTTCATAATCAATGTGGAATGCAGTTTGGCCACTGGTTTGAAGCGCACGCCGGATGCGCAGATGGAATGCCTGCACTTCGGCCAGATGGGCCTGAAACGCTGCACCGTCAAACGTCATGGTGCCGGGTTTCAGCATCTTGGCGTTGGTCATTTTCCACTGGCCCGTGGTGCGCGCGATGCCGAGCGATACAAACGTCTCTAACGGGTTTCGCGTCAGGATGATCTTGGCACAGCGGGGATCGGCCACCATCGCATCGAAGACCCTTGGATCATGGTCTTCAAAAAACCGGAAGCCTGCAAGCTGGCTGCCTTGCGACTGCACGTGATGCCAGAATGCCATCGGATCGGCGGCGCGCCGTGCGAGATCATAGCCCAGCCATTCGACCCGATCTTTCTTGCCGATGAAATGCGGATTGAACAGTTCGCCATGGCTGGCGATGCCGGTCATCGCGTTCAGGTTTGCCTCAAGAAAGTTGGAGCCGGTCCGCATGCCAGCCAGAATGATGAAACTGTCAAACATCGGCGGCGCGCGTCATTTCGCAGCCGTGCGTCGGCCGCGCCGCGCATCTGGCGCAGTACGCGGCGACAGGCCATGGAAGTCACCGACCAACAGCGGCTGCATCCCTTGATTTCGAAGTGTTTGCAAGAATTCGCCCAAACCAGTCAGATCGAACATGCGTGGTATTTCCGTCAGTTTGCGCACTGTTGCCGGCGTCATGCCCTGAACAAGGGACTGCAGCCTTTCCGCCGGGTTTTCAAGAAAGTCGGCCAGTGAACTGATCTGCACCCGCGCCTTGGCGCCGGGCCCGCGCAGCACGTCAATCATGGCAAATTCGGTGCGTTGATACTGGGCCGCCAGCCGCCGGACATCGGCAAAATCGGCAGAGGAGCGGCTTTGCGCGATGGCCCATGCCCCGGTGACCAAAAGTATGCGGGCATTCGGATCGCTGGCCAAAAAAGGGAGGATGGCCTGATTGTCCTTCGGGCCGAATTGAAAACACTGGCGTTCGCCGCGCGTGTTCCAGATCAGATTGGCCATGAAGGCGCGCGGATTATAATCGCGAAGTGCGGCGCTGTCGGACAGTGCGCCGTTGAAAGCGGTATCTTCACCGGCAAAATGTACCCTATCGGGTGCGAACAGATGGCCGTGCACGCGCGCCCCGCTCATCTTGCCAAGCCATGGTTCGAAATCCTCGAAAATGTCGGAAAGGCCCTGGATCACCTGATAGGCACCTGCCGTCATCCCCCGTTCCGACCCGATATCTGGAAACCGGCTTTGCATGTAAAGTCCTGGGCGGCCACGGATGCTGCGCTCTACCGCCTTTGCAAACAGGCGGTCAATCCGCCCGGGGTTCGGCTCGGCCACGACGCCCGGTTCATCTGCTCCCGACAGGAAAGCGGAATAAAGCTTGTCCGCCTTCGGCCAGATCTTGCGCGCAACAAAACAATCCGACCGCCGGAGAAGTTGCAGGTGGTCATCGTAAAAGACATGCGGCTTGCCTTGAAAATCGAACTTCGCAAGCGTCAGTGACCGACTTTGCAAATCAGACGAAAACCGGCGCGACAGTGTCTGAAAATAGCTTTCGTCAGGGATCCACACGCGGCGGAAATAGCGGTCGATCGCAGGTCGGTCGGGCGCATCCAGCACGGCTGACAGAGTTTTGCGGGTCAGGCACCACCACTGGCTGCCCAGGTGCGGCACGACGGATGGCGGGATGCTTCGTCGAAAGCCGACCTTGCGCTGCCAGCGGACATAAATGTCGAACAGGCGACGTTGCGTGCGCCAGGAAAATGGAAACCGCAGCGTGAACCGTTCAAGATTGAGGCCGCCGATCGTCCAGCCCACATCTTCCGTAGTCACGGATTCGATGAAATCTGTCTGTGACCGTGCGGCGAGATATTCCCGAAGTTCGGCCACAGGCCGCAAAGGCAGGCAAGAGCCAGAGGCAAGGAAAACATGTTGCACATCGGGAAAGTCACGAAGCATCAAGGCAGCGGCATCCTGCGTTGCCCGCACGATTTTCCAGGTTCCCCATTCACAGGCATGCCGCGAAATCACACGAATATCGGGCACATCTTTCAGCTTTTCGCGAAAGGCGGCCTGCCTTGGGCCGGGTACGCGACTGTCCAGATGGATGACAACAGGGCAGCCTTGTTCCGCCCAATGCCGTGCCACCTGGGCCGCCCGATCCAGCGAGATGTGGCACAGCATGACGAAGCCAAGGGTCATTCCCACGTTCCCTTTGACATGAGCCCGATGATTTCCAACTGCCGCCAATTCACGAAACGCTCGCTCCACCGGCACCAGAGGTCCGGCTGCGATTCCATCGCCGCAAGATATGCGCGATATTCCTTGCTGTTGGCGTAGTGTTCGTGGCGGGTCATTTCTTCCTGCGCTTTGGCGGTGAAAGTATCCAGAAACTTTGCGTGCAGCAGGCAACCTGACAACCGTTCCCCGCCGCTCTGCCCGTAGACGATGTTAAGGCCACGCGGCAGGATCATGTGGGTTGAGCTGACATAAGCATTGCCACGCCCCCACTTCACAAGCGGCACCTTGTTCAGGGCTGGCGCGTTTTCCGGTTGGTTGGCAAACATCACGCGGGCGCGCGGTCCGCCTTGTATCCAAAGGTTGAGATGAAGTTCGTTCTTTGAAATCATGTAGTTTCCGCTGTCGAACCAGCAGGCAATTTCAAACGGGTCCTGACCTTCGGTGTAAGGTTGATCAGCGATTCTGCCGCGGGGATACATGTCAATCGTCATCGCCGACATGGACCGCGTTGACGACGCATCCAACCAGTCAGTGAGTGCGAGCAGTGGCCGGGTTTCGCAGAAAGGGTAGATCAGAAATTCGTCGCAATCCACCGTGAGGCACCAATGCCCCGAGCCGTGACAACGCTTGAGCCAGTTAAGCCAATCCACCCCGAACCGCGCGCGCTTGTAACTTCCCCTCGCCGTCCACAATGAAACATCTGGCTGGGCTGCAAGATATTCGGCAGTGCCATCCGTGCTGCCGTTGTCAACCAACAGAAAATGATCGACGCCAAGGTCACGGTAGTATTTCAGAAAATAGGGCAGGCGAACCCGTTCGTTGCGCATCGTCGCAAACAAGAGGATTGCCTTGGGTTTGATGTGTGACAGCCGGTTCGCCATCCTTGACAGATCGCGGCGTCGCGACCATGCCCGCCACAAAAGCCGTTTGCGCCACAAACGTAACCGGTAAGAGGTCATCACGCCCATGATGCGTGTACCGTACCGGCTGCGGACCCGAAGGCGGAGTTGTCAGCAAGGTGTTGCACGCGGCCCAAACGATCCCCCTGACCGACTTATTGCGGAACTTGCGCTTGCAGTAAACGGGTTTGCCAAATCAGCGCCATTCGCCCTGCGTCATCAGCCGCAAGGCAACCAACTGTTCCCAATCCGAAAACTGCCGCGCTCCTTCGTGCCACAAGTCGGCATCTGCGATGATACTGTCATAGTAGGGCTGATATTGCGCGGAATTGTTAAAGTGTTCCTTGCGATTCTTGTCCTCGGCAGACTTCGCAACGACCTGGGGCAGAAACTTGGTGTGCAGCAGTACGCCAGTGGGCAGGTCATGCCGCTGATACAGGCGGTTGAGTCGGCGCGGCAAGATCGTGTGCGTCGAATTGTAATAGACGAATCGCCTGTCCCATTTCACCAGCGGAAGCTTGTTCAAGGTTGGCGCGCGCGCGGGCTTGTCGGCAAAGAAATGGCGGGCACGCAGGCCGCCCTGCACCCAAAGGTTTTGCAGCTTCTGCTGCACAACCCCGTGATGTGGCACCGCATCAAACCATGACAAGACTTCAACCGGGTTCTGGCCTGCGGCATAGTTCTGCGCGCCCGGCGGGCCTTTTGGGAACAGGTCGATCATCAGTGCCAGCAGTGCTGGCGCGCCACGCGAGTCGAGCCAGGCTGTCAGGTCGTGCAAGGTTCTGCTGCTGTGAGGAAGGACCAGCAATTCGTCGGCGTCGAGCGTCAGTGTCCAATGACCGTGTGCGTGGCGGCCAAGCAGATGGGTCAGCCAATCCATCCCGAACCGGGATTGCCTGTAGCTGTTTGCGGTGTGCCAAACTGAAACATCGGGCTGGCCCTGCAGAAAGGCCGCTGTGCCATCGGTGCTGTCGTTGTCGACGATCAGGAAATGCCCGATGCCAAGTTTGCGGTGATGGTCCAGAAAGTAAGGAAGCCGTACATGTTCATTTCGGACGGTGGCGGCACCTATTATTGTGCCCGGCTGAATTCCTGCCGTGTGATCACGGATGGCGGTTAACTGCCCCCGCGACCACCAGGCCCGCAGCAAAAGCCTGCGCCGCTTCCATCGAAGACGGTATGCGGTCCACATGCTGGACCAGATGTCAGAGTGTGGTTCCGCCCCCTTTGGCAGCCAGATCAGCGGCGGCAAAAGGGGTGGTGTTGGCACAGGCAGTTTACTGTGCTGCCTTTTGCAGCGCGATCATGTCATTCAGATATGCGCCGAATTCGTCCCGAAGGTCGGGACGCGCCAAGCCGAAGGCAACCGTGGCCTGCAGGAAACCAGCTTTGGAACCGCAATCGTAACGCTGGCCGCGAAAGCGATAACCGTACACAAGGCCCTTGTTCGCTTCGTCGGCAATGGCGTCGGTCAACTGAATTTCGCCGCCCGCGCCTTGTTTCATTCGGTTCAGGTTCAGCAGCACGTTCGGCGACAGGATGTATCGGCCGATGACGGCCAGGTTCGAGGGCGCATCTTCCGCCTTTGGTTTTTCCACCATTCCCTTCACGCGAACAATGGCACCCATGTCTTCTTCGATATCCAGAACCCCATAGGACGACGCCTTTGCAGGCGGTACTTCCATTGCGGCAACCATGTTACCGCCGGTCTGGGCATAAGCCTCGATCATCTGTTGAAGGCAGGGTTTTTCGGCCGCGATCACGTCGTCGGGCAGCAGAACGGCAAATGGTTCGTCCCCGATCAGGCGGCGCGCGCACCAAACGGCGTGCCCAAGACCAAGCGGACGGTTCTGCCGCAGGTAGGCGATGGCACCGGAATCCATGTTGGTATCGCGCAGAATCTCCAACAGATCCATCTTGCCAGACCGGCGCAGCACGCTTTCCAGTTCCGGCGAATGATCAAAGTAATCTTCCAGCGCAGACTTGCCGCGCGACGTGACAAAGATGAATTCCTTGATGCCTGCTGATCGTGCCTCATCGATCGCGTACTGGATCAGTGGCCGGTCGACCAACGTCATGATCTCTTTCGGGATCGACTTCGTCGCCGGCAGAAAACGCGTGCCCATGCCGGCAACGGGAAAGACAGCTTTTGTGACCTTTTTGGGTTTCATTTGGCGCAACTCATTTCAATTCGGCGTGCAGTCCCCATCCCCACTGTCTACAGCGTCTGGGGTTGAAGCGCATCCCTAACTGCAGATCGAGCCAAATTTCTGGCGTTGGTTGGAAAAACTCACGCGTTTTCAACTTTTTAATAACGCACAAGCCTAGTCGTGGTTCCTCTGGCGATCATTGGCGGTTGATTTCCGCAGCATCGCTTCGATTTTTGGCACATCTTCCGGGTTGTTCAGTTCCCAGAATTCGCGACCTTTGGCATGTACTTCCACACACAAAACGCGGCGTCCATTTTCGAGAAACCGAAGCTGCTCCAGCCCTTCGAGTTTTTCCAACGGGCCGATGTGCCACGATGGATACGCGGCCAGCGCGGCCGGGCGGTAGGCGTATACGCCGACGTGATGAAATACCGGCGTTGGTTCATCGTCGCCATATACCTTGCCGGTAAAAGGAACGACTTCCTTCGAAAAATAAAGCGCCCTTCCGCCGGAACCGAAAACCGCCGTTGTGCCGCCGACACGCCCCGCGCGGCGGTCTGCCAGAAAGCCGTTCAACCCGCGGCCATCGCAGCGAAGCACCGGGGTCGCGATATCGGCATCCGTGTCGGCGCGCAGGCCGTCGATCAGATGTTCGACAAACCACGGCGGGGTCAGGGGCGCGTCGCCCTGCAGGTTCACCACGATGTCAAAGCCGGTCAGGTGGGTTGCCACTTCAGCACAGCGTTCGGTACCGTTTTCGCACTGGTCCGACGTCATCACCACTTCGGCCCCGAACGATTGGGCGTGATCCATGATGCGGGCATCGTCAGTGGCCACAACCACCCGGTCCACGCCACGTACGGCCATCGCGGCATCCCAACTGCGGCGGATTAACGTCTTGTCACCATCTGGACCCGAAAGGACAACAAGGGGTTTGCCCGGGTATCGGGTGCTTGCAAAACGGGCGGGTATTGCGACCAGAACCGTCATGACGGCAGATCGGTCGCAGGTTTCAGATCGACGCCGGGCGAGTGGGCGATGAAAAACGGGTTGTCCCAGCCGGGTTTGCCATAGCCAAGCACCGTATGGTTGTCATAGCGCACCACAATGCCGCCCGCCCCGCGCAGCACCGCGTCACCCGCTGCCGTATCCCATTCCATTGTGCGGCCCAGCCGGGGGTAAAGATCAGCCTCGCCTGTGGCGACCAGACAGAATTTCAGACTGCTGCCAGCCGACCGCATGTCGGCAACTGCATACTTGGCGATATAAGCATCGGTGGCCGCGTCCCGGTGTGATTTGGAGGCGACGATCATCAGCGCCCCGTTGTCGGGCCGTTTGACGACAAGCGGGCGAACGGTGCCGATCCGGCTGTGGTCAAGCAGGCCTGTCTCTTCGACGCTGGTGCCATCGGCGCGGGTGTAGAACAGGCGACCTTGCGCCGGGGCATACACGACACCGCGCAGCGGCGCGCCGTTTTCGACATAGGCGATGTTCACGGTGAAATCGCCACGCCTTTGGACGAACTCTTTCGTGCCATCCAAAGGATCGACGATCAGAAAGGTGTGGGCCGTGAGCGCGTGGCTATCGGCCTGTTCCTCGGTTACCAGCACGACGTCGGGAAATGCGGCGCGCAGGCCCGCTGATATATGCGCATCGGCAGCCTCGTCCGCTTCTGTCACCGGGCTTGAGTCCGATTTTGTGCGGACTTCAAAATCTGGTGCGTTGTAGACGGCCATGATCAACTCGCCCGCCTCCAGCGCCAGACGGCGCATGACAGGAACCAAGGCATCAAAATTCATCCGGCGCTCCGTTTGTTCAAAAGCCCGCAGATTGCAGGCCAGGCGTTTTTGCCTTATCCTTATTTGTTCAGGGAACGGCAAGGTTTCCTACGCTAAAAGGTGCTTGCTCCGTTGCGTTGAAGGTAGTGTCGTCATGTTTCAGCCCATCGTCCGAACGAATGGCCGCGGTTCGGCCTGGTCGATGCTGACGCTTACTTTTTACAGCGCCGTCCACCAGATCCGGAAATCGCACAAGAACGCCGTCATCGGGCTCGCGCTTAACATCATTCAGATCCTGATTTTCATCGGCGTGATGTATTTCGTCATGTACATCATGGGGCGCACCGGCATGCGCCTGCGCGGCGACAAACTGGTGTACATCGTGTCGGGCATCGCGATGTTCATCACCCACATCAAGACGATGGGCGCGGTCACGGGGGCGGATGGTCCCACATCGGCCATGATGAAACATTCGCCAATGAACACCATTGTGGCGATCGCCGCCGCTTCGCTCAGCACACTGTACACTCAGGTGCTTTCGATCGCGATCATCCTTTACGGGTATCACTGCATCTTTGCACCCGTCACCATTGATCAGCCCGTGCCCACCTTCTTCATGTTCATGCTGTCGTGGGTTTCAGGCATCGGCCTTGGCCTGATCGTGCGATCCATCACGCCGTGGTCGCCCACGTTTTTCGGTTTTGTGGCTACCGTCTACAAACGCGCCAACGTCATCGCCTCGGGAAAGATGCTGGTGGCAAACGCGACGCCGATGGCGATCCTGCAGTATTTTGACTGGAACCCACTGTTCCACATCATTGATCAGGCGAGGGGGTTCATCTTCCTGAACTACTACCCGCGTAATAGTTCCGTCGAATATCCGGTAAAGATGACCATCGTCTTCTTCATCATCGGCTTGATGTGCGAATACTACACCCGCAAGTACCAGTCCGCATCATGGGGCGTGGGCAAACGGTGACTTTGGGCAGGCATGAGAGCCATTAGTTCCCTTGCCGTCAGCGGTATGAGGAAATCTGTTCGATTGGCGGGAATTTCCTTGATGTGACACGCTTGCAGCGTCCAACGCCCCCCCCTATATACCGCCAGTGACCGACCAGACATGTGTCGGACCCCATCAAATAGGGGCCAGGAGCCGCATTCGGGCCTGAACCCCATCGTAGCCTGTGATAGAGGAACGGAAAAATGGCCAAAGTAATCGGCATTGACCTTGGAACGACTAACTCTTGCGTCGCGATCATGGATGGCGCGCAGCCCCGTGTGATCGAAAACGCCGAAGGCGCACGGACGACGCCTTCCATCGTTGGTTTCACGGATAACGAACGTCTTGTGGGACAGGCCGCCAAGCGGCAGGCCGTCACCAACCCATCAAACACCGTCTTTGCCGTCAAGCGCCTGATCGGGCGGCGTATCGACGACGCGCATATTGCGAAAGACAAGAAGAACCTGCCCTATTCGCTGGTCAACGGCGGCAACGGCGATGCGTGGGTCGAAGTGCGCGGCGAAAAATATTCGCCCAGCCAGATCAGCGCGTTCATCCTGCAAAAGATGAAGGAAACCGCCGAGGCGTATCTGGGTGAAACCGTCACTCAGGCCGTCATTACGGTTCCCGCCTATTTCAATGACGCCCAGCGTCAGGCCACCAAGGATGCGGGCAAGATTGCCGGTCTGGAAGTGTTGCGCATCATCAACGAACCGACTGCGGCAGCACTTGCCTATGGTCTGGACAAGAAGGAAACCCGCACGATTGCGGTCTATGACCTTGGCGGCGGCACCTTCGATATCACCATTCTGGAAATCGACGACGGCCTTTTCGAAGTGAAATCCACCAACGGGGATACCTTCCTTGGCGGCGAAGACTTTGACATGCGGATCGTCAACTATCTGGCTGACGAGTTCAAAAAGGAAAACGGCGTTGATCTGACGCTGGACAAGATGGCGCTTCAGCGACTCAAGGAAGCTGCTGAAAAGGCTAAGATCGAACTGTCGTCAGCAAGCCAGACCGAAATCAACCAGCCGTTCATTTCGATGAATTCCGCGACTGGTCAGCCGCTTCACATGGTGATGAAACTGACCCGTGCCAAGCTGGAAAGTCTGGTGGGCGATCTGATCAAGGCATCGATCAAGCCGTGCCAGGCCGCGTTGAAAGATGCCGGTCTGACCATCGGTGACATTGACGAGGTGGTTCTGGTCGGCGGGATGACCCGCATGCCGCGCGTGATCGAGGAAGTGACCAAGTTCTTTGGCAAGGAACCCCACAAGGGTGTGAACCCGGATGAAGTGGTGGCCTTGGGCGCCGCCATTCAGGCCGGCGTTCTGCAAGGCGACGTCAAAGATGTGGTGTTGCTGGACGTGACACCCTTGTCACTGGGCATCGAAACGCTGGGTGGTGTGTTTACCCGGTTGATCGACCGCAACACGACGATTCCGACCAAGAAAAGCCAGGTGTTCTCGACCGCCGAAGACAACCAGAATGCCGTGACGATCCGCGTGTTCCAGGGCGAACGCGAAATGGCCGCCGACAACAAGATGTTGGGTCAGTTCAACCTTGATGACATCCCGCCTTCGCCACGCGGAATGCCGCAGATCGAAGTGACATTTGATATCGATGCCAACGGCATCGTGTCGGTCGGTGCCAAGGACAAAGGCACCGGGCGTGCGCAGAACATCACCATCCAGGCTTCGGGTGGTCTGTCTGACGAGGATATCGAAAAGATGGTCAAGGACGCCGAGGCGAATGCCGAAAGCGACAAGGCCCGTCGCGAACTGGTCGAAACCCGAAATCAGGGCGAAAGCCTGCTGCATTCGACCAAGAAATCGATCGAGGAACACGGCGACAAGGTTGACCCAAGCACCGTCGAAGCCATTGAATTTGCGATGGTCCCGCTGGAAGACGCACTGAAGGGCGAGGATACGGGCAAGATCAAGTCCGGCATCCAGAACCTTACCGAGGCCGCGATGCGGCTGGGCGAGGCGATCTACAAGGCCAGCCAGACGGAATCGGAAGGGCAGGAAGAAGATCGTGCCCGCAGTGTGGATGATGACATTGTCGATGCCGATTTCGAAGATCTTGGCGAAAACCGCAAGCGCAAGTAAGTTCGCGTGAAACGGAAAAGGGGCGGTCTGGCAGCAGGCCGCCCCTTCCCGGTTCCGAAAGGGTAACCTCATGGCAAAACGCGATTTTTACGAAGTACTGGGTGCGTCAAAAGGGGCTTCAGCGGAAGAGCTGAAAAAGGCCTATCGGACCAAGGCAAAGGAACTTCATCCCGACCGCAATTCTGACAACCCGCAGGCCGAGGCGCAGTTCAAAGAAGTGAACGAGGCTTATGACGTCCTGAAGGACGAAAACATAAGGCCGCCTATGACCGTTATGGCCACGCCGCTTTTGAAGGTGGCGGGGGCGGCGCGGCAGGGCGGGCGGCCTATGGCGGGCAGGGCGATTTCGCCTCGGCGTTTTCGGATGTGTTCGAAGATCTGTTCGGCGATTTCATGGGTGGCCAGCGCGGCGGCGGAGGTGGACGTTCGCGCGCTCAGCGCGGGTCTGACCTGCGCTATAACTTGCGCGTGACGCTGGAAGAAGCGTTCAAGGGCGTGCAGAAAACGATCAACGTACCGACTTCGGTTGGCTGCGACGTCTGCAAGGGTTCGGGCGCCGAAGGCGGAGCCGAACCGGTGACGTGCCCGACATGCAATGGCATGGGCAAGGTTCGCGCGCAGCAGGGGTTCTTCACGGTCGAACGTACCTGCCCTACCTGCAACGGCATGGGTCAGACCATCAAGAACCCTTGCCGCAATTGCGGTGGCGCTGGGCGCGTGGAAAAGGAACGGTCACTTTCAGTGAACATCCCGGCAGGGGTGGAAACCGGCACGCGCATTCGGCTGGCCGGCGAAGGCGAGGCGGGCCTTCGGGGCGGCCCGACGGGCGATCTTTACATCTTTATCGAGGTGAAGGATCACGCCATCTTTCAACGCGACGGCGTGCATCTGTTCTGCCGCATACCGGTTACCATGACCACAGCGGCCATGGGCGGCGAGGTCGAGGTGCCGACGATTGACGGCGGTTCCAGCCGGGTGAAAGTGCCGCCTGGAAGCCAGACTGGCAAACAGATGCGGTTGCGCGCCAAGGGTATGCCCGCGCTGCGGGGCGGTGGTGCAGGCGACATGCTGATTGAACTTGCTGTCGAAACGCCAGTCAACCTGACGGCCCGCCAGCGTGAATTGCTGCAGGAATTCGAGCGTTTGTCCGAGGAAAACAATCCCGAAGGCAAGACGTTCTTTTCGAAGGTTCGCAGCTTTTGGGACAGCATGAAGAACTGATCCCCGAGAAAACTATCGCAGCCGCAGACCGCCCGCGTCAAACCGAAAGGCGCGGGTGGCATCGGGTGTCAGAAAAACTTTCTCGTCCACTGAAAAATCCTGCTCGCCGAATTGCCGGACGGTCAAAAGCCCATGTGGCTCGGCGCGGACATAGATCAGCGTTTCGCTTCCCAGCTTTTCAACATGGCTGATTGCGCCAGCGATGGTGCCGGATGTTCTTGAAATCGCCAGATGTTCCGGTCTGACCCCGATGCTCGCACCTTGTTCGCTCAAGGCCTTCGCGTTCAGGAAATTCATGCGCGGGCTGCCGATGAAACCTGCGACAAAGGCGTTGTCCGGGTCGTTGTAAAGATCCATCGGCCGACCGACTTGTTCGACAATGCCGCCGTGCAGAACGACGATTTTATCCGCCAGCGTCATCGCCTCCACCTGGTCATGGGTGACGTAAACCATCGTGGCATTCAGTTCGCGGTGCAGTCGTGCAATCTCGATCCGGGTGTTGACACGCAGGGCCGCGTCCAGATTGGACAGCGGTTCGTCGAACAGGAACAGTTTGGGCGTGCGCACGATGGCGCGGCCAATGGCAACACGCTGGCGCTGACCGCCGGACAGTTCCGCCGGGCGGCGGTCCAGCAGCGGATCAAGCGAAAGCATGGCACTTGCCCGTGCAACGCTTTCGGCAACCTTGGGCGCGGTGACGCCTGACTGTTTCAGGCCAAGGCCCATGTTGTTGCGCACGGTCAGATGCGGGTAAAGCGCATAGGATTGGAACACCATCGCAATTTCGCGCTTGCTGGGCGGCGTCGCGGTGACCGACTTGCCATCAATCAGAATGTCGCCACCAGATGCATCCTCCAGCCCGGCGATGATGCGCAACAGTGTGGACTTACCGCAACCCGACGGCCCGACAAAAACGCAGAATTCGCCATCGGTCACTGTCAGATTGACGCCTTTGATAACCTCGGTTGTACCGAACGACTTTGTCACTCCGCTCAGCGTAAGCGTGCCCATTCAGACCCCCAACATCACAGGTTTCCCGGACCGTACGCTTTCATCTGCCGCAAGGCAGATTGCAAGCGACTGCACCGCGTCATTCATATGCCGCGCGAGGTCAAGCTGTTCGACAATCGCACGCGCCACATAGGCGGCCTCGCGGTTGCAAAGTTCCTGGTGGCCGGGTTCGTCGGCCATGCTGATATCGGTGTCGCCAGTTGCAACCTTGTGGACCCGCAACATCGAGGTTTTGGTGTGCGTGTCGATGTCATCCGACCGCGCCGTTTCCGGCATCCGGATGGAAACTGCGCCGTTCGGGCTGACCACATCCTTCACGAAAAAGGCGGTGTCAGACATCATTGGGCCCCAGCCCGCCTCATACCAGCCAAGGCTTCCGTCGGCAAAGATCACCTGGAAATGGCCGTAATTATACATGTCCGGCGCGATTTCCTGCGACAGTCGAAGGCCCATCCCGCGCACCTCAACCGGGGCTGCATCGGTGATCTGGCACATCACATCGACGTAATGAACCCCGCAATCGACAATCGGGGGCGTGGTCTGCATCAGCGCTTTGTGCACCTCCCACGTCGGCCCGGATGATTGCTGGTTGAGGTTGAGCCGAAAGACATAAGGCCCGCCCAAGGCGCGCGCCTCGGCGATCAGGCGGATCCAGCTTGGATGGTGACGTAGAATGTAGCCCACCACGACTTTGCGCCCGGTCGCGATCGCTTTGGCCTGCACCCGGCGGGCATCGGCCACCGTGGTCGCCAGAGGCTTTTCCACAAACACATCGGCGCCTGCGTCCATCGCCGCACAGGCATAGTCCGCGTGGGAATCGGAATAGGTTGCGACGCAGACCAGATCGGGTTTCAGGCGGGCCAGCGCCTCGGCATAATCGGTGGGCAGGGGGTATCCGCGCAGTTCATCAGGCAGATCGACGGGTGATCTGTTCACCAGCCCTACAATCTGAAACGCCGGGTTAATGTGATAGGCAAGCGCATGACTGCGCCCCATGTTGCCCAAACCCGCAACCAGCACCTTGATTGTCATTTGACAGCCCCTGCGGTGATCCCGCGAATAAGTTGACGTGAGAAGATGAGGTAGAGCACCAACACCGGCAGGATGGCGAGGCTGAGTGCCGCCAGAACGGCGTTCCAGTTGGTCACGAACTGCCCGATGAACACCTGACTGCCCAAGGTGATGGTCTTGGTTTCCTCGGCCGGGGCAAGGATGAGCGGGAACCACAGGTCATTCCAGATCGGGATCATCGTAAAGACGGCGACTGTGGCCATTGCCGGCCGGATCAAGGGCAGGACAAGCCGAAAGAAGATCCGGTATTCCGACAGCCCGTCGATCCGCCCCGCGTTTTTCAGATCGTTGGAAACCTGCCGCATGAATTCCGACAAGATGAAGATCGCCAGGGGCAACCCCTGCGCAGTGTAGACAAGAACCAGCGATGTGAGTGTGTTCACCAGCCCCGATGCGACCATCATTTCCAGAATGGCAACGGTGCCCAACCGAATCGGGATCATGATGCCCAGCGCGAGATACAGCCCCATCAGCGTGTTGCCGCGAAACCTGTATTCCGACAGCGCAAATGCCGCCATCGCGCCAAAGATCAGCACGAAGAACAGGCTGCCGACTGTGACGATCATGGAATTGGTAAAATAGGCGAAAAAGTCGCCTTGCTTCAGAACGGTCTGAAACCCGATCCAGTCAAGCGTTTCAGCCGTCGGCAAGGCCAAGGGGTCGCCAAAGATCGCCTTGCGCGACTTGAAGGCGTTGACCACGATGACGAACACCGGGAACAGCGCAATCACCGTGTAGGCCATCAGCACGGCATGGGCGGCGATGCTGCGGGCGGGTGAATGGCGCAGGCCTGACATTGTTTGCCCCTTAGAACTGATAGCGACGCAGGCGCGTCTGAATGGCGAACAGATAGATGCAGACCCCGATCAGGATGATGCCGAACATCGCCGTCGCAATCGTGGCCCCCATGTTGGGGTCGCCTAACTGCAACTGAAAACCAAAGAACGTCCGGTACAGGAAGGTGCCCAGAATGTCGGTGGCGTAGTCTGGCCCCGCGAGAGCGCCCTGCGCCGAATAGATCAGGTCAAACGCGTTGAAGTTGCCCACGAACGTCAGGATCGAAATGATCCCGATGGAGGGCAGGATCAGCGGCAGCTTGATCTTCCAGAACTGCGCCCCGCCGGTGATGCCATCCATTTCGGCGGCCTCGATCACCTCGTCGGGGATACTAAGCAGGGCCGCGTAGATCAGCATCATCGGGATGCCCACAAACTGCCAGACAGAAATCAGGGCAAGGGTCGTCAGCGCGTATTCCTCTTTCCCTAGCCATGGCGCGAACAGGGATTTGAGGCCGACCAGATCAAGCATGCCGGGTGCGATGCCCCAGATCGGCGACAGGATCAGTTTCCAGACGAAGCCCACGATCACAAAGCTCAGAATCGTGGGAATGAAGATTGCCGTCCGGTAAAAAGCAGCGCCGCGCAACCGTGGGTTCGACAGCAGTGCCGCAAGCAGAACGCCCACGGGGTTTTGCACGATCATGTGGACAATGAAGAACCATGTGTTGTTGCCCAAGGCATTCCAGAAACTTTCAGACCAGCGCGGATCGCCGAACAGCGTGCGAAAGTTGCCCAGACCGTTGAACGATGACACCCGGTCAACCGTGGTGAACAGCGACAAGTTCAATGTCGCGAACAAGGGGATGATCATGATCGCCGTGTAGACCAGCACCGCCGGTGCAAGGAACACTGCGATATGCCAACGGACAGGCTTGCGAAAAGCCATCCTTGCCCCTTTCATCTTTACCGAGATCACCATGAAGGGGCCGGGGGGTGTTCAGCCCCCCGGCGCCAGTTTTACTTCTGCGGTGCGTACCAGCTTGCAAGGCCTTCTTGCAGGCGCTTCGCTGCGTCCTCGGGGGTTTCCGTGCCCTTGATGACGTTGGCAGACGCGTTCCAGGTTTCGTTTTCAAGGTTCGGCGTGCCGCGCGACAGGATCTGGTAGGTTGACCGGATCGTCGGTTGGCACTTGTCGCGCCAGGACACGAATTCCTGTGCCAGCGGGTCCTGCATGGTGACGGGTGTCGAATTCAGGCTGAAGAAGCCGGGCAGGGCGTTGGCATAAAGCGTGGCGAACTCAGGCGAGCCGACCCAGTCAAGAAAGACCTTGGTCTGTTCCGGGTTCGCCGTTGCCGCATTCATGCCAAGCGCGATGTCGGTGTGATCAGAAATATAGCAGGTATCCCCGGCGGCCTGCACCGGAGGCGGGAAAGCCCCCATGGCAAAGGTTGCCTGCGTGTTGAAGCCTGAAATTTCCCACGATCCTGCCGGATAGATGGCCGCACGCCCGAGGGTGAACAGGTTCTGGCTGTCAGGATAGGTCTGCGCCTCGAAACCATCGCCAAGGTAGTTCTTCCACTTTGCCAGTTCGGTAAAGGGGGCAACCCACTGCGCATCGGTCAGTTTCTGTTCGCCCTTGATCAGGGCAAGACGCCCTTCTTCACCCTTCCAATAGGTCGGGCCGATGTTGTTATAGCCCATCGTCGCGGCTTCCCACTGGTCATTGGTGCCCATCGCAATCGGGATATAGGTGCCGTCCGCCTTGATCTTGTCGAGTGCGGCATAGAATTCTTCGTTCGTTGTCGGGACAGCGATGCCCAGTGCGTCGAACGCATCCTTGTTGTAGATGAACCCGTGGATCACCGATGCCATAGGCACGCAGAACGTCGCTGCGCCATCGTCGGTCTGCCACGCCGATTTGGCCACAGGCGAGAAGTTGGCCATCGACGCAAGGCTGGTCAGATCGGCCAGTTTTCCGCCGTTATAAAGTTCAAGCGACGCGTCGAACGGACGGCAGGTGATCAGGTCGCCAGCCGAGCCTGCGTCGAGTTTGGAGTTCAGGATGGCGTTGTATTCTGCGGGCGCGGTCGGCGCGAAGACCACCTTGATGCCGGGATGGCTGGCCTCGAACGCCGGGATGATCGTGTCCTGCCAGATCAGCAGGTCGTCATTGCGCCAGGATTCGATGGTCAACGTCACATCCTGCGCAAAGGCCGCGCTGCCCAGCAACGTGCTGGTCAGCAAAAGCGCCGTGAGTTTGGTTTTGGTCATTTGGAAAACTCCCTTGTTGGTCGATTTTTGCACTGACGTCAGGCGTCAGCTTTCTGGAGATGCGCCAACGCGGCGCGCAGGTTGCCCTGGTTAATCTTCAACAGGTGACGGGCAGCGTCCGGTGCCTGCCCCCTCGCGATCAGGACTGCCGGTTTGACAAAGCCGCCAGCCAGGTCAAGCGCCCGTGCCGCCTGTGTGCCGTCAACGCCTGCGATCTTGCCCACGGTTGCAAGCGCGCGCGCGCGCAGTTTTTCATTGTCGGCCACCAGCCCCACCATCATTCCATCATGAACCTGGCCAAGCAAAATGCCCATCAGCGTCGACATCAGGTTCAGCGCCGCCTTCTGCGCTGTTCCCGCACCAAGCCGCGTTGAACCGGCAAGAACTTCGGGCGGTGTCGGCAGGCAGATCGCGACATTGCAAAGATCGAACAACGGGGCGGCGGTTGTGTTGGCAATGCCGATCACTTTTGCCCCCGCGGCCCTTGCGCCCCGTGCAATCGCCAGCGCGAACGGCGTGCGGCCCGAGGCGGTTACGGCAATCACCACATCGGCTGGGCGCAAATCCGCTGCGGCGCGGATACCTTCCGCGCTGTCGTCTTCGGTATCACCGGGCATCCGGGCATCAACGGGCAATCCGCCTGCCATACGAAGGACGATCCTGTCGGGGCCGATACCGAACGTTCCCGCCAGTTCCATCCCGTCGGCAATCGCCATCAAAGCAGAAGACCCCGCCCCCGCATAGACAAGCCGCCCATCGCCCCGAAGAGCGGAGGCCATCAACAAAGCCCCGGCCTCGATCTCGGGAAGGGCCGCATCCACGGTGTGCAACGCAGCCTTCTGACCTGCCAACAAATGCGAAAGCACGGTGGCGGCGGGCAGCGCATCCAACCCGGAAGCGGCGGGGTGCAGGTGTTCGGTCACGGGCAGCGACATCCGAATCTCCTTTGAAAGTTAAGAATACCTATCCAATACCTGTTGTCCAACAAAATCTTTGGCCGAGCTGAATATGTCACCATTAATCTGATTATCGGGCAATAATTCCAGTGAATGGCCGATATTCTGTCTTCCCACACGATAAAAGGTATTCTAAAGGTATCTACATGACACAAACCGCGTCCCTGATTATCGGCATTGATGGGGGTGGCACGTCGTGCCGCGCCTCGCTTGTTGTGGGGCCGGGCGGCACGCGCCATGACGTCGTTCTGGGGCCAGCCAACGTTTCAACTGATTTCGGCGCTGCCCTGCGCACGATCAATGACGCCATCGCAAATCTTTGCGCGCAGTCGGGCGTGACGCCGGATGCGCTTGCGGGGGCATCTGCGCATCTTGGTCTGGCGGGGGTCATGAACCCCGGTATCGCCAGCAGGGTTGTTGCGGCTTTGCCGATGAGGTCTGCCGTTGTCACCGATGACCGTCCCACGACCATTGCGGGGGCGCTGGGCGAAGCGGATGGCGCGGTTGCGGCCATTGGCACGGGATCGTTCATAGGCCGGCAGGCAAACGGGCAGATCAGCGGCGTTGGCGGTTGGGGTTTCTACATCGGGGATCAGGCATCCGGTGCATGGCTGTTCCGCCGCTGCCTGGAAGAGGTGATGCTGGTGGTCGATGGTCTGGCACCTGCTACGGACCTGACGGCGAAAATCCTTGCGGATCATCAGGGTGATCCGGGGCAGATCGTGTTGTTTTCGCTGGCGTCGCAGCCTGCGGATTATGCCCGGCTGGCGCGCGATGTGGTGGCAGCGGCAGAAAATGGCGATCCATTGGGTGCCCGGCTGCTGCAGGAAGGGGCCGGGTATATTCGCGCTGCGCTGCGCGTTGTGGGTTGGACGGAAACCGAACCTCTGTGCCTGACCGGTGGCCTTGGTGCCGCCTATGCGCGGTGGCTTGGCATTGATGCAATGCCCCCCCGTGGCACGGCGCTGGAGGGTGCGCTTGCCCTTGCCGCGCGGCAGAAGGTGGTGGCATCGTGACCGCTGCAGATTATCTTCGCCCCGAGTTGTGGATGAACCCGGCAGCCGGACCGTTGTATGTGCAGTTGCGACGGCGCATCGAGGCGGGGATCGAAAGCGGATTTCTGGCACCGGATACACCCCTTCCGCCCGAGCGGGAAATTGCCCTGCTGACCGACCTTTCCCGCGTGACAGTGCGCAAGGCCATAGGTGCGTTGGTCACAAGTGGGGCGGTGATTCAGAAACAAGGATCGGGGTCTTATGTTGCCTCGCGCAGGGGACGGGTTCAGCAATCCCTTTCGCGGCTGACATCCTTCACCGAAGACATGGCCCGGCGCGGGTTACAATCAGAGTCTCGCTGGTTGGAGCGGGGGCTGTTCCTGCCCACCCCGGAAGAGGTTATGGCGCTGGGACTGGCCGCCCAGGACAAGGTGGCGCGGCTTGAACGGGTTCGCCATGCCGATGGACAGCCGATGGCCATCGAACGCGCCTCGCTTTCGACAGCAATCCTGCCGGACCCCGCTGCGGTAGAACAGTCTCTTTACGCCACGCTTTCGGCACGCGGTTTGCGCCCGGTGCGCGCCGTTCAGCGGATATCGGCAGAAAACCTTGGCCTTCGCGACGCGCAACTTCTTGACGTCCCGCAGGGTGCCGCCGGACTTCGTATTGAACGCATATCCTATTTGCCCACCGGTGCTGTCGTCGAATTCACCCGTTCGATGTATCGGGGTGACGCCTATGATTTTGCTGCCGAATTGCAGATCGACCCCGATGATACAGGACATGCGCAATGACCCACAGCCACATGGCCCGCGAAGTGGCTGAGATCCCAGAGGCGACGCAGCGCTTCCTGACTCAAAGCGCCGCCTTGGTGCAGTCGGCGGGGCAGGCCTTGCGCGATGCCGACCCCCGGCTGATTGTCACCATTGCGCGTGGGTCATCTGACCACGCGGCGACCTATCTGAAGTATGCCGTCGAACTGGTGGCGGGTATCCCGGTGGCCTCGGTCGGGCCGTCGATCGCGTCGATCTATAGGCGGCCTTTGCGGCTTGACGGTGCTGCCTGCATCGGGGTTTCGCAGTCAGGCAAAAGCCCCGACATCGTGGCCATGATGCAGGGGGCACGATCCGGCGGCGCGTTGACAGTGGCAATCACCAACTTTTCCGATTCACCGATGGCGCTGGCTGCCGATCATTGTCTGTCACTTGCTGCGGGCGAAGAACAAAGCGTCGCGGCAACCAAAACCTTTGTCAGTTCGGTTGTGGCCGGGTTGTCCTTGCTCGCGGAATGGCAACAGGACCGCGCGCTGCAACAGGCAATTGCGGGCCTGCCCGACGCTTTTTCAAAGGCGCTGTTGTTGGATTGGCTGCCGCTTTTGGATCGGCTGTCGTTGGCACGACAGGCCTATGTCCTTGGTCGCGGGCCCGGTTTCGCAATCTCGGCGGAAATGGCGCTCAAGTTGAAGGAAACCTGCGGCATGCATGCCGAAAGCTATTCTGCTGCCGAAGTGCTTCACGGCCCTTCGGCCATCGTGCAGGAACGGTTTCCGGTCCTTGCGCTTGCGGTGCAGGACGCGGCGCAAAGCCAGATCATTGCCACCGCAGAACGGTTGTCATCGCAAGGCGCAGACGTGTTTCTGACCGGTGCAGAGGCAACGGGCTGCACGACGTTGCCGATGGTCACGGGGGTGCACCCGCTTCTTGCGCCGCTGGTCGCAATTGTCAGCTTTTACGCCTTTGTCGAAGGTCTGGCGCGCCGGCGCGGGTTCGATCCCGACGCGCCACCGCATTTGCGCAAGGTTACCAGCACGTTATGACGCGCCAGATCCTGACAGGTGCCGCGATCTTTGATGGAACGACGATGTTCCACAACCATGCACTTGTTCTGGAAAATGGGCGCGTGGAGGCGATTGTCGAAAAGGATGACCTTCCGGAGGGCAATCGGCATGATCTTTCCGGTGGTACACTTGCGCCGGGGCTGGTCGATCTGCAGGTAAATGGCGGCGGGGGGCTGAGCGTCGGTCCGACGACTGACGCCGGGGCGTTGGAGCGGATTTGCGCGGCGCATGCTGTGCTTGGCTCTACGGGCATCTTGCCGACCCTCATCACGGATCACCCTGCTGTCACGGCCCGAGTAATTGCCGCCGGGATTGCAGCCGCCCGCGGGGATGTGCCGGGGTTTCTGGGTCTGCATCTGGAAGGGCCGCACCTTGACCCCCGCCGCAGTGGAGCGCACGACCCGGCGCTGTTACGTCCGATGCAGGACGACGATCTGGCACAGATCTGCGACGCAGCGGCGCAATTGCCCGCATTGATGGTGACAGTGGCACCCGCGTCAGTGACCCCGGCGCAGATCAGGGTCATGGCCGAGGCAGGTGTCGTGGTCAGCCTTGGTCACGCAGAATGCACGCACGATGAGGCTGCGGCGGCCATCGACGCAGGGGCGCGCTGTGCGACGCATCTGTTCAACGCGATGAGCCAGCTTGGCAATCGCGAACCCGGGCTGGTCGGCACGGTTCTGGCGGGCACGATCCATGCCGGGCTGATCGTCGACGGTATTCATGTTCACCCGGCCACCCTGCGCCTTGCCCTTGCCGCTCGTGCCGATGGGCTGTTTCTGGTGTCAGACGCGATGGCGATTGCCGGGACAGACATGACCGAGTTCACTTTGGGTGGCCGTCGCATCATCCGAACCGGCGGTCGTCTGACCTTGCCGGACGGAACCTTGGCGGGGGCAGACCTGTCTCTACCGCAGGCAGTTCGTTACGCTATCGCCGGCCTGGGTCTGCCCCCCGAACGTGCACTTGCCATGGCCACCCGCATCCCGGCGGGGCTGATTGGTGCGGCGTCGGGGCGACTGGTGCCCGGCGCAAGTGGCGATCTGGTTCATTTTGATCACGACTGGGCCTTGCGCCATGTATGGCGGGGCGGTGAACCGCTTGGGACGACCCGCCGTTAAGCATTTGTTCACGATGCCGGGCGATGATCGCTGAATGACCCAGCCGCGCGCCTTTCAGGAATTGCCCTTGCCCCTGTTCCCGACCGATGGGGACGAGGCTGATGGAACCCCGGTTCCGCGTGACCGTCTTCCGTCTTACATCGCCGATCACCGCAAACGGCTTCGTGCGCGGTTCACGGAGGGCGGTGCTGCGGCCCTGCCCGACTATGAACTTCTGGAACTTGTGCTGTTTCGTGCCATCCCCCGGCAGGATGTCAAACCGCTTGCGCGCGCGCTCCTTGATCGTTTCGGCGACTTCAATCGCGTGGTGACGGCTTCGCCTGCCCGCCTGATCGAAGTGCAGGGCGTGGGCGATGCCGTAGTTCAGGAATTGAAGATCGTGGAGGCTGCGGCACACCGCATGGCGCGTGCCCGTGTCATGCAACGTGCAGTTCTGACGAGCTGGGATGCCCTTTTGGATTACTGCCACACCGCCATGGCGCACCGGGAAACCGAACAGTTTCGCATCCTGTTTCTGGACCGCAAGAACGTGTTGATCGCAGATGAAGAACAGGCGCGGGGGACGGTTGATCATGTGCCCGTCTACCCCCGTGAAGTCGTGAAACGGGCACTGGAACTGAACGCGAGCGCGCTTATCCTTGTTCACAACCATCCGTCCGGCGATCCGACTCCATCTGAGGCAGATATCAATATGACTCGTCAGATTCAGGATGCGGCGGCGACGCTTGGCATCACCCTTCACGACCATCTGATCATTGGCCGCGAGAAAGAGCTGAGCTTCAGGGCGCAGCGTTTGCTGTAATGCCGGGGGCAGGCCGCAGCCACAATTCGACGCGCCGGTTCAGTTTGCGGCCACCACTTGTAGTGTCACACGCCATTGGCAGCGCCTCACCAAACGCCTCCACACGGGGCAACGCCTGTCCGGGGGGCAGATCGGGCGCGGCGAGCGCAAGCGCGGCGAGCACACTTTCGGCGCGCTGGCGGGACAGGCCCAGATTGTCGCTGGCAGGACCAGAACCATCGCTGAAACCGGCAAGAATCATGTCCTGCCCCCGGAAACTCCCCACTGACATCAGCCGGGCCAGATCGGACAGGTTGTTTTGGCTTTGACTGTCGAGCGTGGCAGAGCCATCTTCAAAGCGGAATGTCAGCGACAGCCGGTCTGTTGCGGCCATGGTTTCGGCTAGTCTTTGAAGATCTGCCAAGACCGTGTCTTCGCCCGCCCCCCGGATTGCGTTGATCAGGCGCACCCCGTCAGCGGTCAGCGGCCACCGTTCGGGTGTCCGGTTTACGAATCCGCTGTCTGATGTGGCGTCTTGCGCGGCAGGTTCGGCCAGAAATTCCAGAAATTCGCGGGCAATAAGCGGCAGGCGACGGCGGGGCGTCTGAAGAAAGACGGGCAGCACAAGGGGGTAATCCTCAGCCTTGATCGCAAGCGATGAGGGCTGCAACGGGAATCCACAACTGTCGGAAAGTGGCAGTGCACGCGCGGGTCCGATGTCCGAACGCGCCGTGATCGCAATGGCATATGGGTCGCGCGCCACGGCAGCGGCAAGATCTTTGGCAGAGGCGTGAAGGATCGTCGCCGCAACCGGGTTTCCCAACCGCGCCTCCAGCGCCTCGGCAAGGCTGGTGTCAGGGGCAAGTGCATGCAGGGCAACAGGCATGTCCGGCCCGCCCAGTTCTGCCCAGTTTTCAACTTTGCCCGACAGCGCCCGCGCAAGATCGGCCGTGGTGATGACTGGCACCGTGTTGTCGCGCGCGACAATGGGCACAAGGGCGTCCAGTGCGACAACACGTTCTGCCGACCCTTCGTCAGGGCGGAACGTCAATACAAGGTCTGCGCCCCCTTCGGCCAGTTCAAGGCGGGCAGCGTCGGGTGCGGATGGCACAAAGATGATTCGGGCAACGGGTTTGGCCGCGACGGGATCAAGAAGCAAAAGGGAAAAACCATCTGGATCAGAGGGTTCCGGGGTCATGCGCAGTCCCTTTTGCGTGGCGAAGGCCGACCATAATGGCAACAACAACGATTGCGATGGCCCGTCGGCCCCGGTGATGCGGATTGTCGCGAAAGGTGCTGTGAGATCAGGGCAACCCGGGCCATCACAGATGACGCCCTGGGCATCGACGGTCAAACGGCCATAGGCTGATGAAATCCGGTAAAATTCGCCGTCATAACCCTGCAGCGTGCCGTCAACGGAAAGGCTGCCATCGCGGGCGGTAAGGGTAACGTCCTGTGATGCGGCGGTGCTGGCGCAAACAATCAAGAACGGCAACGCAAGCCACAGGGATTTCGATATCATAAGGGATCCATTCGGCCGTCGCACAGCGGGGACGATGCCAGATCACCTTGCGTCGTTCCAGCCATGTTTTACGCAGGGTCAGGGATGAATCAACGGATGCGCCAAAGGTGCACCGGTCGGGCCCCCGCGATTGGCAGAACGGTCAGCCATTCCCCTGTTCGGCGAGATTGGCCGAATGCATCGCCTTTTCCTGTGCCGCGCGTGACTGGACCAGATGCCCTGAACCAAGACTGACTGCGACAATGATCATGATCAAACTGATACGACGTGCCATGTTACCCCCAACCTTGCAGTCCCCATCATCCATTACAAACCAAAACGGGCAACTGCGTGACAGATTGACGGTATGAATACTCCGCTACCCCAACGTCAATGCCGCAATTGCCTAAATTACGACACAATCATAATGGGTCGGCCACAGCTTTGCCGCAAATGTGCAGCGGTTAGACAAACTTTCCGTGGCAATGTTTGAACTTTTCGCCCGAACCACATGGGCACGGATCATTGCGCGACGGGTTACCCCAGGTTTCAGGGCGTGATTCGTCAAAACCTGCGGCAGCGGTTGTGAGGTCTGCTGCATCTGGCGATACCATCGCCCCGGCCATGGCCAATGTCGGGGCCGGTTCTGCTGCCGGGGTGGCAACAGCCACGCGGGGTGCCGCGCGTTGGGCCACAATCTGATCCAACATCGCCTTTTGCTCCGCTTCGGAAATCGGGCGCACCTGCGACAATTTCTGCGTCACGTCCTGACGCAGTGAGTTGAGCATGGTTTCAAACAGGGTGAAGCCTTCTGTCTTGTATTCATTCAGCGGGTCACGCTGGGCATAGCCTCGGAAACCGACGACAGACCGCAAATGCTCCAGCCGCATAAGATGTTCGCGCCACTTGGCATCGATGGTCTGTAGCAGAAGTTGCTTTTCCACATTGCGCATGGTTTCCGGCCCGAACACTGCCGCTTTTTCCGCCATGAAAGCATCCGACGCTTCTTCCAGACGGCCGCGGATCACGTCCTGATCAACGCCCTCTTCCTTGGCCCAGGCGATGATCGGAACATCGAGGCCCATCTTTTCAAGAACCGCTGCGTAAAGGCCCGTGGCGTTCCACTGATCGGGATAGCTTTTTGGCGGCAGAAAGGTATCGACCAGATCGTCGATCACCTGATACCGCATGTCCTGCGCAATCTCTTCCACCTCGGTCGACTGCATGATTTCCAGCCGCTGACCAAAGATGGCCTTGCGCTGATCGTTCATCACATCGTCGAATTTGAGCAGTTGCTTGCGGATGTCGAAGTTCCGCCCTTCGACCTTGGCCTGTGCTTTTTCCAGTGATTTGTTGACCCAGGGATGGACGATAGCCTCGCCTTCCTTCATCCCAAGTTTCGAAAGAACGGAATCGAGCCGTTCCGAGCCAAAGATCCGCATCAGATCATCTTCAAGCGACAGGAAGAATGACGAACGGCCGGGGTCGCCCTGACGGCCTGAACGGCCGCGCAACTGGTTGTCGATGCGGCGGCTTTCGTGGCGTTCGGTTGCCAGAACGAACAGGCCGCCAGCGGCCAGCACCTTGGCTTTTTCTTCGGCATGTTCCGCTTCGATCCGGCTCCGCAATTCGTCGGGGTTCAGATGCGGGTCTTTCGCGATGGCCTGCATCACGATCATTTCGACGTTGCCACCCAACTGAATGTCAGTGCCGCGACCTGCCATGTTCGTGGCAATGGTGACCGCACCGAACTTGCCGGCGTCCGCCACAATCTGCGCTTCTTGTTCGTGCTGGCGCGCGTTCAGAACGTTGTGGGCAATGCCTTCGGCCTTGAGCATTTCCGACAGGGCTTCGGACTTTTCAATCGAGGTAGTGCCCACCAAAAGTGGCTGGCCAATCGCATGCGCCTCTTTGATCGAGGCGACAACGCCTGCGTATTTTTCGCGAGCAGTGCGATAGACCTGATCGTGGTCATCCTTGCGCTGGATCGGGCGGTTGGTTGGAACCTCCACAACGCCCAGCCCGTAAATGGTGGCGAATTCTTCCGCTTCGGTCAGGGCGGTCCCTGTCATGCCGGCCAGTTTTTCGTACAGGCGGAAATAGTTCTGGAACGTCACCGATGCCAATGTCACGTTTTCAGGTTGAATCGTGACGCCTTCCTTGGCCTCGATCGCCTGATGCAGACCTTCTGACAGGCGGCGGCCTTTCATCATCCGGCCGGTGAATTCGTCGATCAGAACGACCTCGTCATCGCGGACGATATAATTCTGGTCCTTGTAGAACAGCTTGTGGGCACGAAGCGCCTGCGTGACGTGGTGAACCAATGTAGTGCTTTCAGGGTCATACAGCGACTGACCGTCGGGCAGCAGGCCGTTGCTGGCAAGACGCTGTTCGATGAATTCGTTGCCTTCATCCGTATAAACCGCCGACCGGGCCTTTTCATCGAGCTTGAAGTGTTCGGGCAGGACGTCGGCCATGATCAGATCGATCTTCTGATACAGGTCTGACCGATCATCGGATGGCCCCGAAATGATCAGCGGCGTGCGCGCCTCGTCGATCAGGATACTGTCAACTTCGTCGACCACGGCAAAGAAATGCCCGCGTTGCATCATGTCTTCGATGCGGGATTTCATGTTGTCGCGCAGATAGTCAAAGCCAAGTTCGTTGTTGGTGGCATAGGTGATGTCGCAGCGATAGGCAGCGCGCTTTTCGACATCCGTCTGAAACGGATAGACGACCCCAGTCGTCAGGCCCAAGGCACCGTAAACCTTGCTCATCCACTCCGCGTCACGCTTTGCGAGGTAGTCGTTCACCGTCACAACATGCACGCCCTTGCCGGCCAAGGCGTTCAGATAGACGGGCAAGGTCGCAACCAAAGTCTTGCCTTCACCGGTCTTCATTTCGCTGATGTTGCCCTGATGCAGAAAGATACCGCCCATCAGCTGCACGTCAAAGGCGCGCAGGCCAAGTGCGCGGCGGGCCGCCTCGCGGCAGTTGGCGAATGCCTCGGGCAGAAGATCGTCAAGCGAGGTGCCGTTCCGGGCACGTTCTTGCAGTTCTGCCGTCTTGGCTTTGATCGCATCATCCGACAGTGCCTGAAATTCAGGCTCGAACTTGTTGATCGCATCGACCAAGGGTCGGACAGATTTTACCTTGCGGTCATTCGGAGATCCGAAGACCTTTTTTGCAAGCGTTCCAAGACCCAGCATATTTTCCTCGCGCGGTCGTTTTCACCATCCCAAGCCCTGCCTGACATGATCTTGTACGGCTTGGGCTTGCCCGCCAGAACTTGCTTCCCTAGAAGAACCAAGAACGGCGCAAACCCTGCCCTACGCGACCCTCGCGATTTAAGGAAAGCTTGGCCGATAGTCAACGTGCCCCGGCCCCAGCGCCGCCCGATCAGGAGAAGGTGATATGATGAAATCGGTAAACTTGGCCGGTTGTTCGGTTCTGGCCCTGTCTTTGGGCCTGTCCTTTGCGGCTTTTGCCCAAGACGCCACGACCGAAACGCCCGCAGTCGACCCAGCCGTCGAGGTGGAACCCACAGCGCCCGCGGTGACTGCGGCGTCGCTTGGCGTCACTGCGGACACGGTGGTTGCAACCGTAAACGGTACTGACATCACGCTTGGCCACATGGTGGCGCTGCGCGATACGCTGCCGGACCAATACAAAACCCTGGAAGACGCGGTGCTGTACAAGGGCATCCTTGACCAACTGGTGCAGCAAACCGCATTGGAACAGGCCGCCGCCGACAAACTGACCAAACGCGACACGCTGACGCTCGACAATCAGCGTCGCGGCTATGTTTCCGCTGTTGAATTGCAGCATGTGGTCGATACGGCGGTCAACGATGCGACTATTCAAGCGGCCTATGACCTGCGGATCAAGGATCTGGTTCCCGGCACGGAATACCGCGCGTCCCATATCCTTGTGGACAGTCAGGAAAAGGCCACTGAGCTGAAGGGACAGATTGATGGCGGTGCCGATTTTGCAGAATTGGCCAAGGCCAATTCGTCAGACGGTTCGGCTGCGAATGGCGGTGATCTTGGCTGGTTTGGTCTGGGCATGATGGTCAAACCGTTTGAGGATGCGGTTGTCGGGATGAAGGCTGGCGATGTCGCGGGCCCCATCGAGACGCAATTCGGCTGGCATCTGGTGAAACTGGATGAAACCCGCGTTGCTGCCGCGCCGTCCTTGGACGATCTGCGCGAAGAACTGGCGGACGAGTTGGAAACAAAGGCGCTGCAGGAACATATCGATGCGCTGACCGCCGCCGCCACTGTGACGCGGCCCGGAGATGCCCTTGATCCTTCGGTTCTGAAAGATGCAACCATTCTGGCCGAATAAGGCCGACCCACGAGGATTGCGATGGCAAAGACTGACTGGAAGGCCGAGGCCAAAGACCTCAAGAAACAGCTGCAGAAAATGCGCGGCGTGGGGAAGGACGCAAAGGCCGACAAAGTGAAGGCGGCGAAACCGGTTTCGCCTTTGGCCCCGGCTTCCTTTCCCGACCTGCCCGTGATCGCCGGTGCCCGCTTTGCAGCCGTCGAGGCGGGGGTGCGCTATGCCAACCGGCGGGATGTCATGCTGGTTCATCTGGCAGGTGGCACGGCAGTGGCAGGGGTCTTTACCCGTTCCACCACGCGGGCGGCCTGTGTGCGAGATTGCCAGCAGAAACTGTCGATGCGGGTACCGCGCGGGGCGGGGGCGGCGATCATTGTCAACTCTGGCAACTCCAACGCCTTTACGGGCAAAATGGGTGAGGCATCTGTCGACGCGGTAACAGGCGGCGTGGCGACGGCCCTTGGCATTCCGGCGGCGCGGGTGTTTTCGTCATCCACCGGTGTCATCGGCGAACCGCTGCCGCATGACCGCATCCTGAAGGTCATTCCTGATCTTGTTGCTGGGCTTTCCGAAGACGGAATCACGTTTGCCGCGCAAGCCATCATGACGACGGATACTTTTCCAAAGGGCGCGTCTGCCGCTATCGAAGGTGACGGCGGGCCGATCCACATTTCCGGGATTGCCAAAGGGTCAGGGATGATTGCGCCCGACATGGCGACGATGCTTGTCTATATTTTCACCGACGCAACGATTTCGCCTGCGACGCTGCAAAAGATGTTGTCCGCCGAAATCGATCAGACGTTCAACGCCATTACCGTGGATAGTGATACGTCAACTTCGGACGCGCTGTTGCTTTGTGCGACGGGGAAAAGCCCTGCAAAGCCAGTCAGTGGTGCAGTTGCAAAGGCGTTTCAGGTGGCCCTGCGCAGCGTGATGATGGACCTTGCGCATCAGGTTGTGAAAGACGGCGAAGGGGCCACCAAGTTCGTGGAAGTGCGGGTGACCCGCGCGCAAAGTGATGGCGACGCGCGCCGTCTGGCGCTTGCGATTGCAAACTCGCCGCTCGTCAAAACCGCAATCGCTGGCGAAGATCCGAACTGGGGCCGCATCGTCATGGCAGTTGGCAAGTCGGGTGCCGTCGCCGATCGTGACAGGCTGACCATCCGCTTTGGTGATGTGCTGGTGGCTGAAAAAGGCTGGCGTGCCAAATCCTACAGCGAAGAGGCGGCTGCCGCCTACATGAAAGGCGACCATCTGTTGATTCATGTGGATATGGGGCTTGGCCGCGCCAATCGCACTGTCTGGACCTGCGATCTGACACACCGCTACATCGATATAAATGCGGACTATCGTTCGTGAAAACGGTCCTCGTGTCGGCGGTTGCGCTGATCGATCGGGATGGGCGGGTCCTTCTGACCCAGCGGCCGGAAGGCAAATCGCTGGCGGGATTGTGGGAATTTCCCGGTGGCAAGGTGGAGCCGGGTGAGACGCCCGAAGCCGCCCTGATCCGGGAACTGCATGAAGAGTTGGGGATCGAAACCTGGTCGTCCTGTCTCGCCCCCCTGACATTCGCCAGCCACACTTACCCTGAATTTCACCTGCTGATGCCATTGTTTGCCTGCCGCAAATGGGGTGGCATCGCGCATGGGGCCGAAGGGCAGGCGCTGGCATGGGTGCGGCCTGAAAAACTTCGCGACTATCCGATGCCACCTGCCGACCTGCCGCTCATTCCGATCTTGCGCGATTGGCTATGACGCGTCGCTTGGGTCGTTGGGAACAGCCTCGATCAGGACAAAGGCTTGTGCCCAAGGATGATCGTCGGTCAACGTCACATGAACCACGGCGCGGTGACCTTCTGGTGTCATTTCCACAAGGCGCGCAGCTGCCCAACCCGTCAGGTGCATGACAGGCTGCCCGCTGCGCAGATTGGAAACGGCCATGTCTTTCCAACTGATACCCATTCGAAGGCCAGTGCCCAGCGCCTTGGAGCATGCCTCTTTCGCCGCCCAGCGTTTCGCATAGGTCGCGGCTATGTTCCTGCGACCTTCCGCCTTGGTCTGTTCGTGGTCCGTAAAAACGCGGTCACGAAAACGGTCGCCAAAGCGGGCAAGCGTTGCCTCGATACGCTCGATATTCGCAAGATCAGTGCCGATGCCAAGGATCATGTGGAAAGGTTACACGCCCGTCAGGCGGAAATCCATGCAACGGCGGCGGCCATCGCCTTTTCCCCCGTTTCCGACATCCGCGCATGAGCCTTAACGACGTCATAGCCTTTGTGAAAATTCTCACGGTCGGCGCGGGCAAGATCAGCAGCAATTGCGCGGTCGGACGCGGGCAAAGTAGAAGACGCGGCAAGCCGCTCCATCGCCCAGGCCATCCGTGCAGATACATAGGTGGCGTGGTAGATCCCGTACATCGGCCGGGCATCATCGCGCAACGGCGAGGCATAGCGTTCATCTTCGCCGTTGTGCACCAACGGCTCCCGCGCCGTCAGCCCGAACAAAAGGGAATGTGACGCTTCGTGCGTCAGTACCTCCACCACAGCGAGAGGGGTCTTGTGGTGGCGGGGGTTAAGCATAAGCAGGCCCCAATACTGAAAATGCGACGCGCCGTCGAACTCCATCGTTGATCCCGGTTTGGCATGGCCTAGCAAAATCTCGTGCACAATCGCCGTAATTTCCGCGTGCAGTTCGGGCAGTTCGGCTTGCATCAAAGACAGACCCTCGCCCACAAGGTGCCGAAAGCTTTGGGCATCGGCATCCGGAACGGGCGCCATATGCAGCAGGGGGTCAATATCTTCGTCCAGCAACGCCTTCAAAGGTTCGGCGTCAGGGTTGCCAATGGCGCGGATGGGCAGGTTTACAGGCCGGGCCGGGATGTCCGAAAGCATGCTGGCGCTGGTCATTGCAAAGTCGCGGTCGCCAATGATCAGGGCCTGTGCCAGCCGAAAATAATGGGCGAAGGCGAGTGGTGGCATCCGCTGCCCGGCGACGATACGCCGGGCTGCCGTTGCGATGTCACGGCTCAGACCGGGCAATTCTGTCGATGTGGCATCGGCCAAATGGCCAAGGCTGGCGGCAAGTTCGTCATGCATGATCGTATCGAGTGCCCGGGCACGCGACGCGTCGGGCAAAAATGAGTAAAGATCGACCGTCATAAACTGCCTATCGACTGCGGCACCGAAGGGCCGCAATTGTCTTTGCCTGAAAGGACGCGATTACTGATCGATTGGTTTGGTGCCAATGGTGCCGCCGCCACCCTTGGTGCCGACCTTCGCGCTCAACTCCTGGCGGGCCAACGCAAAGTTTGCCGGATCGGCGGGTGCCATTCCTGAAACTTCGGTCGTGCAAAGCCGAAAGCCGAGCAGTTTGGCAGGATCAATCGCAATGTTTTTCATGGAACGCTCCGTTAAAATGAGTTGTGGTAACAGGGGTGCCATGCAGTACAACAACTGTCAATCACGCTGGCCCAAGGAATGTATTTTGCAGCGAAATCTGTTTGTCGTCACGACCCGGAAATATGCGGCGACGACGCGAAACCTTGTGCCGGTTCTGCAGACGGTTGGCATTGAACTGCAACAGATGTGCTGGGATGATTTTCTGCCCGCGCTGTCGCTGCCACAAGGCGCTTGGGTTCTGGCTGATTTTGACAGGCTTCATCCTTGGTATCTCGAGGTTGCGGCGTCGAGATTCGATGCGCTGGTCGAGGCTGGTTTCCCGGTGCTGAATGACCCACGCCGGTTCTTATCCCGCGCGTCGGTGATCCGGACTTTATTTGCACAGGGTATCAACAGCTTTACCTGCTGGCTTCCCGCATTTGGTGAGGTTCCTGTTCGTTTTCCCGTCTTCCTGCGCACCTTGGCCGGGCATCGGGGCGTCATCAGTGATCTGTTGGCCGATGCTGCCGCAGCCTCGGCGGCGCTGGAGCAGGCGTTGACCCAAGGGTTCACGATCACCGATCTTGTCTTTGTCGAGTATCGCGCAGCAGCGGACCCCGGTGCTGGCCATTTTCAGAAGCACGCCGCCTATCGCATCGGGGACAAGGTTTTGCGTGCGATGACGGTCAATGATGATGGCTGGATGGCCAAGACAGGAACGCTGGGCCGCGCGACGGAAGAAACCTACGCCACCGAACTGGCGGAAATGACCACCTACCCCCATGCCGATCTGATGCGCCGCATCACTGACCTGTGCGGTTGCACCTATGGGCGGGTCGATTTCGGGATTGTCGACGGCAAGGTTGAGATTTACGAGATCAACACCAACCCTGCCATCGGCTTCGTCGAGGCCGATCATCCAAGCCCGAGCCGACGTGCCGCAGGGGAAATGAACCGCGCCCAGTTATGCAGCACGTTCGATGCCATGGTGCCTGAAACGCCAAAAGGGGCGAACGTCAATCTGCGGCACCTGACCGTTTGGCCAAGGCACAAGCCTTAGGCGCGCGCGATATCCATGCGCCGCCGCATCTCCTCAATCGCGGGACCAAGGCCAAGAAAAATAGCCTCACCAATCAGGAAATGCCCGATATTCAGTTCCATGACCTGCGGAATTGCGGCTATCGGGCCGACGTTGTCGAACGTCAAACCATGGCCGACGTGCACTTCAAGGCCCAACGAATGAGCATAGGCCGCGCCGCGCTGCAACGCGGCCAACTCGGCGTCCCGTTCATCGAACCGACCATCTTCGTGCAGGTCGCAGTAGTGCCCTGCATGCAGTTCAACAACCGCGGCACCGATGCGCGCGCTTGAATCGATCTGACGCTGTTCGTGCCCGATGAACATGGAGACGCGGATACCTGCCTCGCGCAGCGGGGCGATAAAGTCACCCAGCCGGTTTTCGTCGCCCGCCACATCAAGCCCGCCTTCTGTGGTCCGTTCTTCACGCTTTTCGGGCACAAGGCACACGGCATGCGGTTTGTGCCGCAAGGCGAGCGCCTGCATTTCTGAGGTGGCGGCACATTCAAAATTCAGCGGAACACTGATCCCCGCAATCAGCGCTTCGATGTCGGCGTCGCCAATATGCCTGCGGTCTTCGCGCAGGTGGGCCGTGATACCATCAGCCCCCGCGACTTCCGCCAGCAATGCCGCGCGCAACGGATCGGGATAGGCCACCCCGCGTGCATTTCGAATGGTTGCGACGTGATCGATGTTCACTCCAAGCCGAAGTTTCCCCAAACCCGCCATTTGCTTCAACTTTCCTGTCACGGTTCCCCAGCACTTTCACTGTCTGATTTACCCTTCAGACGTAGCGCGGCGTCGGCGATTGTCTTGCGCAGTTTGCTGCGTTTTTCGCTGCGTTCATGCGACTTTGCCTCACGCGCCTTCTGATACGCCTCTACCAGCGGAATGGTGACATAATAGGCAATGGCGCTTAGCACGACGCCCGGGATCAGCGATCCCACGAAATAGGGCACATAGACGTTGTGCCAGAACTGGATCAGGCCATCCCAGTTGGCAACGTGGTGGGTGAACGGCGCCTTTATGTTGATCCAGATATCGCGCCCGGCACTGCCAAAGGCGCTGCCTATCGCCTCGGCAGACAAAGGGGCCTGCACCCCGGTGATCCAGTGACCAAGGGATATTGCAGCGACGGCAAAGAAAGGGGTGGTGAGGGGGTTGGTGTTGAACGTGCCCAGAAGGGCAGCGAACACATTCCCACGGATCAGGCGCGCCGCGCCCCAAGCCGCAACAAACTGAAGCCCCGGCAAGGGCAGGAAGCCGATCAATGACCCCGCGAACACGCCCCGCGCAACCCGATGCGGACGGTCAGGCAACCGCCGCATCCGGTGCAACACATAGCGTGTGGCACGGATTATCCCCCCGCGAGGATAAAAGAATTCCTGCAGGATGCGGGAATAGGATCGTCTGTCACGTCGTTTGAACACGAAAAATGCCTAATATTTCAGGGTTTGCGCGCCAGATCCCTGTGCCTTGCTATCTGAGCTACATCTGTCTCTGCTTCAAGGGCAGTCATGACAGAGTGAAGATGTTCAAGATCGCGCAGATCGACGTCAAGAATAAGACGATAGAAGTCGGGTTTGCGGTCTGCAAAGTGCAAATCCGAGATATTTGCCTTCTGTTCCCCGATCAGGGTGCAGATGCGACCCAAAACCCCCGCGTCGTTCGAAATCGTGACTTCAAGACTGACAGTATAGACGGGCGCGTGGCGACCGGCTTGCCATTGCAGGTCTATCCAACGCTCGGGTTGTTCTTCGAATTCTTCCAAGGCCGGGCAGTCAATCGTGTGAATGACAACGCCTTGTCCCCGGTAGGTGATCCCCACGATTCGCTCACCCGGGACAGGCTGGCAACATTTCGCGCGTTTGAAAGACTGATCCGCGGTCAGGCCCAGAACCGGACGATCTGCATCCACCTCGTCGGCCTGCGACCTTGCAAGTTCGGGATACAGGATTTCAACCACCCGGCGCGCCGTCACCTCGGCACTGCCGATGCGTGCAAGAAGATCGGTTTCATCAGCAAGACCCATCATCTTGGCGGCGGTCCGCAGGGCCTTGTCAGTGGCTTTCTTGCCCAGATGGTCAAATGCTGCCCGTGCCAGTTCTTGACCCAGCTTGACGAAACGGCCCCGATCTTCTTCGCGCAGCGACCGTCGGATCGCGGCCTTGGCACGCCCTGTTGTTACAATGTCGATCCAGCTTGATTGCGGGCGCTGGCCTTCCGCAGTGATGATTTCGACAGACTGTCCGTTCTTCAACCTTGTCCACAAGGGCACCCGGATGCCGTCAATCTTGGCCGAAACGCAGGCGTTTCCGATGCGCGTATGGATCGCGTAGGCATAGTCGAGCGGCGTCGCCCCTCGCGGCAATTGAATGACGTCGCCCTTGGGGGTGAAGCAGAACACCTGATCGACGTACATTTCCAGTTTGACGTTTTCCATGAATTCATCATGGTCGCCTTCATCAAGCCGCTCTGACAGGCTCGATACCCATTTCGCCGGATCGACGGCAAAAGGGTTTTCGGCGCGCACGCCTTCGCGGTAGGACCAGTGCGCCGCAACGCCCGCCTCGGCCACTTCGTGCATCTGGCGGGTGCGGATCTGAACCTCTACCCGTTTGCCGTCACGGCCTGAAACCGTGGTGTGTATCGACCGATACCCGTTCGATTTCGGTTGGCTGATATAGTCTTTGAAACGTCCCGGGACCGCGCGCCAGCGTTGGTGAATGACGCCCATGATGCGGTAACAATCCGCTTCGGACCCGCAGATCACGCGAAACCCGTAAATGTCGGACAGCCGCGAAAAGGCAAGATCCTTTTCCTGCATCTTGCGCCAGACCGAATAGGGTTTCTTGGCGCGCCCGTAGACATCCGCCTCGATCTGGGCTTTTTCCAGTTCATAGCGGATGTCGGCGGTGATCTTGTGAACCACATCGCCAGCTTCCCGCTGCAGGGTGATAAATCGCCGAATGATGGAATTGCGCGCGTCGGGATTGAGCACGCGAAACGCAAGATCTTCCAGTTCCTCACGCATCCACTGCATCCCCATCCGGCCTGCAAGGGGTGCGAATATCTCCATCGTCTCGCGGGCCTTCTGGGCCTGCTTTTCCGGCTTCATGCTTTTGATGGTGCGCATGTTGTGCAGGCGGTCGGCAAGTTTGACCAAAATCACCCGCAGGTCTTTCGACATTGCCATGAACAGCTTGCGAAAGTTTTCGGCCTGTTTGCTTTCCGCCGACGAAAGCTGAAGGTTGGTCAGTTTGGTGACACCATCGACCAGTTCGGCCACTTCGCCGCCGAACATGCGTTCAACTTCGGAATAGGTCGATTTGGTATCTTCAATCGTGTCATGCAAAAGGGCGGTGATAATCGTCGCATCATCAAGCCGCTGCTCCGTCAGGATCGCTGCGACGGCGACAGGATGCGTGAAGTAAGGCTCGCCCGACTGACGTATCTGACCGTCATGCATCCTGAAGCCATAAGCATAGGCTTGGCGGATCAGATCGGCATTGCTGCGGGGATTATAGTTGTGAACAAGGGCAACCAGATCGTCGACATCAATCATCGCGCGGTTGCCCCTGCCGGATCGGGCCTGAGACCCTAGTTGTCGCCCTGCGCGTCCATCAACATGCGCAACATCCGTTCTTCGGACATGTCATCATGCATCGGGCGGTCACCGTCGGCGCCCATCAACAGTGACATCCGATCTTCTTCCGGTTCGTCCACCTCGATCTGAGTCTGGTGGCTTTCGATCATGCGTTCACGCAATGCTTCGGCACCTTGGGTTTCCTCGGCGATTTCGCGCAGGGAAACGACGGGGTTCTTGTCATTGTCGCGGTCAACAGTGGCTGGCGAACCAGCGGTGATTTCGCGTGCCCGGTGTGCTGCCAGCATCACCAGTTCAAAGCGGTTCGGCACTTTGTCAACGCAGTCTTCAACCGTCACACGGGCCATCGGATACTCCATCGCAGAAACGGGGATGCAAGTCGGTGTATCTAAGGCCTTGGCGGGGCAATGACAAGCGCACAATCACTTGTATTTCAGGCAAAGCTGGGGTGATTACAAAGGAACAACGGCCGCTCTGTCGGCCTGCGGCAGGGCGGCCAGCATCGCCTGCACATCCATTCCAGTCACGGGGTGGGTCCAATCCGGCGCGATATCGGCCAACGGGACGAGCACGAACGCCCGGTCCTGCAGACGCGGATGGGGCAGGATCATACGGTCGGGCGTGTTGAAGGGTTGGTCTTTTGGTGCCATGTCACGCCACTCCGACTGTACTTTGGAATCAGGCAGAACCGTTTGCCCAAACGCCAATAGATCCAGGTCGAGTGTCCGCATCCCCCACCTTTGTTCGCGCAGACGGCCAAACCTTGCTTCGATCTTGTGAAGCACGGCTAGCAATGACACCGGGTCAGAAAGTTTTTGTATGTCCAGCGATATCGCAGCATTCACATAATCAGGGCCTGCGCCGATGGGAAAGCATGGCGTCGCGAAAAGCCTGCTTTTGTGAACAATTTCAACGCCCTCAAGCGAAATTTCCGCAAGCGCCGCGTCAAGGGTCATGGCAGGCAGTAATTCGCCGAATGGCAGATTGGCACCCATGGCCACGAAAGCCAACTTTGACGAATGATCCATGTGCGCTAATGTCCCAGGGTGGATGGGTTGTCTGGGCATCCCACGACAGCTAACTACCCCACTTCTGTGACGACTTCCATATCAGCCAAAGTTCATTTCGGAAGTCATGCATTTTCTAAGTGGTGTCGAGGGGACGCGATAGATGTTTTACAAGGACGAACGGCTTGCGCTGTTCATCGATGGATCGAATCTTTATGCCGCTGCAAAGGCGCTTGGGTTCGACATCGACTACAAACTGCTTCGGCAGGAGTTCATGCGCCGTGGCAAGTTGCTGCGCGCCTTCTACTATACTGCTTTGCTGGAAAACGACGAATATTCGCCGATACGCCCCCTTGTTGACTGGTTGCATTACAATGGGTTCAGCATGGTGACAAAAGCAGCCAAGGAATACACCGATAGCCAAGGGCGGCGTAAGGTGAAGGGCAACATGGACATCGAACTGACGGTGAATGCCATGGAACTTGCGCCGCGCGTTGATCATATCGTGCTGTTTTCAGGTGACGGGGATTTCCGTCCACTGGTCGAAAGCCTGCAACGGCAGGGGGTCCGCGTATCTGTCGTGTCGACCATCCGCAGCCAGCCGCCGATGATTTCCGATGAATTGCGCCGTCAGGCCGATAACTTTATCGAACTCGACGAACTGCGCGACGTGATCGGCCGCCCTCCGCGCGAGCCGCGCCCGGAAGCAGCCGACGAAGCAGTAATTGCGAAGTAAAACAGCAAGGGCGGGCTTTGGCCCGCCTTTCATATGCGGCGGGACTGGACGGCCCGCGCATTAGGTTCTACCTCTGGCGCGGTTCGATTACAGCAGGCGCGACATGCCAAACCCCCCCCTGACCTTGTATCTTGCCGCGCCTCGCGGGTTTTGCGCCGGTGTTGACCGCGCCATCAAGATTGTGGAACTGGCAATCCAGAAATGGGGCGCACCCGTCTATGTGCGGCACGAAATCGTTCACAACAAATTCGTCGTCGACGCCCTTCGATCGCAAGGGGCGATCTTTGTGGATGAACTTGACGAAGTGCCTGCCGACCGCCCAGTCATCTTTTCCGCGCATGGTGTGCCGAAATCGGTGCCTGCCGCCGCCGCCGCGCGACAGATGATTGCCGTCGATGCCACGTGCCCCCTTGTCACCAAGGTGCATAACGAGGCGCAGCGGCATTTCGAGAATGGCTTGCAGATGGTGATGATCGGCCATGCCGGGCACCCGGAAACAGTAGGCACGATGGGCCAACTGCCCCCGGGCGAAGTGGTGCTTGTGGAAACGGAAGCCGACGTTGCGCTTTTGCAGGTACGTGATCCGGGCAAGATTGCCTTTATCACCCAGACGACCCTTTCTGTCGATGACACAGCAGGCATTGTCGCCGCCCTGCAGGCGCGGTTTCCAGCCATTGTCGGGCCGCACAAGGAAGACATTTGTTACGCCACAACGAACCGTCAGGCAGCCGTCAAGGCGATTGCGGGGAAGATCGACGCGCTGTTGGTAATCGGCGCGCCGAATTCATCCAACAGTCTGCGACTGGTCGAAGTGGGCCGAAGTGCTGGCTGCGCTTATGCGCAACTGGTTCAACGCGCCGCCGATATTGACTGGCGCGCGCTTCAGGGTATTCGGTCAGTTGGTATCACCGCCGGGGCCAGTGCGCCCGAGGTGCTGGTGAACGAGGTTATCGACGCGTTTCGCGTACGGTATGAAACGCTGGTCGAAGTGGTGGAAACCGCACAGGAAAACGTGGAATTCAAAGTGCCCCGCGTGCTGCGCGAAACGGCATGACAATTCCGCGTTCGGCGCTATTGCTTGGGCTGGCAGGATTGCTGCCGTTTGTCTGGGGGCTTTGCACCTATTGGAGCGTTCCCGCCCATGACCTTACGATGGCGTGGCTTGGCCCGCGGTATGTCGGGCCATTTGTCAGCCTGACCTATGGGTCGATCATCCTGTCGTTCATGTCAGGCGCGCTGTGGGGGTTTTCCACCCGCGCGGCTCCTTCAGTGGCGGGCATCTTCTATGCTCTTTCTGTCTTGCCCGCCCTCTGGGTGTTTTTGTTGGTTGGAAACGGCGTAGAATCTTCGGCGCGGTTCCTGATTGCCGGGTTCGCTGTCCTGTTGTGCCTTGATGCCCTGTTTGCATGGCAAAACCTTGCACCGCCGTGGTGGTTGCGATTGAGAATTGGATTGACGGCCGTTGTGGCGCTGTGTCTGGCACCGTTCGTCTGGTAGCCGCCGGCAGTATTTTAGGGACGAACGAATGGTTGATCTGACGGCCTATACCGATGGCGCATGCAGCGGGAATCCCGGGCCCGGCGGTTGGGGTGTGCTGATGCTGGCGCGCGACGGCAATCTTGTCGTCAAGGAACGCGTGCTGAACGGGGGCGAGGCCAACACCACCAACAACCGCATGGAATTGATGGCGGCGATTGCGGCACTTGAGGCGCTGTCGAAACCGTCGGAAATCACGATTGTGACCGACAGCGCCTATGTGAAAAACGGCATTACCGAGTGGATGGCCGGATGGAAGCGCAAGGGTTGGCGCACCGCAGGGGGGCCACCTGTCAAGAACGTGGATCTGTGGCAACGGCTTGACGCGGCACGCAACCAGCACACAGTCGTGTGGAAGTGGATCAAGGGCCACGCGGGGCACGTCGAAAACGAACGGGCCGACGAACTCGCCCGCGCTGGCATGGCCCCATACAAGCACGCGCGGGGGACGGTTTGACACTGCTGGATATGCTCGACTACGCTTCGGTCGGCGTGTTCGCGTTAACCGGCGCACTTGTAGCAAGCCGGTCGCAACTGGATATCGTGGGGTTCATTTTCGTGGCGTGCCTGACGGCCGTTGGCGGGGGCACCCTGCGAGACGTGCTTCTGGATCGAACGGTGTTCTGGATCGCCGAACCCGTCATCCTTCTGGTGGCAACGTTGGCGGCTGTTGCCGTGTTCTTTACCGCACATCTGTTGGAAAGCCGGTATCGCGCGCTCCTTTGGCTCGACGCCTGCGCGCTTGCTGTGGCGGTGCCCGCGGGCGTTGGCGTGGCGATCGGGGTCGGTGCGGGTTGGCCCACTGTTCTGGTTATGGGGATGGTCACGGGATGTCTTGGTGGCCTGATGCGGGATGTCGTGTGCAATGAAGTGCCGCTCGTTCTGAAACAGGGCGAACTTTACGTTACCGCGGCCTTTGCCGGGGCAGTGGCCGCCGTGACGGTTCAGGCGTGGATTGGCGACGCCGGCCCGGCGCTGGTGGCCTGCGCCGGACTGACGTTCATCCTGCGTATGGGCAGCGTGGTTTTTGGGTGGCGTTTGCCCGTTTACAAGGCCACTCCGCCGCGTCCTGACAGGCCAAAACGGTAGTCAAGGATCACCAGGCCCTTTGCGAATTGCCGAACACCGGCCAGTTCCGGCTGACGGCCAGGCGCGCGCATTTCGGGAAACAGGCGAATACCCCGGCCAAGCAGATGGGGCACAATCGCCACTTCCAACCTGTCGAGAGCGTCCAGTTCCAGAAACGCCGATTGCAACATCGGCCCGCCAACAACCCAACTGTCGCTGGGTTCCGCGCGCAATTCGTCAACCAGTGCCGGAATACCGCCTGACCAGGTTTCGGCACCGGCCGCCAGCGGCGCGCCTAACCCCTTGCCCACCACGATGGCCCGCTTGCCCGGATAGGGCCAATCCGCCGAAAGGCTGCCCAGTTGCTGAAAGGTTTTCCGCCCCAACACAACGGTGCCGATCTGCGCCGCGAAATCGGAATACCCGTAATCAACCTCGTGCCAGGGCATCAGCCAACCTACCCCGCCTTCAGTATCGGCTGCAAACCCATCCAGCGTGCAGGCGATCATGCCGCGAATCTGACCCATGGTTTTGTCCTTTACATATATGACCATTCGTTTATAAATATCGTATGGGCCGCACAAGAACCATCCCCGACGAACAGATTTTTCAAGCGATACGCGCCTTGATGGTGCAGGGCGGTGACAAGGCTGTGGCGTTTTCCAGCGTGGGCCGGGCCATCGGCCTTGCACCAGCAACGCTGGTGCAGCGGTATGGCACGCGCGAACGTATGGTGCGCGCCGCCCTTCTGGCCGCCTGGGACGAACTTGACAGGCTGACTGCAACTGTCATCGCGGACGCGCCGGTCACGGCCAAAGGGGCCACCCAGATTCTCAAGGCGCTTTCTGCGTCGGATACGGACGAGACGGATCTTGCCCTGCTTGCCGCCGATTTCCGCGACAAGGCGACGCGCGATCGTGCGCAACGCTGGCGTCAGGGGGTTGAGGCCGCGTTGGCCGTTCGGTTGGGCAACGGGGCCAAGGGGTCCGAAGCGGCAGCAATGCTGTTCGCAGTCTGGCAAGGGCAGATGTTGTGGGATGGCGGCGGCGAAAAGGCGTTCAAGATGAAGGATGTCGTGAAAAGGCTTAACGGTTGAAATAATACCGCCACGCCCAGATCAGCAGCATCGCCCCGATCACCGCGCTGACAAATGTTGCCGCAAAGCCGGTGACAGAAACCAAAACCCGCAGAACGACCCAGCCAACACCCGCACCCAGCATCCCGATCACAATGGTGGTCGGGACATCTGTTTGCACTTTCATCACGCGGGTCGCAAGAAACCCTGCAGCCGCACCGATCACGACGATGAACAACAGAACTGGCATTGCCGACCTTCCCATTCACACAGAACCATCTACGCCCTTGCATATGGGATGCCACAACCGAACATGAAATAGCGCCGGAAAAACTTGTTCCTAAAGCAGAACCGCGCCCCGCATTAGACCAAGGCTTTGCTGAACAACGGCCCCGTCCATCGGACGCTTGCCTTCGCGTTGCGCCAGAGTCACCTCAACCGCCCCCCCGCCACAGGCTATCACAAAACCGCCTGCCAAAACTTCGCCCGGCATGCCATGCCCCGCGACCGGTTGACTGCGCAGCAGTTTCAATCGTTCGGTGCCCGCCAAGCACCACGCACCCGGAAATGGCGAAAGGCCCCTGATCTGGCGATCAACGATCACGGCAGATGCCGTCCAATCGATCCGCGCCTCAGCCTTGTCGATCTTGGTGGCGTAAGTCACGCCCGCGTCGGGTTGCGGAACGGGGACCAAGGTTTCATGCTGATCCACGGCCTCCAGGATCAGGGCCGCCCCCATGGCCGACAATCTGTCATGCAGGTCGGCGGTGGTTTCGCTGGGACCAATAGGCGTCTCGTCCCGCAACAGCACGGGGCCGGTATCAAGCCCGGCCTCCATCTGCATGATGCAGATGCCCGTCTTTTCATCGCCGGACAGAATGGCCCGATGAATGGGTGCCGCACCACGCCAGCGGGGAAGAAGCGAGGCATGGATGTTCAGGCACCCCCGTTTCGGGGCATCAAGAACCGCTTGCGGCAGGATCAAACCGTAAGCCACAACCACGGCAAGTTCCGCTTCAAAGGATGCAAATTCGGCCTGTGCCTCGATTGATTTCAAAGTGCGCGGGTTAAGCACCGCAAGCCCAAGGGCCTCGGCGGCAACCTGAACCGCACTTGGCCGCAGGTTTTGCCCCCGGCCGGCGGGACGGGCAGGTTGCGAATAAACAGCCACAATATCATGGCGCGCAGCAAGCGCCTGCAAGGCGGGCACCGAAAAATCCGGCGTGCCTATAAAGATGATGCGACGCCGTCCGCTCATCCCCGTGCCCGCAGCTTGGCTGCCTTTGCCAACAGCATCTTGCGGCGCAGGGGTGACAGGTGATCGAAATACATGCGGCCCGCCAGATGGTCGATCTGATGCTGCGCGGAAGTCGCCCAGAGATGCACAAAATCGCGCTCTTCCCACTGGCCATCGGCATTCAGGAACCGGACTGTCACGGCGCGGGGCCGGCTGACGGTGGCAGAAACGCCGGGCAAATTCGGGCTGGCCTCAACATGTTCGCGCATCTGGGCGCTTGCGTGAAGCACACTCGGGTTCGCCATGAGAACGGCCTGGCCCCGCGTGTCGGAACAATCGACAACTGCGAGCGCAAGGCCGACACCGATTTGCGGTGCCGCCAAACCATAACCCGGCATGGCATCCATCGCGGCCACCATGTCGGCCCAGATCTTGCGAACGTCGTCAGTAATCGCGACAACAGGGGCCGCTGCGGTTCGCAACAACGGATGAGGCCACGGCAGGAACGGGCGCTGGGCCATCGTCAACGTGTCGGAACCGGTACATCCCCGGTATAATCGTAAAACCCGCGTTTCGTCTTGCGGCCCAGCCAGCCCGCCTCGACATATTTCGTCAGCAGCGGGCAAGGCCGGTACTTCGTGTCGGCCAAACCATCATGCAACACGTTCATGATGGCCAGACAGGTGTCCAGCCCGATGAAATCCGCCAGTTCAAGCGGCCCCATCGGATGATTTGCCCCGAGTTTGAGCGATTCATCGATAGATTTGACCGAGCCGACGCCTTCGTAAAGGGTATACACCGCCTCGTTGATCATCGGCATCAGAATGCGGTTGACGATGAAGGCGGGAAAATCCTCGGCGCTCGCGGCGGTCTTGCCCAGCTTTCGAACCACCTCGTGCAACGCGTCAACCGTGGCCTGATCCGTGGCTATCCCCCGGATCAGTTCGACGAGTTGCATCACCGGCACCGGGTTCATGAAATGGAACCCCATGAACTTTTCGGGCCGGTCCGTCCGGCTTGCCAGTCGTGTGATCGAAATCGAAGAGGTGTTGGAGGTAAGAATGGTATGAGGTTTCAGGTGCGGCAGAAGATCCTCGAATATCGCGGTCTTCACAGTCTCCCGTTCAGTGGCCGCCTCGATGATCAGATCGCAGGCCCCCAAATCAGCAAGCCGTTCGGTTGTCTTGATCCGTGCCATCGCCGCCCGCTTGTCGGCCGCCAGGACTTTGCCTTTGGTCACCTGCCTGTCGATGTTCCGTTCGATCAGCGTCAGCGCGTCCGACAGGTTTTCGCGGCGAACGTCATTCATCAGCACGTCATAACCGGCCAGCGCGAACACATGGGCAATCCCGCTGCCCATCTGGCCCGCCCCCACGATTCCCACGGATGTGATCTTCGTCATTTCGCGCCCCCAACGTGCTGCACTGCGGCACCATACGCCCCGCAAGGAATTGCGTGCAAGCCCATGTGGTCTGGAAAGCAAAAAGCGGAGGCCTGCGCCCCCGCCAGATTGGTTTTCAACGGCAGCTTAAAGCTTTTCGATCAGTTCCGGCAGGGCGGTGAACAAGTCAGCGACCAGCCCGTAATCGGCAACCTGAAAAATCGGCGCTTCTTCATCCTTGTTGATCGCAACAATCACCTTGCTGTCCTTCATCCCGGCAAGATGCTGGATCGCCCCCGAAATTCCCACTGCGAGGTAAAGGTCGGGTGCCACAACCTTGCCGGTCTGCCCGACTTGCCAGTCATTCGGCGCATAGCCTGAATCGACCGCCGCGCGCGACGCACCAACGGCGGCGTTGAGTTTGTCTGCCAGTCTTTCGATCAAGGCGAAATCGTCCTTCGACCCGACGCCCCGACCGCCCGACACCACCACGCCCGCACTTGTCAGATCCGGCCGGTCGTTTGAGGCGACCTTGTCTTCAAGCCACGATGACAAATCGCCAGTGGCGGGCTGTGCGATATTCTCAACAGGGGCGGCGCTTCCGCTTGTTCCCACTGCCTCAAAACTTGCCGTGCGGATCGTCAGGATCTTGATCGTGTCGGCAGAACGCACCGTCTGCACCGCGTTGCCCGCATAGATCGGGCGATCAAAGGTTTCGGCGTCATGCACAAGAACCACATCCGGGATCACCATCACGTCAAGCATCGCCGCGACGCGCGGCAGGATGTTCTTGGAAAACGCACTCGACGCACCGACGATGTGGCTGTAGCCGCCTGAAAGACTGTGGATCAGTGCTGCCGTAGGTTCCGCCATGCCATGGCAATAGGCGTGATCCCCGGCAAAAAGCACCTTCGACACACCGGACAAACCTGCCGCCTCGGCCGCCGCACTATCCCCGCCCTGACCGGCGACGAGCACATGCACTTCGGCCGACAATGGGCGCAGGGCGGTCAGGGTCTTGGCAACCTGATCGGTTGCCAGCTGGCCCATGACAACGTCAGCAATCAACAGAACAGCCATATCAGATCACTCCCGCTTCATCGCGCAATTTTGCGATCAGTTCACTCACGGAACCAACCTTGACACCCGCCTTGCGACCCGCAGGTTCGACGGTTTTGAGCACCGAAAGACGCGGGGCCACGTCCACGCCATAATCGGCGGGCACCTTGAGCGCCAAGGGTTTCTGTTTTGCCTTCATGATGTTGGGCAGGCTGGCATAGCGCGGATCATTCAGTCGCAGGTCGACTGTGACGATGGTCGGCATCTTGACGCGGATTGTCTGCATCCCACCGTCCACTTCGCGGGTGATGACCGCGTGGTCGCCTTCCACTGCCAGCGCGCTGGCAAAAGTTCCCTGCGACCAACCGAGGAGCGCTGACAACATCTGCCCCGTGGCGTTCATGTCGTTGTCGATTGCCTGTTTGCCGCACAGCACCAGACCCGGCGCTTCTTCCCGAACAACGGCTGCCAAAAGCTTGGCCACTGCCAGCGGCTCGATATCGGTTTGCACGTTGTCTGTCGCCTCGATCAGGATTGCCCGGTCAGCACCCATGGCAAGGGCTGTTCGCAACGTCTCCTGAGACTGTTTGACGCCGATCGACACCACGACCACTTCGGTCACAAGTCCTTTTTCGCGCAGGCGGATCGCCTCTTCAACGGCGATTTCGTCAAAGGGGTTCATCGACATCTTGACGTTTGCCAGATCGACGCCCGACCCATCGGCCTTGACGCGCACCTTGACGTTATAGTCGATCACCCGTTTGACAGGCACCAGAACTTTCATCTGCAAACTCCCAAAGCCAAGTCTACCCCACGGGGCGCAATATCCTTGCGCGGGGTTTATCGCGTCTGAGGGTTGGAAAACAGACCAAATGCGACGTCAACATGACGCAGGACGCCGTTCCGTCGGGTTCACCCCCGCGTCAGACCCGGCACCCAAAGAACATCATCGCGCCCATCATTGTTCGCGATGCGCCCGGCGACGAAAAACCAGTCCGACAGGCGGTTAAGATAGACCACGGCCTGTTGGTTGATCGCCTCTATCGTCGCCAGTTCCACGGTAAGGCGTTCGGCCCTGCGGCTTGTGGTACGACACAGGTGAAGATGTGCGGCAAGTGCGCTGCCCCCGGGCAGAATGAAACTGCGCAACGGTTCAAGCCGCCCGTTCAGGGCATCAATCTCGGCCTCCAGCCGCAGAACCTGCGATTCCACGATGCGCAGCGGCACATAGCCCGCATCTCCATCGCGTTCCATGTCGGGCCGACACAGATCTGCCCCCAGATCGAACAGATCGTTCTGAATGCGCTTTAGCGCCGCGTCGAGTTCGCCCGCAGCATGCAGGCGTGCCATGCCAACCGTGGCATTGGTTTCATCAACCGTACCGTATGCACTGACCCGGAGCGCGAATTTCGCCACCCGCGCGCCGTTGCCAAGCGCGGTTTCGCCCGCGTCCCCGGTTTTCGTGTAGATCTTGTTCAGAACAACCATCAGTTTCCCCCGCCCGATCGCATCCAGGCAAATCCCACGATCAGAATAACCGCCACGGCCTGCGCGATTATTCGGTATCGCATCAGCCGGTTTGCATTCTTGCGGTTGAACTCGCCCCCTTTGGCAAAGCTGCCGATGCCGATCATCAGAATGATCAGCACGACAAGCGCGGCGATGGCGGCAAGAATGAACAGCGGGTCGTTCGTCATGGGGATCCCCTTTATCTGCGCAGAACCTATTCCGGCGCGAAGGAAAAGCGAACACCCGGCGCAGAAAAGATTTCGGATCAGCCTTTGGCGATCAGCCAGTCAAGCGCCCGCGTCGGCAGGATGCGGCGCGCCACATTCATCAGGTAGGTGGGTGTGGTCACGAAATAGCGTGGTGCGGGCCGTGCGCTTTCCAGTGCATGGATCAGTTTGGCCGTCACGGCACTGGCGGGCAATTCAAAACGGTCTGGCCCTTTTTCGGCGTAAAGCCGGTCACGCAAATCTGTGTATTCCGACGCGCGGGCCGAATTTTCCCAATCGATCCAACGTTCGAAATGCGGAATGGCATTGGCGCGGATGCGACTTGTCACGGGTCCGGGTTCGATCAGGATCACGGCAATATTCGTCCCGCGCAGTTCGATGCGCAGCACGTCGGTCAAACCTTCCAGCGCAAACTTTGTGGCGACATAGGCCCCCCGCCATTTCAGACCGACAAGGCCAAGGACGGATGAACAATTGATGATCCGCCCATGCCCCTGTGCCCGCATCACCGGGATCACGCGCCGCGTCAGATCGTGATAACCGAACAGGTTGGTTTCAAAAATCGCCCGCAACGCGTCACGCGGCAGATCTTCGACGGCACCGGGGTTGGCAAAGGCACCGTTGTTGTAAAGCGCATCCAGCGTTCCGCCGGTTCTTGCCAACACCTCGGCCAAGGCAGTCTGGATGCTCGCCTCGTCGGCATAATCAAGCGGTAGGCTTTCAAGCCCTTCGTCGCGCAGCCGGGCGCAGTCCTTTTCCGCGCGGCAGGTGGCAAACACCCGCCAGCCGCGTCGCGCAAGCGCGTGGGCGGCATCATAGCCGATTCCCGACGAGCAACCGGTGATAAGGATCGACCGGGGTTTCAGGGTGCGACTTGCGACAGAAAGTCAGTGGAGACGAAACCTTCGATCCCATCGCCTTCGATCCGAATCTTTGCCCATCCCGTGCCATCCAAAGAAACAAGCGTGGCTGCATCGCCGCGTGACAGTTTATCCAGAACGGCATGTTCCGTGCCGGGGCCAGCGCGCACATTCACGGTTGCACCGGTTACAAACCACACTTCTGTAGGTTCCGATGCGGCAACCTCGTCTGACGGTGCTGCCAGGGAATCGGCAATCGGCTGAGGTGTCACAAGGGGCAAGGCCAAGGCCGGGGGCGCCGGCGCGGGTTCGGGCGTGCCTTCATCCTCAGGGACGAAGGCGGCAACAACAAGGTCAGACACCGGCTTTGGCGATGCTTCGGCCAGCGCCAGCGCCGCGGCACGTTCTTCCTTTTGGGCTGCAAGGCCGGGGCGCAATTGTCCATAGTCCTGCCCGCCGATCAGCAAGGTCAGGAACAGCGCCGCAGACAGAAGGAACGTCAAACGAAGCATGAGGGCACCGGAATCACCAATCTGGGCGGGGTCTATCACAAGACTATACCACCGCTGTGGAAAAAATGGGGCAATCCGCAATCATTGCCAGCAGGAATTTTTGTCGGATCACGGCGTGTCAAATCCGGCTGGACCAAGCCAAAACCTGCGACTACACAGCATCTATGTCCGATGATCCCGAGATCCCCCAGATAGAGCCTTCACTGACGTCCGAACCGCTCCGCCGGGCGATCGGCGAGAGGTATCTGACCTATGCGCTTTCCACGATCATGCACCGCGCCCTGCCGGATGCGCGCGACGGGCTGAAACCGGTCCATCGGCGTATCCTGTATGCGATGCGGGAACTTCGTCTGTCGCCAACGGGCGCATTCCGAAAGTCGGCCAAGATCAGCGGGGATGTGATGGGCAATTATCACCCGCATGGTGATATGGCGATCTATGACGCAATGGCGCGGCTGGCGCAGGATTTCAACGTCCGCTATCCGCTTGTCGACGGGCAGGGCAACTTTGGCAACATCGATGGCGATAATCCTGCCGCGAGCCGCTATACCGAGGCGCGGCTGACCTCGATTGCGGAAACGCTGATGGAGGGGTTGGCCGAAAACGCCGTGGATTTCCGTCCCAATTACGACGGGACACTGGAAGAACCGGTTGTCATGCCGGGCGCTTTCCCCAACCTTCTGGCCAACGGATCGTCGGGAATTGCGGTTGGGATGGCAACCAACATCCCCCCGCACAATCTGCACGAACTGATCGACGCCTGCCAAGCGATGCTGAAAGACCCGGACACCTCGGATGAGGCGCTTGTTGCGCTGATCCCCGGGCCGGACTTTCCGACGGGCGGGGTCATCGTGGAACCACGCAGCAACATTCTGGATGCGTACCGGACAGGCCGTGGGGCATTCCGCCTTCGGGCGCGCTGGGCGGTGGAGGATCTGGGCCGTGGGACATGGCAGATCGTTGTCACCGAAATACCCTATCAGGTGCAGAAATCGAAACTGATCGAACGGCTGGCCGAACTGATCCAGACCAAGAAAACCCCGCTTCTGGCGGATGTGCGCGACGAATCCACCGACGAGGTCCGCATTGTTCTGGAACCCCGTGTGCGCACCGTGGAACCCGACATGCTGATGGGAACGCTGTTTCGCAATTCCGATCTCGAAATCCGGTTCAGCCTGAACATGAACGTGCTGATCGACGGGCGTGTGCCCAAGGTCTGTTCGTTGAAAGAAGTGCTGCGCGCCTTTCTTGACCACCGCCGCAACGTCCTGCAGCGCCGGACTGAACACCGCATTGAAAAGATTGATGCCAGACTGGAAGTGCTGGAAGGGTTCCTGATCACCTTCCTGAACCTTGACCGGGTGATCGACATCATCCGCTATGACGATGATCCCAAACGCGCGCTGATGGCCGAAACCTGGGGCAAGCCGCATCGCCGCGCCAATTCGGAAAAAGACTATCAGCCGCCCGCGCCTGGCGATGGCGAACTGACGGAGGTGCAGACCGAAGCCATCCTGAACATGCGCCTGCGGTCTTTGCGGCGGCTGGAAGAAATGGAACTGATCGCCGAACGTGACGCCTTGCTGAAGGAACGCGCGGGCCTTGATGATCTGATGGGCGATGATCGCCTGCAATGGCGTCAGATCGGCAAGGATCTTGCCGCTTTGCAAAAGCAGTTCGGCAAGGATAGCAAGGGCGGCGCCCGCCGCACCAGCTTTGCCGAGGCGGGTGAGACGGAAGACGTCCCCTATGACGCGATGATTGAACGGGAACCGATCACTGTGATCTGTTCCAAGATGGGCTGGATCAGAGCGATGAAGGGCCATGTCGCGCTCGACACCGAAGTGAAGTTCAAGGACGGCGACGAAGGACGGTTCTTGTTTCACGCAGAAACTACCGACCGCATCCTGCTCATCGGGTCGAATGGCCGGTTCTACACTCTATTGGGTGCAAACCTGCCCGGCGGGCGCGGCATGGGGGAACCGGTTCGGCTTATGGTCGACTTGCCAAACGATTGCGATATCACAGATCTGATGATCTTCCGTGCCGGCGAAAAGCTGTTGATCGCATCCACCGCCGGAGACGGCTTTATCGTGCCGTCTGACGACGTGCTGGCGATGACGCGCGCGGGCAAGGCTGTGTTGACTGTGCGCGACGGCGTCAAAACCGCGCTTTGCCGGCGCATCACGGGTGACCATGTCGCCGTGATCGGTGAAAACCGCAAGATGATCGTTTTCCGCCTTGTCGAATTGCCGGAAATGCCACGCGGCAAAGGGGTTCGGATGCAAAAATACAAGGACGGCGGGTTGTCGGATGCCGTGACCTTTGCACTGGCTGACGGACTGACGTGGAAAGACCCCGCAGGGCGCACCCGAACCGAACCGGATCTCGCGGAATGGCTTGGCGCGCGTGCTGGCGCGGGCAAGATGGCCCCCCGAGGTTTCCCGCGCGACAATCGTTTTACGTTTTAACTCCACAACGACTTTTTGGCTGATAGACAGGTTTCCCTTAGGTAAGCATTTCACATGACCCTAACCAACCTGCAATGCAGTCTTTTGCCAGACAGCCAACTGGCAGACTGCGTTGCAGTATTGTCCAAATGGGTTGACCGCTTGCTCATTTCGTTTCGATTTAAACGGCGCAAGGATTGCCGCCCAAGCGGCCGATATCTGAACACCGCGAAATCGGGTGTTTTCGCAATAAGCAAAAAATAAGCACAAGAGGGAGCAGGGGATGCCGATCTGGACTTTAAATGGCGGCTATTTGGGGCCGGCGGGAGCCTTTTTAGCCACCTATCTGAAGGGCATACAGGCGCTGGATTACACGTTAGTGGCGCCTCGCCGTGTTGAGGCGGGCGACCCTACCTTGTCAGTGCAATATATTGGAGAAGCGATCACCTCGGTTAATTCTGCGGATGGGTTCAAGCTGACGGGGGGGCGGATCACGGCCGTGAAAATGTTCTTCAACGGCGATCTTCTCATGTCTGTCACCGGGCTCGACCTTTCGGCCAAAGCCTTGAATGCAGCGGCGAACAGCAAGTATCCTGAAGCATTTGCCAGGTTCATGCTGTCGGGACGTGACTACATTACCGGCACAAGCGCGGACGATTTCCTCTCTGGTTATGCAGGCGCAGATACTCTGATCGGCGGCATCGGAAAAGATGCCCTACTTGGCGGCAGTGGCGGCGATGAACTTTACGGCGGCGTAGGCAACGACGCGATCGCAGGCGGTAGTCTGCCCACTGACACCGGTAATGACCTAATTTTCGGCGGTGGGGGCAATGACGCGCTCCAAAGTTTTGCTGGCGACGACTCCATCTTTGGAGGCGACGGAAATGACTACTTTCTTGGGCGAGACGGCAAAGACAGTTTGAACGGCGGTGGCGGAAACGACGATCTTTCAGGCAACGATGGCAATGACCAAGTGTTCGGCGGGGGCGGTGATGATAAAGCCGACCTTGGGACTGGCAACGATGCTTTTTACGGCGGGATCGGAGCCGACACTTGCTTCGGTCGCGCAGGGTCCGACAGCATTTTCGGGAGCGAAGGGAATGACCGGCTTGACGGCCTGGCAGGCAACGACAACCTCTATGGTGGCGTCGGAAACGATATCCTGACGGGATTGCAGGATGATGATCTTCTCGCAGGCGGCACAGGAAACGACGTTCTCATTGGCGGCGACGGGTCAGACAGATTTGTGTTCGACACCGTTTTGGGGCCGCTGAATGTCGATCAGATAGTGGATTTTGAAAGTAACGACGACAAGATCCTGTTGGATGAAGACATCTTTACCGAACTGGGTTCGATCGGCGTCCTGGCGGCTGGGAAATTCAGGATCGGCACGAATGCCGCCGACAGCAGCGACAGGATCATCTACAATTCCACGACGGGCGATCTGTTCTATGATAAGGACGGGTCAGGTGGCGCAGGACAGATCAAGTTTGCTAACATTTCAGTATCACTCGCACTGGACGGGTCGGAATTTTTGATCACCGGATGACAGGAACTGCCGGACCGCCCGTCGCACAATCGGCCTGAGCTTGCCCGTCACTTTGCCAGCATGGAACAGGCGGCGGTTTGCGGTTCGGCGACAAGTTGGCTGAACGGCCCATCGATCACCTCGCAGTCGATCAGGTTGTTTTCGTCAGCGATGCGACTTGTATAGATATTGACGTTCATCATCGGTTCCTGGACCAGTTCAGTCGGTGCGCCTGCCAGCGAACTGCCCAACTGCAAGGTCTGGTCATCAGGCCAGATGTCAAAAGTTTCGGTGCCAAGATAAACCTGACCCATGTCGTTGGCATAATCGCGGCCCTCTGCCGACGGTTCGCCATACAGCCAGACGTTCACGGTCACCCGTTCGCCAATCTGCGCAAGGGTCAGGCGGGTTTCATCGTCAAACGTAAGGCGCAGTTCCACAACGTTCTGCGCTGTGGCAGGGCTTGCCAGCGCCATCATCACGCAAAGACACCGCAACATGGCCATTCCCCCCTGAATACCGCGATCAGACAGCGACAAACCTGCCTTGTGCAGGGTCATAGTTTTCCAATCCGCCTGCACCAGTGTCGGTCCACAAACCGTGGATCGTCAACCAGTCATCTTCAACCGCCTGCCGAACAAAGGGGAAAGTCATCAGGTTTTCCAGACTGATCAGGACGGCCTGCTTTTCCATCGCCTTAACCCGTTCCGGCCCATCGCCCAGACTGGCGGTGCGTTCATAGCCAGGGCGCAGAATATCCATCCAGCGGCCAACGAAACTCGATTTAGCTTCAAGTTCCGGCGCGTGGCCTGCGCACATGTCATGACAACCCTTGACGCCGCCACAGTTGGAATGACCCAGCACGACAAGATGGGCCACCTTCAACGCCGAAACCGCATATTCAACAGCGGCAGATGTGCCGTGGTATTCGCCGTCCGGATTGTAAGGCGGCACCAGATTGGCGACGTTGCGGTGGATGAAAAACTCGCCTTCGTCTGCACCAAAGATTGACGTGACATGTACGCGACTATCACAACATGAAATCACCATCGCCCGTGGATGCTGACCACTTTCCGCCAACCGGCGATACCATACTCGATTTTCCTGATAGGCGGTTGCACGCCATCCATGAAACCGCTGCACCAGATAGGCTGGCAGGGGGCGGGCTTGGTCCATCGGCGTCTCCTACAATTCCTGCCTTGGTATTGAGAAGTTGTGGAAAATTCGAGGGGTTTCTTTCGGGCGCTGCAACGCTTTGTTCAACATGCCAGCCCAGTATGACAGCGGGTGAAGACAGCGGGGCTGGGGTAATGGCTGACAGTGTGTCGGTTCTGCGGGTGCAGGACAGGGTTGATCAGGACGTGGCAATGGTGGCCGCGATCTATCGGGATATGGGAAAACAGGCCGCCGATCAGGTGGTAAATCGCGCGAAAGGTGAAGTTGCGCTGACAATGGCAGGGCTTGTCGGACGCGTGCAGTCGCGCGACCTTTCCGATGTTGGCCGCCAACTGCGCCGGTTGCAGCGGCTTTCGGCACCGCTTGGCATGGTCAGTCTGGCGCAAGTGGCACAGGATGCCCGGGGGTGCCTTGACGCGGGGGACGCCACGGCATTTTCGGCCGTCTGGGCGCGGTTGGTCCGGGTCGCCGAAGGCAGTCTGGTTGCCGGCCGCGACGCTTTGGATCAGTCCGTCTGACGACAGACTTGCGGGCGCCGGACGAAAGGTTAGGGTCACGGCGGTGCTCCCCAATGGAATGCTTTTGCCATGACCCCCGCCTTTGCCGACCCCAATACTCCGTCCTTGCCGCTTCACGTCGTGGCGGTCGATGCGCTTGACGGATGGCTTGCTGGCCAACCCCCTTCGACCCAAGCTTGGGTGAAGGCTACAGGTTTTACCGCCAAACTTGGGCAGGTGCAGCTTTTGCCCGGACAGGATGGTGTGGCAGGAGCAGTGATTGGGAATGGCACGCCAAAAGCCCGGCGGCAGGGTCGTTTTGGCTTGGCACATGGCGCGGGCAAGTTGCCAGCGGGGGCTTGGCATCTTGTTGGGGATCTTTCCCCCGATGCCAAGGCCGAAGCGGCGCTTGGCTGGCTGCTCGCGCAATATCGGTTTGACCGATATCGCAAAACTGCCGACGCGCCGCAGGCAATGCTGGTGGCACCGGACGGCGTTGATCAGGCCCGCATGGTTGCCATGGCCATGGGCGAATATCTGACGCGCGATCTGATCAACACGCCTGCGTCTGATCTCGGTCCTGCCGAACTGGAGGCGGCGTTTGTGGAATTGGCCGACAGGTTCGGCGCGGCCACTCAGGTTATCCGGGGCGATGATCTGCTGACGCACAACTTTCCAATGGTTCACGCCGTGGGCAGGGCGAGCGTGCGTGCCCCCCGGATCATGTCGTTGCGCTGGGGCACGGCGGGGCCAAGTCTGACACTCGTCGGCAAAGGGGTGTGCTTTGATACGGGGGGGCTTGATCTCAAACCCTCCGCCGGGATGCTGCTGATGAAAAAGGACATGGGCGGCGCCGCCACCGTTCTGGGGCTTGCACAGATGATCATGTCCTTGAACCTGCCGCTGCGCCTTCGTGTCATCGTTCCTGCGGTGGAAAACTCGGTGAGCGGCAGCGCCATGCGGCCGCGCGACATTCTGCCAAGCCGCAAGGGGCTTACGGTCGAGGTGAACAACACTGACGCCGAGGGCCGCTTGATTTTGGGTGACGCCCTGGCTTGGGCGGCCGAGGAAAACCCCGAGGTTCTGATCAGTATGGCGACCCTGACGGGTGCGGCGCGCGTGGCAGTCGGCCCTGACCTTGCACCCTATTTCACGGACGATGACGCCATGGCAACAGCGCTTGATGCGGCATCCCAGACGGGGTTCGATCCGGTCTGGCGTCTGCCGTTCTGGGATGCGTATGAACCTATGATCGAACCCGGTATCGCCGATCTGGACAATGCACCTTCAGGTGGCTTTGCCGGGGCCATAACAGCGGCGTTGTTCCTGCGCCGCTTTGCCGATCACCCCCGCTATATGCATTTTGATATCTATGGGCACACGCCTACTGCCGAACCGGGACGCCCCAAAGGCGGTGCCGGTCAGGGCGCGCGCGCCATTCTGGGCGCATTGCCTGCCATGTTGGGCATTTGACGATGGATCGTCGACTGACACCTGCCAACGGACGGGCGGCATTGGAAACCCTTCGCGGTTCCGGCATCGACGGCCCCTTTGTTACGGGCAACGCCGCGCAAATCGTCACTTCGTTAGCCGACCTTTGCCGTGATCCGGGTGGCGCGCGGGAACGGCAGGTTCTGATGGGTGACGCATTGACGGCCGTTGATCGCAACGATGGCTGGGCCTTCGTGCAGATGCAAAAGGACGGGTTCTGCGGATATGTCCCCGAAGCGGCACTTGGGCCAGCCGAAGAGGCGACCCATTGGGTTGCCGCGCCCGCGACGCATCTTTATCCGGAGCCGAGCCTCAAGATCCGCGAAACCTGCGCGTTGACGCTGAATTCTCGCCTGCGGGTCACTGGTGAAAGTGGCAAGTGGTCGGAAACGCCCGCTGGTTGGGTTCCCACCATGCACCTGCGCGCCATCGGCGACTGGCACAAAGACCCTGTGGCGATTGCGCAGACATTTCTGGGTGTGCCTTATCTTTGGGGCGGCAACAGCAGGGCGGGGCTGGATTGTTCAGGTCTGGTGCAGGCGGCCATGTTCGCCTGCGGGCGCACCTGCCCCGGTGACAGCGATCTGCAACAGGCGCTTGGCACCCCGGTCGGCGAAAAGCAGGCCTTGAAACGCGGTGATCTGATCTTCTGGAAGGGTCATGTCGCCATGGCGATGAACGCAGACTACATGCTTCATGCGACGGCGGCCTTCATGGCCGTTGTGGTGGAACAGACCAAAACGGCGATAAAGCGGATCAAGGACGCCGGCGATGGCAATGTGATTGCGCGCCGCCGACCCGGAGCGTGACGCGACTTACCCTACCGGAATTGCCGACTGCGACGTTGTCCAGGTCGGATGAAACTTTCCTGCGGGCGACAAAGTAAAGATTTCCGCCCCGATGGCTGTGACGCCGACGGAATGTTCGAACTGCGCCGACAATGATTTGTCGCGTGTCACCGCAGTCCAGTCATCCGCCAACACCTTGGTTTCCGGCCGTCCCAGATTGACCATGGGCTCAATGGTAAAGAACATGCCTTCTTCCAGAACCTGCGCACCACCCGGCCGGCCATAATGCAGAACATTCGGCGGCGCATGGAACACGCGCCCAAGCCCGTGGCCACAAAAATCGCGCACCACGCTCATCCGTTGCGCCTCGACATAGCTTTGGATCGCGTGACCGATGTCACCAAAGGTTGCGCCGGGTTGAACAGCCTCGATCCCTTTCATCAAGGCGTCGTGGGTCACCTGAATCAACCGCTCCGATTTCCGCTCCAGCCGCCCGGCGACATACATGCGGCTGGTATCGCCGTACCATCCGTCAACGATCACCGTCACATCGATGTTGAGGATGTCACCGTCCTTGAGCACCTTGGGCCCGGGAATGCCGTGACAAACGACGTGGTTCACCGAAATGCAGGACGCGTGATTGTATCCCTTGTAGCCGATGGTGGCCGACACGACATTCCGACGCTTGATCTCTGCTGTAATGAAGTCGTCCAACTGCTCCGTCGTGACGCCTGGCACGACCAATGGCCCCACCGCATCCAGAATCTCGGCCGCGACACGGCCTGCACTGCGCATGCCCGCGAAATCCGCATCTTCATAGATGCGAATCCCGTCCCGAGTAATTCTTCCGCGTGTTTCGTCCAAGATCAGCCCCTGTCATCAATATTTGCAAGATAAGCGCGCTAGCAGGAAATGGCCAGAGGTTGGGGATCAGCCCTTTGAAACCGAATGGGGCCGGCTTATACCGCAATCGAATAAGAATGAGGATTTTGACGGATGAACCCTACTGCTGCGATGCTTGTTATCGGCGACGAAATCCTGTCGGGGCGGACGCGGGATGGAAATACGCATTACTTGGCAGGGCAGTTGACTGCGCAGGGAATAACACTGGCCGAGGCCCGCGTCGTCGCTGACGACCAACAGGCCATCGTTGCCGCAGTCAATGCCTTGCGCGCCCGGTATGACAACGTGTTCACAAGCGGTGGGATCGGGCCGACACACGACGATATCACTGCCGACGCGATGGCCGCAGCGTTTGGTGTGCCAATCTCGCACCGTGCGGATGCAATGGCACTTTTGGGTGCCCATTACGCCCGCGCCGGGTTGGAGTTCAACGAGGCGCGTCAACGCATGGCACGCATTCCCGACGGTGCGACACTCATCGACAATCCAGTTTCGGTCGCGCCGGGCTTCACGCTGCAGAATGTGCATGTGATGGCGGGCGTGCCAAACATCTTTGCCGCGATGGTGGCAAGCGTTCTGCCAACGCTGACGGGCGGGGCACCGTTGCTTAGGCAGTCGCTGCGCGTAATGCGCGGCGAGGGCGAGATTGCGGCCCCCTTCGGTGCGCTGGCTGCAGAGTTTCCCGATCTGTCGATGGGCAGTTATCCCTTTACGCAACAGGGCACGTTCGGCACCAATCTGGTTATTCGCGGCACGGATGCAGCGCAGATCGACGCGGCCATGACGCGCCTTGCAGACATGTTTCCGCCTGCATGACCGACCCGGCCATCCTTGCTGCGTTGGAAAAAACCTGGCCCGCAGCAGGGTATCTTCGGGTCGGACCTTGGATAATCCGGGAAGGCAAGGGCGGTGGGCAACGCGTATCTGCGGCAACATTGGAAGCGGATGGTGATGCTTTTGACGTGACTGTTGCCGAACAGGCGATGCGCGATCTTGGGCAGGCCCCCTTGTTCATGCTGCGCGACGGGGAAAAGGCGCTGGACACCAACCTGTCGGATCGCGGTTATGTCATCCATGATCCGGTCGTCATCTACGCCGCGCGCTGTGCTGATTTGGCCAAACCGGCCCCTGACCTGTTAGCCGGTTTTGCCCATTGGCCGCCCCTTGCCATCACCGGTGATCTTTGGCTGGCCGGTGGCATCAGGGCAGAACGGTTGCAAATCATGAACCGGGTGTCGCTGGCAAAGGCAGTCGTCCTTGGTCGTGCAGACGACAGGCCCGCAGGCGCTGCCTTTGTGGCCGTAGACCACACCACGGCCGTGTTGCACGCGCTTTATGTGCTGGCCGATCATCGCGGGCAGGGGGTTGGCAAAGCGATTTTGCGTCACGCCGCCATCTGGGCGCTGGAGCAGCAGGCAGAGCGGCTGGTTCTGGCAGTTACTGTGGCGAACCGTCCCGCACGCGCGCTTTATGACTCGCTTGGGTTGCAACAGGTGGGCCAGTATCACTATCGTGTGGCACCATGATCCCAACCCGCCCCCCGACTGTGCAAACATGCTGTTTCACCGCCGCGGCTGTGGTTCTGGCGCTTGCGACATCGGCTAAATCTTTCGTTCCGGAATTTGTTGGCACAGCCGTGGTCACAGCCAACCTGCAAGAGGGTCTGACAAATTACCGCCTGCCGATCGGTCCCTATCAGGCGGGTGCCCTGCAAACGCGCAATGTTGAAGGTGTCATGGATCAGACCGCCTGGCGCATCACGCTAAGCGGATTGACGACGCTGTCGCTTGTCACGCCGTTAAGACAGCAACTTGCCCAAGAAGGTTGGACCATCCTTTTTGAATGCGACACCGACGCCTGTGGCGGGTTCGATTTCAGATATGGCACCAACGTCCTGCCAGAACCTGACATGCATGTCGATCTGACGGATTTCCGGTTTCTGTCTGCCGAACGAACGGCGGCCGATGGGCCAGAGTTTCTGAGTCTGCTTGTCAGCAGGTCAACCGAATCGGGGTTTGTACAAGTGATTCGCGTGGGTGCCGAGGCTGCGGCCCCGATGGCACCCGTTGACCCCGCGCTTTTGCCGGGCGTTGACGGAACACTGCCCCTGCCGGATCTTGGTGATCTGGGACACCGACTTGAAACCGGGGGTGCCGTGGCTTTGGATGATCTGGTGTTTACATCGGGGTCCGCCAGTCTTGCGGAGGGTGAATACCCATCCCTGTCCGCCTTGGCGGGATATCTGCGCGAAAACCCGGCACGGCAGGTGGCACTGGTGGGCCACACCGATGCGTCAGGTGCGTTGGCCGCGAATGTCGCCCTGTCACGACAGCGGGCCGCGTCGGTGCGCGACCGTCTGGTGCAGTCTTACGGCGCTGACCGCAGCAGGATCATCGCCGAGGGTGTCGGCTATCTGTCGCCCCGGGCCAGCAATCTGACCCCCGAAGGGCGCACAGCCAACCGCCGGGTCGAAGTCATGTTGATTTCAACCCAGTAATGGCCGATCACCAGTTGTCAGGCCCTTTGTCGGCATAGCGACGCGCCAGAAAATCGATGAAAGCCCGGACCTTAGGCTGCGTGAAACGTCCCGGTGGGTACACCGCATAGATGCCAAGCGTTTCCACTGGAAGACCGGCAATCGCCTCTTCAATCTGGCCCTGCCGCATCGCATCGGCGTACAGGAAAGACGGCAAATAGGCGATGCCCAGACCGGAAATCGCTGCATTCAAAAGGGATTGTCCGTCGTTGACAGTCAACCAACCCGCCGAACGCACCTGCCGCTTTTCGCCCGACGGTGCCGTGACTTTCCAAACGTTGCCATTCGCCTGATTGGAATAATGCAAAAGCTTGTGATCGTTCAGATCATCGATCTTGATGGGGCGACCGAACTTCTGAAAATAGTTGGGCGACCCGATCATGCGTTTGGTGGTTTCTGTCAACTTGCGCGCCCGCAGGCTGCTGTCGTCCAGATCGCCGACCCGGATTGCCATGTCGAACCCTTCGCTGATCAGCTCCACATAACGGTTGTTCAACACCATGTTCACCGTGATCTCAGGGTATTCCAAAAGGAAATCGCCAAGAATCGGCGACAACAGGTTCACCCCGAAATCGGTGGCCACAGAAATGCGCAACAATCCTGACGGCGCCGACTGCATGGACGTGACCAGTGCATCCGCCTCGCCAGCGTCGTTCAGCACCCGGCGGGCGCGATCGTAATAGGCAAGACCGATTTCTGTCGGGGAAACACGCCGCGTTGTCCGGTTCAACAAACGCGCGCCAAGCCGCGCTTCAAGGGCCGACACGTGCTTGGACACGGCGGATTTCGAAATCCCCATCTTTTTCGCCGCGTCAGTAAAGCCACCTTGATCCACAACAGTGGCGAAGGCTTCCATTTCAGTCAGTCGGTCCATTCGGTTCCCCAGACCAGCGATACGCAGGTTCGTATCATCTGAAGTTCAATTCAGGCGATATCGCGGCATGGACAAGACGATCCGGGGGAATTGCAAGGATTCCGTTGTTTCATGGAAACAGCGCATCCGCGCAAACTGGCGCGCAACACGCGTACTGGTGCCTGTCGTTGCGCGCGGGTTAGTGTACGAAGCCACGCGTCTGGGCTTGCGAAAGACATTCAGTTTGATAACCCGAAGCAGAAAAAAAGGCTCGCAGTTATGAAATTGACCTGTTTCAAAAGCTATGACGTGCGGGGCAAAGTTGGCGTCGATCTGGACGACGATATCGCCCGGCGCATTGGATACGCGTTCGGGCAGGTCATGAAACCGGCAACAGTTGTGGTGGGCCGCGACTGCCGGGCAAGCAGCGCCGCATTGCAAGCAGCACTGATTGATGGACTGCAAGTGACCGGCTGTCATGTGATCGATATCGGGCTTGCGGGTACCGAAGAGGTTTACTTCGCAACGGAACATTTCAACACGGGGGGCGGCATTGAAATCACGGCTTCGCACAACCCGATAGATTACAACGGGATGAAGCTGGTCGGTCCGGGCAGCAGACCTCTGACAGATACCGAATTTCGTGCCGTCTGGGCCTTGGCCGAAGAAACTGCCCCGACATTGCCCGCCGCCCGGCCGCGCGGTGACGTACGCCGCGCGTCCGCCCGGCCGACCTATGCATGGCATCTTGCCGATATGGTGGATGCAGGCGCATTTGCCCCGCTTCGCGTGGTAGTCAACGCGGGGAATGGCGTCGCAGGCGCGGCCTTCGACAGCATCGCCGCTGAACTTGCCCTTCGCGGCGCTTCTTTGGAATTCATTCGTGTAAATCACGAACCGGATGGCAGCTTTCCACAGGGCATCCCGAACCCTCTGTTGCCCGAAAACCGGGGTCAGACGGCCGCGGTGGTGTTGCGGGAGAAGGCTGATCTTGGGGTGGCCTGGGACGGCGACTTTGACCGGTGCTTCTTTTTCGATGAAACCGGAGCTTTTGTGGATGGAGAGCATGTCGTCGCCCTGCTGGCCACTGCCTGTCTGGCAGACCACCCGGGCGCTGCAATCGTGCACGATCCAAGGGTGATCTGGAACATTCAGTCGCAAGTCATGCAAAGCAAGGGGCAACTGGTTCCGGCGCGGGTCGGACATGTGTTCATGAAGGCGGCGATGCGGGAACATGGTGCGGTTTATGGTGGCGAAATGTCGGCCCACCATTACTTTCGTGATTTCATGTATTGCGACAGCGGTATGATCCCCTGGCTCAAGATCGCGGCCCTGATATCGGCGCGGGGTGTGGGGCTGTCGGAACTGGTCAAGGCGATGCGCATGGCCTTTCCGTCTTCGGGCGAGATCAACTTCAAGGTTCGCGACGTCGATGCCGCAATGAGCGCGATTGCCGCAAAGTACGAACCCAGCGCGGTTGCCGTGGACAGGATGGATGGCCTTGGCCTTTCCTTCCCGGATTGGCGGTTCAATCTGCGCGGGTCTTCCACTGAACCCTATTTGCGTCTGAACATAGAGACGCGTGGCAATGCTGATCTCGTCAGGATCAAGGTAGACGAGATCAAGGCAGCTTTGGCGATCCACCTGGTCTGAAACCCAAGACGGTTTTGCCCACCAAAAACGTGCGGCTGTTGCGGCGGGAAAAGGCCAAGTGGCAGGGGTCGGCGGAAAATTGTTCTGCCAAACTGCCAAACTGGCGGGAATCCCGACACAATTTGCCGCGCTGCAGATGCGGGGTGGAAGATTGTTCCCAGGGTTTCTAATTGGGTGGCGAGGTCGCGATCAACGCGGCCTTGTGACAAAATGAAAATGGAGATCACGATGACCCGACACACCCTTATCAGCGCTTCGTTCGGCACGCTTCTGGGATTGGCCGCTGCTCAGGCAATGGCGCAGGACCTGCCTGAAATCGCGGACACGGACGCCAACGGCCTGTGGTCCTTGACCGAACTTCAGGTCACCTATCCCGACCTGACGGAAGAATCCTTTGCCAGCATCGACGCCAATGCCGATGGCGGTGTCGACACTGCCGAACTGACCGCCGCAATCGCGGATGGTGCCGTCACGGCCCCTGCCGCCAACTGACGCGGTGATTGGTGCAGGCAGGCCCTTCCCCGGCCTGCCTGCGCTAGTCCGTTTCCAGACAATGACGACGAAACGCGCTCTTGAGCATGTCGAGTTCGGCGCGGAGCAGATCAACCTCGGCGCGCAGGTCACTGTCGAACGACACACCTGTGACGATGGCAAAATGCGCGATGGTCGCACCGCGAGTTGTGTCCTGTACCAGAAATGTCTGAACCCCATCCGACAACAGCGCAGCGGGAATATCCACCCGCACCGTGCATGACCCTTCTTCTGACACAACGGTCACCTCCGACAACGACTGTCCGTCCAGGGTGACGCGGATGGACGGTGCGGGCGCGCCGCTCGTGTTGAAAACGCCCTCCCAGGTTCCATTCCGTATGGTCGACGTCATCAGTCGGATCATCGCTTGTCCCTCAAAGCCCAGCCCTCAGCCGCCTGCCGAAGGTGATATCCCGCAGCACAATCTGGTTCATCTCTGGCCCCTCAAGGATGAGGTCGAGCCAAAGCCGCTCGATCCGTCGATCATCCAGTTTGGCATAGGCGAGGTCAAATTCCACGAAACATTCGTGGTTTACCACAGCAGCGGCGGGCTTGGGTATGCTGCGCACCACCTGTTCCACATTCGGCCCCTGACGCAGGTTGAGCCGGGCATAAACTTCGATCGGTTTTTCCATATCAAAGCTACAGTCAACCCGGATCACATGGCGCTTGCGCAGATCAGTGCAGACTGTATCGGGCAGGTCAGTCACCAGGGAAAGATATGAACCGTCAAAGCGGAACACATCCAGCCGCATGCCGAACGGTGCCAGATCCGTAGGGCGCGTATTGCGCACCTGACGAAGTGTCAGTTCACTGATCCGACAATCATGGAACAATTGCACACCCGGACCAACCTCGGCCTGCGTTGCAACCGATGCCTGTCCCATGATGGTGGTGCGGTACCTCCAAGGGTCAGGGCGCCAGATCCAGTCGGTGCCGGGCTGACGATGTGTGGCGTCTGAACCGATGACAGGCGGGGCAAGCCTGTCTTCCGCCACCTGCAGGAAATTATCCAAGGTCCTACGCAGTTGCCGCGCCTGCTGGCGTTGTTCACGCAAGGCTTCGACGGGGGCAACGGTCGCCTGTGCCGCCAAACGCGACCAGAACCGCCGGATTCTGCGATGCGCCAGTTGACGAAGCACTTTGAAGGGTGTGACCATGAAAACGGCTTGCGCGGGTTAAGGGGCTGATTTTGACGGGTGTCCTGTTTTGACGCTTGGTGGATTGCGGTCGGGTTGTAAAGCCGCTTAGACGTCTACAGCCCCGTTCGAACGTTGCATCGCATCGACGAAAGCCGTCAGAAGGGCCTGCCCTTGTGTTGTCGAAAGGCCCCCATCTCCGGCACCAGTGACCGTCAGACTGACGAGCCGGTTTCCAATCGGCAGCACGCTGCGCCAACTTTTGCTTTGTCCGGGTGCCTGTGGGTTGGGGCTGGAATCCTGCAGCCGGATCAGCACGGCGCTGCCTTGCACCACGACTTCGTCCACCGTCACGGTGGTGCCGTCCCCGGTTCTGCTCAGCGCAGCGCGACCTTCGGCTGATGCAAAGAAGTTGGCCATCGCCTGCTGTGCCCCGATCAGGCCTTGGGCAGTTCCTGCCGGTCCTACGGCCACTGTCAGGATGGCAGGTGCCGCCGTGCCACTGGCGCATCGGCCCACCAAAGCAAGCGCCGCGCCATCGCCTTCGCGCAAACCGTCGGGGTCGATACAATACCCGCGCGGTGCTGCCACGATAACCGCGCCGTCAAGCACCGGGCGCTGACGCAGGGCCGTTCCCGCGTCAAGACACCCGGCTAATGCAAAGGAAAAGCCGACAACAATGGCCTTACTGATCCATGTAGACATGGCGTTCCGCCCGCGCACCGGGGTGCGTGATCGCCCCAAAGCGCGCCCCGCCGACCAGCTTTGCAAATTTGTAGATCGCCCCGGTGGCATATTGGGTCGGACGCGGCCCTTTCCAGTCGGCCCGACGGGCCGTCAGTTCCGCATCGCTCAGCGCGACCGACAATTCTCCGGTGATCGCATTCAACGTGATGACATCGCCGTTTCGCAACAGGGCAATCGGCCCGCCATGCGCGGCTTCCGGGCCGACATGGCCCACACAGAAACCCCGCGTCGCGCCAGAAAAACGGCCATCGGTGATCAGCGCGACCTTCTTGCCCATGCCCTGCCCGGACAGCGCGGCAGTCGTCGACAGCATTTCCCGCATCCCCGGCCCGCCGGCAGGCCCTTCGTTGCGGATCACGATAACCTCGCCTTCCTGATATTCGCGCGCCTTGACGGCGGCAAAGGCGTCTTCTTCACATTCGAACACCCGGGCGGGGCCTGTAAAGACCTGCTCTTCCGGCGTCATGCCTGCCACCTTTACGATGGCCCCGTCGGGCGCAAGATTGCCCTTCAGCCCAACCACACCACCCGTCTTTGTGATCGGTGTAGCCGCGGCATAGATCACGGTACCATCGGCTTCTCCTTTGATCTCGCTTAGTTCTTCGCCGATGGACCGTCCGCTTGCGGTGATGCAATCTTCGTGGATCAGCCCGATCTTCATCAGTTCCTTGAGCACGACAGGAACGCCACCCACTTCGTACAGGTCTTTGGCGACGTACTTTCCGCCCGGCCGCAGGTCCACGAAGTACGGTGTATCACGCATGATATCAGCCACATCGAACAGGTCGAAATCAATGCCCGCCTCGTTCGCAATGGCGGGCAGGTGCAGCGCGGCATTGGTGCTGCCGCCGGTGCAGGCCACGACGCGCGCGGCATTTTCCAGCGACTTGCGCGTCACGATATCGCGGGCGCGGATGTTCTTTTCGATAAGATGCATCACAGCGACGCCAGACGCCTCGCCATACTGGTCGCGGCTTTCATAGGGCGCAGGTGCCCCGCTTGAGTTCATCAGCGCAAGACCGATGGCTTCGGACACGCAAGCCATCGTATTCGCCGTGTATTGCGCGCCGCATGCACCCGATGACGGACAGGCAATCCGCTCCAGAATCTCAAGCTCGGCATCCGACATGTTGCCCGCCTGATGTTTGCCCACGGCTTCGAACACGTCCTGCACGGTGACGTCCTTGCCATTCAGGCGGCCCGGCAGGATCGACCCGCCATAGATGAACACCGAAGGCACGTTCAGCCGCACCATGGCCATCATCATTCCAGGCAGCGATTTGTCGCACCCGGCAAGCCCGACCAGCGCGTCATAGCAGTGGCCGCGCATCGTCAATTCGACTGAATCCGCGATCACGTCACGCGACGCGAGCGAGGACCGCATGCCTTCGTGCCCCATCGCGACGCCATCTGTCACGGTGATGGTGGTAAACTCACGTGGTGTGCCGCCGCCCTTTTTGACGCCATGCTTCACGATCTGCGCCTGACGGTTCAGGGCGATGTTGCAGGGCGCAGCCTCATTCCAGCAGGTCGCGACGCCAACCCAGGGCTGGTGAATTTCTTCTTCGGTAATGCCCATCGCGTAGAAATAGCTGCGGTGCGGCGCGCGGGCCGGGCCTTCTGTCACATGGCGGCTGGGAAGTTTCGATTTGTCGAAACGAGTGTTGATGGACATGGCGCAGGCTCTCCCCCTTGGTGCTGCCCAAGGGATAATCGCGCGTCGACAAAGGGGCAAGGCAGGAAACGTTGGGGCTCTTGGCCAAGGCCCCTGATGTGGCCCGGATCAGCCATTCTCGCGCAGAACGGCCCCAGCAAGATAAAGCGATCCGCAGATCAGGGCGCGGGCCGTTGGGTGTTGGTCTGCGATGGCGGCAAGTGCCGAGGCAACCGAAGGCGCGCTTCGCGCCTGCATGCCTGCGGCTGTGGCGGCATCGCGGGTCACGTCGGCGGGCAAGGTGTTCTTTTCGCCCGGGATCGACACCGCAAAAAGCCCCGCGGTCTGCGCTGCGAGGGGGTGCAGGTATCCGGCGATGTCCTTTGTGTTCAACATGCCGCAGATCAGGAAGGTTGGCCGCCGTGGCATTGCTGCCAGTGTGGCCGCCAGTGCTTGCCCCCCCGCAGGGTTGTGACCCCCGTCAAGCCACAGTTCCACACCCGGCGCACTTTCCACCAGCGGCCCGTGGCGAAGCCTTTGCATCCGGGCTGGCCACTCTGCCCGCGTAACTGCAGCTTCGCAGGCAGCAGCATCAAACCCGAGGTGGCGGAGCGCGGCCAGTGCTGCGCCTGCGTTTTGCAATTGGTGTGGACCGGGCAGATTGGGCATCGGCAGGTCAAGCAACCCCGTTTCATCCTGAAAGATCATCCGACCGCGTTCGGTGCCAACATGCCAATGCTGGCCGTAAGCCAGCAAGGGCGCACCCAGCCGCGCCGCGCGCGCCTCGATCACCGCAAGGCCCTCGTCCGTCTGCGGGCCGACCACGCAAGGCACGCCGCGCTTTATGATACCGGCCTTTTCGCCCGCAATCGCCGCGACGGTGTCACCCAGATATTGCTGATGATCCAGACTGACTGGGGTAATGATCGTCAGAACAGGGTGATCAACCACGTTGGTCGCATCCAACCGCCCGCCGAGGCCAACTTCCAGCAGGGTCCAGTCGGCCTGCCTGCGCGAAAAGGCCAGAAATGCCGCACAGGTGGTGATTTCAAAGAAGGTGATGGGCGCACCACCATTCGCTGTCACGCATTCGTCCAGAAGGGCAGTCAGGTCTTCTTCGGAGATCAGATGACCCGCCACTCTGATACGTTCGTGAAAACGCGCAAGGTGAGGCGAAGTATAGGCATGCACGGTTTTCCCCGCCGCTTCCATCCCCGCGCGGATCATCGCCTGGGTTGAGCCTTTGCCATTCGTGCCAGCCACATGAACGACCGGCGGAATGTGCCGTTCGGGGTTGTCCAGTGCGCCCAGCAACCTGTGGCATCGATCCAGCGTCAGATCGATGATCTTGGGGTGAAGCGTCATCATCCGTTCAAGAACGGCATCAGACCCGGTGGGCTTTGGCGCGTTGGTCATTTTCCGGCAGGTGCCGCCTCGACAGGTGCAGGAAGATCGCCCTTCACTGCGGGCGGCAGGCCAGTCAGCATCCGGATGACGGTGACCAGTTCATCCTTGATTGCCTTGCGGTGCGTGACCTTGTCGATCATGCCGTGATCCAGCAGGTATTCGGCGCGCTGAAATCCTTCGGGCAGTTTTTCCCGGATCGTCTGTTCGATCACGCGCGCGCCTGCAAACCCGATAAGGGCATTCGGTTCGGCAATCTGCACGTCGCCCAGCATGGCATAACTGGCCGTCACGCCGCCGGTCGTCGGGTGGGTCAGGACGACAATGTAGGGCAGACCCGCCTCGCGCAGCATCTGAACCGCGACTGTCGTGCGGGGCATCTGCATCAGGGACAACATGCCTTCCTGCATGCGCGCGCCACCAGATGCCGAAAACAGGACAAGCGGGCGTTTTGTCTTGATGGCCCGTTCGGCCGCCGCGATGATCGCGTTGCCGACATACATGCCCATCGATCCGGCCATGAAACTGAAATCCTGGCCGGCCGCGATGATCGGCGTGCGCCACACTTCGCCCTCGGCCACCAGCATGGCATCCTTTTCGCCACTGGCCTTCTGTGCGGCCTTCAGGCGGTCAGGATACCGTTTCTGATCCCGGAAATGGAGCGGATCTGCCGTGGCTTCCGGAACCTTCACCTCGGTAAAGATGCCGCCGTCGAACAGGGCCGTGAACCGGTCACGCGGGCTGATTGCCATGTGGTGATCACAGTTGGTGCAGACGTTCAGGTTGTCGGCCAATTCCCTGTGAAACAGCATCGTGCCGCATTCCGTGCATTTCGTCCAAAGATTTTCTGGAACTTCCCGCCGCGAGAACAGCGAATTGATCTTGGGACGGACGTAGTTGGAAATCCAGTTCATGCGGGCAGGCCTTTGGTCGCCATGGGTCAGGGTGATCAGTTAAGCCGCAAAGGGCGAAAATGCAATCATTGGCGCGTGGTCTGGTCCAGCAGGTCTGTCAGGGCGCGCACGACAAGCGCATGATCTTCGATTTGGGGCAAACCTGAAACCGTCACCACCGCAACGACGCCAACGCCCCTGACACGGATCGGAAACGCACCGCCCGAGTCTGAAAAATCGGCGTTGTCGCAGCCATGCCGTTCAAGCGTCTCGGGCTTGGCCCGCATCCGCGTGCCCACCAGCAGGGATGATTGCTGGAACAAAAGTACCGTATTGCTTTTGCGTCTTGCCCACTGATCGTTGTTGGGTGCGGCCCCCGGCAAGGCCGCATGAAACAGCGTGCGATTGGCGGTTCTGATGTCGACAACCACGGCCAGCGATCCGGCCCGCGCCAGATCAACCAGCGCCATTCCCAGCGCAAGTGCGGCATCTTCGTCGAAACTGTCAAAAACCAGCGTCTGTTCCTGATGTTCAAGCGTGGCGATATCCATTGTGCGTCCTGTCTTGGTTGTCTGAACGCTGGCGTGCCCAGAATGACATCGAAGGGCAAGAAAGATTTGTAGCCTGCGCGCAACTTTTCGGAATATCGTCCCGTTTCTTTGACACATGACAGGGGGCGGGGCATGGCAAGGCAGGCAATATCGGACAGACGTTTGATCTATCGCCAGTCGGCATGGACGCGCGCCACCCATCTGGTATGGGCGGTCAGCCTGTTTTTTTTGATGCTGACCGGGTTGCAGATCTTCAACGCGCATCCCGAGCTTCACATCGGCATTGAGTCCGGTTTTGAATATGACAATGCCATTCTTGAAATTGGCGCGCGGCAGTCGGGCGACGAACTGCAAGGGTTCACTCGCATCCTGGGTGCTGAATTCGATACAACCGGCGTACTGGGCGTTTCGGATGGCGAAGTGCGCGCCTTTCCTGCGGCACTGACCGTTCCGTCCAATCGCAGCTTGGCCTTGGGGCGGGTCATCCATTTCTTTTTTGCTTGGGCGCTTGTTCTGACGTTAACGATTTGGCTGGTGGCCAGCGCGCTCAATGGTCACTTGCGCAAACTCGTCCCCAATCGAGCGGACTTGCGCAATCTTCCCCGCGATATCGTAGACCACGCCCGGCTGCGGTTTCATCATGGGGAGAATTACAACGTCTTGCAAAAGCTTGCTTATGTGTCCGTGTTGTTTGGGGCATTCCCGATGATGATTGCCACGGGGCTTGCCATGTCACCCAGTTTCAACGCTGCGGCGCCATGGCTGCTGGATGTGCTGGGCGGGCGGCAGACGGCGCGAACGATCCACTTTGTCACGATGATCGCGCTTGTTCTGTTTTTTGCTGTTCACATGCTGATGATTGTGGCGGCCGGGCCGCTGAACGAACTGCGGTCCATCATTACGGGCTGGTACAGGGTTGATGGCAAGGGGGGCAATCACGATGCTTGAACGGCGACGGTTCCTTCTGGGCGCGGCTGCGCTTTCGCTTTCGGGGTGCAAGGTATTTGACGGGGCGGCTTCGCGCGATGCTGTGTCGCGGGCCGTGTTCGAAAGCGTGACGCCGCTGACATACCGTGCGCAGCGTCTGCTGTCAGGGGACCAAAGCCTGGCCCCCGAGTACGGGCAGGCCGACATCCGCCAAGGGCAACGCCCGAACGGCAGCGTGGACCCGGACGGGGCGGACTATGTCGCGTTGAAGACCAACGCCTTTACCGACTACCGCCTTTCGATCACCGGAATGGTGCATAAACCCCTGACCCTGTCATTGGCCGATCTGAAGGCGATGCCGCCGCGCACGCAGATTACCCGGCACGATTGTGTGGAAGGGTGGTCTTGCATCGGCAAATGGACGGGGGTTCCAATGGCCGATGTGATCAATGCGGCCCGCCCCAGTCTGACTGCGCGCTATGCCGTGTTCCACTGTTTCGACACGCTGGAACGCAGCCTGTCGGGCGAGGTGAAATATTATGAAAGCATTGATCTGGTTGACGTCTATCACCCGCAAACCATTCTGGCATACGGGTTGAACGATCGGCCCCTGCCCGTCGCCAACGGCGCGCCTTTGCGTGTGCGGATCGAACGGCAGCTTGGTTACAAGATGGCGAAATACATTCATACCATCGAACTGGTGGATAATCTGTCAGGCTTTGGCCTTGGCCATGGCAGCTACTGGGCGGATCGCGGGTATCAGTGGTACGCGGGGATCTGACGTTCAGGCCAGATAGGCGCGGAAACTGTTGACCACCTTTGCATAAACCTCACGCTTGAAAGGCACGATGGCCGCAAGCATGGCGTCTGCATCGATCCACTTCCATTCGGAAAACTCGGAATGATCGCTTTCGATGCTGATCTGGTCGTCGCTGCCCTTGTATCGATACAGGAACCACTTCTGCCGCTGACCTCGGTATTTGCCACCCCAGACCTTGCCAAGCAGGTCGGCCGGCAAATCATAGGTTACCCAGTGGTGGGTCTTGGCCAGCCTGTCGACAAGATCGGCGGTGACGCCGGTTTCTTCCCACAGTTCGCGCAGGGCGGCGGCGCCCGGCTTTTCGCCGTCGTCAATCCCCCCCTGCGGCATTTGCCAGGCATCCGCCGTACTGTCGATGCGACGTCCGGCGAAGATCAAGCCCTGATCGTTGATCAGCATCACCCCGACGCAGGGGCGATATGGCAACGATTCAGGGTCGATACCGCCCGCCATGGCTCAAGGCGTCGGCGAGGCAGGGGCGATGGCGTTCAGACCTTTCAGAATGTCGACGGCATAGGCGAGCTGGTAATCTTCATCTCGCAGTTTGGCCGTTTCTTCGGCCCGTGTGCGTTCTTCTTCCAACAGCTTCTTTTCGTCGTCGGTCATGGAATCGTTCGACAGGATGCCCTTCAGATCGGCCTCGAAACGGCCCTTGTCGACTTCGGCAGCTGCCGCGGCCTCGGTGCCTTCGCCTTCGGGAAGAATGATGGGCTGGTTCACGATGATATCGGGTGCCACGCCAAGCGCCTGGATCGAGCGTCCCGACGGCGTGTAATAACGCGCTGTCGTCAGCCGCATTGCCCCGTCGCCGCGCAGCGGGATGACAGTCTGCACTGAACCCTTGCCGAACGATTTGGTGCCAACGACGATGGCGCGGCGATGATCCTGCAATGCCCCCGCAACGATTTCCGATGCCGAAGCAGACCCGCCATTGATCATCAGAACCAGCGGTTTGCCTTGGGCCAGGTCGCCAACAGTGGCGTTGAAGCGTTCACCATCCGCCGTGTTGCGGCCCCGGGTCGACACGATTTCGCCCTTGTCGAGGAAGGCATCCGAAACCTTGATCGCCTGCGTCAAAAGACCGCCGGGGTTGTTGCGCAGGTCGATGACAAAGCCGTTTACCTTGTCGATCCCGCCCAACGCCTCGACGTTCTTGGCCAGTTCCTCGGCCAGCCCCGGATAGGTCTGGTCATTGAATGTGGTGATCCGCAACACGACGGTATCCCCAACGGTCCGTCCGCGAACGGCGGTCAGCTTGATCGTGTCTCGGATCAGGGACACGTCAAAGGGTTCTTCGACGTCCTTGCGTACGACCGTGATAATGATCTCCGACCCAATCGGCCCGCGCATCAGTTCAACTGCCTCGTCAAGCGGCAGGCCAACGACCGATTCGCCGTCAACCTTCGTGATATAGTCGCCAGACACGATCCCGGCAGCTGCGGCAGGTGTGTCATCCATCGGTGAGACGACCTTGATGAAACCTTCTTCCTGCGTGACTTCGATCCCCAGCCCGCCGAATTCGCCGCGCGTTTCCACCTGCATGTCGGTGAAATCATCTGGCGCAAGATAGCTGGAGTGGGGGTCAAGGGACGTCAGCATCCCGCTGATCGCCGCTTGAATCAGTTTGTCGGTGTCAACCTCTTCGACATACTGGCTGCGAATGCGTTCAAAGATATCTCCAAACAGATCAAGCTGTTGGTAGACGGTGGCCGACTTTCCGGCCTCTTGCGCCACGATGGGCCCGGCCAGTTGCGTCGTCAGAACGGCGCCTGCGACGGTACCGCCAAGGGCTGCCAGAACGAATTTCTTCATCGTCTTACTCTTCCTCTGCTTCCGTTCCGGCCAAAGCATCGCGTGCGACTGGGCCAAACCAAACTGTCGGGTCCACAGCTTCGGACCCCTGTCTCAATTCCATATAAAGCGTTTCCGTGTCACGGACACCACTGCCTTCGTCTATCCCCGCCAGAAACTCTGACGCTGTCGGATCTGCTCCGCCCATCATTCCCAAAGGCGCGCCGACAGGCACCACTTCGCCCACTGTTCCAAACACGTTTTGCATCCCCGCGACAATGACAAGATAGCCATCCCCCGGCTCAAGGATAATCACGTTTCCGTAGTCAAGAAGCGGCCCGGTGAACCGGATCGTGCCTGACCATGGGGCCGTCACGATTGCGCGGGGGCGTGTGGCGATTGTCAGGCCCGGGCGGCGAACGCCGGCACTGTCAGCCTCATTCGGTCGCCGCAGGATCGTTCCCAGAACTGGCAGCGGCAGATTGCCCTTGGCTAGGGCGAACGACGGCAGCCCTGCCGCCTCGGTCGGGTTGAGCGAAAGCCCCGCCGCAAAAGCGTCGAGAGTGTCGGAGCTTTCCAGCAAGCCTCGCAGAACATCGGGGTTTTCGGTGAATACCTGTGGCAGGGGGGTTCTGTCCGACACGGCCTTGCTCAGTTCCGTGCGGGCTGTCTGGGCGGTCTGCAATCCTTGCGCCAGTGTTTCGCCGGCGGCAGTCTGCAAAGCCCGCAGATCGGCCATTTCCTGCAATTCGCCCCGCAGAGTTTCGGCTTCGGCCTGAATCGCGGGCGTCACATCGGCCAGCATCATGGCCGACCTGACCGTTCCCAAGGGGCCGGAGGGATGCAATAACAAAAGCGGCGTCGGATCGCGTTCCATCTGGGTCAGAACGCCGATCAACTGGGAAACCCGGTCCCGCTTGGCATCAAACTGAAGCGTCAGCGTCGCTTCGCGCAGCCGCACCTGACGCAACCCTTCGCGCAGCGCCGACAGTCCCTGTTCATAAGCTCGGATCGTGGCAGTCAGTGCGGCCACACGGTCCCGCGCGGTGGTCGCGGCCTGCAGACCCGCGATGGCCGCCTGCAGATCTGTGGCCGCCTTGCCAGCATTTTCGGCAACGCCCTGCGCCGAAAGCGGCTGGCTCAAGGCAAGCACACAGGCAAAGGCAAGTCGCCACCGCATCATTTGACGACAAGGCTTTCGCCGGTCATTTCAGGCGGCAGGGGCAGGCCCATCAGATCCAGCAGGGTTGGCGCAATATCGGCAAGTCGCCCGCCCGGCCGAAGCGTGGCACCAATGGGCCCACCCACCAGAATGACCGGCACCGGATTTGTCGTGTGCGACGTGTGCGGCCCCCCTGTGACCGGATCAACCATCACCTCGCAGTTGCCATGATCTGCCGTGACGATCATTGCACCCCCAGCTTTTTGCAGCGCGGCCAGCACCCGGCCCAACCCCTGATCCACGGCTTCGCAGGCCTTGATGGCTGCGGCAAGATCGCCGGTGTGGCCCACCATGTCGGGATTGGCATAGTTTGCGACAATCAGGTCGTAGCCATCCTCGATGGCCCCAACAAAGTTGTCGGTCACTTCGGCTGCGGACATTTCGGGTTGCAGGTCATACGTCGCCACTTTTGGGGATTTCGCCATATAGCGCACTTCGCCTTCTTCCGGCGTCTCGGTCCCGCCGTTCAGAAAGAATGTGACGTGCGGGTATTTTTCGGTTTCCGCCAGCCGGAACTGGCGCAAGCCCTGTTTGGCCACCCATTCGCCGATGGTGTTGGCGAGCACTTTCTTGGGATAGGCGGTCGCCATGAACGCGTTGTGTGCATCGGAATAGGCCACCATTCCCAAAAGCGCTGCCCAAACCGGGCGTTTGCCAACGGGAAAAGCGGCGAATTCCGGGTCTGCCAACGCAGACAGGATTTCTCGCGCCCGGTCGCCGCGAAAGTTCAGGCAGAACAGGCCGTCGCCGTCTTTCGCGCCCGCATATCCGTTGATGACCGCTGGTGCGATGAACTCGTCGGTTTCCCCGCGTGCATAAGCAAAGGACACGGCGGCGCTTGCGTCAGGGGCCGGGTCGCCCGTGCCAAGCGCCATGGCAGCATAGGCGCGGGCCACCCTGTCCCACCGGTTGTCGCGGTCAAGTGCCCAGTAGCGGCCAATCACCGTGGCCACCTTCGCACCCTCGGGCAGACCCACGAGCAGATCGGCCACATACCGCCCCGCGGAAGACGGGGCCACGTCGCGACCATCCGTGATGGCATGAAGCGCAACGGGCACCCCGGCCGCGGTAATCACGCGGCAGGCGGCAAGCACATGATTGATGTGCCCGTGTACGCCGCCATCGGAGATGACCCCCATAAGATGCGCCGTTCCGCCAGAGCCCTGCAAGGCCGCGATAAATGCCTTGATCCCTGCATTTTCGCTAAACGACCCGTTCTCGATGGCAAGATCGATGGCCCCCAGATCCATTGCCACCACCCGGCCCGCGCCGATGTTCGTGTGGCCGACTTCCGAATTGCCCATTTGCCCTGTTGGCAGGCCCACATCGGGGCCATGGGTGATCAACAGATTGCTGGGGCAGGTTGCCATCAGATGGTCGAAATTCGGCGTATCCGCGAGTGCCGGGGCATTGGCAGAGGTGTCCTCGCGGTATCCCCAACCATCCAGAATGCACAGAACAACGGGCTTGGGCGCAGACATCGGTAAACCTTTGTTCGGGGGCGCAGGACGCGCGTTGCAGGCAAGTTGCCCGTTTCATACGCCCCCCGACCTGTCAGGGCAACATCGCGACCAAGCCTGCTTGGCAATTCCCGCTTCGGGCGCTAGGAAGGCTGCGATTTCAATGCGGCGTCTGGTGTGCCGCGATCAGTGGAGGTGCGTGTCATGTTCAGAGGGTCTATTCCTGCCCTTGTGACGCCGTTCAAGAACGGCGATCTGGATCTGGATACGCTCAAGAAACTGGTCGATTGGCATGTTGCCGAAGGCTCTACCGGGATTGTGCCGGTGGGCACTACCGGCGAAAGCCCCACGCTCAGCCACGCCGAACATCAGCGTGTCATCGAAGAAGTGGTGATTGCCGCGGCCGGGCGCATTCCAGTGATTGCCGGTGCCGGGTCGAACAATACCGCCGAAGGGATCGATCTGATCCGCCATGCCGAAAAAGTTGGGGCGGACGCGGCGCTTGTGGTGACGCCCTATTACAACAAACCCACCCAGCCGGGGCTGGTTGCACATTACACGGCGCTGCACGACGCCTCTGATCTGCCGATCATCATCTATAACATCCCCGGACGATCGGTTGTCGACATGACGCCCGATACGATGGGCCAGCTTGCATCGCTGCCCCGTATCGTCGGCGTCAAGGATGCGACGGGCAAGGTTGAACGTGTGTCCATGCAGCGCGCCACCTGCGGTGCCGACTTCATTCAGCTTTCGGGCGAGGATGCCACCGCGCTTGGCTTCAACGCGCATGGCGGGGTGGGGTGCATTTCGGTCACGGCCAATGTGGCACCGCGCCTTTGTGCCGAGTTTCAGGCTGCGACGCTGGCCGGTGATTATGCCAAGGCGCTGGAGTATCAGGATAGGTTGATGCCGCTGCACGAGGCGATCTTCATCGAACCGGGGCTTGTCGGCGCGAAATATGGACTGTCGCTGCTGGGGCTTTGCCTGCCTGACGTTCGCCTGCCACTGGTTGGCCTGACGGACGGAACGAAGGACAGGATCAAGGCTGCGATGCGCCACGCCGGCCTGCTCCAGTGACGTCTGACGTTGGCGGTGCCTTGACAGGTGCCGCCGCCGCCGCCGGAAAACGGGCCAATCTGCACGGCAGTCTGTTCATGGTCACGGCGATGGCACTGTTCGCGGTGGAAGACATGTTGCTGAAGGCGGCCACGAATACGGTACCCGTGGGGCAGGTTCTGATCGTATTTGGCACGGGCGGTATGCTGTTGTTTGCGCTTTTGGCCAAAAGTCAGGGGCAGCGCATCCTGCATCCGGCAATCCTGTCGCGCCCCATTCTGCTTCGTTGTGTGTTCGAGGTAGCGGGACGTCTGTTTTATACGCTCGCCATTGTGCTTACGACGCTGTCAAGCGCAGCGGCGATCTTGCAGGCAACTCCACTTGTCGTCATCGCCGGGGCCGCCTTCCTGTTTGGTGAAAAAGTCAGCCTTTCACGCTGGGCCGCCGTCTTCATCGGCCTGCTTGGCGTTCTTGTCATTCTGCGCCCGGGTGCCGACGGTTTTTCCAGCCTGTCGATCCTTGCTGTGATCGGAACGATTGGTTTTGCCGGGCGCGATCTGGCCACCCGCGCCGCGCCGCGCATCCTGTCGAACTGGCAGTTGGGCATCTATGGGTTTGCCATGATGATCCCGGCAGGGGCGGGGTTGCTCGTCTGGTCGGGCGGGGCGGTGGTACCGGATCGGTTTGCACTTTCTTGCCTGACGACGGCCATTGTGGCCGGCGTCGGTGCCTACGCCGCGCTGACACAGGCGATGCGGACGGGCGAAGTTTCCATGGTAACGCCATTCCGTTATTCCCGGTTGGTGTTCGCGATACTGCTGGGCGTGATCGTGTTTGGCGAAACGCCAGACATGGTGACGTTGATCGGTGGCGCGATAGTCGTCTGTTCGGGGATTTTTGCATTGACGCTGGGCCGCCGCACCTGACGCCGGGGACTGGACTTTGCCCCGGCCTGTCCCTATCTCGGCCCGATCATGGCTGAAAAATCTGATCCCAATTCCAAGCTCATTGCCGAAAATCGCCGCGCGCGGTTCGATTATGCCATCGAAAGCGATATCGAGGCGGGCATCATGCTGTTCGGCTCTGAAGTAAAATCACTGCGACTTGGCGGGTCGAACATCGGGGAAAGCTATGCGTCCGTCGAAGGTGGCGAATTGTGGCTGATCAACGGTTACATCGCACCCTATGTGCGCGCCAAGACCTTCGGCCACGAAGAGCGCCGTCGCCGCAAGTTGCTGGTTTCCAAAAAGGAACTCAGCCGCCTGTGGAACGCAACCGCCCGCGAAGGCATGACGATCGTGCCCATCAAGATGTATTTCAACGACCGTGGCATCGTGAAGATCAAGCTTGGCATCGCCAAAGGTAAAAAGCTTGCCGATAAACGGGCGACCGAGGCGAAACGTGACTGGGACCGTGAAAAAGGCCGACTTTTGCGCGGCAAAGGTTGATTGCTCGTGGCTGGTGCGTGATCGTTGACGTCTGCGGCGCGGCCGTTGAAAACTGATAGCGGGCTTGCCTGCCCCCCCTTGCACCGATTAAGCCCTGTGCAATCGGCAAGGAGGCCCGCATGACTGCCCCCCTGAAAGACGACCCGAAAACGCTTGTGTCGACGGCTTGGCTTGCCGCGCACATCAACGATCCGGATCTGCGCATTCTTGATGCGTCGTGGTATTTGCCCGGCGCTGCCCGTAACGCCCGTCAGGAATATGATGCGGCACATATCCCCGGTGCCCGGTTCTTTGACATCGACGATATCGCCGATCATCGCTCCAGCCTGCCGCACATGGCCCCTGCGCCGGAAAAGTTCATCAGCCGCCTGCGTGCGATGGGCGTGGGCGACGGCCATCAGGTTGTCGTCTATGACGGATCGGGCCTGTTCTCGGCCGCGCGCGTCTGGTGGACGTTCCGGCTAATGGGGAAATCGGATGTGGCCGTCCTTGATGGCGGATTCCCCAAATGGCGGGCAGAAAGCCGCGTTGTGGAAGACCTGCCCCCGGTCGTGCGTGACCGTCACATGACGGTGCAGCGCCAAGCGGGGTTGGTGAAGGACGTGACGCAGGTGGCCCATGCGGCAAAACTGGACGAGGCTGAAATCGTCGACGCCCGGCCCGCGCCGCGGTTCAGGGGTGAAGCGCCCGAACCAAGGGCGGGGCTTCGGCCCGGGCATATTCCGGGGGCAAAGAACCTGCCCTACACGACGCTCATTAACCCCGACGGCACGATGAAAGACACGCCTGCCCTTCAGGCGGCCTTTGCGGCGGCCCGGGTCAACCTTGATCGCCCGGTGATAACCACCTGCGGTTCGGGCGTTTCTGCGGCGATCCTGTCGCTTGCGCTGGAACGGCTTGGCCACCGCAACCACGCGCTTTACGATGGATCGTGGGCGGAGTGG